>CACOEZ010000001.1 GCA_902626385.1 uncultured SAR86 cluster bacterium
TCCCATTGAATTCATGAGCCAGTTTATATTTTGAGGAAGCCAGTAATTAAGCGTCTCTGATCTCCTTATGTTTACTGGATCGCCATTCAACCATCCAAATGTAAACCATAATTCCCACCCCAATGCACAAACAACAATGCCAACAATATAAAATGTTGGAACCCAATTTGGCAATGCCGACTTTCTAAAAATATAAATTAAAAGTGGTATAAAAACAGCAAAATAAACAACCGCAATAACTCGAACTTCATCTAAAGACAAATCTTATAATCCTAATCTATTAGTCCAGTCATCATCAGATGGTCTTTTATGATTTACTACCATCTCAACAAGTTCTGAGGGTGAATCAGAAACCAACAACTCTTTAAGGTTTGAAGATGAGATAAAACCCTCTTCAACGGCTTTTTCAAACCATTTTAGTAAATAATCATAGTAACCTTCTGTATTTAGAATACCTAGAGGTTTATTTATAATTCCCAGCTGATTGCTAGCCATAATCTCAGCTAATTCATCTAGTGAACCTACGCCACCAGGTAGTACTATAAATGCATCTGACCTACTCATAAATTCATCTTTCCTGTCCAATAATGTTTCTGTAACTACGATGTCTTTTAGCCTCGGATTGGCTAACTCTAAAGCATGTAAAGATTTTAAAGAAATGCCCAAAACTTCTACACCGTTGTCCAGGGCGGTGTCAGAGATAATTTTCATAAGACCAACGTTGCCGCCACCAAAGACAACATTTATACCTTTTTTTGCTAAATTCTCTGCAACGAGTTTTGCATCTTCAGCATATTTAGGATTTTTTCCTTCATGAGCACCACAAAATATTGAAATATTCTTCATATGTTTTTAGACCTTAAAATTAAAAGTTACTGGGCCCTTATTATTCATTGAAACTTCCATAAATGCTCCAAACTTTCCCTCTTTGACTTTATTAGACAATTTCTTAAATTCTCTAATAAATTCATCATACAGCAATTTCGCATCATCAGGTTTCGCTGCTTTATGAAAACTTGGCTTATTACCTTTGTTTGTTATTGCAGCAAGTGTAAATTGGCTGATAATTAAAATCTCTTCGTCGCTATTTTTCAAAGATAGTGAAGTGATACCTTTTGAGCCATCTAACATCTTAAAGTTAAATATCTTATGCGCCATCTCTTTTGAAGTTTCTAAACAATCTTGTTGCTCAATACAGATGAATACTAATATGCCCTCATGAATAGAAGAATATTCTTCATTTTCAATTATTACTGAAGCCTGAGAAACTCTTTGAACAGTTGCTAACAAGCTCTATCTGTCTTCTAGATCTTCTTCCCATTGACCAAGAGAAGCTAATTTATTCATCTCTGCTCTATGAGATAGTTCATCCTGGGATATAAAAACATTTTCAGGTTTTCCCCCCCAAGCTTTAAGAGCAGCAGCTTGTAAGGCACGTCCATAAGAAAAACTTAGTTTCCAGGAAAATCCACCTATTTTGTTCATAGCATCTAGATGCGCAGTTGCTAGAACATCTGATTGTCCGCCAGATAAAAATGCTATTCCTGGTAATTCTTGAGGTACATTCTTAGTAAGAACATCAATAGTTTTTTTTGCGACTTCATCAATCCCAGCTTGAGTAGGGCAATTTGAACCAGATGTAACCATATTTGGTTTTAATAGAGTTCCTTTTAAGTTGACTCCATGTTTTTCTAGATGCTCAAATAAGGCATTAAGAGATCTATCAGTAGCGTCGTAGCAATCTTCTATTGAATGATTGCCATCCATCAGAACTTCTGGCTCAACAATAGGAACCATCCCATTATCTTGTGCACATTTTGCATACTGCGCAAGAGCATCCATATTTGCATTAATACATTTATCAGTTGGGATACCTTCTCCGATATTAATTACTGCTCGCCATTTAGTGAATTTTGCACCCATCTCAGCATATTCTTTCAATCTCTCGCTAAGACCATCAAGGCCAACTGTCACGGTCTCGCCCGGGCAATTCTCAATTTGCTGAAGTCCTTTATCAACTTTGATGCCCGGTAGGGCTCCTTGACTAGATATTAGATCTCTTAAAAGTGTGCCATCAGAGGCTACCTGTCGTATTGTTTCGTCAAATAAAATTACTCCGCCAATATTTCCCTTCATGCCTTCAGACCTGAATAACATTTCTCTGTAATCTCTTCTGTTTTCTTCAGTTGACTCTACGCCAATAGAATCAAATCTTTTACCACAAGTAGGATTGCTCTCGTCAGCTGCCAAAATACCCTTACCGTCTGAAACAATATAATTTGCTATTTCTTCTATAGTCATTTTTTACCCCTCCTTATCTTTAGCATTCAAAGCTTTAATTGATGGAAGGATTTTACCTTCCATAAACTCAAGAAATGCTCCTCCACCTGTAGAACAATATGATACATCATCTGAATTAATATATTTATTGATAGCGGATAATGTTTCTCCACCTCCGGCGATTGAAAATGCATCTGATTTTGCAATAGCTTCAGATATATCTTTTGTTCCTTTCTCAAATAATTTATTTTCAAAAACACCCATTGGTCCGTTCCAAAGAATTGTCTTAGATGAAGATAGTATTTCGTAAACATCTTTTTCTATATATAAATCTAAAATCATGTCATCATTTTTGATTTCTTCAATGAATTTTTCTTGTATATTTTCTCCTTCAAAAGTTTTTGACGTTATCACTTTTTTAGGTAAAAGAATTTTACCGTCACTTAAAATCTCTTTAGCAACTCCGATCATGGATTCTTCAATTAAAGAATTTCCAACATTAAAACCAGCAGCGCTAATAAAAGTATTGGCTATGCCTCCGCCAACAATTATATTTTTAGCAACACAATTAATATGCTGAATTAATTCGAGCTTTGTAGATACTTTTGCTCCACCTATAACAGCAACATATGGATCTTCATAATTATTTAGTGCTTTTGTAAGAAAATTATTCTCTTTTTCAAGAAGTAGTCCAGCACATGCAATTTTTGATTGCTCAATTGCTGAATGAGTAGAGGCCTGTTCTCTGTGCGCAGTTCCAAAAGCATCAAATACATATATATCTCCAAGGTTAGCAAGCTTCAGTCCTAGCTCATTAGAGTTTATTTTTTCTCCATGAAAAAATCTTATATTTTCAAGAAGTTGAATGTCTGAATTAGTATTAAAAATTTTATTAGATTCTGGGCTATCTATTAACTCACAACATTGATTAATTATTTTTGACAGATGCTCTGCGACTGGTCGTAGGGAAAATTGTTCATCAAAATTTCCTTCAGACGGTCTTCCAAGATGACTTATAAGTAGAATCTTTGCCTTATTTTTGAGCGCGTGCTCAATAGAAGGTAAACATGCCTCTATCCTTGTAGCATCAAGAACAATTCCATCTTTTAGTGGCACATTCATATCGACTCTCATAACAAGGTTTTTATTGGTTATATCTATTGAGGTGAGATTAATCATTAATTAATGATTTTGCGGTCTCAATTACGTTTGTCTTATTAAAACCAAAATGATCTAGTAATTGACTACCAGGTGCAGATTCTCCGAATGTTTCTATTCCTATTACTTTATCGCTTCTGTTTAAAATTCTATACCAAGAATTTGGGTGAGCACATTCCACTACAAGCACTGGTTTGTTAGGATTGATAACCTTATTCTGATATTCATTAGGTTGCTCTAGGAAAACATCTAAAGATGGCATTGAAACAACGTTTGCTTTAATTGATATATTTTTTAGTTCTTCTGTTGCATCTTGTACTAACTGGACTTCGCTTCCAGTTCCAATAATTGTTAAGTCTGGTTCTTCATTTTCTTCAAGCAAATAGCCTCCCATTTCAATGCAGGAAACTTGTTCGGATGTTCGTTTAATAGGAACTGTTCCTTGTCTACTAAAAATTAAGCAAGTTGGTGTTTTATTTGAGCTAACAGCAGCTTTCCATGCAACTGCTGTTTCAACTAGGTCTGCTGGCCTCCAATTATTTAAGTTGGGTGTTGACCTCAAGGTTACCATATGTTCAATAGGTTGGTGAGTAGGTCCGTCTTCACCGAGCGCGACAGAATCATGTGTATAAACAAATATATTTGGCAACCCCATAAGAGCTGAAAGTCTGACTGCGTTTCTCGCATAATCGGTGAAAACTAAAAAAGTTGCACCATAGGGCTTTATGCCTCCATGAAGAACCATGCCATTCATAATGGCTGACATCCCAAATTCTCTAACCCCGTAATTAATGTGATTTCCTGAAGGATTTTCGTTTGAAAATGTTGTGCTTGAGGCTGAAAATGTATTATTTGATGGGGTTAAATCTGCTGAACCACCTAGAAGTTCTGGCATTTCTTTCACAAAAAAATCTAAACATACCTTTGATGCTTTTCTTGTTGCCATGGAAGAATCATTTGAACAACAATCATTAAGAAATTCTTCAAACTTTGTTTGGAAATTATTTGGCATCGCTGCTTCGATTCTTCTAAGTAACTCGGATGAATCATTTGGATAATTATCTTGATATGTTTTTATTATATTATCCCAATCTGAATTTAATTCAGCCCCAGAATTTTTTGAGTCCCAAAAATCATATACCTCTTGGGGAACTTCAAATGGCGAATAAATCCAACCAAGTGCCTCTCTTGTTTTTTCAATTTCTTCTTCACCTAGCGGTGCGCCATGAACATCAGCTGAACCTGCTTTATTTGGAGAGCCGAAGCCGATTGTTGTTTTACAAAATATCATAGAGGGTTTATTAGATTCCTCTTTTGCCTTTTTAATAGCATTATCAATCTCATCTACGTTATGGCCATCCACACAGATTGTTTGCCAACCATAGCTTTTGAACCTATCAACAGAATCATCTGTGAACCAGTTTTTTATTTCCCCATCTATAGAAATACCGTTTTCATCATAAAAACAAATTAATTTTCCAAGATTATGTGTTCCTGCAAATGAGCAAGCTTCATGGGATATCCCTTCCATTAAACAACCATCTCCTAAAAAAACATATGTAAAATGATCAATAGGCTTTATATCCTCTTTATTGAATTGAGCAGCTAAAATCTTTTCTGAAATTGCCATACCAACTCCATTTGCAATCCCTTGACCTAAAGGTCCTGTGGTTGTTTCAACACCAATGTCTATATCGTATTCTGGATGTCCAGGAGTTTTTGATTTTAACTGTCTAAAGTCCTTAATGTCTTCTATTGAAAGCTCATATCCAGTTAAGTGCAATAAGCTATATAAAAGCATTGAGCCATGACCGTTTGATAAAACAAACCTGTCCCTGTTGAACCAGGTTGGATTTGAGGGATTGTGTTTAAGATGTTTACTCCATAAAACAGTAGCTATTTCAGCCATTCCCATAGGCATACCAGGATGTCCAGACTTTGCTTTTTGTACAGCATCAGCTGACAAAAATCTAAGAACATTTATATGGTCTAATTGATGCAATTGAATAACCTCTGGTTTAAATGATAATAATATTTTTGTAGACAAAAGCATAGGTATAAATAGATATTTTGTTATAAAATGTTCGATAGTGGTTTTTGCCTTCTTTTAAATAAATTTTTTTAAAATTGCTCTAAAATTCACAAAATTCAGGGAGAAAATTTATGAGTTATATATTTACATCGGAATCAGTATCTGCGGGACATCCAGATAAAGTATGCGATCAGATTTCGGATGCCGTTCTTGATGCGTATTTAGCTGAAGATCCAAATAGCAGGGTCGCTTGTGAAACTATGATTAAAAATAATATGGTCTTTATTGCAGGGGAAATTACTTCCACAGGCAGTCCTGATCTAGAACCAGTTGTAAGAAAAACAATAAATGAAATTGGATACGATACTGATGAATACGGTTTTAATGGTGATTCTTGTGAATTTACAAATTTGGTTTTTGAGCAGTCTCCCGATATTTCTCAAGGAGTTACTGAAGGAGAGGGAGAAAATCTTGAACAAGGTGCCGGCGATCAAGGTCTTATGTTTGGTTATGCGTGTACTGAGACAGAGTCTCTAATGCCACTTCCTATTGATTTATCTCATAGATTAGTTAAAAAACAGGCTGATGTAATGAAAGAGAATGGTCTTTCATGGTTAAGGCCAGATGCTAAAAGTCAAGTCAGTGCAATATATTCAGATGATGGCAAAACAATCGAAGGTTTATCTGCAATTGTTTTATCAACTCAGCATGATGAAAATGTCAGTCAGGATGAAATCAAAGAAGGCGTAATGGAAAGTATTATTAAACCAATTGTACCAAGTGAATGGATACTTGATTCAACTAAAATTTTCATTAATCCTACTGGTAAATTCGTTATTGGAGGACCAGTAGGCGATTGTGGTTTAACTGGAAGAAAAATTATTGTAGATACATATGGAGGCATGGCGAGACATGGCGGTGGTGCTTTTTCTGGCAAAGATCCATCAAAGGTGGATAGATCAGCAGCTTATGCGGCAAGATATGTTGCAAAAAATATTGTTGCTGCTGGACTTGCAGATTACTGCGAAATTCAAGTTTCTTATGCTATCGGGGTAGCAAAACCAACTTCAATAAATGTTAATACTTTTAATAGTGAAAAAATTTCTAAAGATGCTATTGAAAAAATCGTTGAAGAGCATTTTGATTTAAGGCCGAAAAGTCTTATTAATATGCTTGATCTAAAGAGACCCATTTATCAACCAACTGCAGCATACGGTCATTTTGGAAGAACAGATATTGATCTAACCTGGGAAAGAACAGATAAAGTTTCAGAAATTTCATAAAAATAATTTAATAAAGGAAAAAAAATGGAAAATGATTATAAAGTAGCAGATATCAATTTAGCTGAATTCGGAAGAAGAGAGATCTCTCTTGCTGAAAATGAGATGCCTGCATTAATGGCATTAAGAGAAAAATATAGATCGGAGCAACCTCTTGCAGGTGCAAAGATAATGGGCTGCATTCATATGACAATCCAGACAGCTGTTCTAATGGAAACTCTAATAGACCTAGGAGCAGAGCTAAGATGGTCATCCTGTAATATTTTTTCTACTCAAGATCATGCTGCCGCAGCAATGGCAGCTAAAGGTGTTCCTGTGTTTGCATGGAAGGGTGAAACAGAAGAAGAATTCGAGTGGTGCATTGAGCAGACTATTTGTAAAGATGGAAAACCATGGGACGCAAATATGATTCTTGACGACGGTAGCGACCTAACAGCAATGGTGCATGAAAAATTTCCTGAAATGCTCGAAACAATTCATGGTGTTTCAGAAGAAACCACAACTGGGGTGCATAGATTAAAAGAAATGCTTGAAAAAGGTGAGCTCAAGGTTCCTGCAATAAATGTAAATGATTCAGTAACAAAAGCAAAAAACGATAATAAATACGGTTGTAGACACAGTTTAAATGATGCTTTAAAAAGAGGAACGGACATGTTGCTCTCTGGTAAAAAAGGACTTGTCATAGGATATGGTGATGTGGGAAAAGGATCGGCAGCTAGTTTGGCTCAAGAGGGAATGATTGTAAGTGTAGTTGAATCAGACCCTATATGCGCTATGCAAGCATGCATGGATGGTTTTTCAGTTGTTTCATGTTACAAAGATGGAGTTGTAACAAGAGATGCATCTGACATTAATATGCAAGTTATGGGAGATACTGATCTTGTAGTAACCACGACAGGTAATGTAAATGTGTGTGATTCTGCAATGTTGAGCACTCTAAAAAATACAGCTGTAGTTTGTAATATTGGTCACTTTGATAATGAAATTGATACAGCATACATGAGAGATAACTTTTACTGGGACGAAATAAAGCCCCAAGTTCATAGAATTTTCAGAGATACTGCTCCTGATGGAACTCCTGATTTATCAAGCAAGAATTATATAATTCTTCTTGCTGAAGGCAGGCTTGTAAATCTTGGTAATGCTACCGGTCATCCAAGTAGAATAATGGACGGCTCTTTTGCGAACCAAGTTTTGGCTCAAATACATTTATACAAACAGGGCTTCGCCAATATAAATGATGAAGATACAAGAGCTGAAATGATAACTGTTGAGGTTTTGCCGAAAAAGTTAGATGAGGAAGTTGCAAGTCTTATGGTCGAAGGATTTGGTGGGACAGTCACCAAACTGACAAAAGATCAAGCAGATTATATAAATGTCCCACAGGATGGGCCATTTAAAGAAGAGAGTTATAAGTACTAATTTTTAAATACCAATTGTGTTCATAGTCGCCCAAAATTTAAGCCATGAAACAGTCTAATTACTTTTTATTAGTCTTTTTGTCATTTCTAATAATAGGATGTGGTGTAAAAGGACCAATTATATTTTAAAAGTTTTCTAAAACTTTCTTTATGGTAATCAAATTTGAAAAATGGCATGGAAATGGCAATGATTTTGTTATCTTAAACACTATTGATAACAGAGTTAAAATTACGAAAAACTTCATTAAAAAAATTTCAAATAGAAATAAAGGTATAGGTTTTGATCAATTAATAATTGCTGAGCTGCCAACAAAAGATAATCATGACTTCTTCGTTAGATTTTTTAACGCTGATGGATCGGAGGCAAATATGTGTATCAATGGTCTTCGCTGTGCTGCCTCCTATATCTGGAAAAATAATTTTGCTCCACTCAGGCAAATAACTTTCATGACGAAAAAAAACATTATTAAATCAAATCCAATTAATTTATCAGGTGTATCAATGTATATGGATAAGCCTGAAGAAATTAAAGATAAAATAGTTGCTAACTCTTTAAAAAAAATATTAAAAACTCCTTTCAAAATATTTAATATTGGCAACAATCATTTATGCGTAAAAATGAACTCAATTGAAAAATATGATTTAGATAGTTTGTATATAAGATTGCCAGCCTCAGTAAAAAAAATGGATATAAATCTTAGTATTTATGAAATTCAAAAAAATAAGATTCTAATAAGAACTTATGAAAATGGAGTTGGTGAAACATTATCATGTGGCTCAGCTTCCCTTTGCCTAGCATCACAATTTACAGAAAAAACAAAAAGCAATGTCAAAATAGCTTCGATTGGTGGAAAATTAAATTTTAAAAGATTTGGAAATGGTATATTAATTACAGGCGATACAAATTTTATATTTGAAGGAAATGTAAATGGCTAAAAAATTAGATTCTAAGGACGTTGAATTATTTTTATTAGATAATTTAGATTTCTTTGAAACCAGGGAATCATTGGTTAGTGAGTTGAAATTTAAACATTCACAAAGTTCTGCTTCCTCAATCCTAGAAAGACAAGTCATAAAACTCAGAGAAGAACACAAAAATATTATTGAGCTCCTAAGATCATTTATTGATACTGCATCCATTAATGAAGATTTATTTAAAAAATCTAAGGATCTTACACTTAAGATACTTGAATCAGATACTGAAGGAGATATAAAAAAAACAGTTGAACAAAGTTTTAAAAAAGACTTTGAAGTCGATAAATGTATGCTTGAGTTTTATGACAACGATGCACTTGATAAAATAGAGAATGCAACTGGTCTTTCTATGCATAAAGGAGCCATTCATTGTGGATCTTTTTCAAACGAGAAAATGTTATTTCTTTTTAGTGATAAAAAAATTGAGTCTTTGGTTATTGCTGTAATTGTCATTGGAGAAAAAATAGGGCTATTAAAACTAGGCAGCTACGATAGAACAAAATATCTTGGAGATGAGGATACAACCTTTATAGAATACATAAGAGACGTACTTGAAAAAAAATTAACATCAAGCTATGGAAAATGAAACATTTATTAACAAAAATGTTGAAGAGTATATATCTTATATTGCGGACGTAAAAAATCTTTCAAAAAATACTACTAATTCATATAAAAGAGACTTAAATAAATTCGCAAATTTTGTAATAGGTCTAGAAATTACTAACTATAGCTCTATCAATGATGAAATATGTTCGGCGTGGATTGGTGACTTATTTTCTGATGGTATTAATCCGAGAAGTATTCAGAGACATCTGTCATCAGCAAAGGGATTTTTTAAATATTTAAAGAAAAATGGATTAGTAAATACGTCTCCATTTGATTTAATTTCTGCACCAAAAACTCCTAGCAATCTTCCTGACGTGTTGTCTCCGGAGGATGTAGAGCAGTTATTAAACTTCAAGCCGTCTTCTCTGGTTGAAGTCAGAGATATGGCCATTGTTGAATTAATTTATTCTTCTGGATTAAGGGTTTCAGAGGCAATAGATATTGATATTGCAGATTTTGAAGAGGATATGAGCTTTCTTAGAGTAATTGGCAAGGGTTCAAAAACAAGGTTAGTGCCATTGGGGAAATTTGCTATAAATGCAATTAAAAACTGGTTAATTGAAAGAGAAAAAATCGTTAATAATACAGATGCCCTTTTCTTAAACTCAAAAGGCACAAGACTTTCAGTAAGAAGTGTGCAAATTAGATTAAAGAAAATGGCTCTCAAGCAAGGTCTTCCTCCAATATATCCTCATATGTTGAGACATAGTTTTGCAACACATATGCTTGAATCAAGTGGCGATTTGAGAACAATTCAAGAACTTCTAGGTCATAGCTCATTGTCAACCACTCAAATATACACAAAATTAGATTATCAGCATCTTGCAAAAATTTATGATCAAGCTCATCCAAGGGCAAAGAAGTGAATAAAATCATTAAGATGATCACTTTTGATCTTGATGATACTTTGTGGGACAACATACCGACTATCACAAAGGCGGAGTTTGAAACGAGAAAGTGGATAGAAAATCAAGTAGGTTTCGTTGATTGGGGAACCTTTGAAGACTTTCTTGATATTAGAGAGGCGCTCATTAAAGATGATGCGAGTATTGCATGGGACATTAGTAAACTTAGAAAAGAAATATTTAGAATTAAGCTCGATCATATTCAACCAGAGAGCTTAAGGGATGAAATTGTTGAAGGAGCCTTTGAGCTATTTATCTCTAAAAGACATGAGGTAACCTTTTATGAGGGTGTGGAAGGTGCTATTCAAAAGCTTTCAAAGAAATACATTCTTGGAGTGCTTACAAATGGGAATGCAGATATATATAAGTTTGATATTGGAAGATACTTTAAGTTTTCTATTAGTTCACTTGAGGCAAAAGATAGTAAACCCAATCGAGCGCATTTTGACGAAGCTATTAAACAGGTTGATGGCATCAATTTTGATAATATCCTCCACATAGGCGATCATCAGATAAATGATATCTTAGCTGCATTTAATCTTGGAATTGAAACACTTTGGTTTAATAATAAAGATATGGAATGGGATCAAGATTTTACAAAGCCTAATGAATTTAAAGAATGGAAAAAATTACCAGAAATAATATCAAATAAATATGAGTAACGAAGACCTTTCAAAAGCAATTAAGAGTATTATTGAAAAAGAATTAAAAGGCATCAGTAAATTAATACCGAGTGATGTTCTGTCAAATATTGAAAAAAGTATATCTCCTCAAATCGAAGACATAATTGAGCAAAGCGGTTTTGTTAAAAGATCAAAATATCGTAACCTTAAAAAGATTATTGATGATTTAGAAAAAAGACTTTCGGAATTAGAAAAAACTAGAGCTGATTAAGGTAATTATCAATCCTCTCAGAGTTCATTACTAAAGTTGATCTATAATTTTGTGAAGCTTGTTTAATATCATCCATATTTACAGCTTCTCCTACCTGAATTACTCCTATCATTGCCATCATCGCATGTGGATCACACTGATATACATAAACGCCCTCTGTGTCTAAAGTTACACTTATATCTTGATTAAGTTGTCCAGCCCAAGGTTCTGCTCCAGCCGGAACCATGCCTTCAACAGATGCTGAATTATGTGACATGTCTGTGGCTTTAAAATGAATAGTATCTCCAACAGAAACTTTAATTACGGCTGGCTCGAATATCATTTGGCCGCCATCACCAGTATTTAACATCTTTACCTCATGCTCAGAACCTTCAGAAAGTTGAACTTTTTCTATTTCGACTGAGGCAGTTGAGGACATTTGACTGGCTTGGGCTACAGTCCCACAATCTTGACCTTCTAAACAAAGTTTAATTGGTAAAAATAATCTTTCTTTTACAGCTTCCTCATATTTCTTTCCATTAAAAAGAATCAAAAAACATAGAGGTAATATTATTAAAATCTTATTTTTCATGCTTTTAACTAAATGGTTTTTGAACTTCTACGAGATAGTCAACAACTTTTAACATTTCGCTTAATGATTGATTTGGTTTTGTTTTCACATAATATTTTCCATCCACTATCATAGTGGGAGTAGCATCTATTTTTAATTGTCTAGCATACTTAATTGCCCTATTAACTTTTTGCTTAACGGTGAAAGAATTCAAATATTGAGTAGTAAGTTCAGGCGCTACACCAAATTTTTTTAAAAAATCTTGAATAGCCTTTGGGCTTTGAAGGAAATTTCCTTCTTTATGAATTGTTACAAAAACTGCGGAATGGGTTGAAGGATCTAATTTTAAAGATTCAATTGTGTAATACAGAGCTGCATGAAGCTGATGAATTCCTTGCCAGGTTATAGGCATTTTAACCAATTTTACATCTTCGTCTTGATTTGCTGCCCATGAATTAATGGCCGGCTCAAATGAATAACAGCCTAGACATCCATACCAAAACGCTTCCATTACCTCCACAACACCATCTTTTTTGACTGGAATTGGATTATTAACTTCAACATAATCAATACCTAGTCTGTATTCTGCATTTACGCCAATTGTAAATAGAAATAAAATTGCAAGACCAAATTTAACCTTCAAAAATTTTTTCATTGATATAACCCATGCATATAATTTGCTAAAGCATTAATTTCATCATCAGAAAGATTTTGTGCTATTGATTGCATCATTTCAGCTAACTCGCCTGAATTTCTTTCCTTAGATCTATAAGCTTTGAGCGTTGATTTTAAATATCCAACTTGTTGGCCTGCAACAGAAGGAAAGCCTGCTAAGCTATTACCTTGTCCATGTACTGCATGACATGATGTACATGCTGGAACACCTTTTTTCATATTACCAAATCTATAGAGCTGCGTCCCAAGCTGAAGTAATTCCTCATCGTTCTGAGCCTGTCCAACAGTTGAATTATATTTTGAGTAATACGCTGCAATGTCTAACAAGTCTTTATCTTCCAGAGTTTGTAAATATGGTGTTACTGACATCATTAGTGCATTCATTCTTGCACCATCTCTAAAGTACTTTAATTGTTCATAGATGTACTTTTGATTTTGGCCTGCAAGCTTTGGCCAATCACTACTAATACTATTTCCATCAGCTCCATGGCAAGCTGCACACGACGCAACTAATTGTGAGCCATTGTCTGCATTTCCTGATTGAAAATTTTCAGGAACTTTGATTTCTTTTGAACCTGCTTCTGCGGCACAAACCTCATTAAAAGAGCCTAAGAAAACAAAAAATATTAAAAAATATTTCATAGAAAATATTAGAGTGTATTGTTGATGTGTATTATAAACATAGGTTGATATGATATAAACGATTAAATGAAAAACCTTTTTAAAAATACTGAGTTCGTTTTTGGGGTAACTGAGTATAAAAATCTTCCAAAAGACGAAGGAATTGAAATTCTGCTAGCTGGTAGGTCTAATGCAGGAAAATCAAGTGCGCTAAATGCTTTAACTGAAAACTTAAAGTTAGCGAGAATAAGTAAAACACCAGGCAGAACAACAGAAATCAATTTCTTTAAAGTTGACGAAAATATTAATCTTCTAGATCTTCCTGGATACGGTTATGCGAAATCTAGTAAGGCTAAAAGAAAAGATTGGGGGCCGCTGCTTGGTGAATACTTTCAAAATAGAAACGCTCTGGCTTTAGTCATAATTTTTATGGATATTCGCCATCCGCTTAAAGAAAAAGATAAAGAAATGATAAATTTATGTAAAAATTTTGAAGTGCCTTTTTTACCTGTTCTGACAAAATCTGACAAATTAACAAGAAATAAAGTCAATAAAACGATTTCCTCAGTTAACAATGAAATTTTAGGTGTAAGTGCTATAGCAGTTTCATCGAAAGATATGAGTGGTTTTGACAAACTTCACAAACAAATACTAGAATTTATAAAGTAATGTTGGAATATCAAAAACAGGATTGTCACTTAACCTTACAAGAAGGATTAGAGTGTTATTACAAGTCTTTTCCTGATTCAACTCAGGTGTTTGAAGATGATCATAGTTCTGGTACTTTGCTCAGAGATCATGACTGCACCCATGTAATATTTGGCCTTGATATTTCAATTGAACAAGAGTCTATTTTAGATTCATGGGTTGTGTGGGGCAGTAAATGGGAATTGAAGTACATATTAGGTTACAACAAACTTCCTCAAATTAAGCAACTCTATAAAGATCTATATAAAGAATTTGGCATTCTCGGTTTTTTAAAAATCTTTTGGAAGCTTGGTGGTATTAAGAGAAAAGTTATGTTCAGGGCGCTTAAAATGAAAAAAAAATGGCCATTTAAAATGCCTGAAGAATACTTAAATATAAAGATCTCAGAATTGAGAGAGAAACATGGCATAAAAATTCTTCTTCCTGAAGAAATGAATTACGTTCCTGTAAAAAGATTGGCTGCTACAAATAATTAGTTACATTGTTTATATAATTTTGAATATATTCAATTTGCCCTTCGTTTTTTGACATCCTTTTGGATCTTGTTAAATAAAATAGTCCTGTTTCAACATCGGACAAGTTCACATAAGAAGCCCCTATGTACAAATAAGAGATAGCAAGAACTGATTCAAATGGTTTTTTATCTCTAAGGTATTGATCTATCTTCTTGGATAACTCAATAATTCTTTGGTAATCTTGGAGGCTATATAGAGATTCAATCATTATTGAGACTGCACCAACTAACATTGCTTCCGGAATTTCATCTTTTTCATTTTCTACTTTTGAAATAAACTCATTTAAGTAAGTAATTGAATCTTTATAATTTTTTTGAAGAAACTTAATTCTTGCAAGTTCAAATAAAAACTCATTTTCATATTTTTTGTTTTCCATCGCTATTTCAGTGGCAGAATCAAAGTATTTGTTTTTGATTTGATTTAGTACCCTCTCATATTTTCTTATAAGGCTTTTACTTCCAATTTGTAATTGAGCGCCATCAAACATAAATGAGGTTCTGTGTTTTGCATTTTTTACAGCTATGTTTGAACCTTTATATGTTGCTGGCTTATATTTAATTGTCTTTGCCCAACGAACCGCTGACTTATTAAAGCCGTCGCATAATTCAAATTTAGCAAACGGTGAATGTAAATTGCCACACCAACTTTCTTCGACAGATATATTTTCAGTCTTTCCTTCAGCTGTAATGTCAAAATTCAGAATAACATATCCCATCTTTCTCTCCATCATCATTTGAGATGGGTATCGTAGATTTTTTCTATTTTCTGAAACTTTTTGATAGCTAGTGAAGTCTGTAAGCATAAAGGCTTTTCTAGCATGAACATTATTTTTAAATTCTTTTCCTATTATGTAGAGAGCTCTGTTAGCCCTTTCTGTAAGTTTGCAGTTTGTGTTATGTCTGTTTTCAGGAAGAAGCCCCTCTTCAACAATACATTGATTAAAACTAATCTTTTCATTGTCTAATACATCATTAAAGTAATTTATTAGATCATCTGCTACAACAAAATTTGATAGTAAAAGGGCTACATATAAATATTTGTGGTTAATGCGCTTCATTCCAGTTATCTCCTATTTCAGCTTCAGCAATTAAAGGTATTTTAAGATTTACGGTATTCTCCATTTCAGCCTTTATTTTGCTCATAATCTTGGCGGCATCACCTTTAGGGCATTCAAATACCAGCTCGTCGTGCACTTGCATGATCATTTTTACATTTTTCATTTCTTCACGAATTAGTTTATCGATATCCAGCATAGCCTTTTTAATAATATCTGCAGCTGATCCTTGAAGGGGAGCATTAATTGCAGCTCTCTCTGCTGCCTGTCTTCTAAGCCCATTAGCTGCATTTATTTCATTTAAATATAGTCGTCTACCCATGATGGTTTCAACATATTTGTCTTCTTTAGCTTGAGCTTTAATATTATCCATGTAGTCTCTTACACCTGTATATCTTGCAAAATATGCATTCAAATAATCTTGAGCCTCTCCTCTGGTAATTCCTAACTGTCTTGTTAAGCCAAAAGCTGACATACCATACATCAAACCAAAATTAATTGCTTTTGCGCTTCTTCTTTGGTCTTGAGTTACATCATCAATTGAGACCCCAAATACTTCTGATGCAGTTGATGAATGAACATCAATGTCATTATTAAA
Source organism: uncultured SAR86 cluster bacterium (assembly GCA_902626385.1). Taxonomy (GTDB): domain Bacteria; phylum Pseudomonadota; class Gammaproteobacteria; order Magnimaribacterales; family D2472; genus SAR86A. The sequence continues at coordinate 16,273 of CACOEZ010000001.1, forward strand.
AGCATGTGTTAAATTTTTATCTTCAGAAAGGTGAGCCATAATTCTTAATTCAATTTGTGAGTAGTCAGCTGATATAAGAACACAACCATCTTCGGGAATAAATGCTTCTCTTATTCTTCTTCCTTCGGCTGTTTTAATTGGTATATTCTGAAGATTTGGTTCAGTTGATGAAAGTCTTCCAGTTGAGGTGACTGCTTGTTGATATGAGGTATGAATCCTTTCTGTTTTTGGATTCTCTATGTTAATTAAGCTGTCCGTATAAGTAGATTTCAACTTAGCGAGAGTTCTATATTGAAGAATTATCCTTGGAAGTTCATATTCTTCAGAGAGCCTCTGAAGTGTATCTTCATTAGTTGAAGGTTGTCCTTTCGGTGTTTTCTTTAGAACCGGTAATCCTTGTTTTTCGTATAAAATCTCAAGAAGTTGTTTTGGAGAATCTAAGTTGAATTCTTCTCCAGCAATCTCAAAAGCTTGTTTGGATAGCTCATTAATTTTTTTACTAAGCTCTTCCGAGTGTTTAGCAAGTTTATTTTTATCTATTTTTGCTCCGTTTTGCTCTACTTTTGATAATACATAAACTAATGGATATTCAAGATCAATGAGAAGTTTTTCTTGAACGGGTTTATCTTTTAATAAGGGCCTAAGAACATTAAATAATCTCAATGTTATGTCTGCGTCCTCAGCTGCATAATCGGTAGCAACATCTAGTTTTACTTCAGAAAAGCTTATTTGTTTTGAAGCAGTTCCAGTTACATCAGTATATTTAGTTGTTGAGTAATTTAAATAAAAATCCGCTAGTCTATCCATTCCATGTCGCGTCGCAGTGCTATTCAAAACGTAAGACATTAACATAGTGTCACCTAAAAATTTTGAAATTTTTATTCCGTGTCTCGCAAGTATCGGTATATCGAACTTAAGATTTTGCCCTATAACTTTGTCTTGATTTGCTTCAATTACTGGGCCCAAGGTTTTTACAAGATATTCCAAATCCAATTGATCTGGACAACCTTCATAGTTATGTCCAATTGGTATATAACAACCTTCGCACTCCTTAACAGATAATGATATGCCTAAAAGATTTGCTGACACAACTTCAACAGAATCTGTCTCAGTATCAATAGCAAATATTTTTGTTTTATTAATTTTTGAAATCCATTTTTTTAAATCTTTTTCATTAAGAACTGTTTCATATTTAGCATCACGCTTTTTTAAAGACTCCTTTTCAATGTCTTTATTAATAGGAGCAAATTCTAGTTCAGCAAAGATTCGTTCTAGCTCATCTTCATTTGGATTAAGTTGAAGTAGGTCATTAAAATCTTGTCCAATGTCTACATCAGTTTTTAGGGATACTAGGTCTATATTTCTATCAAGATCATCGAGAGAATTTCTAAGATTATCTCCAACAACACCTTTAATAGAATCTGCGTTTTTCTTAATAGTCTCTATGTCGCCATACTCATTAAGCCATTTTGCAGCCGTCTTCTGTCCCACTTTTGGAACTCCAGGTATGTTATCAGACGTATCACCAACCAGAGCAAGCATATCAATTATTTGGCTTGGCTTAACTCCAAATTTTTCAAAAACTTTATCTTCATTAAAAATCTCATGTTTCATGGTATTCATCAATGTTGTATCTGGATCTTTAACTAATTGCATGAGATCTTTGTCTAGTGACGAAATAACACATTTATAATTTGCCTCCTTTGCTTTTTTTGCAATAGTTGCAATTACATCGTCTGCTTCTACTCCTGCAATCTCGATTAATGGAAATCCTATTGCCTTGCAAATAGATTTTACTGGTTCGAGTTGTGCGCGAAGCTCATCAGGCATAGGCGGTCTATTTGCTTTATATTCTGCATAAATCTTATTTCTAAATGTTTTTCCTTTTGCGTCAAAAACTACAATAATCGGAGATCCTTCACTATCTTTCTTTAAATTCATTAACATGTTGGTAACGCCTTTTACAGCTCCAGTTGGTATCCCTGATGATGTTGATAATGGGGGCATGGCATGAAATGCTCTATATAAATATGAGGAGCCGTCAATTACAAAAATTCTGTCTTTCATTATTAAATGTTATTTAGTGTATTATTGCTTTTGTACTTTTTATAATAAATTAAAATGCTGAATCTCATTAAAGAAGTTTATCAAAACTATTTTGAAATAGCCTCAACTATAACAGCTGCTATGATAATTATAGTCGCCTATTTACTTGATAAGGCCTTTTTTTTGCAGGCTTGCGCCATGTGCATATTAACTAGATACATTTTTGGTTTGGTTTTGCTCTCATCAATTTCAACTTATTTCGTTAAAAATAAATTTGGATATGTACTAATTGCCATATCCTCTGTTATCGGTATTTTTGTAACTTCAAAACAAATCTACATTCAGAATCTTGCATTAGAAGATCTCGCTCAGCTTTCTGGTTGTGGCATGCCTTTCCATACCATGGTTGACTATTTTGGTATTCTTGAAGCTATATCAAGAACTCTTCAAGGTGGGCCAAGTTGTGCTGAGGATGGCATGCGATTTATTTTCAACTTTGCTGAATGGGCTTTCATTTTCTTTTTAATCTATCTATTTTTATCGATTACAAAACTCTTAAAAAGCTAATTTTTAATTATTTTTGTAGTATAACTACACAAATAATCTTTCAAAAATCCTTTAAATAAAGCTTTTTTTTAAATCGTTGACTTTTTTTTATCTATATATTTTACTGCACTACATAGTAATTCGAATTATTGCTAACAAAGTTAATATTATAGGTACATAATTATCACCTCTACATATATAATTATTCCCCCCAAGTACCTATAATATTTGTTAGTACATTATGAACAACCATATACCAATTGCCGCTGCGCTTGAACTAACTAATGAAGAGCTAATTTCTGCTGCTGTTGAGAATGGTGAGGGCGTTATTGCATCTAATGGAGCATTGTCAACTGTAACAGGTGAAAGAACAGGAAGAAGTCCTAATGATAGATATATTGTAAAAGAACCCGGGACCGACGATTTAATAGATTGGGGCGAAGTTAACAAGCCTTTTGAAGAAGACAAATTTAATTCTCTTTGGGAAAAAGTTGAAGGCTATCTTGCTGAAAAAGACAGATATATTTCTCATGTTCATGTTGGGTCGCATCCTGACCATTATTTACCCGTAAAAGTTACAACAGAAACAGCGTGGCATTCTTTTTTTGCAAGGTTAATATTTGTATGCGTAGAAAAATATAATCCAATTAACAAACAAGAGTGGCAAATTTTATCTGCTGCTAATTATGAGTGCTCACCTGATGAAGATGGTACAAATTCAGAGAGTTGTGTCATCATTAATTTTGCAAAAAGAAAAGTAATTATAGCTGGTATGAAATATGCTGGAGAAATGAAAAAATCCATGTTTTCTGTTCAAAACTTTTTGCTTCCTGAGCAAGACGTGCTTCCAATGCACTGCTCTGCAAATGTAAATAAGCATGGAGATGTGGCATTATTTTTTGGTCTTTCGGGTACTGGCAAGACAACGCTTTCTGCAGATCCTAAATGCTCTTTAATTGGAGATGATGAGCATGGATGGAGTCCGGGGTCTGTTTTTAATTTTGAAGGCGGTTGTTATGCAAAAACTATTGATCTGAGTAAAGAAAATGAACCTGTTATATTTAATGCCATTAAACATGGTAGTGTGATTGAAAATGTTTTTTTAGAAAATAATGTGCCTGATTATTCAAATACATCTTTGTCAGAAAACGGAAGATGTTGTTACCCCAGATCACACATTGAGAATGCAGTTGAGGAAAATTCCGCTGGTGAACCAAAAACAGTAATATTCTTGACATGCGATTTAACTGGCTTGATTCCACCTGTTTCAATATTATCAAAAGAGGCTGCTGCATATCATTTTTTAAGTGGTTATACAGCAAAAGTAGGTTCAACAGAAATGGGCTCAGCATCCGATATAGCGTCAACCTTTTCGACCTGTTTTGGTGCACCCTTTTTCCCAAGACCAGCAAATATATATGCTGATTTGTTAATGAAAAGAGTTGGAGACTTTGGGTCAAAAGTATTTTTAGTAAACACTGGCTGGACTGGGGGTCCGTATGGTGTTGGCTCTCGATTCAAAATACCAACTACAAGAAGAATAGTTAATGCTATACAAGATGGCGAACTTAATGATGTTGAAACTCAAAAATTGCCTGGGCTCAATCTTGAGGTACCTCTAGAGATTGATGGAGTTGATCCTAAGCTACTAAACCCAATTGAAACATGGAATGATAAAGATGAATATGCAAGGTATTTAAAAGATCTGATTTCTAAGTTTCAAGAAAATTTTAAAAAATTCGACGTCAGTCCTGAGATAGTGTCTGCTGGACCTGGGTTTGATGATTAATGGACTCTCAGAAAGCAGGCTAGAAGTTCTAAAAAACGATAAATTTTTTCGCGATCTGATAATAAGTAGAGGAATCGAAAAAGAATTCTTCAGAGTTGATAAAAATGGTCATATTTCTAAAAGGCCACATCCCAGTTCTTTAGGTTCAGCTCTTACAAATAGATACATTACAACTGATTTTGCAGAAGCACAGCTTGAATTAGTAACTCCTGTTTTTACAAATATTGATGATCTTCATGACTTCTTACTTAAATTACATGCGTTTGTTTCTCAAAATATAGACCATGACGAAATGCTGTGGCCATTTTCTATGCCTCCGCATATTCAAAACGAATCGGATATTAATATTGGGTTCTATCATCAAAGCAACATAGGACTTCTAAAGCATGTTTACAGAAAAGGTCTTAGAGTTAGATATGGTGCAACTATGCAATGCGTTTCGGGCATGCACTACAATTTTTCTATTGATAAACATTCCATGAATAAATTGGTAAGGACTTATACTCAAGATGAATATAACGATATGTATCTAGGCTTAGTAAGAAACTTTAAAAGGCTGTTTTGGTTTATTTTATGCGAGTTTGGTCAAACAAATGTTGTAGATAAGTCCTTTGTAAAAGACAGATCCCATAAGTTAGATGAATTAAATAAAAAAGATATGTTTTTGAGAGATGCTACTTCACTAAGAATGAGTGAAATTGGTTATGTAAGTAAGGCTCAAAAAAATCTCAACGTTAAATATAATTCTCTTGAGGAGTTTTTGGCAAACATCAAAGATGCAATCAAAATACCCTACTCAGATTTTAAACAAAAAGGTTTGCTTGATAATAATGGTGAATATCATCAAATTTCTGATGGGATAATTCAAATTGAAAACGAATATTATGATTCTATTAGGCCAAAAAGAGCTTCTGAAGTTGGACTTCGTCCTTTCGATCAACTAAAAAAATTCGGTATAGAATATCTTGAGGTGCGAGGGATTGATATAGACTCAAATGAGGAAACTGGTATTTCAAAATACCATATCGAGTTTCTAGATTTAATCTTGATTTACTGTTTAATTTCTCAAAGCCCAAAAATTACAGACAACGAAAAACTAAATATTGATAAAAATGACTTGGAGGCAGTGTATGCCGGAAGAAATCCGAATACTCTTCTTAATTTTGAATCTGGAGAAATATCTATAAAAGATGCAAAAAAAATAATATATAAAGATCTATTGATGCTTGCTAAGTATTTTGAGGATAGTGAAAAAAAAACTAACTCAATCAACTTTGTTAAGAATTATAATAAATCCAAACTGCCTTCAAAAACTTTTCATGAGGACGGCGTAAAAAGAGCGCATGCAGTGACAGAGTTATTGAGGAAACAAAGTAATAATAAATTTGCTAATATAAAAGAAGAAGCGGAGCTTTCATTAAAGAAGTTAGGTGATATAAATGAAAACTCTATCGAAGAAATGAATAAATTTGTCAAAAATTATAATAAGAGCATCTAGGGAGAATTTATGAAAGCATTACAATGTGTTGAATTGGGCATGCCTGACAAACTTGAAGTAAATGAAATACCTGATCCAGAACTTCAATCGGGTCATGTGATGATCGAAAACAAAGCGGCCAGTGTAAATTTCCCTGATGTTTTAATGATCCAGGGATTGTATCAATTTCAACCAGAACTTCCTTTTTCTCCCGGAGGAGAATCTGCAGGAACTATAGTTGAGGTGGGTGATGGCGTCGAGAATTTTAAAGTGGGAGACAGGGTTGTTGCAATGCTTGGCCTAGGCGCCTTTGCTGAAAAAGTTGTTGCACATGAAAATGCTGTCATGAAGATACCTGACTCTATGGATTTTGAGACTGCAGCAGCCTTACCGATGACCTATGGAACATCTTTATACGCATTAAAACAAAGAGCTTCACTTAAAGAGGGTGAAACATTATTGGTTCTTGGAGCTGCTGGTGGTGTTGGTTTAGCTACAGTAGAGCTGGGGAAGGCAATGGGTGCCAAAGTTATTGCAGCAGCATCAACACAAGAAAAAGTTGATATGTGTATTAAGCATGGTGCTGATGAAGGATTTGTTTATCCATCAGGTGACTTAACTAGAGATCAACAAAAGGAATTGTCTACAAAAATTAAAGATCTAACTGGTGGCGCTGGAGCAAATGTCATTTATGACCCTGTTGGTTCAGGCTATTCTGAGCCAGCATTGAGAGCTATTGCTTGGGAAGGAAGATATTTAGTAATAGGTTTTGCTGCAGGCGATATACCAAGGATCCCACTCAACTTAACTTTGCTAAAAGGATGTCAGATAGTAGGTGTTTTTTGGGGTGCTTGGACTGGACTAGATCCAGCTGGCAATGTGGCTAATTTTGAGGAAATATTTAAACTGCATGTTGATGGAAAAATTGCTCCTGAAGTTTCTGACAAATTCACTCTTGATAATGCCTCAGATGCCATAGCACATCTTCAAAACAGAAAAGCTAAAGGCAAGGTTATAATTCAAATTTAAAATGAAGAACTATAAAACATTTAAATATTTTTTATTCCTAAACATAATATTTTTTTTGATTCCATATGCATCAACTCATTCACTGGAAGATGCTATAAATAGCAAAGACCGAAGTGTAAAAAACGTTAAAAGAGATCAGTACAGAAATCCCTATGAAACATTGAGCTTTTTTGAGATTCAGCAAGATATGAAAGTTGTAGAATTATCACCTGGTGGTGGTTGGTACACAGAAATACTTGCAAATTATATTCATGCTCCTGGAATGCTAATTGCTGCACATTTCGATAAGAATTCTGAAAGAGATTTTTATGTAAGAATGCGAAACAGTTTTGAAAATAAAATTAATCAAAATCCAATGTATAAAAATGTTTCGATAGTTGACTTGAGTTCAAAGTTAGCTGAAGCAGAGACTGTAGATGCTGTATTAACATTTAGAAACTTACATAATTGGATTGGACCTCAAATAGATATAATATTTTCTAACGCACATATGGCTTTGAAAAAAGGGGGAATACTTGGAGTTGTTGAACATAGAGCCAATCCTGGAACGAGTCTTGAAGAAATGAAAAGAACAGGTTATGTAACTGAAGAATATGCCATCAAAATAGCTAAAAAGCACGGATTCACTTTAATTTCAAAATCAGAAATTAATGCGAACCCTAAAGACACAAAAGATTATGCACGGGGTGTGTGGACATTGCCACCAGTATTGAGATTAAAAGAGGATGATAAGCAAAAGTATATAGCTATAGGTGAAAGTGACAGGATGACGCTTTTATTTAAAAAGATTTAATTTTTATTCGCTTGTTACTGATTGGTAGGTCAGAGAAAGTCTTGATAAATCAAAGGGGGGTCTAAAAACACCGGCAAATTCTCCGCTTGGGTTTAATAATATTATGTTATTTACATGATTGTCTAAGTGGGAGTGATCCATTTTGTCGTCACTGGGCATAACATTATTCACTGCTAATTGTGTCGCTAAATTCAAGAGCATTGGTCTAACATTTTGAACCCCTACAAAAGATTGATCAAAGCCTTTTGCATACTTGTCTATCTGTTCGGGTGTATCTCTTTCTGGATCAATAGATACGAGAACCCATTGCTTATCGTCTAATGGGAAGTCTTTTTCTTTCAAAACTTTTATTAGCTTTGAGATTTGATACATAGTTGTAGGGCATTCATCGGGGCATCTTGTAAAACCAAAATACATCAAAGTCCACTTTCCTAATAGATCAGCTTTTTTAAACTCACCATCACTAGTATAAAAAACAAAATCAGATATTTGTTTTGGCTGTTCGAATAAAAATAAGCCATTCACTAATAATTCATTAGCACTTAAGGTCCTTGGTGTTGTTAGTTTATTAATAAATAGTGTTAGTACAGTAAGTATGAAAACAACAATTATTAGTATATTTTTTCTTACAGTCATTAACTCACAATTATAAAGTGGTCGACAAGCAAAGCGAGAAATATAAGAAATATGTAATATATCGAGAATTGAAATGTCTTCATTGCAATCTCATTATCTTTGCTAACAAAGAGTTTCACGGCATAGTACATAAATATGCTACTAAGAATCAATGCTGAAACAAGATAGATTATTCCTGACATAAGAACAACGTATGGAAGAATACTTACTATGAATAAAATTATGGTGTACAAAACAATTTGTAATTTAGTGAACTCGACCCCATGTGTCACTGGGAGCATCGGAATTGATTCTTTTGCATATTCATCTTTTCTATAAATCGCTAAAGCCCAAAAGTGAGGAGGAGTCCAAACAAATATAATTAAAACCAGAAGTAATGCATACGGATCAATAGTGTTTGTAATGGAGGACCATCCAAGTAAAGGTGGAGCAGCTCCAGCCAAGCCCCCTATTACTATATTCTGTGGTGTTGCCCTTTTTAAATAAACCGTATAAATAAAGGCGTATCCTATCAAAGATGTAATTGTTAAAACCATGGTCAATGTATTTACAAAAAAATATAAAATCATTGAGCCTAATATCCCAATAATCAAAGCAAACACAGAAGCATGCATTGGAGAGAGCTCTCCTTGAGGGATTGGTCTTTGATCTGTTCTAGTCATTGATGCATCTGTTTTTCTGTCAATTACTTGATTAATGGCTGCTGCTGAAGCAGCACATAAAGCTATCCCCAGCAAAGAAACAAACAAATATAAATATGAACTTACATATTGCTCTGCTAAAAGCATTCCTACAAATGCACAAATCAACATCATGTAAACTACGTTTGGTTTACAGAGATGATAATAACTCTTTAAAAGTGTCATTTTTTCCAGGCAAGATAATTTACAGTAAAAGTTGCAAGCAACAAGCAAGCTGCTACAAGATTATGCGCAATTGCGACATATAAGGGTAGAACTTTAACAACATTTATTATTCCAAGTGTAATTTGGGTAAGCAAAAGAATGCCCAGCGTTGAAGCCAATGGCGCTGCATCAGAAAACCAAAGTCTCGACATTAAAATTAAGAAGATAATAGCAACAAGTATTGCTGAAATCCTATGCGTATAATGAATAGCGACACGCGCTGGATTATCTAGCAGCCCATACAAATAATTAGGCCCTACTTCTTGATTTAAATCGAAGCCGCTCTTGAAATCCATTTCTGGCAAAAAAGAACCCTGACAGGTTGGAAAGTCAGCACATGCCAAGGATGCATAATTTGTGCTAGTCCAAACGCCTAAAAATATCTGAAATATTAGAACTACGAATGCAACCCCAGCTATGAGCTTTAAGCCAGATATGTTTATTTGATTAAAAATTTCAAAATTTCTAGATTTCAAATATATAAAATAGAAAAGCGTTAAAGTTGTAAACCCACCAAATAAGTGTCCTGTAACTATAATTGGTAAAAGCTTAAGACTAACTGTTAAATATCCAAACAAACCCTGGCAGCATATAAAAAATAAAAGAAATGATGACCATCCTCTGATTGCGCCATCTTTTGTTTTTTTGAATGATAAATAGACCAAGAAAATAGCGAAAAGGCCCAATCCGGCAGCAAAATACCTATGAACTACTTCTGGTATTGCTTTATTAATATCATAAGGAAACATTGGATATCTGCTCTCGGCAAGAGCAATCTCTGCCTCAGTAGTTGGAAAAACAATGAAACCATAACAGCCAGGCCAATCGGGACATCCTAAACCAGCATCGACAAGTCTTGTCCATGCACCCAAAGCAATTACGACAAAAGCCATACAAATACCGGCAAAAGATAGATTTCTTATAGTGTTCATTAAATTAGTACCTTTAAATCTTTTAGCATTAGCTTTGGATCTGTTTCAGGATCAAAATACATGACTGCTCTACCATATGGATCAATTACAAAAATAGGATTTTCTTTTATAAAACTGATGTTCGAGTTTGCCTGCAAGACATCTAATAAAGTGCCGTTTTTATCCTTGATAATTTCAATCCTAGGATATTGGTCCTGTAAATCAATCATTTTAATATCTAATGCATTGTCAGAGTAAAAAACAATTCTTTTTAGCTTATTAATGTCTCTGTTTAGAGCTACGTTTAATTGTCTCATCAAATATATTGATTCTATACTCTTATCCATATTGGTTACGTAAACAGATAGAACCCATTTTCCGTCCTCAAATTCTACCAAATCTCTATTTTCTTCAGCGTTCTTAAATTGATTGAACTCGAAATAGTTATTAAAAAAAACTCCGTTATTCTTTGTTCCATCAGGCGACATGCCAAAGGTAAAGTACATAGATGAAAACAAAACAACCAAAATAGGTGTTAACAAGATGGCTGCGAGAAAAATTTTATTTTTCATATTTATTTAATCCATACCAAATATACATGCCACATAAAACTAGAAACATTAGAAACCATTGTGCAGAATATCCATAGTGTTTTGTTGGGGTCATATTTGTGGGTGTAATTTTAATATATTCTAGACTTTTTTGATTGATAGGATCAGCTAATAAAATCATTGGAAAAAGATTCATATCAAATTGTTCTGCCAAGATCTCAAAATTTTTAGATTGAGATATCTTTGGCCATTCTGAAGTAACAAGATCGTTTGAAAGAACAAGACCGAGCTCAGGCAACTCTAAGATTCCGCTCACTGTTTCACTTTTTTCCTCTATGCTTATGTCAGGCAGCACTTCTCTATATTTATTTTGTTTAATCCATCCTCTATCAACAAGAATGGTTTTATCACTGCCCTCAATGTTTAGTGGAGTAATAACTTTATACCCTGCAATGCCTCTATTTATAATATTGTCTATCAAAATTTGCTTAGAATTCACCCAGGTACCTTTTACAAATACTCTATCCCATTTCTTTGAACTAACATCAAGGTTAGATGGAGTTTTTTTGAGGTTATCGTTAAATTCATTCAAAATGCCAGCTTTTGACTGACCTCTTTCAATTTGCCATACACCCAACGAAAAAAACAGGATAGCAAAGAATACAAAAAAAATTGTTATTCTAGCCCCAGGTTTAAATTTATTTTTTTTCATATCTATTAAAGTATATATGCTTTAAAATTTTAAAATGATCAAAACTCTTGTATACATTGTCGCTGTCCTTTTAGTCCTCTCACTTGCCGGAGGATTCTTTTTTCTTTTCATAGATCAAGGTGACACGGGCAGAAAGAGAACAGTTTACATGCTTGGTTTAAGAGTTTTCTTTGCTGCTTTGCTTATCATTTTAGTTGCTATTGGTCTCTATACAGGAGAACTTGGTAATAATGCAGTGCCTTGGAATAATTCTTAACTAAAGAATATAAACAAACAAAAATAGCATCACCCACACAACATCAACAAAATGCCAATACCATGATGCTGCCTCGAAACCAAAATGGTCATGTTCCTCAAAATGTCCCGCGAAAACTGATCTTGCCAACATTATTGCCAGCATAAAGCCCCCCATCATTACGTGGAAGCCATGAAACCCAGTTAACATGAAGAATGTTGATCCATATATACCTGAATTAAGCGTAAGTCCGTAATGTGCGTAGGCTTCGTAATATTCAGCAGCTTGCAATCCAACAAATATTAAAGCTAGAAAAACAGTTACTCCAAGAAAAATATTAAATTTTCTTCTATTGCCATTCTTCAAACCAAGATGTGCAAAGTGAACAGTAACACTTGAGCTCAATAAAACAATCGTATTCCAAAGAGGAAGCCATTCCAATGCATGATCCCAACCAGGCCAGGCCATGCTCTTTTCAGCTAATTCAAATTCTGCACCTTTGTCCGGTGTAGTTATAACTGGCCATGTTGCTTCAAATGCAGGCCATAATTCAACTGCAGTAATAGCTGCGCCCTTAGATCCTTCGCCGGCTAACCAAGGGACTGCTAGTGTTCTTACATAAAAAAGCGCGCCGAAGAACGCAGCAAAAAACATTACCTCAGAAAATATAAACCAAGCCATTCCATAAACATAAGATTGCTTAAGTTGATTTGAATCTAGCCCTGCGAGATGTTCTTTAATGACCTGCCTGAACCAAAAAAACATTGTTAAGAAAAGGCAGGCAAAGCCGGAGTACAATATATAAACAGAGTTACTAGTTGGGTCGTCCAAATTATTTATCGTGCTGGAAGCTCCCATAACCAAGACAAAAAGAGAGAAAGCCATAAAAATTGGAAATCTACTTTGATCAGGTACGTAATAACTTCCCCCGCTCATTAAAGTTACTCCATGTCCATTAAGTTGTGAGCCATAGCTTCATCACTATAATCTGTAATATCAAAAATTGTATAAGACAATATTATATTTTTAATGTTTGATGGTAGGTCATTTGATACAAGTAGTTTTACTGGAAGCACGGCATCTTCACCCGGCATTAAGACTTGTTGTTCAAAACAAAAACACTCTAACTTTTTTAAATGCTCTGCAGCATTTGAAGGTGCGACACTTGGTACGGCTTGTGCCATCATCTTTTTGTTAGTGGTATTTTTGACATAAAAAGTAGCTGTATGATATTTGCCAGTTTCTATTTTCATTACCTGTTCTGATGGTTTAAAAGTCCATGGCATATTCTCATTATTTGTAGAAATAAATTGAAGTGCTATAGGTCTGCCCTCATTTGTTACCAACTCATCAGAATATTCTGATTGAAATACTTTGCCATTAATACCGGTAATTTCACAAAATACATCATACAAAGGAACAAGAGCAAAACCAAAAGCAAACATAAGTGGCACTGCAACCACTAATTTAATTAAAGTTTTTTTTGCTCCTTTATTCATTAGTCAATTTTTGGAGGTGTAGAGAAGGTATGGTACGGGGCAGGTGAAGCAACAGTCCACTCTAATCCCTTTGCTCCTTCCCAAACTTGTCCAGTGGCTTTTTTGCCACCCATAACTGTCTTAAGCACTATAAACAAAAATAAAATTTGTGAAAAACCAAAAAGAAAAGCGCCAACGCTAGAAACCATATTCCAGTCAGCAAATTGTAGAGCATAATCAGGATATCTTCTTGGCATGCCAGCTAAACCAATAAAATGTTGTGGGAAAAAAGTAACATTTACTCCAACAAAAGATAGCCAAAAATGAAGTTTACCCAAACGCTCGTCATACATATTGCCACACCACTTAGGTATCCAATAATATACAGCTGCCATTATCGAAAATATCGCACCAGGTACTAAAACATAGTGGAAATGTGCAACAACGAAATAGGTATCGTGGTATTGAAAATCGGCTGGAACAATAGCAAGCATTAAACCTGATAATCCACCGATTGTGAATAAAACTACAAAAGCGACTGCAAAAAGCATAGGTGTTTCAAAAGTGATAGATCCCCTAAACATAGTAGCAACCCAATTAAAAACTTTAACCCCAGTTGGAACAGCGATTAACATCGTAGCCCACATAAAGAATATCTCAGCAGCCAGTGGAAGACCAACAGTAAACATGTGGTGAGCCCAAACTACAAAAGATAGAATTGCAATAGAAAGCATAGCCCACACCATTGAAGAATATCCGAATAACTGTTTTCTTGAGAATGTTTCTATTATGTGTGAGACGATACCAAAGGCTGGCAAAATCATAATATAAACTTCAGGATGACCAAAAAACCAAAATATATGCTGAAATAAAACTGGATCCCCACCACCAGCAGCATTGAAGAAACTTGTTCCAAAATGTATATCCATAAGCATCATAGTTACAGCACCAGCTAAAACAGGCATAACCGCAATTAGTAAATAAGCTGTAATTAGCCATGACCAAACAAATAGAGGCATCTTCATTAAATCAACGCCCGGCGCCCTCATGTTCATGATGGTAACAACTACATTTATAGCGCCCATAATGGATGAGGCACCCATTATATGAACTGAAAATATAAAAAATGTAACACTAGGTGGTGCGTATGTTGTAGATAGTGGTGCATAAAAAGTCCATCCAAAGTTTGGTGCTCCACCTTCCATAAACAAAGATGAGAGCAAAATAAAGAAAGCGAAAGGAAGAATCCAAAAGCTTAAATTATTCATTCTCGGTAACGCCATATCTGGAGCTCCAATCATCATTGGAACAAGCCAGTTTGCAAGCCCAACGAAAGCTGGCATAACTCCACCAAAAATCATAATCAACCCGTGTAAGGTTATCATTTGATTATAAAATTCAGGTTCTACAATTTGCATGCCTGGTTGGAAAAGTTCGGCCCTAATAACCATTGCCATTGCTCCACCAATAAGGAACATTGCAAAACTAAACCACAAATATAATGTTCCTATATCCTTATGATTGGTTGTGTACAACCATCTTGTAATACCTTTAGCAGGCCCATGATGGTGGTCGTCATGATGATTTTCTATAACTGCGCTCATAATACTTTCCTATTTTATATTTTAGGTTCTTTATAATCTACGATATCTTTTGGAACGACAATTTCGCCATCACCATTTTCAGCATTTCCCCATGCTTGTCTCGTATATGTAATAACTGCTGCTAATTCGACTTCTGATAAGTAGTCAAAAGAATTCATCGCAGCGCCTTGAACTCCTTCCATTAAAATTTCAATATGCCTGTCTTTGTTGTTAAGTGCGATATCACTACCAGCAAGTGCTGGAAAAATTCCAGCTATGCCCTGACCAGCAGTCTGATGACATGCCACACAGTTTACCTCATAAATACCTTCACCGCGCTCCATCAGCTCAGCGGTTGTCCATTCTTTGGTAGTCAGTTCGGCTAGTTTAATTGCTTCCTGTCTCTTACCATATACCCAATCATCGTATTCGTCTTGCTCTACAACTTTCACAACGATTGGCATAAAACCATGATTTTTACCACAAAGCTCTGTGCACTTACCTCTGTATATTCCCGGCTCATCAACAACAGTCCATGCGGTATTAACAAAACCGGGTATTGCATCTTGCTTGATTGCAAATGCTGGCATCCACCAAGAGTGGATGACGTCGTTAGCAGTTATTAGAAATCTAACCTTCTTACCAGCAGGAATGACCACCATTTCATCAACTTCTTGTAAATAATTTTCGCCCTTTGGAACAAGGTTGTATATTTCATCAAGATCAGTCGACAAGTTTGAAAAGAAACTGACTTCGTCTTCTAGGTATCTGTATTGCCATTTCCATTGATAACCTGTTACTTGAATATTTATGTCTCCGGCCTCATCATCATAGATTTTTACAAGCGTTTTAGAGGCTGGCACAGCCATTGCTATTAAAATTAAAAATGGAATTATTGTCCATGCTATTTCAAGCTTGTGATTTTCATGAAAAGTTGCCGGGACAGGATTTTTCTCTTTTGTGTGAGCCCACATTGAGTAAAACATTACGGAAAATACAACAGCCCCTATGGCAACACATATCCAAAATATAAGCATGTGAAGCTCAAAAACTTCATTGGAAATATCAGTAATACCTCTGGTCATGTTTAGCGCAAACCAGTCTGCGGATATCATTGGTGACGCACATAGGAATATAAGAGGAAGTAGAACATTCCTCTTAGAATTTTTAAGAAGTCTAAAAAACATTATCCGCCCAATGTAAGTGTGTCTTAATAATAAAATTTACTTATGATGCATTATAAGTCATTTATATATATACAACAAAGAAAAATTGTAAATTTTTGATAAGTATAATATCTTTTTGGAGCTTTAATTTCTATTAATTTTTATCTCTATTTTTCCTGAAATCATCAATATTGATAACTTTAATTTCCGAATTATTATTAGAGTCTTTTATCTCTGGTCTTTTCTCAACAAAGTCACATTTTACACAGTAAATCTCATCGTCTGCTGGATTGAGTGCTATGGTATCCTTGCTTTTACATTCTGGACAAATCGCACCTGCAATAAATTGAACGAACCTTTTCATTCTCTCATGGCCTCCAAATCTGCAAGAACTGTTTTTGTTTCAGGAAAAACTCCAAACCACATTTTATAGGAATGAGCAGCTTGAAAAACAAGCATGCCAATACCATCGAAAACACGATTTGATTTATCACTAGCCCATTTACAAAATGGGGTCTCAGCAAGAGAATAGTTTAAGTCATAAAAAATAGCATCATTTGAAATTAAAAAGTCGTTAGTTGGCTTAAATTCACCCGTAAGGCCTGCTGAGCTTCCATTTATTACAATGTCATATTTGTTGTCTCTTGAAAGAACCGTATCGACTTCTTTCATGTGTGAATATTTTCTTGCTAGTTTTTCAGCGGTTTCAACTGTTCTATTAAATATAGTAATGCTTTTAACATCACTATTTGCGATCCTATATAAAATGCTTTCAACTGCAGCTCCTGCTCCTATAACTAGAGTCCTTTTATTTGTAAAGTCGAAGCCTTTTTGCTTTACATCATCAAAAAATCCCTCGCCATCTGTTGAATAAAGAAAAATTTTTTTGTCATCTTTTACTAATGTATTAACAGCATTGATGTAACTGGCTTCTTTAGAAATAATGCCATCTATTTCCGTTGCTAGTTTTTTATGTGGAAGTGTGATGTTTAATCCTTTTGAGGTTGGATCTTTAAAAAAATCATTAACAAAGTACTTAAACTCATCTTGATTTACTTTATAAGGCAAGTATTCAATATTGATATTAGTCAAACGAGCAAATCTTGAATGAATAAAAGGAGATAATGAATGTTCAATTGGATCTCCAATAACTCCTAACTTTGCTATTTTAGACATTCCAGTCCCTATTGATGAATTCAAGAAGAGATTTCTCCATTCTTTTGTAAACTTCTGATGTATTGTATTGCCACTTTGTATTATTGGGTAAAGACGCTAATATCGATTGAATTCTTCCTTTTGATTGCAATCCAAATAAAGTTCCTCTGTCGCAGACTAAGTTAAATTCAACATACCTACCTCTTCTAATTAGCTGAAATTCTTTCTCAGAAAGAGTAAATTCGATATCTTTCCTTAAATTAATAATTTTTAAATAAGAGTCTAGAT
Organism: uncultured SAR86 cluster bacterium; assembly: GCA_902626385.1. Classification (GTDB taxonomy): domain Bacteria; phylum Pseudomonadota; class Gammaproteobacteria; order Magnimaribacterales; family D2472; genus SAR86A. The sequence goes on from CACOEZ010000001.1 coordinate 33,573, forward strand.
AGTTTTTCGCAACGGTTTTAAGAAAATCAATACTGTTTTCTAATGATAAATCGGTTAAATTATCAAAAAATATGCCCCCAACGCCTCTTCTTTCATTGCGATGGGGTAATTTGAAATAATTATTGCAGTTCTGCGAAAAAACTTTGTAATATTCGCAATCAACCTCATCTAAAAAACTTTTAGCTCTTGTGTGCCAATCAATGCAGTCTTCTCTGTAAGCGATGTATGGCGTTAAATCATATCCACCGCCTATCCACCATTCAGCAATATCTTTATTTTTATCTAAAATACCAAAAATACGAACATTCATGTGACTAGAAGGAACATGGGGGTTTATTGGATGAGAAATAACTGAAACGCCTGTTGCCATATATCCGAACCTGGCTTCCATTTTGAGATCATTAGCTAACGCTGTTGCTGGCAATTCAGAACCATGAATTGATGAAAAGTTAACAGCGCAATTATCAAAAAATTCACCATCTTCTATCACAAAAGTTTTTCCGCCTCCCCCTTCTTCTCTATCCCAATTATCAAGAGAGATTGTTGCATTAGTATTTGCCTCTAAAGAGGAAAAAGCTTCGATAATATCAGACTGGATATTTAGTAGGTTATTTTTAATATTATCTTTCATTGATTAGTTACGCACTATAGATCTTGATTCAAGATCAATTATTTTAGACGGCTTAATGTTTTTGCCAAGGCGCTCATCATAATATGCCAAATCATCAGATTCAAAAAAATTTACTATATCATTAGGATTATTGATAAGTTCTTCGCCAGACAAGTTTGCAGATGTTGAAACTATAAAACCCTCAAACCCCATAAATAATGACTTTATAGGTAAGTGATTACTTACTCTGACAGCAATTTTTCCATTTTTTGTATGTAGGTGCTCTGGCAAGTTCTCATTGTATTTGAGCAAAAATGTAACCGGTCCTGGCCAATTTTTACTTAGAAAATTTTTATCTTCAGCGCTCAAGTTGATGAGATATTTATATAAAAATTCTTGCGAATTACACAATAAGATAAAATTTTTTGAAGGATTTCTTTTCTTCAATTGAAAGATTTTTTGAACTGCTTCTTTGTTAAATGCATCGCATCCTAATCCCCAAATAGATTCGGTAGGATGGGCAAGAATTTTTCCTGATTTTAACCACTCTATGGCTGAGTGGATATCTAAAGATTTTTTATTCAATTATGAGTTAAGTTTTTGATCTTTTTCTAAAACTTCTTTTCTCATATTTTCTTTAAATTCTCTAAGCTTAGCAGATAAGTCCTCATCCGAAGTTGCTAGGATTTGGACTGCTAAAATTGCACTGTTTTTAGCCCCACTTTTTCCAACAGCTACAGTTGCGACAGGCACACCTGGAGGCATCATTGCAGTGGATAATAATGCGTCGATTCCACCCATTCCCCCAGACTCGATTGGAATACCTATAACCGGCTTCGTAGAGTGAGCTGCAACAGCTCCTGCAAGGTGGGCAGCCATACCAGCTGCTGCTATAAAAACTTGGCAGCCATTATCTTCTGAGTCTTTTATTAACTTCATGACATCGTGTGGTGTTCTGTGGGCTGACATGACATTTTTTGTGTAATTTACACCGAAATCATCTAAAACTGCGAAACTAGCTTCTACAATGGGCAAATCACTATCAGATCCCATTATTATTGCTACTTGGACATTTGAATTTGACATATTTTGTTACTCTATAATTGTTAAGTAGATTATAATCTCGAAATTATAATAAAAAACAGCTAAATATGTCTAAAAAACTAAAAATTTTAATTTTTCCTGATCCAAAACTTAGGACAGTGGCAAAAAAAGTAGAGAAATTCGACAAAAGTCTAAAAAAGCTGTCTGAAGACATGTTATTCACAATGTATGACGCAAATGGCATTGGTTTAGCTGCTACACAAGTAGATAGACACATTAGACTAGTGGTGATGGATCTATCTGAAGACAGAAACGAGCCCCTAGTTTTTGTAAATCCAGAATATACAGTCGCTGAGAAGCATAGTTTAGTGGATTTTGAGGAAGGTTGCTTATCAATTCCTGGATTTAATCAAAACATTGCAAGACCAGATAAAATAGACCTTACATGGCAAGACCTTGATGGAAAAAAGCATAATGATGCCCCTGAGGGTTTGCTTAATATCTGTATACAACATGAAATTGATCATCTAGAAGGTAAGCTTATGGTTGATTATATTAGTGCGTTAAAACGAGATCGTGTTCGTAAGCGTCTTTTAAAAGAATTTAACAGAAAATAACAGATTTTAATAAAAATGAACATCTTATTTGCTGGAACAACCTTTAATTCATCAAAAATACTTAATTTTCTACATGAAGCAGATGAGATAAATGTTATTGGGGTAATCACAAAACCTGATAAACCAGGAAAAAGAGGGTCTAATCTAATTGAATCACCAGTATCTTCCGCTGCCAGAAATGCAGACATTAATTTATTCAAACCGGAACAATTAGATTGTATTGATTTTAAAGAGACTATTTCTAAATTAGATGTAGATATTCTTGTGGTTGTGGCATACGGAAAGATATTACCGGAATGGATGTTAAATATTCCAAAAATTATGCCAATTAACATTCATTACTCTCTGCTACCATATTATAGAGGCTCTTCTCCAATTCAAGCATCTATCATTAACGGTGACAAACATACAGGCGTAACTTTTATGAAAATGAATAAGAGCCTTGATGGGGGTGAAATAATCAACAAATTTGAATGCGAAATTTTAAATGATGACAATAAGACAACACTAGAAAGAAAGCTAACTGAAATATCAATAAAGGAAATTAGCAATGTCTTAAAGTTAATAAAAACTAAAAAAGTTAAATTGCTTGATCAAAAATCAGAGGATGTGTCTTATTGTAAAAAAATTGTTAAAAATGATAGTCTGATAGATTTTAGTGAATCTAGTTCAGAAATTTTTAATAAATTTAAGGCGTATATTGAATGGCCTGGATTAACCTTTAAATATAAAAATACCTTAATAAAAATACACGGTCTTAAGATAACTGATGAAGATTCTAGCTCTAAAGCTGGAACGATAAACAAAATTACAAAATCTGGATTATATATAAATACTGTAGATAAATTGATAGTAATTACTAACTTACAATTTCCTAATAAGAAAATAATAAAATCTGAAGATGTTTTCAATTCATACAAACAATTCTTTTCATAAAAAAATTTTTACTATAAGTCTTTTAATTACTTCAAAAGAGGTTTAATTTACACAATATGAAAGTGCTAATTTTAGGTGCTGGTCGTGTTGGGGGTAGTCTTGCCCGCGCGCTTGTAAATAATAACTATGATGTTGCTATTGTAGATCAAGATAAAAATGCTTTAAATTCTCTTGAGGAAAAATTAGATATTATGACAATTGAGGGTCATGCTTCGCACCCTCTTTCGATTAAAAAATCTGGAGCTGACGAAACCACAACAGTAATCGCAGTAACATCAAACGATGAAGTAAATATAATTGCTTGTCAGGTAGCCAAAAAGCTCTTCGATGTAAAAAAGACAATATGCAGAATAACGGATGAGTCATATGGCAAAGACTTAGATATGTTTGGTGAAAAGATTATCGATATACTAATTAGTCCAGAAGACGAAGTTAAAAATCATCTTAAAGATCTCATCATTCACCCAGGAACAGATCAGATAGAGAAATTTGCAGACGGCAAAGTAAACCTTGTAAGTGTTAAGGCAAAAAAGAAAGGTAAGCTTGTGGGAAGAGAGTTGAAGGGCATTAAAGATGATATGCCAGATACAGATGCTTTTGTTGCATCGATATATAGAAAGGGGAAACCATTCATACCTTCAGGAGAAACAATAATTAAAGAAAACGATGAAGTTTACTTCATAACCTCAGAAAAAAACACAGACCAAATTGTTGATGAATTTAGGGATCATGAAGAAAATTACTCTAGAGTAATGATTGTCGGTGGCGGAAAGATAGGATACTCACTAGCCAAAGAACTTGAAAATGAATATAAAACGAAATTAATAGATTCAGATGAAGAAAAGTGTATAAACCTTTCGAAAAATCTTGATAAAACCATTGTGCTCCATGGGTCTGCAACTGATGAAGATTTATTAAAGAGTGAAAGCGTATCTAATATAGATATATTTTGTGCATTAACAGATGATGATGAAACAAATCTAATGTCTTCATTGCTTGCAAAAAAGATGGGAGCAAAGAAAACAATGATAATCTTAAATAATCCATCTTATCTTGGCCTAGTTCCTGGTTTCATAGATATTTACATAGCTCCCTATCGTTTAACTGTCTCTTCTGTTCTTCAGGACTTGAGAGAAGGTGATGTTATGCAAGATGTAATGTTGAAAATGGATACCGGAGCTGAAGCTGTTGAGGGTGTTGTTCATGCAAATGAATATACTTCTAGCTTATTTGGAAAATCCATTAAAGAAATTAATTTACCAGAAGGCGCCTCAATAGGGGCTGTTGTTAGGCACGGTGAATTAATGATGCCAGAATCTGATGTTGAACTATGTCTTAATGATCATCTAATTGTTTTTCTAGCAAACAAAAATATGATGTCGGAAATTGAGGTTTTGTTTAAAAATAATTAATGAACTTTAAATCAATATTAAAGTTATTTAGCATACTGGTCTTATTCTTTAGCATTTCGTATGTATTTCCTATAGTTGTATCTATTATCTTCAATGACGGTGCTATAAATTTATTCTTGTATACACTCATTGGAGTAAGTTTAATTGGACTGACAGGATTTTATATCACCAGGAATGTTAATAACGAGCTATCTCAAAAAGATGGCTTTGTTATTATAGTTATGTTTTGGGTTGTATTATGTTTCGCAGGCTCAATTCCTTTTTATCTGAGTGGAATGACTTTTATAGACTCTATATTTGAGTCTATGTCTGGTATTACAACTACAGGAGCAACAGTAGTATCTAATTTAGATAACCTTCCAGAATCTTTATTATTCTATAGACAGCTTTTACAGTGGATGGGTGGTATGGGTCTAATTGTTTTAGCAATTGCAGTTATGCCGCTACTTGGAATAGGTGGAGGTCAGATTTATAAAACAGAAATTCCCGGAGCGATGGGAGAACAGAGACTAACACCTAGAATTAAAGAAACAGCACAAGTCTTATGGTTAATATATTTTGGCCTAACAGTCATATGCGGTGTTTTTTATTATATTGGCGGCATGAATTCATTTGATGCCGTTTCACATGCAATGTCGACTGTCGCAATTGGTGGTTTTTCAACTCATAATGAAAGCATTGGCTACTTTAATAGTCTTTCAATAGAAATTGTATGTATTATTTTTATGCTGCTTTCTGCTTTTAGCTTTACATTACATTATTTTGCAATATTTAAGAAAAAACCTCTTAAGTATTTGTATGATCCCGAGCTAAGATTTTTTATTTCGATCTTAATAATTATTTTTATTATAGGGGTTGTAATATCCAATCTTAGTATGCAGGGCCCATCTATAAGAGAAATTGCCTTTCATAGCGTTTCCATGCTTACAACAACGGGGTTTTCAATATCAAATACTTCTAATTGGCCTTTTTCTTTATCCTTCCTACTTCTTATTGGTGCTTTCATAGGAGCCTGTGCTGGATCTGTAGGAGGAGGCGTGAAATCTTGGAGAGTTCTAATTATGATTAACCATGCCTATAAAAATATCATGACAATAATACATCCAAATTCAGTGATGACTCTTAAGATAGGAACAAAAAGCGTTGATGATGGGGTTGCAACGTCCGTATGGGGATTTTTCTCGATATATGTTATTTCATTTATTCTTTTGCTTTTATTCGTTTTAATGTCAGGGCTTGATTTTGAATCTGCTTTTTCTGCTGTAGGAGCTTGTTTAAATAATCTCGGCCCGGGGCTTGGAATAGTTTCCGAGAATTATTCGGATATCAGTTCATCAACCAAGGGAATATTAGCATTTGCAATGCTACTTGGACGTCTTGAAATTTTTACTTTGTTGGTAATTTTAACCCCGATGTTTTGGTCAAAGTAACTACATATTCTCGTATGGATCATTTGGCAAATTTTTGCTCCTTTTAAACCTCTTATATTCCCATGAGTAATCTGAGGGCCTTTCATTTATAAAATTCTCAATATCTTTATTTACTAAAAGTTTGCGCTTACTATCATTATAAATACTATCATGACAGCTTTTAATTTTTACTTTAAGATTTCTATTTTGATTTGATTGAATGTAAAAATAAATGACTGGGACGTTGCTTTTGGATGCAAGCGACTGAACAAGAGTTGTTGAATATGCCTTTACATTAAAAAATTCAATATGTTCTCCAAGTCCCCTCTTGGGTACTTGGTCAGCAGCAAAACAGACAATTTTTTTATCTTGAAGCGCTTTATAAAGATGACGAACTCCTCCAATGTTTGTTTCATAGCATTTTGAATTTCCGCTTTCTCTTTTTGATTTTACAAAATAATTAAGAGCATTATTTTTGATTTTTTTATACAAGCTTACAGTTGTATGCTGTGAGTTCATCCAAGTCAATAACATATCCACACTTCTGTTATGAAACGAGACAGCAATCAAACCATTTTGTTTTAAATTATTTAAAAGAAAGTTGTTTTCTACGCATAGTAAATTATCATTTGATTCAAATTCTGATGATCCCCATGAGTAAATAGATTCATATCCAGATAAAAATGACTCTTTTAAACTTAACTTTGAAAGGATTTGAACGTCACTTTTTGATCTATTTGGATATGCAATTTCAATATTTTTTTTAGTAATTTTAAAATTAGATGAATATTTATAAGCCCTTGATGCAAAATAAATGTCAATAAGAAAACTAAATAGGGGTTTTGGAATAAAAGTAATTAAATAAAAAAGCGGTTTCATAATCATTTATAAGCAATGCTTGCTATAATCATAAAATATATAATTTATTTGTTAAAGGCAAAACCTCTATAAGAAAAATATATATGAATACATGTTGATAATATAAACTAGACATTTGTCTATTTTAAGTTAAGGATTAATATTGGCCGCAAAAAACATGGAAGAATTAGTTGCTCTTTGTAAAAGAAGAGGTTTTATATTCCAATCTAGTGAAATATACGGTGGTATACAAGGGGTGTACGACTTTGGTCCATTGGGCGTAGAGCTTAAAAATAACATTAAATTATCATGGTGGTCTTCAATGGTATATGAAAACGACAATATTGAAGGATTAGACGCTTCTATTTTATCAAATCCCCTAGTTTTAAGATATTCAGGACATGAAGATACTTTTTCAGACCCTATGGTTGATTGTAAAGAGTGTAAGTCTAGGTTTAGAGCGGATTCCATAGAAAATAAATGTCCAAAATGTGGTTCAATGGATCTTACAGAGCCTAGACCATTTAACCTAATGTTCAAAACTAGTGTTGGCCCTATTGAAGACGAAAATAACTTCGCATATTTAAGACCTGAAACAGCTCAACAAATATTTACAAATTATAAGAATGTTGTTGATTCGACTTCGAGAAGTGTGCCTTTTGGTATTGCACAAATTGGTAAGGCTTTCAGAAATGAAATTACTCCTAGAAATTTTATTTTTAGAGTAAGAGAATTTGAACAAATGGAGCTTGAGTATTTCGTAAAGCCTGGAGAAGATGAGGAAAGTCTAGACTCATGGGTACAAAAAAGATTAGATTGGTGGGAGAAACAGGGTGTACCCACAGATCAACTAGAGCTCTACGAGGTACCCATGGATGAACTTGCGCATTATTCAAAACGCACTGTTGATATAATGTACAAGTTTCCTCATGGTACCGAAGAGCTTGAAGGTATTGCCAATAGAACTGATTTTGATTTAGGCTCACACTCTAAGAAACAAGATGAACTCAATATTAAAGCAAGTGTAAAGCAAAATAAAGATTCAAATTCTAAGCTCGGTGCCCAAAGCGACGGTGGAGATTGGTTTGTTCCTTTTGTTATAGAGCCATCAGCTGGAGTTGAAAGAGGCTTTCTGGCTATACTTAACGAAGCCTATACAGAAGAGGAAGTTGAAGAAAATAAACGCAGAGTTGTTCTAAAACTTAAACCCCATTTGTCTCCGATAAAAGCAGCTGTCATTCCTCTTAAAAAAAATAACAAAGACATAGTTGATTTATCTACAAAGATCAAAGATGGGCTCCAATCTCTTGCCCTTGGCAGGGTGGTGCTTGAGAATACCGGTAACATTGGAAAGGGTTATAGAAGGCATGATGAAATAGGCACACCAACTTGCATAACAATTGATTTTGACTCTCTTGAGAACGAAACTGTAACTGTCAGAGATAGAGATACAATGAATCAAGAAAGAATAAAAATTAAAGAACTACAAAACTATTTCATAAAATCTATTAAGTAAACTTTGCAAATATTTAAAAGCCTAATCTTTAACATAATTTTATACACAACCCTAATACCTGTTGCTTTATTAATTATCTTGTTATATCCATTTGTTTCAACAATAAATCTTCAGAAAATTTCGTCAAACTGGGTTTTGTTTATCTTGCACACATTGCGAATAGTATGTGGTATTACCTGGGAGGTTACTGGCAGGGAAAATATACCTGAAACACCTTTTATTTTAGTATCAAATCATCAAAGTGCTTGGGAATCCTTTTATCTGCAAACACTTTGTTTCCCATCCGCAAGTATTATTAAAAAAGAACTATTATATATCCCCTTTTTTGGATGGGCGCTTGCGTGCCTCAAACCAATTCATTTAAGAAGAAAGAAAAAAATTAAAAGTTTAAAAAAGGTTCTATCATCTGGTAAGAAAAAAATAAGTAGTGGCTTTACAATAATCATTTTTCCAGAAGGCACAAGATCAAAACCTGAAGATGGGATTAAAAAGTTTTCTAACAGCTGTGGGTTACTTTCAATTGAAAACAATGTACCCATTGTACCCATATGCCATAATTCGGGCTCTTTTTGGATTAATAGACGTTTTACAAAAAAAGAGGGTGAGGTAAAGATAAGGATTGGAAGACCTATGTATGGAGATAACCCCAAGGAACTAACAAATAAAGCCTACCAATGGATAAACAGAAATTTTATGGAAATAACTTAAATATCTAACTCTTTTACTGATAATGCATTCGCATCAATAAACTCTCTTCTAGGCTCCACATCATCGCCCATAAGTACTTCGAATGACTCATTTGCATCTTGAATATCTTTGATGTCGACTCTCATCATTCTTCTATTAGCAGGATCCATGGTTGTGGTCCATAGCTGCTCTGGGTTCATTTCACCCAATCCTTTGTATCTTTGGACTTCTAAGCCTCTTGTACCATTCTTTGAAAAAACTTTAACTGCATCTTCTTTTTCTTTTTCATCTGAAGCGTAAACAAATTCTTTGCCCTTAGTTATTTTGTACAAGGGTGGTAATGCTATGTAAACATGGCCATTATCAACAATGTCGTACATTTGACGATAGAAAAAGGTTAAAAGTAAAGTTCTAATATGTGATCCATCTACATCGGCATCAGTCATTATAATTATCCTGTGATAGCGCAAATTGTTTATATCAAAGTCGTCTTTACCTATTCCACAGCCTAAAGCTTTTATAAGTGTGCCCACTTCTTGTGATCCTAAAACTTTATCTATTCTAGCTTTCTCTACATTTATAATTTTTCCTTTTAAAGGGAGAATTGCTTGATTTTTTCTATTTCTGCCTTGTTTTGCTGATCCGCCTGCAGAATCACCCTCAACAATATAAATCTCTGATAAAGCCGGATCTTTCTCCTGACAATCAGCTAATTTACCTGGTAAGCCTGCAATTTCAAGAACTCCTTTTCTTCTTGTCATCTCTCGAGCCTTTCTAGCGGCTTCTCTAGCAAGAGCTGCCTCAGAGACTTTTGCTACTATACTCATTGCGTCTTTAGGGTTTTCAAGTAAAAACTCGTTAAAGTATTTACTAAATACTGTACTTACAACACTTTCAACTTCAGAAGATACTAATTTTTCTTTAGTCTGTGAAGAAAATTTTGGATCTGGGACTTTTACCGAGATAATCGCAGTCAAACCTTCTCTTACATCTTCTCCTAAAAGGTCTGTTGGTGTTTTTTTGGCATTTTCTTTTTTTATAAAAGATTTTAATACTCTTGTAAGGCTGCCCCTAAAGCCTGCTAAATGAGTTCCACCATCTTTTTGAGGGATATTATTCGTATAACAAAGAACATTTTCAGAATAAGAGTCTGTCCATTGGAGCGATATTTCTACACCAACCTCATTATCAGTTGCCGAGCATTCAAATATATCTGAAATTTGTTGTTTTCTTCCTCTCAAATGAGTTACATAACTTGAAAGGCCTCCATTATTTTTAAATTTCTTACTTTTACCTGTTCTTTTATCTTCAACATTAATAGATACTCCTGCATTGAGAAAAGAGAGCTCTTGAATCCTTTTATGAATTTTTTCAATTTCGAAATCAATAGATGTAAATATTTTTTCAGATGGGTAAAAGGTAATTTTTGTACCTGTTTTGTCTGATTTTTTAATCTTTTTTAGTTTTGCTTTTGGTTTTCCTTCTTTATATTCTTGAAAATACTCACCCCCATCTCTATGAACTTCCAATATAAGTTTTTTTGATAATGCATTTACTACCGATACTCCAACTCCGTGAAGGCCACCAGAAACTTTATAACTATTATCATCAAACTTTCCACCTGAATGAAGTGTAGTTAAAATTAATTGTGCAGCTGATATGCCTTCTTTTTTGTGAACGTCAACAGGTATTCCTCTTCCGTTATCTTTAACTGTAACAGAACCATCTTTGTTAATAATTACATGAATGTCAGAACAATGACCTGCCATGGCTTCATCAATACAATTATCTAGTACCTCGAAAACCATATGATGAAGACCTGAGCCGTCATCTGTGTCTCCGATATACATACCAGGTCTTTTCTTGACTGCTTCTAGGCCTTTTAGTACTTGAATGTTGGATGAATCATATTTGGCGTCGTTTGATTTTTTTGCCATTTTTTATCCTAATTGTTCCACGTGGAACTTTTTAAACTCATTGAATTCAGCAGATATTTTACTACTAAAATGGTCGTCAATACAGGAAAAAATCACCTGATTGCGATTATGTTTCAGTAAATTAATAAGCAGCCAAAAAACTCTATCATCAAGCTCTGATTTAATATCATCAATTATCAAAGATGGATCAACCCCATAAGATTTTTTAAGTACTTCATTTTGCGCGCAACACCACATTATTGAGAAAAATTTTTGTTCTCCTCTTGAAAGAAGTTGACGAGCATCGATGTTATTTATCAGAAATTTTATATCTGCTTTATGCGGGCCGAATACAGTACTTCTTCTTTTGAGATCTGAGCTAATATTATTGCTGAGAGTATTAAGTAAGCTATCATCTCCATCCCAGCCTTTATAAAACTTTATGTTTATGCTTTTAAGAAATGTGAAAACTTTTTCGGGTTCTAATATATCAATCAAATTGTTGAATTCATTCAAAGTCTTATTAAAAAAACTTTTTCTATAGCTCGTTAACGAGGTTCCCTCTTTAGCGACAGATTCATTCCAAATAGAAATATCGTTGATATAGCCCGATTTAAGGAGACTATTTCTCTGCTTTAAAGCTCTATAGAAAGAAAACCAATCACTAGAAAAATTCTCATCCGCTACAAAAATCGATCTGTCTAATAACTTTCGTCTAAAGTCTGGAGAAGCATCTGCAAATGAAAAAGTATTATTATGAATTGTTGTACAGGGAAATTCTCTGATTAGCTTGCTTGTTGTAGTTTTAGTATTGTTTAATAACACTGATATAGGCTTTGATAGATCTTTTGTAATTTCTAAAATATATCCTCTCTCAGAATCAAAAGCTTTCAAATAAAAGTTTGTATCGTCATATCTAATGAGTGATGAAAGATTAGAGCTTTTAAAAGATTTTCCACTCGAAAACAAAAATATAGATTCTAGTATTGAGGTTTTGCCTGAGCCGTTGGGCCCATGAAAAAAATTAATACCAGGAGAAAGATCAAATTCTAATTCTTCAAAACACCTAAATCTTTTAAGAGATATTTTAGTTAATGGCACTTTAAATTATATTAAAAGCGGCATTACAACATACTTTAAGCTTTCGTTATTGGGATCTGTTATTAAGCAGCTTTTATCAGATCCAAAGAAATTAACTTCAATAATTTCTGAATCAATTGTTGAAAGTATCTCCTGAAGATAATTAACATTAAAAGCTATATCCACATTCTCACCTTTGTATTTGCAGTTAAGATTTTCTTCCCCCTGCTCTTTTTCTGGATTATTTGCTGAAATATGTAAAGAATTTTCATTAGTTACTATTCTAACGCCTTTGTACTTTTCACTAGATAATACACTCACTCTGCTAAGGCTTTCAGAAAATAGCTTTTTGTCTATTTCCAATACCGAGCTTTCTCCTGACGGGATAACTTGCTCATAATCTGGAAATTTGCCCTCTATTAGTTTACTTACGAATACTGTTCCAGATGATTCGACTGAAACGGATGTTTGCGAAATTTTTACAATAACGTTATCGGAATTATCTCCTGCAATTTTGCCTATTTCGTTGATAGATTTTCTTGGTACTATTCCACTAGTGCTTTCAGAAGATGCTTCATTAAGAGTGGTTGAAGCAAGTGCTAGTCTGTGTGCGTCTGTTGCGACAGTGGTTATATTTTTGTCATCGATAGATACAAATAGTCCATTAAGATAATGTCTCCAATCCTGATTGCCCATTGCAAATGAGGTTTTGGTTATAAGCATATTAAGATTTACAGAAGATATGTTTATTTGTGATTCTGTATCTTCAATTTCAAATACAGGAAAATCTTCGCTGGGTAAAGTTGATAGATTGTATTTTCCGGAAGAAGTTTCAATGTTTAGGTTATCACCATCAAGATAAAAATGTATTTCAGTTAAATCAGGTAATAGTCTACAAAGATCGCTGAGCTTTCTTGCGGGTGCTGTGGTTTTTCCACCGCTTTTAAAGTTAGAAATTGTTGATGTTGTAGAAATCTCGCTTTCTAAATCTGTTGCAGTAAATTTTAAAGATGTTTCATCAACCTCAATCAAAACATTTGATAGTATCGGCAGTGTTTGTCTTTTTTCAACAACTCCCAGTGTTAGATTAAGTGATTTAACAACCTCTTCTTTGAGAATATAAAAATCCATTAATTTGTAAGGGCTCTGTTAAGGTTTCTATAATCCTCTTCATGTGATGGATTTTCTTTTCTAAGGTCGGCGATTTTTTTGCATGCATGAAGAACTGTGGTATGGTCTCTTCCATTAAATGCCTCACCAATCTCCGGAAGGCTATGATTTGTTAGGTGTTTGGTTAATGCCATAGCCATTTGTCTTGGTCTTGTTATAGACCTACTCCTTCTTTTTGAGAGGAGGTCAGATAATTTGATGTTGTAGTATTCTGCTACTGTTTTTTGTATATTTTCAATGCTTACCATTTTGGCTGATATTACAAATAAATCTTTAAGAGCATCTTTCACAAGCGCCAAATCAATTTCTTGATTAGTGAACCTGGCATTAGCAACAACTCTTTTAAGAGCTCCCTCAAGTTCTCTAATGTTTGATCTAATTCTTTGTGCTATGTAAATTGCACAATCATTTGGCAACAAAACACCCATCGTGTTTGCTTTATTTAATAAAACCGCAGCTCTTGTTTCGAGCTCAGGCGGGTCAATGACAACAGGCAATCCCCAACCAAGTCTCGACTTAAGCCTTTCTTCAAGACCATCAATTTCTTTTGGGTATTTATCACAGGTTAAAATCATCTGATTATTTCTATCTAATAAAGCATTAAATGTATGAAAGAACTCTTCTTGTGATTGTTCTTTACCCGCAAAGAACTGAATGTCATCAATCAGAAGTGCATCTGCATTTCTATAATAAGACTTAAATTCGTTCATTGCACCTAATTGAAGGGCTTTAACCATATCAGATACAAACTTTTCAGAATGCACGTAGACAATTCTTTTGTTTGGTTCGTTTTTAAGTATTTCGTTTCCGACAGCGTGCATAAGGTGAGTTTTTCCAAGACCAACTCCACCATAAATAAATAAAGGGTTGTAATCTCCCTTTGGATTAGCGGCAACTTGTTTTGCGGCAGCTAGGGCTAAATGGTTTGACTTCCCTTCAACAAAATTATCAAATGTATATCCATCAACAAGTTTTATTTCTGAGTTTTTTTCATTGTTTTGATATTTATCAACAAATGTTTCTTTTGTTAAGGTCTTAAAAACCAGACTTATGTTCTTTTTAGAGTTTTGCTTAATTAGATTTTCGATATCTTGAGCAAAGTTCTTTTCGATATAATTTAGTATGAAATCATTTGGAGCCATTAGCTCGAGTGTATTTTCTTCTTGAGTTGCTTTTAATGGTCTAATCCAGGTGTTAAAGTCCTCTTGTGACAGTGTGTTCTCAAGCTTTTCAGAACACTTATTCCAAAGTTCCAATATTTTCTCCTAGTTAGAATGATAGTCTATTAAAAAACTCACAAGATATCTACAGGATAAATTATAGAATTTTCTGTGGATAACTTGTATATAAAAAAAATTAATAATTTATTATTTTTTTTATGAATTTAAAAAAATATTAAGTTATAATTCGCACCACTTTTTTTATCCAACTATTATGAAGAGAACATTTCAACCTAGCAATCTTAAAAGAAAGAGAACACATGGTTTTAGAGCAAGAATGTCAACCAAGGCTGGTAGAGCTGTTCTTTCTAACAGAAGAAAAAAAGGAAGAAAAGTCCTTAGTGCATAGAATTGCCAAACCCCAAGAAAAAAAACCAAGAGCTCCATAGGCTTTATAGCTGCAAACATTTTAGAATTTTTAAAAAAATTAATAGTTGTGGCTTAGAAATATCTATATCGAAAAAATATTTTAAGCTTGCTGTTGATAGAAACTTTATAAAAAGAAGGGTAAAAGAAATTATCAGGCAAAATAATTATGATTTTTTTAACAAAGATGGTTTTGTTTTTTCTGTATTTAGGCCATTTGCGGAGTTATCATATCAACAAGCAGACAAAGAGGTTTGTATAGCGGTTAATAGTATTTTTGAGGATTTTAAAAAAACAAATGGGAATTAGAAATGTATACTGGGGATTGATAATCCTTTTATCTGGTGCCCTTCTTTTTGAATGGACTTCTGAAAAGCGATCTGATGCGATTCAGGAGCATCTTAGCTACGCTGAATCTTTTAACTCCTCATTTCTTGGTGATGAATATGTATCAATTGAAAGTGAGGAACTTTTTCTGATTATTGCGGTTAAGACCGGTTCAATAATTGAAACAAGGCTAAAAAAATATCCTGTTGAAAATGTTCCCGGCTCTCTGGGTTTTCGTGTGTTTGGAAGTGGTCAGAACAGCGCTTTTAATTATTATTTTAAAAGTGGCTTTACAAAATCTAACCCTGTTTTTTCGGTAGATGTTATCAAAGATAATTCGGTTAGGTTAATAGATGACGAGCTCGGAATATCGAAGCTTATATCTTTTTCTGAGGCCCCATATGAAGTTCTTGTTCTCGACTCATCTTTAAACGGAGTAGAGGGCAAGTCGTTTGCCGGTCTATACAGGACGGCTGGTAGGCCGCTTGATTTAAAATCAGATGCTCTGAGTGGCGGTATGATGAATAATGGCTCTTATTTGGGTGTTGCAATTAGCACCGATAGCGAGCCCTACGAAACAACTAAGCTAAACCAAATTGATGAGGGTGGTATTGAGTCCCTTTCAAGATCGGGTTGGGTTGCTTTTGTTCAGAAATACTTTTTTGCAGCGTTGATTGGGTCTGAGGATTTTATATACAATTTTTACGCGCTTCCCTCAGAGGGTGGCTTGTTTAGAATGGGTTATACGGTTGAAAACCCGTCTGCTGTTTCTTCGGTATTTGAGCATGAGCACAGAATCTTTGTGGGTCCAAAGATTAGAAAAGATTTAATGGGCAGGGCTGATAATTTAGAGCTAACTATCGAAATGGGTTGGTTTTGGTTTCTTGCTCAACCGATGGTTTTCGCAATGGATGCAATCAACGCGTATGTGGGTAATTGGGGGTTAACTATAGTTATATTTACGCTCCTTATTAAAATGGTGTTTTGGCCAATTACTGCCAAATCATTTACCTCAATGGCGGCGATGAGAAAAATAACACCCGAACTTAATGAAATTAAACAGCGATATAAAAACGACAATCAAAAGATTCAGGCTGAGACAATGAAACTTTTTAAAGAACATGGCGCCAATCCTTTAGGCGGTTGTTTGCCAATACTAATCCAGATGCCTTTTTTTATAGGTTTTTTCTTTGCTCTGAGGGAGATGGTTGAGTTGAGACATAGCACTTTTGGTGTGTGGTCCGATCTTTCTGTGCCTGATCCGTATTTTTTATTTCCTGTTGCTTTTGCTGTTCTTATGACGGTCACACAAAGACTAAACCCTCAACCAGCCGGGATGGACCCAACCCAAGCACAGGTAATGAAATATATGCCAGTTATGTTTTCTTTGTTTTTTGTAGTTATGCCGGCTGCTCTGGGTCTCTACATGGTTGTAAACACAGGAGTTCAATTAGCGCAGCAAGCATATATGTACAAAAAAAGTGGCGCCCTGACGAGCGGTTAAAATGTCTGTTGTTTATGCGCTTGCTACTCCGGCTGCAAAATCTGCCATTTGTATTTTCAGGGTTTCTGGTGATGGTTGTTTTGATGATATAGCAGGCTTGTTTGGATTAGACGGGTTTAACCCTCGCACTTTTTACCTTGTTGATATGAAAAACGGTGAGCGGCTTGTAGATAGGGTTGGATTAATTCTATTCAAAGGTCCTAATAGTTATACGGGCGAGGATTCTTTTGAGGTTTATGCTCATGGCAGTCTTGGTATTATGTCTCTTATCTCAGATACTTTTGACAGTCATGGTTATTCTGAGGCCCCTCCTGGTGAGTTTACTAAAAGGGCTTTTTTAAATGACAAAATTAGTCTTAATGAAGCTGAGTCTTTGTCAGATCTTATAGATAGTACAAGCTCTGATGAGGTTTTCTTATCTGGTTCTTCGTTGTTTGGAGATCTCTCCAATCGTTTAGCTGAATATTCAGAAAGGGTTAATTTAATAAGAATAAGGGTTGAAGGAGAAATAGATTTTTCTGAGGAAGGTGAAGATTTCATGGATGATGGTTTGCTAGATGATCTCCAAAAAGTTAAAGAAGATTTTGAATCTTTTGTTTCGTTGTGTGCAAATAAGAGGGATATTTCACAAAAGAAAAATATACTGCTTGTGGGGCCGACAAATTCAGGTAAGTCGTCTATTTTTAATAGGTTGGTTGGATATGAAAGAGCAATTGTTACAGACCGGCCTGGTACTACTAGAGACATGATTAGTTCTGAGGCTTTTTTTGAAACAAGTGTTTTTTCTATAAGCGATACTGCTGGGATGAGGAAGACTGACGATGTTGTTGAAGAAAGGGGTATTGAAATTTCTTTAAATCAAATGTCTGAGGCTGATTTGGTTTTAGGGGTTTTTGAAAACTATTCAGAAGATATGATTTCTTTTTTAGAAAAAACATGTGGATCGAATAAATTTCTTAGCGTTCAAAATAAAATAGATATTAATAAAGCAGATGTTAAAAAATATGATTGTTGTGTTTCAGCAAAAAGTGGTGATGGGTTTAAAGAACTAAGACAAGAAATAGCAAGTTTTTTTAACGAAACAGGTGTAAAAAACGAAAAGGATTTTATGGTTAGAGATAGGCATGTCAAAATATTTATGTCTGTTACAAAAAATTTAGAGCAAGCAATACAGGGATTAAATAACAAAAAAACTTTAGAGTTAGTGGCAGAAGATTTGAAAAACGCAAGATCTGATCTGGATGAATTAATAGGTAGAAAATTTTCAGACTCTCTTCTTGGCGACATCTTTAGCTCTTTTTGTATTGGTAAATAACATGTGTGTAAGTTGTGTTAAATAAAAACTAAAGAAAACTGTAAACAGTTTGTTAACTGTTTTTGTTGTGTGTATTTAATAGCTAATTAAGAGGTTTAAATGGTTGTTTTTTACTGTAACAGGGCCTGTTTGATAGTTTTATTAACAAATATTCACACACTAACAAAAATAACAACAAGTATATAATATAGATATTATTATTTAATTATTTTATGTATAAGTTTGATGTCATAGTAATTGGTGGAGGTCATGCCGGCGCTGAAGCAGCTTTCTCAATTGATAGAGCTGGGCTTAGTTGTGCGTTAATTACAATGGACGAATCAAAAGTAGGGCAGATGTCATGCAATCCCGCAATAGGAGGTCTCGGTAAGTCACACATAGTTAGAGAAATAGATGCAATGGGAGGTCTTATGGCTATAGCAACAGATATGTCAGGCATTCAATACAGAACCCTAAACACTCGAAAAGGTGATGCGGTTCAGGCATTAAGGGTTCAATGCGACAGAGATCTCTATAAAAAAGCTGTACAAAAAATACTCAACAAAACCAATATTAAGATTATTAGTGAAGAGGTGGTGGATTTAATAATTTCAAAAAATTCTGTATTAGGGGTTATTACAAAAGACAAACGTTATTTATCAAAGAAAACAATTCTTACAACTGGCACATTTTTAAACGGAAAAATGTACACAGGAAGAGATGTTATAAGTGGGGGTAGGACAGGAGAACAACCATCAATACCTTTGTCTAAAAAATTGTATGGATTGAAGTTACCAATGGGGAGATTGAAAACTGGCACACCAGCAAGAATTAAACTTTCAAGCATTGACACATCAAAGATGGAAGACCAGCCAGGCGACACACCCACCCCATGGATGTCAATTTCTAACCCACCCAAAAAACACCAAACACAACTATCTTGTTTTATTACAAGAACAAACAAAAAAACACACGAGATAATTAAAAACAACATTCATCTATCAGCGATGTACTCAGGAGAAATACAGGGAATAGGGCCAAGATATTGCCCATCAATAGAGGATAAAATCTTCAAATTTCAAAACAAAGACAGCCACCAAATATTTATCGAACCTGAAGGAGTAAAAAAGGATTTGGTTTACCCAAACGGAATATCAACAAGCCTGCCCAAAGAAACACAAGCAGAATTTATTCGTTCAATTAAAGGCATGGAAAACTCTGAAATAACAGAGTATGGATATGCTGTAGAGTATGATTTTGTAGACCCAAGATCTTTGGAGAAAACACTTCAACTTAACAGCCTAAGTAACTTATATTTAGCGGGCCAAATTAACGGAACAACAGGCTACGAAGAGGCGGCGGCTCAGGGATTAATTGCTGGCATAAACGCAAGCAACAATATTAAAAAACAAGAGGAGTTTATTCTTGATCGAAGCGAATCTTATATCGGAGTAATGCTCGATGACTTAACATCACACGGCATTACAGAGCCATATAGAATGTTTACTAGCCGAGCCGAACACAGACTTCTATTATCACAAAACAACGCCCAGCAAAGACTTCTAATGAAGGCGCGGAAAATAGGCATGGTTGACAAAGAAACCGAAACCAAGTTTTTAGAAAACGAGAGGAAGTACAAAGATTTTGTTGAACAGACGCTTAAAAAAACAAAAACCAACTATTTTATTAACAAAAAAAACACAAAGACAAAACTTAACGAAAACAAAAGCCTGTATAAACTCTTGTCAAGAAATGACGTCAACGAAAAAAAACTCTTTAAAACCAACCAAACCAACGAAAAACACTATCAAAGAGCAATCACTGAAATAAAATACTCTGGTTATATCGCAAAACAACTAAGAGAAATAAATAAAACAAAAAAACAAAACAACAAAAAAATACCAAAAAACATCAACTATAAGGAAATTTCAGGCCTATCAAACGAGGTACGCGAAAAACTTATTAACAACAAACCCAAAACAATAGGTGGCGCAAATCAAATAGAAGGAATAACGCCAGCAGCTTTAAATCTAATATTAATACACATAAAAAAGGGCGAACTTCTTAAAGAAAATGCTTAGGCCAGATGAGCTTTCTATTGAAATCAACAACGAAAAAAAAGAAAAGATTTTAACCTTTATAAACCTAGCGCTTGATTTTAATAAAACACATAATATTTTTTCCAGGAGTAGTGAACAAGAGGTTTTCGAAAAGGATGTTTTAGACTCCTACCCCATAACAAAATTTATAGATAACAAAAAAAATATTCTAGACCTTGGTTCTGGGGGCGGTTTTCCTGGCCTGGTTATTGCAATAATAAAACCTAACAATAATGTATATTTATTAGAGAGCAATCAGAAAAAAGCCTATTTTTTAAGAAAAATTATCGACGAGCTTGATATTAAGAACGGAATCGTGATTAATGAAAACATTACAAAAAGAAATAACCTTGGGACGTTTGACATAATCACAGCAAGAGCTTTTGCAAAAATAGGTAAGATCATCGAGCTTACAAGAAACAATCTAAAAAAAGAAACAGAATATCTTCTACTCAAAGGAACAATCCAAAAAATAAAAGAAGAGCTAAAAGTATTAGACACAAACCAATTAACATATGAAATAATCAAACTAGAAAACAAAAAACAAGAAAGACACATTATTAAAATTAAAAACAAATGAACAAGGTCATTGCAATAGCAAACCAGAAAGGGGGTGTGGGTAAAACCACTACCGCTGTAAATATTGCGGCATCACTGGCGGCAACAAAAAGAAGAACGTTGCTTGTTGACCTAGACCCACAAGGCAATGCCACCACAGCAACAGGAGTAGATAACCTTAACTCGAAAACACTTTATTCACACTACTTTGAAAAAACACCCATAAATAAATGCATCCAAAAAACAAAAGACAATTACGATGTTATCCCTGGCTCAGAAGAGTTAATTGCACTCGAGGTTTCAATAAGGAGTGATGGCAATCAAGCATTTTTATCAAAAAGCCTCAAAGACCTAGAGAGTAATTACGATTATACAATAATTGACACACCACCAACATTAAATCAGTTAACAATTGAGGGGCTTTTATGTGCTTCTGGAACGCTAATTCCGCTTCAGTGTGAATATTATTCCCTAGAGGGCGTGACCGGACTAATGAACACAATTAATACACTCTCAAATAAAAACATGACAACTAATAGGGTTTTGGGTATTGTTAGAACAATGGTTGATATGAGAAACAATCTAGCCAAAGAGGTTTCAGAGGAGCTTGAAAGGCACTTTCCTTCACTTGTATTCAATACACTAATACCAAGAAATATAAAATTAGCTGAAGCACCAAGCCATGGAATATCTGGAATACAGTACATGCCAAACTCATACGGCGCAAAGGCGTATTTAGCTCTTGCTGGAGAATTAATAAGAAGGGTGGAGCATGTCTGAAGATAAAAAAATTTTAAATAAGGGTCTCGACGCACTTCTTGGGCAGACAGATACAAAACAGCGAACAGTCAAAGAAATAGAGTTGGAGAAAATAAAACCCGGAAGATTTCAGCCAAGATCAAACTTTGATGATGAAAAATTAGGAGAATTAACAGAATCTATCAAAAACCAGGGTGTTTTGTCTCCAATATTAGTAAGAGAGCTGGGACTAAATGAGTTCGAGGTGATCGCTGGTGAAAGAAGATTAAGAGCCTCAAAACAAGCGGGACTAACTTCAATTCCTTGCTTGGTTGACCAAAAGCAGGACCAAGATGCCCTTATATCAGCATTGATTGAGAATCTTCAAAGAGAGGACTTAAACCCTGTTGAGGAGGCCAGGGGGCTGGACAGGCTCAAACGCGAGTTTGGATTAACACAAGACGAGGTTGCAAAATCTACCGGAAAGGCTAGGAGTACAATCGCAAACTCTTTAAGAATTTTATCACTTCCCAGCAGCATCTTAGACATGCTCTCCAGTGGCATGATTGAAAAGGGACATGCAAAACTTCTGGCATCTATGGAGCCCAAAGAGGCGGAAGAAGCAGCAAAAAAAATTGTAAAAAATAACCTCTCTATAAAAGACTTTAGCAGCATAAATTCAAAAAAATCTACCAATAAAAAAATTATTTCCACCTCAAAAGACACTGATTTGTTAAATGTTGAAAGAGAAATGTCAGAAACATTTGGTCACAAAATAGAAATAGATACTAAAAACAAAAAAGCCGGAAAGGTCTCGATTTTCTATAACACGCTCGATGAGCTTGATTCGATAATTCAGAAGTTAAAAAATAAACAATAAACAGCTTGTTTATAAATTAATATGTTTCTATAATTCTCGCCAGAATAAGAAATAAATTAACCCTATAATCCGCAGTGTGAGAGACACCAGCCAAAAATTTAAATTAATAATATTGCTAAACCTAGCAGTTTTTCTTATTGGCACAATAGCAAATACTTATTTCGCCTTAATAGCAATTGGTTATATATTGTCCATTCTCTTGTTATATTACCTGGGAAGTAAAATCAATGATGTTTTCTTAAATGTCGGCTACATTTGGATATCAAAATGGACTGCTTTTGTTGTTTTTTTAGTTCTAGCAGGCACATTTCAGCCTGACACTTTTTTGTATGCATTATCGATGTTTCTTGTATTTAATTTATCTGTCAATCCAGCCGATGTAATGGCTAAACATGAGGCCCATAACTAATGGCATCTGAGCTTACAACCGAGTCCTACATAAGCCACCATTTAACCAATTTTACGTGTGGTAAAACTCCGGATGGTTGGACATGTGATCCATATAAAGTCGATCAAATGGGTTTTTGGGCATTTCATGTGGATTCTCTTTTTTGGTCAATTGCTCTTGGGGCGCTTTTTGTGTTTGTGTTTAAAAAAGCTATCTCTAAGAACAGCGATTCAAGCACAACACCAAGTGGCATGCAAAATTTTGTTGAAATGTGTATAGAGTTTGTTGAAGACAATGTCCAATCACTTTTTGGCTCAGTGAAAAACACACTTATAGCCCCTCTAGCACTAACCGTATTTGTTTGGATTTTGTTGATGAATTTAATGGACCTAGTTCCTGTTGATTTTTTGCCTGTTTTGGCAGGACATATTGCCTATGCTTTAGCAGGAGAGGGTGTTGAGTGGATTAAAAGCCCCGAATCTTTCTATTTTAAAGTTGTTCCAACTACCGATCCCAACATTACTCTCGGTATGGCGTTTGGAATATTTCTTTTAACTATTTACTACAGTATTACCGTTAAGGGTCTTAAGGCATTTATTGCCGAGCTAACATTACACCCCTTCGGAAAGTATTTAATACCCGTAAATTTTGTTCTGGAGATGGTTAACTTTATTGCGAAGCCTATTTCTCTTGGATTAAGACTTTTTGGGAATTTATATGCCGGCGAGATGATATTTATCTTGATTGCATTAATGTTGTTTTTTAGTAGCATACCAATAGGCATGCTCGGATTTGGTTTACACTTGGTTTGGGCGCTTTTCCACATATTAATTGTGGCATTGCAAGCATTTATTTTTATGGCGTTAACAATCGCATATTTGGCGATGGCGCATGAAACTGAGGAGCATTAATCCTCAAAATATAGGAGAAAAATATGGAATTTAACATTTTAGCAGCAGGGCTCACTATGGGTCTCTCAGCAATTGGAGCTGGAATAGGTGTTGGTGTTTTGGGTAGCAAATTCTTAGAAGGAATTGCAAGGCAGCCTGAGTTAGCGCCATTTCTCCAGGGTAGATTTTTCTTGATGATGGGACTAACTGATGCGGTTCCCATGATCGGAGTCGGCCTTGGTATGTACATGTTATTTGCAATATAAGATAAAGACTTAAATATGAATATAAACGCCACCTTACTTGCTCAAGCAGTTGTAATGATTGTATTTGTTGCAATATGCTGGAGATATATCTATCCCCCAATTCTTTCCGTTATGCAAGAAAGAGAGAAAAGAATTTCCGATGGCCTAGAGGCTGCAAAGAAAGCAGATGATTCTTTAGAAGAAGCCAAACTCGCATTTGATAAAGAGCTTGATCAAGCGAAAGCCGAAGCAGCCGAAATTCTAGAAAAAGCAAATAATAGAGCCTCTCAAATAGTAAGTGACGCGTCTTCAAAAGCTGAAGCTGAAGCAGAGAAAATATTAACAGCCGCCTCAACAACTATTGAAAATGAAACAAACAAGGCTAAAGAAGAACTAAGACAACAAATGTCTGACATTATTATAGACACCACTCAAAAAATCTTAGGCGATGAAATTTCAAAAGAGAAACACGAAGAAATTCTTAAAAAAGCTGCAGAGGAACTTTAAATGATAGAACTTACGCCACTAGCAAGACCATATGCAAAGGCCTTATTCTCATCTGCCCTTGAATCAAAAAATATTGATGAAATGGCTGATGAATTAAAGACAATGGCAATGGCCTCCAAAACAGAGGGCGTAATAAATACAATAGAGAACCCAACTCTTTCTAGACAAGATATTGTCAATGTCCTCGTAAGCCTTTTTGATGAAAGTGTTTCTGATAAATCTAAAAAACTTATTGAAATCTTGGCTGAAAACAAGCGCTTAAATTTACTAGAGACCATTTACATTATTTATCAGGAACTGCTTGAAGAACATAGAGAACAAAAATCAGTTGAAGTATTTGTCGCGGTTGATCCTGGTGAGGATTCTAAAAATAATATAGAGCAAAAGTTAAAAGAAACATATGGTGAAGATGCCAATATACATTTTTCAAAAGACCCAAAAATGATGGGCGGCCTATCTATTAAGATAGGAGACGAGACTCTTGACCTTTCAATAAGAGGGAAAGTCAAAAAACTAGTAAACCAATTAAACTTTTAAGGTGAAATTATGAGCCAACTAAATCCATCAGAAATCTCCAGCGTTTTAAAGGAAAAAATTGCAGGACTTGATCTATCAGCAGAAAGAAAGAATGAAGGAATTGTCGTCAGCGTTTCTGACGGTATTGTAAGAATACATGGCATGGGAGATGTTATGTACGGAGAAGTAATAGAATTCGAAAACGGTACAAAGGGCATGGCCTTAAACCTTGAACAAGATTCCGTCGGAGCAGTTGTTCTTGGAGATTATTTAGAAATCATCGAGGGGCAGAAGGCGGTATGTACTGGAAAAGTTTTAGAAGTCCCAGTTGGAGAAGCGCTTTTAGGAAGGGTTGTAAATACCCTTGGAACTCCTATTGATGGCAAGGGAGAAATTAAAGCAGACCAATCTATGCCCGTGGAAGTTGTTGCTCCAGGAGTTATAGCTAGACAATCTGTTGATCAGCCAGTTCAAATTGGACTTAAGGCTGTAGATGCAATGGTTCCGATTGGTCGCGGCCAAAGAGAATTAATTATCGGTGACAGACAAACAGGCAAAACAGCTGTTGCAGTTGATGCGATTATTAATCAAAAGGGCACAGGAATTAAATGTATATACGTTGCAATAGGTCAAAAACAATCTACTGTGGCAAACGTTGTAAGAAAACTTGAAGAATACGGCGCTATGGAACATACAATAGTTGTTTCAGCTACTGCCGCAGATCCAGCGCCGATGCAATATCTTTCTGCCTATGCAGGTTGTACTATGGGCGAATATTTTAGAGACAGGGGTGAAGATGCTCTTATTGTGTATGATGATTTATCAAAACAAGCAGTAGCATATAGACAGGTATCACTATTATTAAAAAGACCTCCAGGTAGAGAAGCATACCCTGGTGATGTTTTCTATCTACACTCAAGATTGCTAGAGAGAGCTGCAAGAGTAAACGCAGATTATGTAGAACAGGTAACAAATGGAAAAGTTAAAGGTAAAACGGGTTCACTAACAGCATTGCCTATAATCGAAACACTAGCAGGAGATGTTTCGGCGTTTGTTCCTACAAATGTAATATCAATTACTGACGGTCAAATATATCTTGAAACCGAGTTATTTAATTCTGGTGTAAGACCAGCAATTAATCCAGGCCTTTCAGTATCAAGGGTTGGCGGATCAGCTCAAACAAAAATAATGAAAAAACTAGCTGGCGGAGTAAGAACGGCGTTAGCACAATACCGTGAATTAGCAGCATTCTCACAGTTTGCATCTGACCTTGACGATGCAACCAAACAACAGCTTGCTAACGGTAAGGCATTTACTGAGCTACTTAAACAAAAACAGTATGCCCCAATGAGCGTTGCTCAACAGGCGTTAAGCCTATTTGCTGCCGATAGGGGATACATGGCTGATGTGGATGTTGAGAAAATTCTGGCTTTTGAGGAAGCCCTTCATGGTTACCTTACATCCGAAAAGGGTGATCTTGAGGAGCAAATAAACTCTACAGGTGATTGGAACGAAGACATAGAAGCTCAATTTGTTGAACTAGTAGAAGACTTTAAGAAAACACAGACTTTTTAAATATGGCAAATACAAAAGAAGTAAGAAAGCAAATTGCGAGCATAAAAAGCACGCAAAAAATTACTTCTGCTATGGAAATGGTAGCAGCAAGCAAAATGAAAAAAACACAAGACACTATGCTTGAAGGTAGACCATATTCATTAAAAATTAAGGATGTTATCTCTCATGTTGCCCTTGCAAATTCCGAATATCCCCATCCTTTTTACGAAGAAAGATCACCTAAAAAGGCATGTTTTATTGTTGTTTCATCTGACAAAGGATTGTGCGGCGGACTCAATATAAATTTATTCAAGCAGGTTATTGCTAAATCAGCAGAATTGAATGAAAAAGAAATAGAGTCTTGTTTTGCTTTAATTGGTTCAAAGTCCTCTGCATTTTTCAAGAGTGTTGGTGGAGATGTTATAGCTGTTGCAGAGAAGCTCGGCGATAAACCAAATCCCGATGATTTAATAGGATTAACAAAAGTTGTATTAGATATGCATAAAAATGGTGATATAGATCAAGCATATCTTTGCTCTAATATTTTTGTAAATACAATGACACAGCAACCAAATGTAGAACAACTTATTCCATTAGCGCCTGAGGAGCAATCAGAATCTAATCCTTCGCAGTGGGACTACATATACGAGCCAGAAGCAAAAGAATTATTGGATGGCCTGCTTACAAGATATATTGAATCATTGGTCTACCAGTCTGTAATAGAAAATAATGCCTGTGAGCAAGCAGCAAAAATGATTGCTATGAAAAATGCTACTGATAATGCAGGCGATCTTATAAAGGAACTAGAGCTTTTATATAACAATGTTAGACAAGCGGCTATTACTCAAGAGCTCTCTGAGATAGTCGGAGGCGCAGCAGCAGTTTAAGGAGAAAAATATGAGCAGTGGAATTGTTACACAAATTATCGGAGCAGTTATCGACGTCGAATTCGACAAAGATAACATCCCTAAAGTTTATGAAGCCCTTATGGTTGATGAGAGCGGAACAACTCTTGAAGTTCAGCAACAACTTGGCGATGGAGTTGTAAGAACAATTGCAATGGGAGCTACAGAAGGATTAAAAAGAGGTTTATCAGCATCAAGAACCAATGCCCCTATTTCAGTTCCGGTAGGGCCTGAGACTCTTGGAAGAATTGTTGACGTTCTTGGAAATCCAATTGATGAAAAAGGACCAATTGGCGAAAAAACAAAAATGCCTATTCATAGAAAACCGCCGACCTATACTGATCAGTCAGCATCAAATGAAGTTCTTGAAACAGGCATCAAGGTTATAGACCTGATGTGCCCATTTGCAAAAGGTGGAAAAATTGGACTATTTGGGGGAGCAGGCGTTGGTAAAACCGTTAACATGATGGAGCTTATCAATAATATCGCACTTCAGCACTCAGGTTTGTCAGTATTTGCAGGTGTCGGAGAAAGAACCAGAGAAGGTAACGATTTCTATTATGAAATGCAAGAATCTGGAGTTGTTAACATCGATAATCTTGGCGAATCTAAAGTTGCCATGGTTTATGGTCAGATGAACGAGCCACCAGGAAACAGACTGAGGGTTGCCTTAACTGGATTGACTATGGCAGAAAGTTTCAGAGATGAAGGTAAAGATGTTCTTTTATTCATTGACAATATATATCGTTATACTCTTGCAGGAGTTGAGGTTTCAGCACTTCTTGGGAGAATGCCATCCGCTGTTGGATATCAGCCAACTTTAGCGGAAGAAATGGGAGCTCTTCAGGAAAGGATTACATCCACTAAAACAGGTTCCATTACTTCAATTCAAGCAGTTTATGTTCCAGCTGATGACTTGACTGATCCTTCACCAGCTACAACTTTTGCACACTTGGATGCTACTGTTGTTCTCTCAAGACAAATATCAGAGCTTGGAATTTATCCAGCTGTTGATCCCCTTGATTCAACTAGCAGGCAGCTAGATCCTTTTGTGGTTGGAGATGATCATTACGAAGTTGCGCAGGGCGTTCAGAAAATTCTACAAAGATATAATGAGCTTAAAGATATTATCGCAATCCTAGGTATGGACGAATTATCTGAAGAGGATAAGGGTTTGGTTGCAAGGGCTAGAAAAGCACAAAGATTTCTTTCACAGCCATTTTTCGTAGCTGAAATATTTACTGGAACTCCTGGTAAATATGTTTCACTTGAAGATACCATTAAAGCTTTTAAAGGTATATTAAATGGTGATTACGACCACTTGCCTGAACAAGCTTTCTACATGGTTGGAACTATTGAAGAGGCAGTAGAAAAAGCAAAGACTTTATAAAATGAGTACAATGAAAATTAACATAGTTTCCTCGAGTGAAGAGATTTATTCTGGTGAAGCAACTATGGTTTTTGCTACAGGTACTTTGGGTGAGCTAGGAATTGCTCCAGGCCATACACCACTACTAACCGGATTAGCTCCTGGACCAGTAAGAGTTCAAAATGGTTCAGATGAAGAGGCCTTTTTTTGCTCAGGGGGTTTCTTAGAAGTACAGCCCGATCTTGTAACAGTTTTGTCAGATACTGCTGAAAGGGCTGAAAGCCTAGATGAATCTGAGGCTATTAAAGCAAAGGAAATAGCAGAGCAAGAACTTGCAAACAAAGATACCACTATCGATTACGCAAAAGCATCAGCTCAGCTAGCCGAAGCTGTTGCAAGACTAAAAACTATTCAAAAACTCCGCAAAAAACAGTAAGGTATATATTTAATTTATATTAAATTGTGAACGTACACACTATAGTTCTAGCAGCAGGAGAGGGCTCTAGAATGCAATCTAAAAGAGCAAAATCCATGCAAAAAATTGGTGGACAAACCATGCTCGAAATGATTTGTCGAACTGCAAGCTATATCAGCCCAAAAATTACACTTATAGTCGGATTTGATAAAGAATCTATTGTAGAAGAGTCTAAAAATTTTGGGTTAGATATTTCAGCATGTGAGCAGCCTGTGCCAATTGGAACAGGCGATGCTGTGAAGTGCGGTATACACGAAGTAAAAGATGCTAGTAAAGTATTGGTTTTATATGGAGATGTTCCATTAATAAAACAAAATACAATAGAAGAGCTTATTAATGCATCTGGTGACGGATTATCTATACTTACCACTGAATTAGACGATCCTTATGGTTATGGCAGAGTTAAAAAAAATCCTGAAGGCTATGCAACAGGCATTATCGAAGAAAAAGATGCATCAAATGAAGAAAAAGAAATAAAAGAGGTATTTACAGGGATACTATGTTCTTCAACTAACATTTTAAAAGATAGTCTTTCAGAGATTGATAATAATAACGCAGCTGGCGAATTTTACTTAACAGATATTGTTTCTATAATGAACAACAAAGGTATTAAAATAAATACATATTTAGCTTCAAATGATGAAGTTAAGGGGGCGAACTCTAAAAAAGAGCTTGCACAACTAGAGGCGATTTATAGATCTATGAAAGTAGAAGATTTATTAAACATGGGAATAACCATTTCGGATCCGAATAGGCTTGATGTGAGAGGTGATGTCGAATGTGGCAAAGACTGCTCTATTGACGTAAATGTTATTCTAGAAGGAGAGATTAAATTGGGAGACAATGTGTCTATAGGGGCAAATTGCATAATAAAAAATACATCGATAGGCAGTAATTCTAAAATTGATGCGTTTTCACATATCGATGGTGCATCAATCTCAGATAGTTGCATTATCGGTCCGTATGCAAGACTGAGAGAAGGTAGCCAAATAGAAACATCTGCAAAAGTTGGAAACTTTGTAGAGACAAAAAATATTGTTTTAGGCAAAGGCTCAAAAGCAAATCATTTGACATATTTGGGCGATACTGAGGTAGGGAAAGAAACAAACATAGGAGCTGGAACAATAACGTGTAACTATGACGGTAAGGACAAGCATAAAACATCCATAGGTGATGAAAGTTTCATAGGAAGCAATTCAGCTTTAGTAGCTCCAGTTACAATCGGATCCAATGTAACAATTGCAGCAGGATCCGTAATTACAAAAGATGTCCCAGATAATGCGCTGGGTCTTGGACGCGCTAAACAGAACAACAAAGAAAACTGGTCTAAAAAAAAGGACTAATTATATGTGTGGAATAATAGCTGCTGCTTCAAATAGAAACGTAGGAAAGCTTCTAGTCCAAGGTCTTCATAAAATGGAATATCGTGGCTACGACTCCGCAGGCATTGCTTTACATCAGCTCGACAAGATCGCACACTTAAGAACCCTTGGTAAAGTTAAGTTACTTGAAGACAAGATGATTCAAGAAAAACCAAAAAGTAAACTTGGTATTGCACACACTCGTTGGGCTACTCATGGAGAGCCGTCAGAAGAAAATGCCCATCCTCATAAATCAAATGAAAGAGTTTATATTGTTCATAATGGGATAATCGAAAATTATTTAGAGCTTAAAGATTATTTAAAAAAAGAAGGTTACTCATTTACATCTCAAACCGATTCAGAGCTGATAGCGCATCTGCTTGACTTTTATTTGAATAAAGACAAAACGATGATCGATTCAATGTATATGACATTAGATAAGCTTGAAGGAGCATATGCTATAGCTGCAATTGATAAGGAAGACAATAAAAATATTGTAGTTGCAAGAAATAAATCACCATTGCTTATTGGACTAGGCACCGACGAATTTTTAGCAGCCTCAGATCCATTGGCAATTTCTCAACTGACAAATGAGTTTATATTTCTTGAAGATGGAGACGTGGCACAAATCTCAGCGGATGATTACGTAATTTTCGATGAGAGCAAAAACCCCGTTGATAGAGAAATAACAAAGATAGACATCTCTAATCAAGCAACTTCAAAGGGGGACTATAAGCACTTCATGGAAAAAGAAATTTATGAGCAGCCCCAAGCTATTCTGAATACAATAGATGGCAGAGTAGGCGGAGACGATGTCCTAGATAATATTTTTGGTTTAGGCTCATCAGAACTTTTTGAAAAAGTTAAAAGAGTACAAATTGTTGCATGTGGCACGAGCCTTCATGCAGGAAGAGTGGCCGCAAATTGGTTTTCAGCAATATCAGAGCTACCTACCCAGATCGATTATGCATCAGAATATCGATATAGAAATCCACACGTAGATGAAAATTCACTTCTAGTAACAATATCTCAATCAGGCGAAACAGCAGATACATTGGCAGCTCTAAGGTATGCAAAAGAAAAAGAATATATCTCTACTCTCACAATCTGTAATGTTCCTACTAGTTCGCTTGCTAGAGAATCAGATTATTCAATATTTACTAATGCAGGA
Organism: uncultured SAR86 cluster bacterium; assembly: GCA_902626385.1. Lineage (GTDB taxonomy): Bacteria > Pseudomonadota > Gammaproteobacteria > Magnimaribacterales > D2472 > SAR86A. Next base: position 65,195 of record CACOEZ010000001.1, read on the forward strand.
CCTGAAATTGGAGTGGCATCCACCAAAGCTTTTACTACTCAACTAGCTGCGTTGATGTTGCTAGCTCTTTCTCTTGCTAAGAGTAGAGATAAAAATCCCAAGCTCAGAACAAGAGTTGTTACAGCTATGAGATCTTTATCAGATACCGTGCAGGAAACTCTCAAATTAAGAGATGTTATTTTGGAAATAGCGCCAGAAATAGCTAGCAAGGACAATGCATTATTCCTCGGTCGCGGAATATTTTATCCAATAGCAAAAGAGGGCGCCTTAAAATTAAAAGAGATTTCATACATTCATGCCGAAGCATATCCAGCAGGTGAATTAAAGCATGGACCTCTGGCTTTGATAGATGAAGATATGCCTGTTATAGCGCTTGCGCCTGAAAGCGAAATTGCAGAGAAGCTTGTGTCAAATCTTGAGGAAGTTAAAGCTAGAGGTGGAACATTATATGTTTTTTCTGATCCATCAATCTCAATGGACCTTAAAGCAGGAAGATTAATAAATATGCCAAAATGTGATTTTCTTCTCACGCCCATTATTTATACAATACCACTCCAAATTCTTTCCTATGAAGTTGCTCTTCTTAGAGGCACCGACATTGATCAACCTAGAAATCTAGCAAAATCAGTAACGGTGGAGTAAGTTTATAACGACTTTCGTTTAGACCCCGCATTCTGCAGGGGTTTCAAAAACTACCAAAATTAAACCCCGGCAAAAACTACTCTTAAAATTTCTGCTATTTTTTCGTGTTAGTGGAAGTCATAAGGGGTTGATATGACACATTGCGGTCTCCTATGTGTATTAATAGGACATTTATGAGGACATATGGCAGAATATCCTTATGAAGAAATCAACTTATTTTTTAATAATACTAATGATGCCGATATCAATTACGGCATCTCCTAAACAACTGGTTTGCTCTATTAATGATGTAGATAATCTTAAATCGGAAGAAGCGATATTTGAGGGGCAAAACCAAGTAGCAACGATCGCTCTTCCTATAGGCAGCCAAATAGCAACACTATCCAGATTTTGTAAAATGTATCCTACCTATTCAGATTATTGTGATTCATTTAAAGCAAAAAAGGATATGAAAGAGGTATGTTTGTCATCGCCAGAACTCCCTAAATTTACAATAACGTTTGAAAGTAACGATTTGAAAACAAAAGATTTAGTTAATGGAGAGTTTTTCTATGAAAATTGTGGTGGTGGTTTTGGCCAGTCAACAAAATATTATTTAAGCGACACTGAAAAAGTTACACTATCTGCAACACCTTCTGTAATTTCTATAAACGGCGTTGCATCAGACAAACAAACTTTTAATGTAGACAGAAAGTCATTATCAGCAGGTTATGGGACCTCAAGACTGTTCAGTTGCAAAGTGCAAGATGTTGATATGTCTGAGAATCAGATTTAATAAAACCAAGAAAATATTAAGTGACTTAATGCGCCGTTCATGCAACCAAAAACCAACTCCTTCAAACACCGCAGAAATAGTGGAGAGTGAAAGTTCTTATAAACTTAGTCCGTTACGGTGGAGTAGAAGTAAACAGTGATTTAAAATGCAGGAAATGTTACAGAACTATCTTAAAAAAAGTGATTCTTTTGTCGGTGGAACATTAACCGGATTCTTCGGCATGCTGACAATTGGCATTATTCCCAATTTTGTTGAAAATTATAATTTGATGATAACCCTAGAAGTTTTTATCTTTTCGATTTGGTTCGGTATTCTTTTCTACAGACATCAACTTTTTAAAAACAATGAATAAAAATCAAATCACTGTTTTGTTCAAGTCAGTGACGGTAGAGTAGAAGGAAAAAGTGATTAAAAACTTTTTAACAAAATATGGCAGACATTTTTGGATATTAAGTTTATTAGTAACACTTCTCTCTCTGTATCAATTTATCAAATATGGAGACCTTCTTTTTATTTTATTTGGGGCGCTTACGTATTATTTTTACTTAAAGGGTACAGGAAAGTTGAAAGATGAAGACGACCCCTTTGTTAAATGAAATTAAATCACTGTTCAAATCTAATCAGTGATGGTGGAGAAGATAAAGGTGCCTACATAATATGAGTAAAAAATTATTAGTTTCTAATTCAATCATTTGGGCAGCAGCAATTCTTGTTGTTGCTATCGTTGAAGAAAAGCAGTTTGCAGTTTTGATGCTTGTTATATTAGCAACAACTTCATTAATATTTTTAAATAAAGGAAATGATTAAAAAATAGTTTATGGTTTTTGCAGCGGGCGCCCTCATAATTTTAGCACTCATATTTGGACCATCATTGTGGGTGAAGTTTGTTATGAGAAAGTACTCATCGGAAAAGCCTGATATTCCTGGTACTGGGGGAGAGCTTGCAAAGCATTTAATTGAGCGATTTTCTTTAAAAGACGTAACGGTTGAGATAACTGAGCAAGGAGATCATTATGATCCAACTGAAAAAAAAGTTAGGCTTTTGCGAGAGCATTATGAATCTAAGTCGTTGACCGCAATTGCTATCGCAGCCCATGAGGTTGGGCATGCGATTCAGGATCAACAAGGTGATAAACGCCTTGCTACAAGAACAAAGATGATTCCTATAGTTAATAGTGTGGCCCGTTTGAGCGCTATCATTATTTCTTTATCTCCGGTTATCGGTATTATTACGAGGCATCCGATGCCTTTTTCTTTATTGCTTCTCTTAGGTTTGTCAGGTTTTATTGCGCGTATGCTAATTCATGCAGTGACTCTGCCAATTGAATTTGATGCAAGTTTTTCAAAAGCACTACCTTTACTTAGAGAAGGGAAATATATATCGCAGTCGAATGAAAAAGCCGTTAGTCAAATTCTTAAAGCAGCATCTCTCACATACGTATCTGCTGCATTGGCAGACATTCTAAATCTTGGCCGTTGGATCGTTATACTATCAAGGCGATAAAACAATTAAAAAACTTATTTAATTGACTCTCTTATCATAGGAAATGCAGGTGGAGAGTCCTCAAATTGCACCCTTCCAATTTCTACAAAACCATGCCTTTCATACAAAGCTTTGTTTAGTTCATTAGAAGCTTCTAGATATGCTCTATCTCCTTTTTCATCGATCATTTTAAGAGCCTCTTTTAATAAAAAAGAACCTATTCCTTTTCTTTGTTGTGAAGGATCAACAGCAATGAAAGGTAAATACCAAGCATCTTCCGGATGATATTTTTCAAATTCTTCAAAAAATTTGATAACAACCTCTATGCGATCTGCAGGAATATATTCAAAAGTTGGCCCCAGAACTGAATTATCAAACTCAACTCCAGGAGGATGCCAAAGAGATGAACCGAAAAAGTTTTCCTCTGAGTAAACAATATTATTTTCAAAAGCTATTTTTGAGAACTCTTCCATCCAAATATCGAAACATTTAAGGTAAGAAGATGCATCAGGGAAGACCCATCTCAATAGAGCATCAGATGAAAAACCTAACGTAAGAACTGACTTCACTTCGTCTAAGTCCGCTAAAGAAGATTTAACTATCTTGGGTATGTTCATAAGTGTAATGTTTATTCATCAAGTTTAATAAAAGTAGATAATTTTATCTACACAGTAATGATCGAGTAATTTAGAATAGAAAGCAAAAGGAGATTCAAAATGTTGATAGCAGTAAGAGCAGAAGTTGAGAGTGTTGATCATTGGAGAGAAAAGTTTAAAACCCATACTGACTTATTTAAGAGTCAGGGTGTATCGCTTGTTCACATGGGGACGGCAAACGACAAAACAGTAATTGCTGTTTTCGATACAAATGATGTAGATGAATTTGTAAGAATATTTAATGATCCAGCAACTGTTGAGGCAATGTCAGAGGATAGAATAACAGGCGGTGTTGAGATGTTTATCTTAGACGAAACCTTTAAGTTATAAATGAACAAACTTAAATTATTAATATTTTTGTTTATCATCGCTTCATGTTCTGAAAATAATTCTCAGCCCCTTCCAAAAGAGTTGTTATATGTGTGGTTGCACGACGTGGGCTTTGAGGATCCAAATTTTTTAGCTGTTATAAATGCTGATGCAGAATCGGAAAAATACGGAGAACTTATCGATACCGTTCCCGTTTATGAAACAACTGGAATGGCGCACCATACCCCAATATTTTTGCCAACCTCCGGACTAATATATGCAAATGACTTTCATAACAGTCATACATATATTTATGATGCATCTGACCCCCAAAACCCTAGATTATTGAAAAGTTTTGGTAAAACTAAAGGTTACAGTTTCCCCCATAGTTATTCTGAGCTGCCAAATGGGAATATTATTTCTACTTTCCAAACCAAAGGAGGGATTGATACTGTTGGGGGTATTGTAGAGTTTACTGCTGACGGAGAATATTTAAGATCATCGGATGCAGAAATTGATGAATCAATATTTATGCGGCCTTATGGAATTGTATTGGTCCCAAAACTTAATCGGATCATTACAACTAATTACGATATGCATGAAACCGATAATGGATATCACATACAAGTTTGGAACATGGAAACCCTCGAAAACTTGCATACTATAAGACTGCCTAAAACAAAAAATATGATTATTGATCAAAATCCATTTGAAGGTCGTCTCCTTCTTGATGGAGAGACAGTTATGTTTCAAACATTTTCTTGCGGTTTGTATGTATTGAGCGACATTGATAAAAGTAAACCAAAAATTTCATATGTCCATCATTTTGCTGAAGGCCCATTTTGTTCATTGCCTGTTAGGCTTAGTAACTTTTGGATACAAACAGTTGCCAGCGATACAGGTGGGTTTAACGGAGTAGTAGTACTAGATATTAAAGATCCTTTTAACCCAATTGAGGTCGACCGTTTGGATACTGGAGTTGATTACGGCACACACTGGCTTAGCCCAAATAGAAAGGGTAATAAAATTGTACTAACAGGATTTTTTAAAGAGTTAGAGAGAAGGGTTATGGTATTAGATTTTGACAAAAATTCTGGAAAAATTGCTATAGATCAATCTTTCAGAGATAAAAGCATTAATGAGCCTGGTTTTATGCTCGATAGAGAAGTATGGCCACATGGGGAAACCGGATTATCTATGGCACATGGTGCTATATATTGGCCTGCGGCTGAACCTGATTGGAAGTTAACCGAATAACAATCTAAAATTAAATGGAGCATAATAATGGCGGATATATTGGTATTAACATTTTCAATCTTACTACTTGTCTTTTCTCCTTTGATAATAGGCACCTTAGTCCTTGGGCGGCAAAAGAAAATAAAAGTTAAGCACAACGAATCAGGCATTCAAAAGCACTGTTTTGTTGGTTATTCATGGACTTATTTCTTTTTTGGGTTCTTTGTTCCTATTTTTAGAGGCGAAATATCAATTGGGGTATTTCATTTAATTTTTTCTTTGGTCACATTTGGCCTTTTTCAATTAATCATGCCTTTCTTATACAACAGGCAATACTCAACAAGACTTTTAAATAATTCATGGTCTTTAAACGATTCAGAAGAAAGAAACGCAATCGCACGATTAAAAATAGGAATTGTAACTGAGTAGAGATGGATCTAAGACCATTTCATTTAGCAATTCCAGTAAACAGCATTGAGCTAGCAAGAGAATTTTATGGCTCAAAACTAGGATTTGCTGAGGGCAGATCAGATGAGCATTGGATTGATTATAATTTTTTTGGGCATCAATTAGTTTGTCACATAGGCGAAGCAAGCAGCTTTTCAAATGAAGTTGATGGTAAAGATGTTCCAGTACCCCACTTTGGCATTGTGCTTGAATGGGAACAATTTGATGTTTTTTCAGAAAAGTTAATATCTAGCGACATAAAATTTATAATTGAACCTTATTTAAGATTTAAAGGGTTGCCTGGCGAGCAAAAAACAATGTTTTTTAAAGACCCTTTTGGCAATGCTCTAGAATTTAAGTCTTTTAAACATGACAGCGAAATTTTTAATAAATCACTAACATAAGATTCCTTTAATTCTAATAGTGTATACTTAACATATGTGTGATTGTTGTGATTGCTGCGAGTGTTCTTGCTGCGCAAAATAAATATTAGATCTATCTGACACTAATATAAATTAATTTTTCGGTGGATAACATCGCAGTACTTTTAAATTCTTAATACAATCAATGGTAAATTTAATTTAGGGAGAAAATTATGAGCGATGTTAAATGGGAATATAAAATAGTTGATCACAGTAATTCAACGGCTATGGGCTATTCAAATCCTGAAACCGAAGACTTTAAAGAAACTCATAAGGATAAGGATTGGAAACTTGAAATGATGAATGTTGAAATAAATAAGCTTGGACAAGATGGATGGGAAATGGTCGGCATCAATGGTAACAACGAAATTTATTTTAAACGAGTAGCCAAATAACAATTTTTAATCTCTATAAAAACCAGTTCGTTCAAAAAGAGCAGTTCTGACTTTGGTATATTTCCTCAATTGCATTTCTTTCATCTTGATCAAGGCTTAATCTAAATTCTGATTTTATGTTTAGCCATTTCTGAACATACTCACAAATATAAGCTGTGTTATTAGGTACCCATTCAGATGGATCATAAGCACTCTTCTTACTATTTGATGATGCGCCAACAGCAATAAGCAAATCGTCAAATTCTATATTATTTGCAAATTTTAATTTTCTTGCCGAGGGGAAAGCCCAAGCGCCACTTTTATGCGCCTCATATAATGCCACAACGTGATCTATCTGCACTTCTGAAGAATTGTAATAATAAAGATTGTCATATGGATCAAACCATTTTCCAGAGTTCACAAAACAATTATTTGATGAAAGAACTAGCGGATGGTTTCCGTCATCGTTGATATGCTCAGCAATCAAAACTTCATGCCTATTATTCTGACAATCTCCATCCCAGTCCTGCCATGTTGGGTAATCATTATCTCTATCGTAAGTAATATTTAAATTCTCTTCTTCAAAACATACTTTAAAACTGTACATGTCCTCATTGCATACCTTTAAAAGAAAAACTGTTAAAGGCTGTGACACAGCCTCAATGTTATCTGTAACCTCAACAGAAATAGAAAATTCATTTTTAACATCATAGCTAGGAGAGTTATTAAAAGTTATAACCCCTTGGCTAGATATAGAAAAATAAGATGGATCATTGCCGCCAAGGCTATATCGTAAGACATCACCATCTAGATCATCTGCCTCTATTGTTACAACATCAACTTGGAGTTCATCAACTTCAATTTCAGTAATTTTATTCACAAAAAAAGGCGCATTATTTGTATTTGCTGAATAAGGTGCCTCAGATGAGCCACCACCTCCACCACCTCCACAAGATACAAGAAAAAATATCATGGCGAATTTGAAAGAATATAAATAATTACTCATAAAAGATTAATAAGTTTGAAATTTATTATAATCAATTTATGCAAACTTATTTTTTATTGTTCTGTGCAATTATTATGGAAGTAATCGGAACAATGTTGCTACCTGCATCTCAAAATTTTTCAAAGCCAATTCCAACATTTGTATTAATGATTGCATATGCGTTTTCATTTTATTTTCTCGCAATTGTTTCACAAAAATTACCATTATCTGTAGTTTATGCCTCATGGTCAGGTATAGGAATATTTTCAATTGCGATACTCAGCTACTTTTTTTACAAACAATCATTAAATTGGCAGACAATTATCGGATTATTTTTTATAGTTCTAGGTGTGACGATAGTTAACATCTATAAGACGAGCCAGTAGGGAGATTATTATGAGCGTTTCATTAAGTAACATTTCTTTAGAAACCTATGTGCAAATGGTATCAGCAGCAACGAAAATTATTAATAAGGCAGAAAATTTTTTCTCAGAAAACAATATAAGTACGAAGGATATAGTTGAAATGCAGCTATATAAAGATATGGCACCTTTTACATTTCAAGTTTTTAGCATTGTTCATCATTCAGTTGGAGCAATAGAAGCACTGAAAACCGGAGAATTTGGGCCTCCTAAGATGCCAGATAACCTTGATTTTGAAAGTCTAAAAACCATGTTGTTAGACGCAGAAGAAAAACTCAAGAACACAGACCCAGCTGAAATAGACAGCCTTGCAGAAAAGGACGTAATTTTTAAAATGGGAACTATAGAATGGCCATTCAGTGCAACTGACTTCATTATTTCTTTTTCATTGCCAAATTTTTATTTTCATCTTACAACTTTTTATGACATGCTGAGGATGAAGGGACTTGATATTGGAAAACTAGATTTTGTTGGCCAAATGAAATTAAAAAATTGAGGTATCAAAATTGAAAAACTTTAGTGAAAAAGTTGCTCTTATTACTGGTGCAGGATCTGGAATCGGCAGAGCTTTAGCTTTAGAGCTTGCAGAAAGCGGCTGCAGCTTAGCTCTTGTAGATTGGAACGAAGATTCACTTGCAGAGACAAAGTCAATGCTCGAGAAGAAAAATGTAGCTGTATCCACACATGCATTTGATATAAGCGATAGAGATAAAGTTAATGACTTACCCAATCAAGTTTTACTACATCATAATCATATCGATATGGTTTTTAACAATGCAGGCCTTTCTATTGTTGGGACTGTAGATGAGGTTGAAGAAGAAGATTGGAATTTTGGGTTAGATATTCTTTTAAACTCTGTTATTCAAATGACAACCGTGTTTTTACCATTGCTCGAAAAGAGACCCGAGGCAGCAATTATCAATACCTCTTCAATTTTTGGTTTATTTAGTGTACCCAAACAATCAATTTACAATGTAGGAAAATTCGGAGTTAAAGCTTTTACAGAATCTCTTGCCTTAGAGCTTGAAATATCCGAGTCTCCTGTAGAGGCCTACTGCGTTTTCCCTGGACACATAGGTACTAACATTTATTCTTCCTCGAGATTTAAAAGTTTTGAAGCAGATGACGCAGGTGCTGCAATTTTTGGAGCCAATGCAGCAACAAAAGAGGAGGCAGGCGTAAATTTTAAAAATAATGCACCATCATCTCCTGAGCATGCCGCAAAAGTTATTCTTAAAAATATTAAAAAGAAAAATAAGAGGATACTTATTGGCATAGATGCACATTTTTATGATTTGATGAGCAGACTTTTTCCAAAAAGCTTTCTGAAAATCATTTGGATACTGCCATTTTTTCGCAACCTGTTCTCATTTAAAAGTAAAAAATGATATCTGCCTTAGATCATTTAATAATAGCTGTTAAGAATTTAGACGAAGCTGAGAGCGACTATAAAAAGATATTTGGTATTAATCCAGTTTGGAGAGGCAATCATAAAGCGCTTGGCACGGCCAACTCAATTTTTAACTTTAACAATACTTATCTTGAGCTCCTAGCCGAAAACGGTGATGGATTGGGAGCTGATCTTATAAAGCAAACACTTGAAGAAAAAGGAGAAGGACTGTTCGGAATTGTATTAGGTACCGATGATATAAACATGACTACAAAAAATCTAAAAGAACTTGGGTATTTAATTTCAGATCCGTCTGAAGGTGAAGGCGCTGACTATAAAACAGGAGAAACTAGAAAATGGAACAATTTATTTCTTCCTCCTGAACTAACTCGCGGATTATTTTCTTTTATTATTGAACATACTGAGGGATCTTTGCCAAAACTAGCTCGATATGAGGAGCATTCAATAAATAAGCTTGATCATGTTGTTATAAATACAAATGACGCAGACGGCTTTATCAATATATATAAAGATATTTTCAAAATTAGATTGGCGCTGGATAAAGTTATTGAACATTGGAAAAGCAGAATGTTATTTTTTAGGTTGAACAAAACAACTATTGAAGTTATTGAAAAAACTAATGATAAAAGTTCAGAAGATGCACTTTGGGGACTTGCCTGGGAAGTTGAGTCACTAGAAAAAGCTCACAGAAGAATAGCTTCAGATGGCATAGACATTTCACCTATTAAAGAGGGCGTTAAGGAAAATACTATTGTTGCTACTGTAAAGTCACATACTCACAACGTGCCAACATTATTGATTCAACATACTAAATGAACTACTTATTTGGTATTTCAGCTGTTGCTACATCAATATTTTTAAATTCACCAATCTTTGGATTAATCTCGGGGATTGTTTTTGTCACAATTTTTAGAAAACCAAATATCATAATAAGTAAGTCAATAGGAACTTATATGCTACAAACAGGAATAGTAATTCTTGGATTTACTATTTCTTCATCTACTGCATTAGATTTAACATCTTCTTTTTTTATTCATATCTCCTTTTATGTAATTGTAATTTTTGTCATAGGTCTTCTTTTAGCGAGAGTTTTAAAGATAAATATAAGTTTAGGAATCTTAATATCATCAGGAACAGCAATTTGCGGCGCAACTGCTATAGCAGCTGTTTCAAATATCATTAAAGCAACACCAAAAGATATACTAATATCTCTAGGGATAATCTTTTTCTTTAATGCATTAGCAATTATTTTTCTTCCCCTAATCGGAAAACATTTAGAAATGACCGCATATGATTTTGGAGCATTTGCTGCACTTGCAATACATGATACAAGTTCCGTAATAGGAGCTGCGATGACATTTGGTGACGATGCACTTAATTCTGCTGTTACACTCAAGCTTCTTAGAACTCTTTGGTTAATACCGCTAGTTATCGCGATGGGTATTTATTATGGAGACAAAGATACGAAACTTAGTTTACCTTTATTTGTTGTATTTTTTGCAATAGCGGTTTTTATTGGATCATTAGTAAATTTCCAGTATGAAATTATTTATATTTTTAATACTCTAAGTAAGGCTTTGATTATTGGAGCATTGTTTTGCATCGGTGCACAATTCAATATGCAAACAACAGAGATAATAAACTTTAAAAATCTTCTTTATTCTCTTTCTCTTTGGATAATTGCTTTGATCACTTCATTCCTTTTAATATATATCTATTAATCAAACGGAGAAAATTATGTTTAGTCATGTGATGATAGGAAGTAATGATATTGAAGAATCAAAACTATTTTATGATAAGTTGTTTGAGGTTTTAGGTTCTAAGCCTGGCAAATTATTTCCAAATTTAACAGGACAAAAGAGATATTTTTATAATCTTGACGGAGCAAGTTTTTGTATTACTGAACCAATTGATGGTAAGCCTGCCACAATTTCAAATGGAGCAACAATTGGCTTCAATATAAAAAATACGGATCAAGGTGACGCATGGCACAAAGCTGGTATTGAAAATGGAGGAACCTCTGTTGAGGACCCACCTGGCATTCGTGATTACGGAGATTTTAGAATGTATTTAGCTTATTTAAGAGATCCGACAGGAAATAAATTATGCGCTCTCTTAAGAATGAAATAATTTTAATTCTCTAATAAGTATAGAAGTATAGATTTAAATCTGCTCCCAAAAAAAACTGGATCATGCTCATGACCCTTAAAAACTTCACTTTTGAATGAAATTTTATTTTCATCAAAGACTTTATTAATGTTAATTTGGGGCTGCCTGTATAAATAATCCAAACCCCTAGTGCCATGATCAAAATAAACTTTATGATCATTTAGCTTGTTAATATTATTTCTCACATACGTTTCAATAGCTTTAACTGTATCTTCGTCTGGGCTAATACGTTTTCTAAAAGGTAACGTAATATATTCAAATGGTTTTATACCAATCCAATGTGTAGATAAACAGCCAGCAAATCCAAATAGTTCAGGGTATTCCAATATAGTGTTTAGAGCAGACAAGCCTCCCATGCTAGAGCCAATTACTCCTAAATTACTTTTATTTAGATTAATTGCTAATCTATTTTCTAACTCAGGTATTAAAGATTCAGCAAGAAATTTAGGATAATTAAGCTCTTCTTTGTCAATGAAAGACGAATAAATATCTTTTTTAAGACTATCATCAAAATAAGAGATTGATTCGTTTGGAAAATAATCAGCATACCTACGAGTACTGTTTAATATTTTTCCTGGTTTTTTAGCACTATTTACTGCAATTATTACCACATTTAAAATTTTTCCTTCGTTAGCCAAATCCTTAAAGGTTTTATCTATTCTCCATGATTTGCCTCTCCATGTGTCTTCCTCTAAAAATAGCTCTTCAGCATCATTCATTATTATGAACTTTGTTTGATCATTTATTTCATTTCCAAAGGGATAATATATCTGAACTTTTCTGTCATAAGCGTTATGCTCTAAGAAGAATTCTTTAGACTCTCCAATTGCTAGCTGACTATTTAAATTGTTAATTTGCATTAATGTAAAGAATAATAGAAATTTTGCTTTATTCATAAGCATATTGAGTTTACTGTAGAATAAAACTATGAACAATATTCAAACTGGCAAATGCCAATGCGGCAAAGTAAATTATTCTTTTAAAAAAGATAAAGTAATATCTGCACATCATTGTCACTGCAAAGATTGTCAAAGAACAACCGGCTCCGGAAAAGCAACAATTTTATTTATAGCTAAGAAAAACATCGAGGTAAATGGAGACTTAAAATACTTTGAAAGTGTTGGAACCGCCGGATCTCATGTAAGAAGAGGATTTTGTCCAGAATGCGGCTCAGGAGTTCTGAGCTACGCCAAAGAAATTTCACATATACTTTATATAAAAGCTGGTACTTTAGATGATTCTAGCTGGGTAAAAATTGATTCTAATTTTTTTGCTAGCGCCGCTGAAGATTGGTCAAAACCAGATGAATCAATTAAAAGTTTTGAAAAAAATCCAGGGGTAATGTCCAGCATAAAAACACTTTTTAAATCTATATAAAAAAAGCGGCATAAGCCGCTTTTAATATCTATCTTTTAGTTATTCTACTTTAAAGACCTCAGCATCCATTTCACCTGCAATCAAATCAATTGTTCCAACAAGGAAATTTACGCCATCACTAACACTATCAACAGATTTGATATGAATTTTTGTACCGTCTAAAGTCCAAACTCCCATTAAGTCACCCCTTGCAAGGACTCCATCTGGGCTGATACCTCTTCCGTGACCTGTCCATGTGCCGGAGGTAGTAATATTTGGATTAGAGGTTAAAGTATAAGAAACATAAACTTTTCCATATTGGCCGGTATCAGCACTGGATAAATTAATGGTACTTTCTAATTTCCCAACAGTTACTGAATCAATTTTAAATTTTGCTTTAAAGCTATCTCCAGTAACCTCAAATGCATATGAAGATACTGCAAACATTAAAACAAATGCAAAAATATATTTTTTCATTTTTTCTCCTTTTGTAAATAAATTATTATTTCCCCTAAACTTTTTAAAATCATATTAGAAGGTGAATGCCTAAATCAATCATTAGATAAAAATTTGTTAAAAATCCTATAGCCCAAAATATACTACGCGGGCTTGGGTTTTTATCCGTCGCAATTTTATAGTAAAGAATCATATGCATTATTCTTGCTAAAGCATATATCCACACGATTACCGACAATTTGAATGCGCCATATGCTGTCAAAACTCCAATTATTGCCATTCCAAGTAATGGCGTTATGTTTTCAAGAGAATTTTGAAAGGTTCTATGAGCTCTAAATACAATTGATGATTGACCTAGTTCAGGCTTAATGACCCCAACTTTATATCCACCTTTTTGTCTTCTGTGGACTCTTATGGCTACCATTGCTTGAATTATAATTGTCGCAAGAATTAACCATAGACCTAGAAATACTGATTGATATTCGTCTAACATCACTGACCCTCTAAAATTAATTTGATTCGTTGTATTAATTATAGACATAATATGGTTATGAAAGTGCTAAAAGAAGAAATGATATTAAATTGTTCAGCCGAAAGACTTTGGGGAATTGTGTCAGATGTATCTAGGTGTGACTGGGTGCCATCTGTAGAAGAAATAAGCCTTGAGGGAGATTGCAGAGTTTTCGAAATGGATGGAATGGGGACAGTTAAGGAAAAAATTTTGCTAAATGACGATAATGAAATGAAGCTTCAATATTCTGCTGTTGAAACAAGAACTCCAATAAATCATCATATTGCAACAATGCAAATTACTGCCGTCGATGAAAAAACATGCAGTTTTTTATGGACTACAGAAATAGATCCAGAAGTTTTTGCTGATGCAGTTCATCATGGTATGAAGATATCAATAGATGGGATTAAAAAAGTTATAAGCAGCTAAACTTATTCATGTTTGATGTTTATAAAGTTTTAACCATTAATGAATGGAAAAATGCCTTAAATACAGGGTATATAGAGACAATTTTAGATAAAGAGGATGGCTTTGTTCATCTATCTACTTCAAAACAATTAGCATTAACTTTAAACCTATATTTTGAACAAGAAGATTCATTGATTTTGCTACAAATAAATAAAGAAAAATTAGAGACGCGATTGGTTTATGAGGCTGCTGGTGGAAACAGAGCAGGAGAATTTCCACACCTATATGATAAATTATCTACAGAAGTTGTTTCAAAAAAATGGGATATTACAAGGAGCGGATTTAGAATACCTGACGAAATACTGCATCAAATTGAAAAAGGAACCTGATTGTGAGCGAACTATATCAAGAATTTATTCATAGACTTGAAAAAAGTAACGATGAAAATCGAACAAAATCTACTGGAAAAAGACATAAGAAAGGTTTTCGAACAGCAAGAGAAAATCTTAATGATTTAGTCGACGACAACTCTTTCCTTGAATTTGGACAATTTGCTGTCGCAGCCCAAAGAAGCAGGCGAGATTACGATGACTTGCAAGAGGAAACGAATGCCGATGGAATCATTACTGGATTTTGTTCAATAAATTCAGAAATTATAGGAAAGGATAAATCAAATGCAGTAGCTATAATCTATGACTATTCTGTGCTTGCAGGAACACAAGGCTATTTCCACCATCAAAAGCTAGATCGCATAATTGAAAAAGCTAAGAAGTTTAATCTGCCCGTTGTTATTTATACTGAGGGTGGGGGCGGAAGACCAGGTGATGTCGATGTAACAACACAGGTAGCAGGTTTACATGTACCATCTTTTGCAAACTGGGCATCTCTATCAGGTCAGTCATTAAAGATTGCAGTGAATAATGGCTATTGTTTTGCTGGCAACGCGGCCTTATTTGGAAGCAGCGATTTTAAAATTGCAACAAAGAATTCATGGATTGGAATGGCAGGACCTGCAATGATTGAGGGAGGAGGACTTGGTAAATTTTCTCCAGAAGAAATCGGCCCAATTGAAGAACATAAATTTAATGGTGTTGTGGACATAGTTGCTGAAGATGAGAAAGAGGCAACATTTTACGCTAAAAAGATTTTGTCATATTTTCAAGGAAGTTTCGAAGATTATAAGAATAATGAACAAGAGATCTTAAGAGAGATAATGCCTAAAGACAGAAGGTATAGTTATGAAGTAAGAGAGATTTTAGAGATTATTGCAGATAAAGAATCTTTCTTAGAAGTAAAAAAAGAATATGGAAAGTCGGTTATAACAGGCTTTATAAGAATTGAAGGACATCCAATAGCGATCATTTCTAGTAATTGCAAACATATTGGTGGAGCAATAGATTCTGAAGCATCTGATAAAGTTTCAGATTTCTTTAACCTTTGTAGCGACAAAATGATCCCTGTGGCTTCTTTTGTAGACACTCCAGGATTTATGGTTGGGCCTGAAAGCGAAAAGGAAGGAGCAGTTAGAAGAATGGCAAATCTTTTTAAAGCAGGCTCGATGATGAAAACACCACTAGCTGCAATATTTCTTCGAAAGGGTTATGGCCTTGGTGCACAAGCGCTTGTTGGAGGAAGTCTTCATCAGCCAGCATATACAGCAGCATGGCCTACTGGTGAATTTGGAGGAATGGGATTAGAAGGAGCAGTTAAACTTGGTTTTAAAAAGGAACTCGATGCAATTAGTGATGAAGCTGAAAAACATAAACTGTATGAAAAACTTGTCACAAAGATGTATGATGCAGGTAAAGCAGTTGAAGCAGCATCTTTTTTAGAGATTGACGCGGTTATAGATCCAGCTGATACAAGAAAAGTGCTTTTGAAAGCCCTTCATCAAGTATAAAAATATAAATGACTAACTTAACAGTAAATGAAATCTATGCAGTGGGAGCGCCCATAGTTCTCGCAATGATTTTGTTTGAAGTACTATTTTCAAGCGCCACAAACAAAAATCTTTATAAAAAAGAAGATACGTTATGTACAGTTGGGCTTTTAACAGGAAATATATTGATGGTATTTGCTCTTAAAGGAGCAACTTTGGCGCTTCATTTTTATTTATATCAATTTAAGCTTTTTAACTTATCTGAATCGATGCCAATCTGGACACTTTGGTTGTTAACATTCGTGATGATAGATTTTGTTTTTTATTTTTATCATAGGATATCGCATAGAGTTAACTTTTTATGGGCTGTCCATATGAGTCATCACTCAAGTGAGGAAATGAATTTTGCTGTTTCTTTCAGGCAGGCTTGGTTTGGACCAGTATCAAAAATACCTTTTTTTATTACATTGCCTTTAATAGGTTTTGATCCAACGGTAATTGCTGTTGCAGGCGTTATTAGCACTTTATGGGGAATTGTTGGACACACACAAATAGTTGGAAAGTTGGGGCCTTTAGAATGGATTTTTAATACGCCCTCACATCATCGAGTGCATCACGGATCAAATAGCCAGTATATTGACAAAAATTACGGAAACTTGCTGATAATTTGGGATAAGCTCTTTGGAACATTTGAGCCTGAGCAAGAGCCAGTCAAATATGGCTTAGTGAAAAATGTAAATACATTTAGCCCAACCAAAATAACATTTATGGGATGGGCTGATATGATCAAAAATATCAGATCAGCCCAAAACTTTAACGAGGCTCTATATTTTTTCTTTGGGCCGCCTAAAACCAAAAACTAATTATGAAAAACTTACTTATATTTATTATTTTTACTCCCGTAATTTTCTCAAATCAAAATAGTCATTGTGATAATGTCGAACTATATTTTATAAATCCACCAGATGGACTAATAACAAATGCTAAAGAAATTAAGATTGAATTTGGATCCAAAAATGTAAAAGTTAGTCCTGCGGGAGTAATGGTAGATAATTCTGATCCTTGTTTAGTCAGCGGACATCATCACCTAATAATTAATAACGCATATGATGTAACTGTTAATAAAGTTGAACCGATACCATATGGAGAAAACATTCTTCATTTTGGTGGTGGTCAAACCGAAGCAGCTCTATCGCTTAAGCCTGGAAAATATGATTTACAACTGGCCCTTGGAGATTATCAACACGTTCCAGTTAAGCCAGTTAATTCCGGAAGCAACTATCAACCACTTGTCTCAAAAAAAATAACAATTGAGATAACAAGTGAATAAATATTATTGATTTAACCCCCTTTTCTAATACAATAAATATACGAAAAATTACGAAAGGGGAAGCGTATCTTTTCATTAACCAAAAATATATTATTTTTTTCTAGATTATCCATTGCGATAGCGTCAATATTTTTTTCAAAAAATGTTCTAGCTGAGAGTATTTTTATTGGTCCTGGCCCAGATGCTCACGAGAGATTACAAGAAGCTCTGATATTAATGAATGAAGGGGATACATTAGTTATTGAGTCTGGATATTATGAATTTGAAGATGGGCTATCTCTTGATGTAAGTAATGTAACTATCAAGGGTGAAGGCATGGAAAAAACTATCCTTGATTTTAAAAATCAACAATCTGGTGCTCAAGGCTTTTTAGTCACCTCAGACAAGGTAACACTTAGAGATTTTGCAATATTAGATGCAAAAGGAGATGCTCTAAAGGTTATAGGTTCTAATGGTATTAATATGATTAATCTCAGAACAGAATGGACTGGTGGTCCGAAAAGCACGAACGGAGCTTATGGTTTTTATCCAGTTGAATCTGAAGATGTTCTTATAGATGGTTGTGTTGCAATTGGAGCGTCCGATGCTGGTATATATGTTGGCCAGTCAAAAAATATAATTGTTAGAAATAGCATTGCTCAATATAACGTTGCTGGAATTGAAATTGAAAATTCATACTATGCTGATGTTTACAATAATTTGGCATCACATAATACAGCTGGAATATTAGTCTTTGACTTGCCAGACCTTCCTCAACAAGGAGGCCATCACATAAGAGTATTTGATAATAAATCAATTGATAACGATACAGATAATTTTGCACCTGAGGGAAACATAGTGGGAGAGGTGCCAAGAGGGACAGGTATCATAGTTATGGCAAATTCAGATGTTGAAATTTTCGATAACCTTATGAGTGGGAATGGAACAGTAAATTTGTCAATTGTTTCATACTCAGATGAGACAGACGATCCAAACTATTATCCTCATCCTAAAAGGATTCAAGTGCACAGCAATACTTATGGACCGAGTGGATTTGATCCAGATCTTGAGACAGGAGATTTGGCAAAAGCCCTTTATGAGATAAGTAATGGCAATATGCCTGACATATTTTGGGATGGCGTAGTTCCAATCTCACAAATGGTTTTTGGTCAGCCAGAAGATGAAAAGTTAATTATGGAAGAAGAAAATAAAGTTAGTTTTCTTACGATAAGCCCAATCAAATATATGTTGGGCTTCACAAATCCTACACGAACAGATAAAAAAGAATTTAAAGGGGTCATTAATCCACTGGAACCGATTGTTATAGACGGTATATAGGGATAATGAAAAATACAGTTCAAATTTTGATAGTTCTTATGCTATGCATGAGATCTTTTGCCGTAAACGATAACCTAATAATGGCAGAAACATTCCCAAAAAAATTATCTGATTTTGCATTTTTTTATGACAATTCTGCACAAGTGCCTCACGAAGATGTAATTCCATATGAATTAATATCTACACTTTTTTCAGACTATTCATACAAACAAAGATGGGTTTACGTTCCAAATAATAAAAAAGCTAAATACAAAGAGAGCTGGGTTTTTGATTTCCCAATTGGATCTGCGCTTATAAAAACATTTTATTATCCTGTTGATGAAAGGAATCCTGAGTTAGGCAAAAATTTATTAGAAACTAGACTTTTATTAAGAAAAGAATCTGGGTGGGAAGCAGTCTCATATGCTTGGAATGATGAACAAACGGAAGCATTTAAAAAAGTGGCAGGCAAAACAATAAATGTCTCTTGGATAGACTTTATGGGTGAAGAAAAAGAAGTTCGTTACAGAGTCCCAAATGTCAATCAATGTAAGGAATGTCATGCAGCTAATGACAAAACAACTCCAATAGGACCTAAAGCTAGAAATATTAACAAGGAGTTTACATATAAAGATGGAGAATTTAACCAATTAGCATACTGGATGGATAGACAAATAATCGATAATTATCCATTAGATCTGGTATCGCCTGTTGATTGGACAGATGAAAGTCAAAATATGAATGATAGGGTTAGATCTTATCTCGACGTAAATTGTGGGCATTGCCACTCACCTACAGGAAATGCAAACTCTACAGGGCTTTATCTTCATTTAAATGAAACGAGAGATACTCATTTAGGAGTCTATAAAAAGCCAGTAGCTACCGGTCGAGGCAGTGGTGGATTAAAATATTCCATAGTTCCAGGCAAGCCAGACGAGTCTATTTTATTGCATAGAATGATATCAATGGATCCTGGTGTAATGATGCCAGAATCTGGAAGAGCTCTAACTCATGAAGAAGCAGTCGAAATGGTTAGGGAATGGATATTATTAATGGAAAATTAATTTAAACACAATTAAGAGAATGTATTTGAGATATCTTTTATTTTTATTTTTTATTGTTTCTTGCGAGCCTCAAGAATCAAAGAACTCTTATCAAGCACCCTCTACTATTGAGAAAATTGAAACAAAAAATCTGCTGGATAACTTAAATCAAGACAGACTAAATAAGATCCGTTATGTTCTTACAAATCGCTTTAATTTGAAAAATATTGATCTAAATAAAGGATTCAGTTTTTTTATAGACATATCTGAAATTGGTAATTACATAGATTGTGGATTTATGAACGAAGAGATATATGTAGATTATATCGAGAGAATTTTTGGCTCATCTTTAAAAGCAACAGTAAGACTAGATTTAGTTGAAGAAGATGATCTTTTCAACATTGAGGATATGTCAATAAATTATTTATTCCAATCCAAGGAAACTGGAACAAGATGGAAATTTAAAACAAACAAACCTAAAGAATTATTAGTAGGAAACCCAGTATATGATGATAATCCATATAGAATTTGTATGTCTGTTAATACTTTAGAAAAAGAAATCATCGAATTGATAAGAATGGAAAATGTATAAAAATTTCAACATAGCCGCAGCTTTCTTTATTTTTTTCTTTGCTGAATTTTCAATCGCTCACGAAGAAGATGAAATTTTAGGTTATTGGCTAACATCACAATCCATTGTTCTTGTTAGTAAATGCGATAGTCAATTATGCGCAACTATCGAACATATTTTTGTTGATGAGGGAACTGATCCAAAATCTATCTTAGATGAAAATAATAGAGATAAATCACTCAGAGAAAGACCAATCATAGGAATAAACTTGATAGAAGGATTTGAATATCAGAAAGGCCTTAAAGAATATAACGGCGGTAAGATTTATGATCCTGGGAGAGGTAGAACATTTAAATCCAACATATACCTTTTAGATAATCATAATTTAAAAGTTGAAGGATGCTTGATGAGATTATGTGGCGACGAGGAATGGCAAGCTCTAAAAGTGACATTTGACGAAGATGGTACAAGGTCGGCAGTTTTAAAATATGAAAAAAATTAATTTTAAAAAGAAGTTCAACAAATTTTCAGATCTATGGTCTCCAAAGGTTATTGCTGAAATGAACAACTATCAATTTAAATTAGTAAAGATTAAAGATGATTTTATATGGCATATGCATGACGATACCGATGAGGTTTTTATAGTCATTGAAGGAGAAATCTTTATTGAATTTGAAGATGAAACAATAAATTTAACCAGTGGAGAAATGATTGTTGTGCCAAAAGGAACTAAGCATCGACCATATGCCAACGAAGAGGCAAAAATTATGCTTGTTGAACCTATAGGTGTTGTAAATACCGGTGATCAAAAAGATGATCTAACTGCACCAAATGATCAGTGGATATGATAACTTATTGATATGAGTAAAATACTTGCAGCTATATTTCTTTTGTTATTTATAGGGCTTTTAGTTTTTAGTCCAAACATTATCAGGTTATATAAGCTAGCCAATCTTTATAACGAAAAAACCATCGCAAAAAACTTTATAAATATGGGTTCAATATTTCTTGAATCTCCTTCTATTAAATCATCTGATGAGCCACACGAATTCAAGAGCGAATCATTTGAATTACCAGAAAATTACTTCTTTGAGGGAGAGAAATTGAGCTTACAAGAGGGTATAGCGCACTTTCACACAGATGGCTTATTGATTCTCCACGATGGCAAAATTTTATTTGAACAATATTGGAATGGGAATAACAAAGATAGTAAACATATCTCTTTTTCAGTAGCTAAATCATATTTATCTGCCCTTGTGGGAATAGCTTTTGATGAAAACCTTATCGACAGCATAGATGATACGGTTGAAAAGTATTTACCAGAATTTAAGGGGACCGGTTATGAGGGCGTTACTATAAAAAATTTATTACAAATGTCATCCGGCATTGCTTTTAATGAAGATTACGCCGATCCAAACTCAGATATAAATAAATTTGGCAGAGCAACAGCAAAAGGAATGTCATTCAAAGAATTTGCTATGAGTCTTAAGAATGGACGAGAACAAGGAACATATAATCATTATGTAAGTCTAGACACTCAAGTTCTTGCTTTAATAGTTGAGTCAGTTACAAATATGCCACTTAGAGATTATTTGTATAAAAAAATATGGAGCAAGATAGGAACTGAAAGCGATGCATACTATATTACTGATAATTCTGGTGCTGACATGGCATTAGGCGGCTTGAATGCGACATTAAGGGATTATGCTAAGTTTGGATATTTATATCTTAATAATGGAAGCTGGATGGGAGAGCAAATAGTTCCAAGACAATGGGTTATCGATTCACATACACCAGATGCTCCTCATTTAATGCCAGATGCTGGAGAAAAAGACCTATCTTCTAATGAATGGGGTTATGGTTATCAATGGTGGGTTCCAGGAAATCCTATTACAGACTACACAGCCCATGGGATCTTTAATCAATTCATATACGTTGATCCTGAATCAAATGTAGTTATTGCAAAAACCTCATCAAATCATCGGTTTAGATCTGAAAGAGAGTATTCTAAAGCTGCGCATATTGCTATGTTTAGATCAATTACTTCACATATCCAGAAAACTAAGAGTTAGAAGATTTGTATTAGTCATAATTCTTTCATAGAATTAAATTTGAATATGTTCATATTTGGGGAGAAAAAAATGAATAATAAATTTTATAGTTTAATTGCACTTATCTTTGTTATGCATATCTCTGCAGGTCATCACGAGGGTGGACACATGCATGGTAATTCTGAGGCATGGGAAATTGAAACCTATACATCTTCTGCGCCAGATTTTATTGGAGACTTTGCGACTGTAATTAGCGCAAGTGGGAAGGTTTTAAGAGAGGGCACTAATGGATGGACGTGCCTACCTTTTATTCCAATGCC
This sequence comes from uncultured SAR86 cluster bacterium, assembly GCA_902626385.1. Classification (GTDB taxonomy): domain Bacteria; phylum Pseudomonadota; class Gammaproteobacteria; order Magnimaribacterales; family D2472; genus SAR86A. Next base: position 87,747 of record CACOEZ010000001.1, read on the forward strand.
AAAAATGGGATTTAAATCTGCAAACGAAGCAGCTCCAGCTTGCGCTGATGCAAATGCTGTTGCCTGGGCAGATGCATATATTAATCAGACAACACCAAAAATTGAGAATGATGGATGGATTTGGATGATTCATGGAGATACAGGCGTGGATAACTTTAGGCCTTATTCAGAAGGAGATAAGGAAAACACTGATCCAGAAGATTGGATTTATTCAGGTTCACATTTAATGTTGATGCCTAAAGATCCTTCCTCTATGGATGGTATTTCTACAGATTTCACGACTGGCGCTCCTTATGTAATGATGAAAGGAACTCCTTTTGTGCATCTAATGATTCCTCTTGAGGGTTATTATGATTATCAACCTGAGTCTGCACCAAAATAAATTGTTGTAAAAATGGAAGAAGTCAAAGTTTATATGATTGCAAATTTACAGATTCACAATGCTGAAAAATATCGAGAATATGAAAAAGGCTTCTTTCCATTATTAAAAAAACATGGTGGCGAATTTATAACCTATGACGACAACATTACTCATATTGAGGGCGATAAACCTATGACCGGAAGAGTTATTTTATTCAGCTTTCCGTCAGAAAAACATGCCATTGATTGGTATGCTGACCCTGAATATCAAGAGCTTTCAGAACATAGAAGAGTAAGCGTTACAACAACCCTAACAAGAATAAACGGATTACCACCAAGGAAATAATATTATGGAAAGATATAAGACATTTAAAGAATTTTATCCTTATTATTTGTCTGAACATGACAATAAAAAAACTAAGTTAATGCATTTTATTGGAACCAGTATCGGATTGTTTTTTATAATTAGGTTCTTTCTTACATTCAATTTTTTATATCTATTATTTGCTTTGCTCTCAGGTTACGCATTTGCATGGGTAGGACATTTCTTTATTGAGAAAAACAAGCCAGCAACATTTAAGTATCCTTTTTATAGCTTTATTGGAGACCACAAAATGTATATTGAGATTCTCCAAGGCAAACATAAAATATTCTAAATTTATACTTCGTATCTATAGTAAAATAAGCCAAGTTTAGCTTGGGAGAGTTTTTTATGAGCGATAAAGTTTACGAAGAAATTGTAGATAAGGCTGAAAAAATATCATTAAAGTGGAGATCCTTGCCTGCGCCGCAAAGAGGCGAGCTTATAAGGAAATTCGGAGAGGAATTAAGAAATAGTAAAGATGATCTTGCTAAAACTATTACTAAAGAGGCCAGAAAAGTAAAAACTGAGTCACTTGGAGAGGTGCAAGAAGCAATCGATATGTGCGATTTTGCTGTTGGATTGAGTAGACAGTTATATGGTTTAACGATGCCAAGCGAAAGACCAAATCATAGGCTACAAGAACTATGGCATCCCTTGGGTGTAGTTGGCTGCATAACAGCATTTAACTTTCCAATGGCAGTGTTTGCATGGAATTTCTGTTTAGCCGCAGTCTGTGGCAACAGCGTAATATGGAAGCCCAGCCCCCATTCAAACCAATGTGCAAAAGGAATAAAAGGAGCATGGGACAAGGTTAGTGGCGAATATTCAGATCTTATTTTGATACTAGAAGGAGGCAATCAAGAAGCGGTTTCTTTGTGCGAAGATAAAAGGATTTCTTTAATTTCAGCTACTGGCAGTACAAAAATGGGAAAAGAACTAGCACCAATTGTATCTGCTCGCTTAGGGAAACTTTTACTAGAGCTAGGTGGCAATAATGCTGCAATAGTATGTTCTTCAGCAAATCTAGATTTAACTATTAAGGGCATAGCATTCTCAGCATGTGGAACAACTGGTCAAAGATGTACTTCATTGAGAAGATTGTTTGTTCATCAAGATATCTATGATGACTGTGTCTCAAGGCTGAGAGAGTGTTTTGATGAGCTAATTATTGGCTGCCCATCAAAAGATGATTCTCAAATTGGGCCTCTTATTTCAGAAGATAGCTATACCGCTATGCAGAAAATTTTAGAGTCTCTACGCGCAAAGAAAATAGAAGTGATCGGCGGCGAAAGATTGAATATTGAAAATCCAGATGAATTTTATGTTAAACCGGCTTTAGTTTTGGTGGATGAAATCCCAGATGAGATGCTTGAAGAAACGTTTGCACCGATATTGTATGTTAAGAGTTTTTCAGATGTTAAAAATGCCATAGAAATGCAAAACAATGTAAGTCAAGGCCTGAGTAGTTCAATTTTTACAAATGACATTAGAGAGTCAGAATTATTTCTGAGTGAGTCCGGGAGTGATTGCGGAATTGCAAATGTAAATATTGGAACAAGTGGGGCTGAAATCGGTGGTGCTTTCGGCGGTGAGAAGGATACTGGTGGTGGCAGAGAGTCAGGATCAGACTCTTGGAAAAATTATATGAGAAGAGTAACTGCAACTGTAAATTATGGGGAAGACTTGCCACTTGCTCAAGGAGTTGAATTTGATGAAAAATAAGGTTGCAATTGTTGGAAGCGGTAACATTGGCTGGGCTTTGAGAAAGCTTCTCCAAGATGATTATGATATTTCACAAGGTGATATCTTAGACGGATTAGATGCAACTGATTCTAGTCAAGTTGAGAAATTTTTAGTCGGACATGATGCAGTAATTTCAGCAGGCCCTTATGCGGTCAATAAAAATATAGCAAAAGTAGCAGCAGAAAAAAACATTGGATACTTTGACCTTACGGAAGATGTTGATACAACAGAATTTATTAAAGAACTTAAATCAGAGAGTGTTCTTATGCCACAATGCGGTCTCGCACCAGGCGCTATTAATATTTGTGCTGCTAGTATGATGGAAGAGTTTGATGATGTAAAAGAAGTGCTTATGAGGGTAGGAGCATTACCAAGATTTACAACAAATGAAATGAGCTACTATCTAAGCTGGTCAACAAACGGCTTAATAAATGAATATTGCAATGAAGCTGACGCAATATATGAAGGTAAGCCAATAAAAGTTATGCCATTAGAAGGATCTGAGAAACTTGTAATTGAGGGCGAAAGCTTTGAAGCTTTTAATACAAGTGGTGGTTGTGCCACCATGTGTGAAACATACGCGGATAAGGTTGAAAATTTAACTTACAAAACCATAAGGTATCCAGGACATTTAAATCATATGAAATTTTTATTTAATGATTTACATCTTAAAAAGAATAAAGAAATTTTGGAGAAGCTTTTTGATAAGGAAGTACCTAGAACCAAAAATGATGTAATTATATTTTTTGTAAAAGTCATTGGCATGATTGATGGCGTTCTCCAAGAAAAAACTTATTTAAGAAAGATTTATGGTGATGACAAATATAGTGCAATTCAACTTACAACAGCCTCAGGAGTATGTAGTGTGCTTAAAATGTTCCTTGATGGAAAGATATCGTCAAAAGGTTTTACAAAACAAGAATCATTATCTTGGAATGACTTTTTAGATAATAAATTCGGTCAAGTATATAAATAAAATGACACCGCTAAGTTTATTAAGTTTTTCTCACATAGCTTTTACAGCAGCTTGTTTCCTTGTAATTATCTTTTTACCCAGATTCTTTGTAAATTCTTCGGATAGTTCAAAAAATCTCCTAGTTATGGCTATTATCGTTTTGATAATGGTTAATCAAGGAATGGATCTATATAGAGAGGGCTATATGCAAGAGTGGAAACTGGGACTACCTCTTCATTTATGTGATTTTTCTTCATTTTCTGTAATTTTATATTTTCTTACAAAAAGAAAAGAGTTTTTCCTTTTTGCATTCTTTTTTGGTATTGCTGGAGGAGGAATGTCACTTTTGACTCCAGATATACTCTATGCATTTCCGTATATTGGATATATACAAAATCAGATTGGACATTCAATGATTTTATTAGGCGTTAGCTATGCAATGATTATCGATAATCAAAGACCATATCTAGGAGACGTTCATAAAGTACTTTTTTTCACAACACTTTTACTGTTGATCATGTACCCCATAAATTATTTTCTCGGCCCTCCAGCTAATTATTGGTTTTTGGTTGAAAAGCCAATAGGAGACAATGTAACTAACTTCATGAGAGCAGAACCTTTTCATATAATAGATATTTATGTTCTTGCTGTCATAGTTTGCTATCTTATGTATCTTCCCTATCTTTTTAGAGATAAATTGGAAAAGAAAAATGTCTAGCGTGTCACCCGATCAGATACCTCAAAGTTTTAGAGCAAATAGACCACGTTTTATTCAATGGCTTGGAAGATCCTTGTTGTCTATACTTGGATGGAAGGTTCTTGGTGATATTGGAGAAGAACACGCTCATAAAAATTTAGTGGTTATAGTTGCACCACACACTTCTAACTGGGATGGTATTTTAGGAGTTGCAGCAATTGCAGGTCTTGATGCAAAAATATCATTTTTAGGAAAAGAGTCTGCTTTTAAATATGGACTTGGCGCTTTTTTGAGATATATGGGAGGTATTCCTATTGATAGGAGCAATCCAGGCGGAGTCATTAATGACGCCATTGAAAAGATAAAAAAAATTAACGGCACCCTTTTGGGAATGTCACCTGAAGGGACTAGATCTAAAGTTGAAGCTTGGAAGACAGGTTTTTTAAGAATTGCTAAAGGAATTAATGCAAATATAATTCCTGCTTCATTAGATTTTGCAAAAAAAGAAGTTCTTCTTGGTAAAACTTTTACGCCAACTGGCGACAACAAAAAAGATATAGAAAGCTTACAAGATTATTACAAAGACTTTACAGCAAAGCATCCAGAAAATTATTAACTTTTTGCTTCCTCAATCATTTTATTAACCATCTCTTCGACAATAAATAGTGGTGGATTTCCATGATCAAGTACTGCTGAATGAAAATCTTTTATGTTAAATTTATCACCCAACTCATTCTTTGCTTTATCTCTAAGTTCTAACATCTTTAGCATCCCAACTTTATAGCTCAAAGCTTGTCCTGGCCATACGATATATCTTTCAATTTCAACCCTGACCTCTGTGTCAGACATTCCAGTGATAGATTTCATGTACTTCATTGCTTCTTCTCTTGTCCATTTTTTGTAATGCATTCCGGTATCTACAACTAACCTGACTGCTCTAAATATTTCACTCTGAAGTATGCCAAGTTCATCATATGGATTTTCAGCCAGTCCTGCCTCAAGGGCTAACTGTTCTGCATATAAGGCCCATCCCTCTGAAAATGCTGAGGTCCCATAACCAAATCTCCTATATAAAGTTAAGGATTCATTCTCAAGAGAATGTGCAATTTGGTGATGATGGCCTGGAGTAGCCTCATGATAAGTAAGTGTTCGCATGCTATAAGTAGGCGTCTGTTTTATGTCATATAAATTTGCATAAAAAACACCGGGCCTACTTCCATCTAGAGCAGGGGCCTGATAATAACCCCCAGCTGCAGTTTGTTCAGAATATTCAGGCACTGCTTTAACAACAACATCTGACTTCGGCATGGTATGAAAATATTCAGTCATTACTTCTATAGCCTCATTAACCATTTCTGTGTAATCGTTAACAATTATTTCTTTTCTATCAGGAGTATCAGCATACAAAAAGTCTGGATTTTCATTTAACTCATTCATTAACTGACCGACGCTCTTTGATGTGTCATATCCAAGACTAGTAAGTATCTCTCTCATCCTATTTGTAATTCTCTCAACCTCACTCAAGCCTGTCTGATGAATAAACTCTGGTGTGTAATCAGTTGTTGTGTATGTCCTAATTCTCAATTTGTAATAATCATCACCACCAGGTTGAGACCATATACCATGATTTTTATTTGCATTCTTTTTAGTTCTCTCCATGAATCCCAATAGAAGCTTGAAACCAGGAGTAACACTGTCTTCAATAGCCTTTTTTATTCTTTTATCAAAATCATCAAGCTCTTTATCAGTTATGTTTAACTCTTTAACTTTCATCATAAATTGAGTGTAAAGGGGATGTTCTTCAAATGAGTAATTAATGAAATCATTTAATTGATTAATAACATGTCCATAAACAAATTCAGGCGGATATATCCCGCTATTTGCTTGTTTTTCTAAATCTTTGAGAGTACCTTCGTAGACATCTCTAATCAGTTCAACTCTTTTGATAAAATCATTTGCTTCAGATTTTGTTCTAACAGGATGCATGTCGCTCATAAATTCAATCGTATTCAGATGAATTCCACCAATTTGATTAAGTGGGTAGTCTAAATAAGGAAACTCTTTAAGCTCTTTCAGGTTATTTTCAAGATCAAATATCGCAATTTTTTTTGTAACTTTTTGGACATCAGTTAAGCTCGAATCTTTATATTTATAAAGAGTCTTTATTCCCTTTTCTAATTCTTTTATACCTTCTTCAAGATCATTTTCTTCTGGAATAGATAGCCTAGAGTTATGCTTTGTTAACCAATTGAACCTATCTAAAATTCCAACATAAGTTAAAGCTTCAGGTGAATCTACCAGACCCAGGACCAATTCTTTTCCAAGATAATGATCAATAGAATATGGCTTCATTAAAAAAAGATTAGCTAAGTATATTGAAAATAAAGCTACAACTATTACCAATAACCTTGTCATTAGCTTAAGTATTTTTTTAATCATGATAAAATTCCTAAAAAATTATATATATTATTATGTCAGAAAAAATCGCAACACTTAAAAAAGAAGGGAATATATCCATCATAACTCTCGATGATGGAAAGGCTAATGTTTTTGCTCCAGAGATGTCAAAACATATTAATGAATGTTTAGATGAAGTTTCAACTGAAGAGGGCTGCCTAATTATTACTGGAAGAGAGGGAATGTTTTCTGGAGGATTAGATTTAAAAATTATACAAAGTGGCGACATAGAAAAAATTCAAGAAATGTCATTTAGTGCATTTCAACTTCTTGGAAGAATTTTTTCATTTCCAAGACCAGTGATTGCAGCTTGTTCTGGACATGCAGTTGCGCTTGGTACTTTCTTGCTGTGTTGTTGCGACTACAGAATTGGAGTCAAAGGTGATTTCATGCTTGGCGCAAATGAAATGAGAACAAATATGGTAATACCAACACCAATTCTTGAGCTAATTAAATTTAGAGTTGCAAATGCCCACAAATATAGAGCTGTGCTTGGTGCAGAAATGTACACATTAGAGCAATCACAAGATGCAGGACTTATTGATGATGTTGTTGAAATGAATGATCTTATGGATGCTACAAACAAAAAGGCGGAAGACTTGGCTACTATGGGGCATCCAAGCTATTCAATGACAAAAGAGCTTTTTATTGCAGAGCCCATGAAAAAAATTAACGAAGCAATGCAAGAGCTTGAGAAGCAAGTTTAAGGCAGCAGTGCTTCTGTGAACCAAAGTTTTGAATATGTAATTCAAGATTTTGACAGCAAATCAAATGAAAATATTTTAATTGATATTTTTACTTTAAACCAAGCCAACACCCCAGAAGTTGGCAATTTGCAATCACTCTCATATTTTAAAGAACTTCTAACAAATATCTCAACAGCTAAATATATTTCATTCAAGAACGAAGTTATTGGTTTTGTAGTTTGCTTCAGGGAAGCAAGTAATTACGGATCGGACAACTATAAGTTTTTCTCAAAAACTGAAAAAAGTTTTTTATATATTGATAGGATTGCAATCTGCGATAGGTTTAGAAGAAATAATCTTGCCAACGAACTCTATAGGACCATTGAACAAGAATGTATTACGTCTAAAATTCCTCTTTGCTGTGAAGTAAATCTCAAACCACTCAACCAGCCATCAATTAACTTTCACGAAAAATTTGGATTTGTGCGTGTTGGGAAACAAGAATTTAAAGAAAATACTGTGGCTTACTTTAAAAAAGAATACATTTAAAAAAAATATACTTCTTCTTATTTATAACTTTGGATATATGCTATCTTGGCTAATGAGTTATGGAAACTACTTTACTGTTCAAGACCATGGTAATTCTTACCAGTCAGCTCTTTATCGTCTATATAACGGGTTATTACTGCATACTTAAAGCAAGACAGGCATATAAAAATAATTCAACTTTTCTAGACATGCGATTTAAAGGTTCAGTCAATATGAAAGGTAAGCTAGATCTTATTCCATATTTTCATAAAGACACTTTTCCTAAAAGAATGTCGATTGGGGTAATGAAAAAAAATAAATGGGGCGCAGATGTAAAGAGCCTAGAATATAAGTATGCCAATAATCAAGACGAGGTTATTGAGCTTTTAAGAGAAGGCTATAAGCATGACGAAACCAACAATAAACTTATTACGATCTTTGCATTTAATTCAGTCGTAAGTATTGGAGCCTTGGCATTTATTAGTTTTTTTGATCTAGGTATATTGTTAGGAATGACATTTTTCACGCTTACCAGTTTAAGTCTAGGCCCAATTTTGGGAATCATTTTCCTTGAAATGGACGAGAACGATGGCTTTGCAGCATTGAAAATCACAATTTCAATAACCCTAATAACAGGATTTATTGGCTACAGCGACTTTATTTCTTTTTCAGAAAGTAAAGCATTTGGTGTGGTACTTATGCTTTGTTTGTTGGGCTTAATTATTTTTAATTTAAGTCGCTCTTTTATGGAAATGAGTCGCTCAACAGTAAGAGTTGGGGCTATTTTTGGCTCAATATTATTTACACTATTTTTGTTATACGATTTTAACTACATTGCTAAACAGGAGAACGCTCTAAATAACTGGACTTCAGCTGTCGAAATGGCATATATACTATACTTAGATATTATCAATCTTCTATTAGAAATTTTAGAAGCTATGGATTAATTTAGGAGGAATAAAAATGTCAATATATAAATGTGATTCTTGTGGTATGTCGGTCAAGACATCATGTGGCAAGTGTGATGAGCCATTAGTGGATGGTACTCTTACCACTGATGATGGAAAAGTTGTACAAATATCAGAGTGTCCAAAGGGATGTGGAAAGATCAAGTCACCATTATGCTGTGGACTGGATATGAGTTGCTCGATTTAGAAAGTTAGTTGCTAGGGAGGAGTAAACTCCCCCCTATGAATTTATCTTGAAATATTCCAACCTTGTTGTTCAAGCACAAACCTATCTTCTGTTAAATTGCCAACCCAAACCACTTTGCCCATATCATCAAACATAAATCTTGTTACTGTATATGCATTTGCTTTATAACCTGTTGCATCCTCGACAAACTCTGACCAATAAAGAACATGAACTACACCATCATTGGTTGAGGCAGTCTCAATAATATTAAATTCTTCTGGACCCCAAGCATCTGCATCTACACTACTTATGTTATTCATAACCTGTTCTTTGGAATATCTAATTTGAACAGGGCCTCTAGCAAAAGATACAGGTTTTTCAATACCATCTCTTAGCACAACCGCTCCAACGCTCTCGCCAGGCATTCCTCGAAAACCTAGCTGGTTTCTATTTTCGTTTGTTAACCTAACACCATTAACCTCAACAAAAGAATCCCCCTCTTGAAGAACTCCATCTGCCGGGCTTTCTGGAACAACATAATCAACGACCATACCATCACCGTCTGGATTCCAAACAAACCCAAAACCAACATACCTTTCACCAACAGACACACCATCTGAAGCCATATTATTATCAATCATTGATAGCGCACTATCTTTGCTCGTAAGATATGCAGTAACCCAAGCTGTGGCTAGGTCCATTGCATCTTGGTGTTTGTTACTTGTATCCATAGAACAAGCTGAAACTATAAGCATCATTGATAATACAAAAGTTGCTTGTATTTTTCTCATAAAAATCTCCCTTTAAATATAAATCAAATACTAAATCAAATTGATGTTAATTAAAACTTTAATTACTTATAATCTTGGTATGAAATTCAAATTATTTTTTTTGGTTTTTCTGTTTTCTTTTAATGTAAAAGCTGATCTCAAAAACAGCTTAGATCAAGAAATAGATGACCTCATGCCTAAAGTTATTGAATGGAGGCATGATATCCACCAGTACCCCGAGCTTGGAAACAGAGAATTTAGGACAGCAAAAAAAATTGAAGACCATTTAGTCAGTCTCGGAATAGAAGTAGAAACAAAGATTGCTTACACAGGTCTAGTAGGACTTATTAAAGGAGAAAAGCCAGGGCCAACAATTGCACTTAGAGCTGATATGGATGCATTACCCGTTGAAGAAAAAACTGGGTTACCTTTTGCATCAAAAGTAAGAACAACATATCTTGGAAATGATGTTGGTGTAATGCATGCTTGTGGACATGATGCTCATGTGGCCATATTAATGGGCGTTGCTGAATTTTTAGCCAAGAATAAGGGAGATTTAAAAGGTAACGTAATGCTTATTTTCCAACCTGCTGAAGAAGGTCCTCCTGAGGACGAAGGTGGCGGAGCCAAGATGATGTTGGAGGAGGGGATATTTGATAAGTATAAACCTGAGGTAATTTTTGGTCTTCATGTGACAAATATTCCGAATGGTGTTTTGCTTGTTAAATCTGGTCCTGCAATGGCAGCAGCTTCATCTTACAGAATTAAAATCAAAGGAGTCCAAGCTCATGGATCGACGCCATGGTCAAGTATTGATCCAATAATGGCAACGTCCCAGTTGATAGAATCTCTTAATACAATTGTAAGCAGAAGAATAAATATAATTAATAATCCAGCTGTAGTTTCTGTTGGCATGGTTGAGTCAGGAACAAGAGCAAATATTATTCCTGAGGATTCCATGTTAATGGGTACTATTAGAACTTTTGATCCAAAGCTTAGAAAAGAGATTTATGATGAAATTGAACAAATTGCCGCAGGCGTAGCACTAGGAACAGGAACTGATATAAAAGTAGAATTTGATGTGGGCGGATTTTTCCCAGTTACATATAATGAGCCTGAGCTTGTAAAAGTTATGAAGGGATCACTTGAATCAGCATCTCCTGGTAGATTTATTGAGTCTGATATTCCCATTACAGGCGCAGAAGACTTTTCTTATTTTCAAGAAGAAATTCCAGGAATGTATTTCTTTCTTGGTGTGAATAAGCCAGGGGAGGGATTAAATGCTAAAACATTTGGAGATAGTGAATCAGGTGTTCCTGGAAATCACTCGCCGTACTTTGTCGTTGACGATTCAGCATTAGACAAGGGTGTCAGGGCTTTTGTGCACCTGGTTGATGATTATCCAAATAAATTTTAATAATTAATATAAGGAGAATAAAGTGGCAATACCCCAACATATAAAAGAAAATATCTCTATGCCAGTGATAGGAGCACCTTTGTTTCTTATTTCAGGCCCGGATTTAGTAATAGCACAATGCAAAGCAGGCATCATTGGTTCTTTTCCTGCATTAAATGCAAGACCTCAACACGTATTGGAGGAGTGGATAATAAGAATTAAAACTGAGCTGGCTGAGTACAAAGAACAAAATCCGGAAGCTAAGGTTGCCCCTTTTGCTGTAAATCAAATATGTCATGGGTCGAATGATAGATTAATGGATGACATGGAAACATGTGTAAAGCATGAAGTGCCAATTATTATTACATCTTTGAGACCGCCAGCGGAGGTGGTTGAAGCTGCTCATAGCTATGGAGGACTGGTTTTTCATGATGTAATAAGCGTTAGACATGCAAAAAAAGCTGCTGAGCAGGGTGTCGACGGATTAATATTGGTATGTGCTGGCGCTGGTGGCCATGCAGGAGCATTATCACCATTTGCTTTGTTGAGGGAAGTAAAAGAATGGTTTGATGGAACAGTAATATTGTCTGGCTCAATCGGAGATGGTTACTCTGTGGCATCATCCTTGGCGCTAGGAGCTGACTTTGCATATATGGGAACGAGATTTATTGCTACTGAAGAGGCTAATGCCGATCAAGAATATAAAAAAATGCTTGAAGAGAGCGCAGCTTCTGACATAGTTTATTCATCTTTATTTACAGGTGTTCTGGGTAACTATCTAAAACCATCAATATCTAATGCTGGATTAGATCCTGATAATCTTCCTGAAGCTGATAAGTCGTCTATGAATTTTGGTTCAGGTGGAAACACAGACTCAAAAGCATGGAAGGATATATGGGGTTCAGGACAAGGAATAGGAAGAATTGTCGATTCTCCAAGTGTATCAGAATTGGTAGGAAGGCTAAAAGAAGAATATCTAGAGTCTGTAAAAGAGCTGCAAAATAAAGTAAATCTGTAGATTTTTTTACTACTTAACTATATCATTCACACATTGTTAACTATTTTTATTGTGGGGATGAATAGTTTAATTTTATTATCAGTAGTTGTTACATCTGTTTGCTCAGTTACTTTCTTATTATTTGCTTCAGGCAAAGGTTTGGAAGGAACAAAAGGCATAACAGATGAGTACATAACAGAGAGTGGTTTAAAGAAGACAGCAAGAAAAGATCGTACAGATTATCTAGTCTAACTTATGCCCAAAAAAAATTTCAGAAAGCTTTTTCTTTCAGGCTGGAATAGGCTATTTGGCAAAGAAGAAGACATCAATAAACTAAGAACTCAAAGCTTCTACAGAGCAAAAAAAGGCATAATGAATGTTGGTACTCCTCATGACTGGGAAGATTACGACAAATATAAGAAATCTGAAAAAAATGAGTAATATTAGAGTAGGATTTATTGGCTTGGGTGTAATGGGTTCTGAAATGGCAGGACATCTTCAGGCAAGCAAATATGAACTAACTGTCTTTAATAGATCTGAAAAAAATAGAACTAACTGGAAGAATAAATTCAAAGGAAGGGTATCTAGCTCCTTACAAGAAATAGCAGAATCTTCTAATGTAATAATTCTTTGTATTAGCAAGGATGAGGATGTTGAAGAGGTGATAAATGGTAATGAAGGCATGCTTAAAAATCTAAAAGAAGGAACAATTATCATTGATCACAGTACTACTTCCTCAGAACTTCCTATTAAAATGAACAAGCTTTTAAATCCTTTAAATATTCAATTTATAGATGCGCCTATATCTGGTGGTCAGGCTGGTGCTGAATCTGGACAACTTTCAGTTATGGCAGGAGGTGATGAGCAATCTTTCGATAAGGTAAAAGAAATAATTAATATCTACTCAAAATTTGCGAAATATATGGGTAAAAGCGGAAGTGGTCAATTGACGAAAATGGTAAATCAGATTTGTATAGCAGGCCTTATTCAAGCTTTGTCTGAAGGAATCAATTTTTCAGAAAAAGTTGGATTGAATAGTAGAAATGTTTTTGAAGTTATTTCAAAGGGAGCAGCCCAGTCATGGCAAATGGAGAATAGATGGGAGTCAATGTTGTTAGACGAATATGATCATGGCTTTGCCGTAGATCTAATGAAAAAAGATTTAGGCATTATTATCAAAAGAGCTGAAAAATCTGGAATTAATTTAGATATTACAAAAATCATTGATGGTTTTTATACTGAAATCCAGGATGCAAATGGCGGCAGATGGGATACATCAAGCCTATTAAGAAGAATTCAAAGATTGATTAAATAATTAATTTAGAAAGATATACTAAGACTCCAAAAGCAATCAAAATCCAGCCTGTCATTGATTCCGTAGAACCAGGATCAACATTCATTGATTGATCATATATTTCATAGAAGTTATCAGGAAAAGCAACCAGCCAAACTACACCAAAAATATGGAACATCATTATTAAAAAGATTATCCAGTTTAGGGGCTGACTGGTAAAAACAATATAGGAGGCAATCACAATAAAAAAAAGCTCGACGGCTAGAACCTTATTTATGTTCATTTTTTGATATAGATATTTAAGAAAACCTATATTGTTAAAGTAAGAATATATAAAAAGAAAACCGTACATCATATAAAGTGAAGATAAAAAAATTATCATATTAAAGATCACCTTCCTTTCGAATTTCACTTCTCTCAATTTCAAATTTTTCACCATAACGAGCAGCAAGCTTCTCTTGATTCTCACTTATGACTTCGTAAGGATCCAAATTTAGAGCAGCACATGCTGTAACCCAATACCACATTATGTCTCCAAGCTCTCTTTTCATGTGAAAGATATTATCTTCATTCGGGGGCTTGCCTTGTAAAAACATTTTTTTAACAATTTCTACAAACTCTCCAGTTTCACTTCCCAAACCAAGGGCTGCAGTAAGCAAACGAGGTGTTTTAATTGATGAGCTACTTTCAATATCATCAAAACTATTCTTAAGTGCATCCAAGTCTATGCTCGGATCACTTGTTACCTTTGTTACAAAATCTGTATATGTTGAAAAGAATTCTTTTATTTCTTTGCTCATTTTCTCTCCCAAAATAATAATTAATTTTAACATCTCATATTGAAAGTTAAAAAATGAAATACTAATTCTGCAAAGCAGATTTTAAGTAGGGCTAATGATCGCTTTTTAAAGATCTTTGACTATCAGCAATATTGTAAAGATGGTCTTGTGCTTCTGGTTTTAGCTGAGCAACACCCATGGTCAAAACGTCAATCACGGCTGTATAGGCTATTCTGGATGTGACAGGTTTTGACAATCTATTATTAATACCAACATTAATTGCTAAAGGTAGATCACAAATGTTTGCTAATGGCGTATCTCCAGGCATTATCCCAATAACTTTTACTCCATTTTTTCTTACTATCTTTACACTTTCTATTAAAGCAGTAGTTGTACCAGATTGAGATATAGCGACAACCACATCATCTTTACCTAAAGAGTTTGCAGACATAAATTGAAGATGAGGATCAGAGATATTAGAAGAAGGGATTTTTAATCTGAAAAATTTATGTTGACCATCCATTGCAACTGGAGCTGAGCCACCAAATGCGTAAAATTCTACTCTTTTAGCATTAACCAAAGCTTCTATTGCGCTTTCAAGTATATCTTGATCAATCTGCGATCTTACATTTAAGATTTCGCTAATGCTTGTATCAAAAACTTTTTCACAAAGCTCATGAATGGAATCATCTTCATCAATCTCATACATGACAAAATAATCATCAGCAGCCAATTGTTGTGACAAATTAATTTTTAAATCTTGAAATCCTGAAAAACCAATAGCTTTGCAAAATCTGATTAAAGTTGGCTCACTTATGCCCATTGCAGAAGAGGCTTCAGCAGTTTTCATTGTGATTACTGATTTTGGATCTTCTAAAATGAATTCTCCTACCGTTCTTTCTGATTTTCTTAAATCAGGCAAGGAATTCTTAATTTGTCTCAATAATTTTGTCGACATAAGGTTAGAATATCTAACTTAAACAAAAAAATGAATCCCTAAATGGACGTATCGCATATTTTAGATAATCTTAATGACGAGCAAAGAAAGGCAGTTACATCTGAAAAACAATATTTGCTGGTTCTAGCTGGAGCAGGCTCAGGTAAAACTAGAGTTTTAGTTCATAAGATTGCATGGGAAGTTGAAGCTCTGGGAAGAAACTCATCGTCAATAATGGCTGTAACCTTTACAAATAAAGCAGCAAATGAAATGCGATCTAGAATTGAATCGCTGCTTCAGGCTCCAATTTTTGATTCATGGGTTGGTACATTCCATGGCCTTTCGCATAAGCTTCTTAAAAGATTCCATAAAGAAGCTGATCTATCAAGTAACTTCACAATTCTTGACTCAGATGACCAATATAGAATCGTTAAAAGAATTTCTAAGGAGTTTAGCCTCGATGAGGCAACATGGCCTGCCAGACAAAGCCAATGGCAGATAAATGCTTGGAAGGATGATGGATTAAGAAATAAAGATGTTGACGAAAAAGGAGATTTTTATACCGAAACAATAAATAAAATTTATAAAGAATATGAAGACGTTTGTAAAAGAGATGATCTTGTTGATTTTGGTGAACTGCTTTTAAGATCATACGAAGTACTGGTTAACTCAAAATCTGTAAAAAATTTTTTCCAAACGAGGTTTCAATCAGTTCTAATTGATGAGTTTCAAGATACTAATACGATTCAATATAAATGGTTACAAGAAATTACATCTTCAAAAAATACAAACGTTACTGCAGTTGGTGATGATGACCAATCTATTTATGGATGGAGAGGAGCTAAAGTTGAGCATGTTAATACCTTTTCAGATGACTTTAAGGGAACGGAAATAATTAGATTAGAGCAAAATTATAGATCTACAAACATTATCTTGAATGCTGCAAATGCGCTTATTGATAATAATAAGGATAGGCTTGGAAAAAATCTTTGGACTGACAAAACTGAAGGAGAACAAATAATTTTGTATCAAGCATTTAATGAGCAGGATGAAGCTCGCTTTGTAGCAGATATTTTAAAAGATTGGATGAATAAAGGAGGAGCTTATGCCGAGACAGCAGTACTTTATAGATCAAATGCTCAATCTAGGGCAATTGAAGAGGCGCTATTAAGAGTAAGTATTCCCTATAGAATTTATGGCGGATTACGTTTTTATGAAAGGTTGGAAATTAAAAACGCAATAGCTTACTTAAGAATAATTTTTAACAACAATGATAATCCCTCTTTTGAAAGATCAATATCTAACCCAACAAGAGGTGTTGGAGAAAAAACTTTAGCAAAAATTAGACAAGCTGCAAAAAAATTTAATATATCTTATATAAAAGCCTCCGCAAAATTAATTGATGAAGGTTCAATTTCTGGGAGGGGTGGTTCTGGATTAAGAGACTATCTTGAATTTGTTGCAGGTTGTAAAAGCTTTATCGAAGAAAATACCTTGTCTGATTTAATGGAGCTTATTATCAAAGAAACTGGTCTATATGCCTATCATGCTAAAGAAGCTGGAGAGAAAGGTAAAACCCGAACTGAAAACTTAGAAGAGCTTATTTCAGCAACGAAAAATTTTGAACAAAGCATCAGAGAAGATAAAACAAATATTGAAATTGCTGAAAGTTATCTCGATATAATTTCCTTAGATTCAGGAGATAGACAAGCTGATGAGCATGATGATGCTGCTCAGCTTATGACAATGCATTCAGCCAAAGGTTTAGAGTTTAAATTAGTTCTATTAACTGGCTTGGAAGAAAGCCTTTTTCCTCATGGTAGATCTATGGAGAGCGCCTCTCAATTGGAAGAAGAAAGAAGGCTTTGTTACGTCGCAATTACTAGGGCTATGGAAAAGTTATATATAACTCATGCAGAATCAAGAAGGCTTCACGGAACAGATACCTTTAATCCACCTTCAAGATTTTTAAGAGAGATTCCCAAAGATCTGATTGATGAAATAAGACCTAGAGCACAAACCAATATTCCTTATAATAGAAAAGACTTTAATGAAACAAAGATGGAGTTTGAGGAGGAAATAGGGATTGCACTTGGTCAAAAAGTGCTACATAAAAAATTTGGTGAGGGAATTGTATTAAATTACGAAGGATCAGGAGAGTCAGCCAGAGTACAAGTGAACTTTAGTGATTCAGGTACAAAATGGTTGGTAATGGCTTATGCAAATTTAGAAAAAATATGATGAAAATTTTTACATACACATTTATGGCTTTGATTTTAGTAAGTTGCTCAAATCCACAAGATATGTCTTCCCAACAAGATGAAAAGGTCAACAAAGAATATAATTGGAGACTGGTTACGTCATGGCCAAAAAATTATCCCGGCCTAGGGATGGCCCCTGAAAGAATTGCTGATCTTGTTGAAGAAATGAGCAATGGACAAATGAAAATAACTGTTTTCGGTGCTGAAGAACAGGTTCCTGCATTTGGGGTTTTTGATGCGGTATCAAGCGGCTCACATCAAATGGGACATAGCGGTGGCTATTTTTGGAAAGGGAAAGTCCCAGCTGCACAGTTTTTTACAAGTGTTCCCTTTGGACTTACTGCTGATGAAATAAACGCATGGGTTAATAGAGGTGGAGGATTAGAACTATGGAGAGAGATATATGCCCCATTTAATATCTATCCAATTCCAGCCGGAAATACTGGAACACAAATGTTTGGCTGGTTTAATAAAGAAATTAATTCATTGGAAGATATTAAAGGCCTTAAAATGAGAATTCCTGGTATTGGTGGAGAAGTATTAAAAGAA
Source organism: uncultured SAR86 cluster bacterium (assembly GCA_902626385.1). GTDB lineage: Bacteria > Pseudomonadota > Gammaproteobacteria > Magnimaribacterales > D2472 > SAR86A. The sequence goes on from CACOEZ010000001.1 coordinate 105,654, forward strand.
GCTGGTGGAATTCCCGTTACGCTTCCTGGCGGAGAACTATTTACAGCTCTTCAGACAGGAGTAATAGATGCAACAGAGTGGGTTGGTCCATACAATGACCTTACTTTTGGTTTCCATCAGGCTGCTAAATATTATTATTATCCCGGCTGGCATGAGCCAGGACCTATGCTTGAATTACTAATTAACAAAGATGCATGGGAATCACTTCCAAAACATCTCCAAGTTATTATTGAAACTGCATCAAAGGCCGTGAATCAGGATATGCTTGATGAATACTTAGCAAAAAACAATCAGGCACTTACAGAGTTGGTTAAGGTCCATGGCGTTGAATTGAGAAAGCTACCAGATGATGTAATTGAAGAGTTTCGGAAAATCTCAAATAAAATTCTAAATGATCTATCTGAGGAAGACGAAACAATTGCAAAAGTTTATAGTTCTTATTTAAAGTTTAAAAAAGATGTATCCGCATATCATGAAATTTCTGAAGATGCGTTTATAGAAGCTAGAAATAAATAGTGCTAGAAGACTTAACTTTTAAATCTCTTGGAAATGTAAACTATCATGAAGCACATGCTTTGATGAAATCTCATATTGAACATGAAAAATTTAGCAATGAAATATGGCTTCTTGAGCATCCACCAGTTTTTACATTGGGAACAGCAGCAGATGAAAAGCATGTATTAAATCCGAAAGACATTCCCGTTGTCCAGTCAGATAGAGGAGGAGAGGTCACCTATCATGGGCCAGGACAGTTAATAATATATTTTATGCTTGATGTAAAAAAACTAGATTTTGGCCCCAAAAGATTAGTTTCCACAATTCAAGGATTTGTTAAAGACTTACTTCACGGATTTTTAATAGAATGTAATTTTGTAAAAGGCGCGCCCGGAGTCTATGTTGACAACAAGAAGATTGCATCAATTGGATTAAGAATCTCTAAAGGTAAATCGTATCACGGGATTAGTATTAATTTTGATATGGATCTAAAGCCATTTCAGCAGATAAATCCATGTGGTTTTAAAGGTTTAGAAGTTACACAAATAAAAGATTTAAATAGAGATATTTCTCAACTACAATTAGAGAAATCCTCAATTGATTTACTTAAAAATATTTTTTAGAAATGGAAATTATAGCTACAACAAAAATTACAAACAGAGATGGAATCAAAGCTATTAAGAATGGCCAAAAATTTAATAAATTTTCTGATATTCCAACCCCTAAGAAGCCGAGTTGGTTGAAAGTTAAAGCTGAATTTAATCCTAATTTCCATAAAGTTAAAGAACAGGTCCATAGTAAACAGCTTTATACAGTTTGTGAGGAGGCGCATTGTCCTAATATCAGTGAATGTTGGTCTGCAGGAACAGCCACTTTTATGTTGATGGGATCAGTTTGCACTAGAGCATGTAAATTCTGTTCTGTAGATACTGGAAATCCAAATGGCTGGCTGGATAAAGATGAACCAATGAATACTGCAAAAGCAGTAGAAATCATGAATTTAAAATATGTAGTTTTGACATCTGTAAATAGAGATGACCTTCAAGATGGTGGGGCTCAGCATTTCGCAAATACTGTAAAGTTAATTAAAGAATTCAATCCTAACACTGCGGTTGAAGCACTCACTCCTGATTTTAAAGGACTGTCATCGTCGATTGAAACTATAGTTAATTGTGGATTAGAAGTTTTCGCTCAAAATATAGAAACTGTTGAAAGACTTACTCATCAAGTTAGAGATATTAGAGCAGGTTATCAACAAACACTAGATGTTCTTGCTGAATCAAAGCGAATTAACCCGAAAGTTCTTACCAAAACTAGCATTATTCTCGGATTAGGTGAAACAGACTTAGAAATAGAGCAAACCCTGAATGATCTAGCAAAAAATAATGTTGATATTGTTACTATTGGACAGTACTTAAGGCCGACAAGAAACCATCATCCAATCGAAAGATGGGTCACACCTCAAGAGTTTGAATACTATAGAGAAATCGGACTAAAAAAAGGCTTTCTTGAAGTTGTTTCAGGTCCTATGGTTAGATCAAGTTATAGGGCAGAAAGAGCGCTTCAGAAGAATAATGCCGGGCTTTAATTTATAGAAATAATATCATTTCGGAAATTCTTACAATCCTAAGATTTAATTACACGCAACTGTAAAACCTGTATGTTTGATTTTTACACCTAAATACTGTATTTTCATGATAGTGGAGTTTTTATCATTTATTGAAATAATACAGCCATGGCAATGGCTAATAATTTCATTAGTTATATTGTCAATAAGTATTTTTTTACTAGGGGATAGTTTTTTGCCCTTAGTTGCAATATCTATCATATTTGTTGCAATAAGTGATTATTTTGAATTAAAACTTGCTCTACAGTTTGTAGTTTTTTCTTTTACATTAATCTTTCAAATGTTTTTGGCTCCCTTCCTCATCAACAAGAAAAAGGTTCTAATTGCTGAAGATGTATACGATATGATTGGACATGAAATTAGAGTTGTATCAATTAATGCTAGCAGCGATGCGTCTGGGAAGGCTGTTGCCCAAAATGGAAAAACCTGGAATGTTATTCATGAAAATAATGAAAGCTTAGAAGTAAATGCTACATATAGTTGTGTAAAAGTAGAAGGAATAAACTTAGTAGTAAGAAAAGAATAGGTAGGAGGTTTTTATGGGTAGTTTAATATTTTGGTCGGTCTTTTCGGCTTTTATTTTATATTTAGCTTATAACGCTTTTCAAATAGTTCCTGAATCAAATGTAAGAATAGTCGAGAGATTCGGTAAATATCATAATACTTTAAAACCAGGAATCGGCTTCATTGTTCCTTTCTTGGACAAGATAAAAAGAGCTGAAATAACAACATATGACAAAGATCCTAGTGATCCAGATGGCTCTAGAACAAGAATGAGGTATCTAGCCCTTGACGGAAATATACCAACTTTAGAAATCATAATGGATCCCCCTGAAATTGATGCAATATCATCTGATAACGCTGTTGTTAGGCCTGATAGCATTCTGTATTTTAGGATTGTTGATGCTGTAAAAGCTGTTTATGAAGTTGAAGATCTTGGGCTTGCAACTTATAAGCTTTTAGAAACAACATTGAGGCAAGAAATAGGTACGATGAATTCTGACGAAATTATAGTTGGCAGAGAAACTATTGGAGGAGCGGTAAGAGTTGCACTTGAAGAAGCTGCTTCAGCTTGGGGAGTCCAGATTACAAGAGTAGAAATCGAAGAAATTCGTTTTAGTGAAGAAATTACAACTGCTTTAAGTGATCAAAGAGAGGCAGAACTTCTTGGTAGAGCAAAAGTTGCTGAGGCGGAAAGAGAAAGAGAAGCAATTGTAATAAAAGCAGAAGCTGAAAAAAGAGCGGTTGTTTTGAATGCTGAGGCAAAGTTTGAAGAGGAGAAACTGGAAGCAGAAGCTGATTATTTAAAGGCTTCAAGAGTTCTTGAAGGTCAAGCAAAAGGTACAGAGGCACTTGCAAAGGCTCTTGAAAAAAACCCAAACTCTGTTGTTGCCCTTGAAGCACTCAAAGCACAGATAGAGGTAGCTCAGGCAATTGGAAAATCTGACAATACTCTGATTATCCCAGAAGAAACAGCAGGATTGTTTGGTGCAATAAAGTCTATAAATAAAGTTTTGGATTTACAGGTTGACAAAAAATCAAGTAAATAAAACCTAAATATTCTATGAATAAGAAGTCACCTTATGTTGTAGATTATGGTAAACAAAAAAGAAAACCATATGGTTTTTTTAGATTTCTTATCCTAGCTTTACTGGTGGTATTTGGACTAGCCTACTTTAATGACCAATTCAAATTTAATAAGGATAATGTTGTTACAACAATAAATGGGGTATCGAACCATAATGAACAATTAGCTAAACTTAAAAAAGAAATTGATGAATCACAACTATACCGTGATGAGATTATTCTTTTAAAAAAAGAAATCTCAAATCTAAAGAATGAGCTAGAGGATTCAAATAATAGCTCGGTATCACTGGTGGCTGATCAGATTAATGAAATTCGAGACTTGAAAGGCCAAATAAAATCCCTTAATAAACTTAATGATACGCTGATGGAGCAAAATAGTATTCTTTCTAAAGGTGTTGAGGATCCAAATAATAGTTCAAGCAGCTCGGTATCACTGGTAGCTGATCAGATTAATGAAATTCGAGACTTGAAAGATCAAATAAAATCTCTTAATAGATTAAATGATACGCTGATGGAGCAAAATAGCATTCTTTCTAAAGGTGTTGAAGACTCTGGAATTGTTGAAGATATGAAAATTAAACCTTCAATTAATAACGATAAGAAAAATATAGAGTTAGAAAATATTCAAAACAACATAGTTTCTTCAAGACCTCAAGCCATAAAGAGAATAAATCCAAGATATCCTTCAAGAGCACTTCAGAGGAGATTAAGTGGCAGTGTAAAGGTAATTTTTGACGTAGATATCAATGGTCAAGCTCAAAACATACGCGTTCTTGAATCCTCAAGTTATTTGTTTGAAAGTGAAGCAAGAAGAGCAGTCAGAGAAACAAAATTTAATCCTGCTAGAGATTCTTTTGGAAATCCAATCTTTTTTAAAGATCATACTACAGTTTATGAATTTAATTTAAAATGATACCTCTTTAACTAAAACCTGGACACTTAATAAATACTTGTTTTAGTCAGAAAAAAACATAAGTTATTATAAAATCAATATTGGGAAAAACATTATCAATATTAGTATTATTATCTGAATCGTTATAAACGGTATGACACCTTTATATATTTCACTTGTTTGTATGTTGTCTTCTGTTACCCCTCTTAAATAAAATAATGAAAATCCAAATGGAGGAGTTAAAAATGAAGTCTGTAAATTTACTGCAAATAAAATTGCGAGCCATACTGGATCAAAGCCATACATTAATAATGGTGGAGCAACTAACGGCACAATTACGTAACAAATTTCAATGAAATCAAGAATAAATCCTAATAAGAAAACTATTATCAAAACAAATATTAAAGCCGTATAAGATCCTCCGGGAAGCGACCTAAAAATTAAATCAATTAATGCATCTCCTCCGACACCTCTAAAAATTAACGAAAAAATAGAGGCACCAATTAGAATTGTAAAAATCATTGTTGAAACAACAGCAGCCTTTTCAGAAGTTTCTTTTATAAACTTTAAATTTATTTTTTTATTAATGAGTGCTATTGCCATAGCACCGAATGCTCCAATCGCTGCAGCTTCTGTAGGAGTAGCAATACCAGCAAATATTGAGCCCAGTACTAAAAAAATTAAAACTATAGGAAGAGCAAGTGTTTTAAATAATTCATATTTATCTATTGATGATTCTGTGAAATTATCTTTTATGTTTTGATTATTGCTATTTTTATATATCGTATAAAAAAGGTACCCAGTACATATCAATACTCCAGGCACTATGGCTCCAATGAAGAGATCTCCAACAGTTACAGTTTTTTGGGAAAATATACCCATGTCATTTTGAGCTCTTTGATAGGCATTTGACATAACATCGCCAAGTAAGACTAAAGCTATAGATGGTGGAATAATTTGTCCAAGTGTACCCGTTGAAGCTACCAACCCTGTCGAAAAGTCTTTTTCATAACCCTGCTTAATGAGAATAGGTAATGACATTAATCCCATTGTTACTACTGTTGCACCAACAATCCCTGTGCTTGCTGCAAGCAAAGCACCAACAATTATTATAGATATAGATAAACCACCTTTAGTACCTTTAAAAGCTTGAGCCATATTCTCAAGCATTTTTGCTGCGATACCTGATTTTTCAAGTATTGTTCCCATAAAAATGAATAGTGGAACTGCAAGAAGAGTAACGTTATTCATAATTCCGAATATTCTTATAGGAATACTTTTAAAAATTGTTGGATCAAAGACCCCAAAAGGAATACATATTAGAGCAAACAAAATCGACGTACCGGCAAGAGTCAATGCAACCGGGTAACCAATCAATAAAGCAACACAAATTAATAATAGAAGTAAAAGCGGAATTATTTCCATTTTTTATCTAAAAGTTGAAAAATTAAAGTTAACGTTAGCGTTATAGGGAATAGAATAATTAAAGTTTTTTGAATATAAACAAACTTTAAGCCACCGGCTTCTGTAGAAGCTTCTTTAATTTTCCAAGACATTTCTATTAGCTCAAAAGAATAAAAGCCAATTACAAAACAGACAGGAATTAAAAACAAAAAACTTAAGATAAAGTTAGTATTTTTTTTATAAGTGTCCGAGGATCCTCTATAAAAAATATCTACCCTTACATGTTCGTCTTTGAAGTGAACAAATCCAGCACAACCAAGAAATATTAGTGCATGAATATACATTACAAGTTCTTGTATACCAGTCAGTCCTATTCCGAAGAAATATCTTGCAACAACTACAGCTATCATTAACAAAGTCATGACAGGAATCATTAGCGATATTAATTTTCCTATAAAAATTATAGTTTTTTCAAAATACATTCTTGAATAAGCCTCCATGTATTCGTAAAATACAGCCATGATTATAGTACTTTCTCCAGCAAAAACACTTGATTACGAATTTGAAGTTAATTCTGAGCACTCTGTTCCAGCTTTTCTTGGGCAATCTTCTAAATTAATTTCTGAACTTAAGAAAAAAGAACCTAAAGATATTGCCTCATTAATGGGACTAAGTGATAAATTGGCAACTCTTAATTATGATAGGTATCAGTCCTGGTCTCCATCAAAAAAATTATCTGATGACTCAAAACCATCTATGCTTGTGTTTAAAGGCGATGTTTACCAAGGCCTTCAAGCTGAAGACCTTACTAAATCTCAAATGAATTTTGCTCAGAAACACATCAGAATACTTTCTGGTCTTTACGGTATTTTGAGACCCCTAGATGTTATGAAGCCATATAGGCTTGAAATGGGAACAAAACTCCAAACCGCAAGTGGTAAAAATCTCTACGAATTCTGGGGAGATAAAATTCAAAAAAACGTATTAAATGAGCTTAAAAACCAAAAATCTGATTTACTCATCAATCTTGCATCAAAAGAGTATTTCTCTGTTCTTGGAAAAATGCCAGAAGATGTGAATGTTGTCACACCAACTTTCAAAGATTATAAAAATGGCAAATATAAGATAATTAGTTTTTATGCTAAAAAAGCCAGAGGCGTTATGGCCAGATGGATAATCGAAAACAAGGTTAAAGATTTTGAAAATCTAACCAGTTTTAATGTAGATGGTTATAAATACTCTAAATCTGAGTCAACGTCTACAACTCCAGTTTTTTTAAGAAAACCCTAAGAGTCTGATTCGTTAAACTTTCTTACTTTTACTAGCTCGTTGAAAGATGCCTCTCTTTTTTCCATATTAGCTGTCATCTGCTCAGCCATATCTTTTTGACTTAACATAGCGCCGCTCCATAAGGCATTATATTCAAGACTATCTTGTACGTTATGATCTCTAGAATAATTCATTACTGCCTTGAGGCCATATATTGCGACTGGAGATTTTGAAGCAATCTCTTTTGCAAGCTTGTTTGCTGCATTGAGCAATTCTTCATGAGATTCAAACTTATCGCTAATTAATCCAGCTTCTTTTGCTTCATCGGCAAACATTCTTCTACCTGTATATGCCATTTCTCGCATTTTAGAATCTGGGATGATTTTAGGAAGTCTTTGAAGAGTTCCTACATCTGCTGCCATGCCAATGTTTACTTCTTGTATACAAAAAAATGCATCATCAGAAGCAAGTCTTATATCGCAAGCAGTTACCATGTCCACAGCGCCTCCAATGCAACCTCCTTGAATTGCAGCTATAACCGGAACTCTAATTTTTTCCAAGGTAGTGATATATTCTTGAAGTTCTTTAGCAACTCTGTATAAAGCTTCACCAACTCGTGCATGATCAGGTTTTTTATCATCAGGTATATTTTCAACACCATTTGAAAAAGCATTTAAATCCATGCCTGCACAAAAATGTTTACCTGTTGATGACATTACAACGACTCTTACATCTGAGTCCCTATTTATGTCTTCAAGAATTCCTCCTAACTCTACCCAGAAATCTCTGGACATTGTATTTAGTTCGTTTGGTCTTGTTAAAACAAGATTTGCAACGTGATCTTCAACTTTCAATTCGAAGCATTTATATTCTTTGTTACTCATGATTTGTTCACCATATCTATAGATTCATTAACAATTGTTCTCATTTTTTCAACATGTTCAAATGTTTTATGGTGAGATAGTACTACTTTTCTTTCCTCGCTTAGAAGAATAAGCATTTTTTTTAATCGTTCTAAATTTTCTAAAATTCTTTCATCCATAAATTTAATAATTAATTTAATTGTATTGATAAAGCATTATAATGCTCTTGCAATATGAAATCACTAAGACATATATCTTTATTGTTATTTATCGTATTTACTGGAGACTCCTTTGCTTCCAAAGATGATAAAGCATTTCAAGAACAGTCAATGCTATCTGTTTTGTATGTTCAGACAGCTACTGAGTTTGCTGCAAATAATATTCAGACATATGCAAATGCAAAAGATGCACTTCTGAAAGGACTTGAAGATAGCTCATGGACAGCTGCCCTTGAACAAGTAGATAACTTTGAAGATAAATCTCCTGCGATAATTCTCGATGTTGATGAAACAGTTTTAGATAACTCTAATTTTCAGGCTAGAACAATCTTGAGCGGCTTGTCATATCCAAATGGATGGGCTGAATGGGTAAATGAATCAAATGCTGGTGCAGTGGAGGGAGTGCATGATTTTCTTCATTTCGCAGATAAGAAAGGAGTCAAAATATATTATTTAACAAACAGGCTGGAATCCTTTAGAGAAGCAACAAAAAAAAATATTCTTAAATTAGGCCTTCCATTTGAAGACGATGCTGTCTTACTAATGAGGAGCGAAGAAAATTTAAGAGATAAAACTGATAGAAGAAAAAATATAGCCAATGAAAACAGAATTGTTTTAATTATTGGAGATCAGTTAACTGATTTCATATCGACCAAGGAAGCATATGTTTTTCATACTGAGCGAAAAAAACTTGCTAAAAAATATTCTGATTTATGGGGTACAAAATGGTTTTTAATAACAAACCCAACATATGGAAGATGGGAACTATCGATATATGAGGACTATCCAAGCTCAGAAAAAGAAGCTATCGAAACAAGAAAGAAAACACTTATCCAATAGTATTTAATGAAAAATACATATCTTCTCATTCTTATATTTTTGTTCGGTTGCTCAAACTCCGAGTTTGAAACATTACCTATCGGCTCTTCAGAAACTGATTATTTGAACATAATAGATTTTTCTGAGAATCAAACACCTAAAAATATAGTTTTAGTAGTTGGAGATGGAACTGGCATTAATCAGATTACTTTATCAAGAATTGTGAAAGGGGGACCAGACCATAAATTAGCTATTGATCAGTTGCCTATTAATGGAACTTCGTTGACCCATCCATATGGAAATCTAATTACTGATTCGGCTGCTGCAGCAACAGCTTGGGCAACAGGTAAAAAAACAAAAAATAAGTACCTATCTATTGACCATGAAAAAAATATTTTAAAAACTCTACCTGAAATGCTTTATGAAAAAGGATATATTTCTGGAATAGTTGCAACTTCATCAATTACACACGCAACTCCAGCAGCATTTTTTGCACATATTGACTCCAGATATAAAGAGAAAGAGATAGCCAACCAATTTTTAAATTCACCTATCAATATCGGTCTTGGTGGAGGCTTAGAGTTTTTTGACATAGAAAAAGCTTCTAAATCACACGTTCTTTTGGACAGAAAAGAATTATTAGATTTAGATTTTAGAAGTGATAAAAAAATATTAGGGCTATTTGATAAAGATGGCATTGTTAGATCAGAAGAAAAGCCAACCCAAAGACAAATGACAGCTTTTGCTCTTCAACATCTGAGTAAAAACATAGATGCGTGCACCGGCTTCTTTTTAATGACCGAAGGAAGTCAGATTGATTGGGCTGCTCATGACAATGATGCAAAAAAAATGCTAATTGAATTTGATGACTTTGATAATACCGTTAAAGATTTAATTAATTTTGTGACAAACGATAAAAACACCTTGCTTATCATTACCGCTGATCATGAGACCGGAGGACTTCAAATAATGAAGCAAAATAATAAGAATGTTCTTATTAAGTGGGGAACCGGAAGTCATACAGGCACTCCAGTTGGAGTTTATGCTTATGGACCAGGGGCACACAAATTTTCAGATCTAATGGATAATACTGATATTCATTATAAGATTTTAGATTTGATCAGTTACGACAATTTAAACGAATCAATTTGTGAGCTATATCAATGAGATTTTCAGAAGAATTTGTTCAATCAACTAAAGATTCTTTAATTGAATGCGTGAATTCAGCCTCAGAAGAAATTATTAAAATATATAGAAGTGATAATTTTGAAAAAACTGATAAAAAAGATGGATCGCCCCTTACAGCAGCTGACAAAGCTTCAAATGAAATTATCTTAGACCGATTAAAGAAAATTACTCCATCAATTCAAATCATTTCAGAAGAAACATTTGAAACATCTCTTCTCAAAGAATTACCTGAGGTATATTGGTTAGTTGATCCTCTTGATGGAACAAGAGAATTTATCAACAAAACCGATGAATTCACCGTAAATATAGCATTAATTGAGAATGGAAGATCTGTTTATGGGATTGTATCAGCCCCAGTTCAAAATAAAACTTGGCTTGGATCAATATTTCATAAAGAAGGGCATGATAACAATACCCCAGATGTTGTCAGAATAGTTATGAGCAAGAGTCACAAAAGTAGCAATGATGAATTATTTTTAGAATTTCTAGAAAAAAGCAATATTAAATATAAAATCGTTGAAAAGGGCAGTTCTTTAAAGCTTTGTACATTATCAGATAACGAAGCAGACATTTATCCAAGATTTGGTCCAACATCTGAGTGGGATATCGCTGCAGCTCATGCTGTTTTAAATTCTTACGGAGGCAGTGTTATAAACATTGAGAATTCAATAGAACTTTCGTATTCAAAAACTAATTCGATCTTGAATCCTTACTTTATCTGCACCAGAAATGATGCAATAAAAGACACTTTTATGCCAATTTTAGGAGATTTTTTTAAAAAATTGGTATAATTCAAATATAAACATAATTAATTGATATAATTAATTATAATTAAAACTTATAATATGGGCACACAGTTACAACCTTCTCAGCTTAATAGTCCAGGAAAAGATATAGAGTCTTATCTTTCTTCTGTTCATGCAATACCGATTCTTACGAAAGAGCAGGAACAAGAACTTGCACTCAAATTATATGAAGAAGATGACTTGGATGCTGCAAGACAGCTTGTGATTCACCATCTTAGATTTGTAGTTCATATTGCAAGATCGTACCAAGGTTACGGCTTGCCCCTTGGGGATATTATTCAAGAAGGTAACGTTGGTTTAATGAAAGCCGTTGATAAATATGATCCTCATAGAGGAGTAAAGCTTGTTTCTTTCGCAGTCCATTGGATTAAAGCTGAAATCCATGAATATATTCTTAAGAATTGGAGGCTTGTTAAGATTGCTACAACTAAAGCACAAAGAAAATTATTCTTTAATTTAAGAAGTAAGAAAAAAAGCCTAGATTGGCTTACAAAAGAAGAAGCTGAAAGTATTGCCTCGGACCTCAATGTTGATGTGAAAGATGTTTTACATATGGAAAATAGGCTTTCTTCAAACGATTCGTCTTTTGATGCCCCAGTTCCGATAGGAGATGATGAAGAGATAATGTCTCCCTCTCAATACTTAGAGGATAAAAGATATGATCCTGAAGTCATAGTAGCAAATGAGCAAGCAGAAGAAGTTAACAGAAGTGAATTAGTTGAAGCGCTAAAAATGCTTGATAACAGAAGCAAAGATATCCTTCAAAGAAGATATTTGGCTGACCAAAAAGCAACACTTCATGATTTGGCAGATGAATATGAAGTATCTGCAGAGAGAATTCGACAAATCGAAAATAGCGCACTTAAGAAACTTAAATCTTTAATGGTTGATTTTGCCTAAATCAACCCCTAGATGCGCCTAAAATTTTTACCATCTTTTGTTAAAAGAAAAGGCAGAATAACAAAACGACAATCCCAAGGCTTGAAAAATAAAGATGATTTTCTTATTTTAAATATCGACGATATAAAATTATTAAATAAAGAATACTCATCTTGCCATTTAGAAATTGGTTTTGGAAATGCTGAAAACCTTTGCTCACAAGCAAAATTAAATCCTGACATCTTATATATTGGCTGTGAAGTTTATCAATCCGGCATAGGTTCATTATTAGCGTCTATCAAAGAGGATAAAATTAAAAACATACGAATATTTGACAAGGATATTAGATTATTAATTGATGAGAAAGACGATAAAGTTTTTGATAGAGTAATTATTATTTGTCCTGATCCATGGCCAAAAGATAAACATCATAAGAGAAGGCTTATAAATTACGATTTTCTTTCAATGATTTCAAAAACTATGAAGGAGGGTTCCGAAATATACATATCTACAGATTGGGAAAATTATGCAAGTCATATTAGAGAGTTATTTCTAAGAGCTAACTTTTTTATTGAAGCAAAGCTAAACAATAAAAAAACATTTTCAAAATTTGAAAGAAGGGGTAAAAGAGATGGCAGAACTATTTTTGAGTTTAGGCATCTAAAAAATTAATACTCAAATTTTTTTATGAAGTCTCTAACGGCTTCCGCTCTATGACTTATGGTATTTTTTAATTTGGGATCCATTTCAGCCATTGAACATTTAAATTCATCAAGATAAAAAATCTTATCGTATCCAAATCCACCTGATCCTAAACTAGTAGTTGAAACTTTTCCGTGTATGGTCCCAAAAGATATTAGAGGCATAGGATCGTCATGATGTTTTACTCCAACCAAGCAACAAACATAATACGCATCAAGACTGCTTACTGACAGATCGTTTAATTTTTTAATTAATTTATCTCTATTTTCTTTATCAGTAGCATTTGAACCAGCATATCTAGCAGAATATATTCCAGGTTCAAAGTTTAATTCTGGAACAACTAAGCCAGAATCATCAGCTATAGTATATTTACCAGAATGAAGTGAGCCATGTTTAGCTTTTATTAAAGCATTTTCTAAAAAAGAAGTTCCGTCCTCTATTGCATCTTCAATGTCAAAATCATTTAGGGAAACAACATTATAATCCTTAAGTAAATTTTCGAATTCTCTAATTTTTCCAATGTTTGATGATGCGATTAGAATATCTTTATTTTTTTTCAAGCAGATAAACTCCTTCTGTTGCAAAAAAATTAGGATTGGTTGAAGACATTATTCCTTTTTTATTTTTTGGGCCTATAAAAAATTTTTCTTTTATAGTGATTGATTGTTCCTCACAGAGATTTTCAAAGTCACGAATTGTACACAAATGAATATTTTCAGTTTCATACCAGCTTGAAGGTAGGTCAGGTGTTACCGGCATTTTGCCAACTGCAAGATTTATCCTGCATCTCCAATAACCAAGATTAGGCAAGGTTACAACACATGTTTTTGAAAGTTTTAACATTTTTTCTAGAGCAATATTTGGATTTTTTAAGCATTGAATAGATCTTGCCATAATGGACATATCAAAGCCTGAGAACTCGAAATCATGTAAACCTAAGTCAATATCTAATTTTATTACAGGGACATTTTTTTCTATACAGCTAAGAATTTTTTTATCATTAATTTCAACTCCATAACCCTGTACATCTTTTTCATCTATAAGTTTTTTAAGAAGAGTTCCATCGCCACAACCAAAGTCTACGATTTTGCTTCCTCTTGGCACCCAATCTTGAATAACTTTTGATATTTCTATTGCCATTATGATCCTATAAAATTCTTTATTGCTTTCGAATATTTTTCGCTATGAAATAGAAAACTATCGTGTCCTTGTTCTCCATCTAATACTATATAAGATGATTTAATATTTTGGTTTATTGCTGCAATTTGAATTTCTTTTCCTCGTGCAGGCGGATATAGCCAATCTGAATTAAATCCTATGATTAAAAGAGAAGCTTTAATATTTGCCATATTTTTTTCAAGAGTTTTACTATCGGTGGCAATATCGTAACCGTCCATCGCTTTGGTCATTATTATGTAACTATTAGCATCGAAGGACTCAGAAAATTTTTCACCCTTATACTGTAAATAATTTTCTACTTCGAAATCTACATTTCCACTAACCTTGGAACCTTCTTCTTGGTATTTCCTTCCGAATCTTAAATTCATATGCTTCTCAGAAAGATACGTTATATGACCAAGCATCCTTGCGGCTTTAATTCCATCTTTAGGTCTTTTGTTATTTTTTATGTAATCGCCGTTACAAAAATTTGGATCTTTTCGGATAGATTCTCGTGCAACTTCATTCATTGCAATATTTTGAGTACTTGATTTAGCTGCAGCAGCTAATATACCTGCTTTATTAACAAAGTCTGGATACGAAATCGCCCATTGTAAAGCTTGCATACCTCCTAAACTGCCACCAACAACAAGATGCCACTTTGATATCCCCAGCCTATCAGATAACATCTTTTGAGAGTTAACCCAATCTTCAACACTTACTTGTGGAAAATTTTTACCGTATATTTCATCTGATAATGGATTTATCTCAGTAGGCCCCGAAGAACCAGAACAGCCACCCAAATTATTACAACATACAACAAAAAATTTATTTGTATCTATTGCTTTATCCGGTCCAACTAATTGATCCCACCATCCAACCAGACCATCTGCATTTTTTCCAGCGGCATGATGATTGCCTGAAAAAGCATGACATAAAAGTACTCCGTTAGATTTTGATTCATTTAACTCGCCATAAGTTTCAACCATTAGCTTAAAAGAGCTTAACTTTGTACCGTTTTCTAAAACTATGCCCTCATCAAAATCAAATATATTTGTTTCTATTTTCATACGATATATCTGAGAATGTCATCTAAAAAACCACTTACAAATTGTATTAAGATGAAAATAAATAGAGGTGAAAAATCTAGACCACCTGCAGCAGGAATATATCTTCTCAAAGGCGATAATATTTTTAATGATATTTCTTCAACTATTTCAATGAATGGATTTGAGTTCTTTGGCTGCACCCAACTGAGGATAACTCCACCTATAATTGCAAATAATATTACTCTTATAATTATTTGAAGATTTTGAATTATCGCAACACCAAAAAGAATAATCGCATCATAACTGCTTGAATAAAGAAGAAATAAAGATAAAAATTTAATAAGTATTGCTAAAAAGATAATATTTAATTGTTGATTTGGCAGTAAGCTTAATTTAGAAAAAGGCTTATATGCCTTTATAAAAACGCTGACAATTTTATTGTAGTAATTTATTTTTAATGCGCTAAAAATAAATAAAAAAATAAAAGCATAATTAATAACACTCAATAGCAAACTTAGAGCTTGATAATCACTAGAATTCATTAGATATCTCTTTTGATCTTTTAACTGCGGACCGCAGTCCATCTTTAAAATATTTGTTTAGTTTATTTTTTTTAAATGAATCTAAGCCTGCCTCAGTTGTTCCTTTTTTTGAAGCAACCATCGTAACTAGTGCATCTAGATCATTATTATAATTAATTGACATACTTACACCTTTTAAAAGATTCACCATTATCTCATTTACTTTTCTATTATCGTTACCACACATTTTAAGAAGTTCTTTTTCATATACTTTAAGAATATAGAAAAAGTAAGCAGGCCCACTGCCAACTAATCCAGTAAATTGATCCATTTCAATTTCTTTATTCAATTCAATAACCATACCAACTTTATTAAATAATTTATCGATAAATTTTCTATCTTCTATACTAAAGGTCGAATTGAATAAAGCCGTAATTCCAAGACCATACCTAGAGGAAGTATTAGGCATAGCTCTCATGAATTTAGTAGTTTCATCAATCTTTATATACTTGTTTGATTTAATGCCAGCGACAAAGCTAATGACCTTTGCATTTTTCTTAAGCTGTTTTATTTCTTTAAAACTATTTAAAGCATCTTTTGGCTTAACGCACAAAAAAAAGAATGAAATTTGATCTGTTTTATCTCTGCTAAATTCTTTAATTTTTAACTTTTCTAATTTTTTTTTATTTTTAGTATTTCTATCAATAAAAAAAATATTGTTTCTTTTATAACCTGATTTTATTAACCCCTCTATTACAGACTGTGCAATATTTCCACCACCAAAAAACAATATATTTTTCATAGCCTCTTACCAAAAATTGATTCGCCTATTCTTACTATAGATGATCCATGCTCAATTGCATTCTGAAAATCGCTTGTTGTACCCAAAGATATCTCTTTTGCTTCAGGATACTTAGCTTGAACTTTAAGACTGTATTCATACATTTGTTTCATTTCTTGTATTTGATTTTTAGAATCTGCATGAATATTGGGAAGTGCCATTATTCCTTTTAGGTTAATATTACTTGAAGCATCAACAATGCCTGCAAGATTTAAAAGTTCACTAGGAGAACAACCACTTTTAGTGGGCTCTTCAGAAACATTTACTTGAATCAAACCATTGATAACATTATTAGACTCTTTACAAGCGTTATTTAGTTTATAAATAATTTTTTCTCTATCAAGTGTATGTATCCAAGATGCATAATTTGCAACCAATTTTACTTTATTAGATTGAAGCGGTCCTATGAAGTGCCAGTTAATATCATTTGAGGATATTTGAATATTTTTTTCTTTGAGTTCTTGAGCATAGTTTTCCCCAAAATGAAATATTCCTGACTCTATAGCAGCTTGAATATGTTCTAAACTTTTTCGTTTAGAAACAGCAACAAGTAAAACCTTTTTTCCTATTTGTTCAGAATTAGAAACACTAGTATTTATCTTTTCTAAGATTTTGCCAATATTTTTTTTTATATCTGTTTGCATAAAGTTCTTAATCTAGGATCAAATCCTCTTTTGGTTATTCTTTCTTTAGCATTATTTGCTCCAGACCTATTTTGATAAGGACCTGTAATGACACTGTTGAGTGGTTTACCTGGTTGAAGAGTGCTATAAACAATATTGATTGATATATTATCTATTTCATTTTTAAGCATTTTTTCTGCTTCCTCAGCATATTTTCTGTTTCCGTATGCTCCGATCTGAACATAGTATTCACAATTAACTTTATTTTCTTCAGTTGACTCAATTAAAACCGAGTTCTCCATCAATGAAGATGGAAAATCAAATTCTACATTATTAATAGAATCTTCAAATTGAATCGAAGTAACATCAGTTTTAAAGTAAAAAATTGATATCGAAATTAAGCCTAGCGAAATAAAAATAATAAAGTAAAAAACTTGTCTTGATATTGGCTCAGGCGTCTGTCTATTAGATCTAAAAACAGACTTATTTTTTTTGTAATTTCTTTTTTTTGAGGTCTTTTGAGCAAAGTCTTTCATGTTATTTATTACATTTTTTGCATTGGTGAAATACCAAGTAAATTCAGCCCATTGGAAATAATTTGTCTCACGGATGACATGCAATTAATTATAAATTCTTGATTATCTCTTTCTTCAGACAAAATATGATTATCATTGTAATAACTATGAAATATTTGGGATAAATCTCTCAGGTAAAAGATAATTAGATGCGGCTGACATGAAAAAGCTGATTTATTCACAATATCTGGATACTTTGATATTTCATGTATCAATTTGTCACATTTTAAATATTCAATATTGGAGAGATTAAATTCTTTTATATTTTTCGAGCTCTTAAGCTCTTTATATTTCTCTTCTAATGAGAAAATTCTCGCATGAGCATATTGAATATAGTAAAAAATATTTTCTTTACTATCTGATTTAGCCAAGTCAATATCAAAGTCTAGATGCTGATCAGCTTGCTTTGATAAATAATAAAATCTTGCAGCATCAGACCCAATATCTTCTATTAAATCATTAAGTGAATAAAATTCACCTGATCTTGTTGACATCTTTACCTTTGAACCATCTTTATAAAGATTTGCAAATTGCACCAGCTTTACAATCAACTTTTCTTTTTTTGAACCAAGCCCCTCTATTGAGGATTCTATTCTTTTGATATATCCATGATGATCCGCGCCCCAAATGTTAATTATTTCGTCGAAACCTCTATCTATTTTGTTCTTGTGATAAGCAACATCTGATGCAAAATATGTTGCTCTCCCATCATCCCTTACAAGCACTCGATGCTTATCATCTCCGCTGTCTTCAGTATTTAGCCAAATCGCTCCATCTTTTTTATATGCTTGTTTATTTTCTTCTAATCTATTAATAGCAACTGATATTTCTGATTTACTATCATCCAGTGAACCTAAAGATGACTCATAGAACCAATTATTGAACTCTACATTAAAACTTCTAAGGTCGTTTTTTATATCTTTGATAATGCTTTCGAGAGAAAAGTCTTTGACAGCTTCCCAACCCTCTTGGAAATGGTTCTTTAAATAAGAAATTATTTCATCAATCTCTTTTTCTGGATCTTTGGACAAGCTATCTAAAATTGACTTATCTATTATTAAATTAAAATTATCTTTTTCCAGAATTTTTTTACCCAAATCTTCAATATATTTACCTTTGTATGCATTTTGTGGAAAAAAGTTATTGTCAGACTCATACATTTTCATAATTACGCTAGCTGAAAGAATATCTATTTGCCTACCCGCATCATTAACGTAGTATTCTTTTTCTACATTCGAGCCAGTTGCAGACAATATTCTTGCAAGCGCATCACCATAGGCCGCACCTCGACCATGCCCGACATGCAATGGACCCGTTGGATTCGCCGACACAAACTCTATTTGTACTTTTCGATTACTATTGACAGAAGACTCTCCAAATTTTTCTTTCTGTTGATTGATTATTTTCAAAGTTGAAAGGAAGTCTTCTCGTTTAAGAGTTACATTTATAAAACCAGGGCCAGCAGATTCAACTTTTTCGAAAATTTTAAGTGAGTCAAGCTTATCAGCAAGATCTGATGAAAGCTTTTTTGGGTTTAGTTTAAGCTGACTTGCAACAATCATACATATGTTTGAGGTTAAATGACCATTCTTAAGATCATCAGTTATTGAAGTTGTGCTTTTCTTATCAATTACTTCTAAGGATTTTTCATTAACACCTTCAAGATTACTTAGAAAACTTAAAATTTCAGCATTTAATCTCTCAATCAACTTTTTGATCTCCCCACATAAGTTTTATCTCTGGTATCAACCTTAATAATTTCTTTTTCATTTACAAATAAGGGAACCTGTATCTCTTCTCCTGTTTGAAGCTTTGCGATTTTAGTAGCACCTGAAACTGTATCACCTTTTACTCCGGGCTCAGCACTAATGATCTGAAGCTCAACTATTACTGGAGGAGTTACAAGAATTGGTTGATTATTCCACAAAACGATTTCACAAACCTCTTGACCAACAAGCCACTTTTTGGCCTCACCAATTTGAGATTGATTTACCTCAATTTGCTCATAAGTATTTGTATCCATAAAATGCCATGATTCATTATCGTGATATAAAAACTCCATTTCTTTATGGTTTACATCTGCCGCCTCAACACTCTCACCTGACTTGAAAGTCTTGTCGTTAGTGTTACCAGTTAAAAGATTTTTATACTTAACTCTCATTACAGCCTGACCCTTACCTGGCTTATGGAATTCGTGCTCCACAATTGAACAAGGCGCATTATCGATAATAAGCTTGGTTCCATTTTTAAACTGATTAGTAGAAATTTTCATAATAAATTCAATTTTTATATGTTATTTTAATAGCGAGGTATCCCAAATGAAAAAATTTTTAAGTATTTTATGCATATTTATAATTGTAACTTCTTGTGTTCCCGGTAGCGAACAATCAGATAAATATAATGAATTAGATATTTTTTTAGAAAAGGTTGAAAAAGAAAACCTTCAATATGGTCCTGTAATATCATCAGCATCATGGATAAGTTCGAATTTTATTACATATGACTCACAGAAGGTAATTGCTGATTATGGGACAAGATACACTCTTGATGCATTGGATAAAGCAAGAAAAGCATCAACTTTTGACGGTTTAGATGTGTCTCAAGAGAAAAAAAGAATGCTTAATATACTTAAGACTTCCTTCGTTATGCCACCACCACTTGATGATAGTTTAGCTTCAGAACTCTCAGAAATAACTACGTCTCTTGAAGCTATGTATGGAAGCGGCGAATATTGTTTTGAAGATAATGATTGTTACGATCTAGAAGCATTTGAATCGATAATTGATAAATCAAGAGATCCTGACGAATTATTAAAAGCTTGGAGTGGATGGCATGAAGTAGGAAAACCAATGAGACCAATGTATATGCGGATGGTTGAGATAGGAAATCAGGGCTCAAAAGATTTAGGATTTAGTGATTTAAGCGATTTATGGTTTAGTAAATATGATATGCCGGCAGAAGAATTTCTTTCTGAAACAGACAGAGTATGGGACGAAGTAAAACCTTTATATGATGCTCTCCATTGTCACGTTAGAGCCGAGCTTAATGAACATTATGGAGATGAGGTTGTCTCCAGTAGTGGATCACTTCCTGTTCATCTTTTAGGTAACATGTGGGGCCAATCATGGTCGAATATCTATGATTTAGTTTATGAACAATCTAAAGAGACGAAAACGGTAGATATAACAAAGGTTATAGACGATCTTAATTTATCAGAAGTAGAGATGGTTGAGTATGCGGAAGACTTTTTTATTTCGATAGGGTTTAAACCTTTACCAGAAACCTTCTGGGAAAGATCTTTGTTTGTAAAACCGTTAGATAGATCAGTAGTTTGTCATGCTTCAGCTTGGAATCTTGATCCAGCAAAAAATGACTTAAGAATCAAAATGTGTATAGAAAAAAATGAAGAAGACTTTGTTACGATTCATCATGAACTAGGACATATATTTTATTATCAAGCATACAATCATTTGCCAACTTTGTTTCAAGGAGGTGCGAATGATGGATTTCATGAAGCATTTGGCGATTTGCTATCTTTGTCAATAACACCTGAATATCTTAAAAAAATTGATTTTATCACTGACGAAGAGGCCGAAATCGCTGAGCAAGACCCCATTGGATTACTTATGAAACAGGCTCTAGAGGGTGTGGTAGCAATTCCATGGACCTTGATGTTAGATAAATGGAGAGCCGGCGTATTCAATGGCCAAATTAAAGAAAGTGATCTTAACAAAACATGGTGGAGTATGAGAAAAGAATATCAAGGAATTGCGCCACCAAATGATAGGACGGAGGATTTTTTTGACCCTGGTGCTAAGTATCACATTCCAGGAAATACGCCATATACCAGATACTATCTAGCCAGGATTATGCAATACCAATTTCATGAAGCTTTATGTAATCACATTGAATTTGATGGCTATCTGCATGAATGCTCAATCTATGGTGATAAAAGGGCCGGTGATAAGATAATTTCTACAATGGCTTTAGGAGAGAGTTTGCCATGGCAAGATGCATTTGAGAAAATTACTGGGGCTAGAGAATTAAGTGGAAAGTCAATATTAAATTATTATGCTCCTTTAAAAGAGTGGCTTGATATACAAAACATTAACAGAACTTGTGGGTGGGAGGAATCATGAAATCAATTTTAAACATCATATTTGCGGGCGTAGCTTTTTTATTTTGTTTACTTATAGCTTTTTATACAAATAGTTCAATTGTTTTAAATGCTGTTTTGCTAGCTTTTTTTATTCAATGGGTTGCGTTTGTGCCGGCCTTCTTGTTTCAAACTGAAAAGTTTTACGACTTAACTGGCTCCATTACATACTTAACCGTTATGTGGTTCGTTTACATAACATCAAATCACATCAGCGGGCTAAATATTTCTAATTTAATTGTAGTTTTATTAATATCTATTTGGGCAATAAGGCTCGGGACATTTTTATTTAGAAGGATTCACAAAGATGGGGAAGATAAAAGATTCAGAACAATTAAAACTTCAGCATCTCAATTTTTTATGACATGGACTCTTCAAGGTATGTGGGTATCCATATGCTCAATGTGTGCAATAACTGCAATTTCGAGTGAAACAGGATTAATTTCAAATCCTATATTTTTTATTGGTTTATCATTATTTATTATTGGTTTTTCGATAGAAGTCATTGCTGACCATCAAAAAACTGTATTTAGATCTAATGAAGATAATAGGGAAAAATTTATAACAACTGGCTTGTGGTCAAAATCTCAGCATCCTAATTATTTCGGGGAAATCTTGTTATGGTCCTCTATAGCCTTAATGTCATTTTCTTCATTAAGTGGAACGCAATATCTTACTTTGATATCTCCAATTTTCACTTATGCTCTTCTTGTTCACTTGAGTGGAGTTAGAATGTTGGATGATATGGGAAATAAGAAGTGGGGACATTTAGAAGAATATAAGAATTATAAGAAAAATACACCGGTCCTATTCCCCAAATTATAAATTTTAATAAATTGCCATAAATTAAGCCTCTATATTAAAATAACGTAAATTTAATTTGAAAAATAAAATTTTTTCGTGTACGCGAAATTTTCTAAAATTTAGAAAATAATTTTATTTATTTGGCTTAGACTGTTAACATTATTAGACTTTAGGGAGTACATAATGCTTATATTAATAAAGAAAATATCTTTACCCGTACTTTTTGCCCTCAGTATTTCTGTATCAGCTAATGAATTAGTTGAAGTAAACATGGAAAGTGTGCTTGAGGTAGGGAGAGAGAACCAACAGTTATCCGCTTCGTCTCAGGATAAAATTGATTCAACAGAGAGACAAACAGATAAGATAGTTAACGAATACAAGGTTGTTGCAAAGCAAGTTGAAGGCTTAAAGCTTTACAACGCTCAAAAAAGAATTCAAATTCAGGCTCAGCTAGATTTAATGGATAAATTAGACGAGCAGTTAGTTCAAGTAGTCGTTATGCAGAGACAAATACCGCCATTAGCTCAAAAGATGCTTGACACCCTTGAGACTTTCATCAAATTGGATACTCCCTTTAGATCTGAAGAAAGAAGAGGTCGTGTTGATCTGGTTAGATCTTCTTTGGCAAAACCTAAGGTTACTGCTTCAGAACAGGTAAGACAGGTTTTAGAGGCTTACAATATTGAAGCCGAATATGGAAGAAAGATAGATACATACGAAGATAAACTAGATGATGGCACAGTTGTAAACATTCTGGTCATTGGAAGAATAGGCATGTTCTATCAAACTAAAGACGAGAGATCTAGCGGAAGGTGGGACAATGAAACTGGTTCATGGGAAGAATTACCAGGAAGTTACAGAAAGCCTATTCGTGACGGAATAAGAATGGCAAAAAAATTAGCACCGACCGATATGCTCTTAATGCCAGTAGTTAAGGGAGAAGTATAATGAAAAATTACATATTAAATTCGTTATTCGCATTTGTCTTAACTTTTAATATTTCTTTATATGCTCAAGATTCTGAAGAAGAAGCAGTTGAGGTAGCAACTGTGGAAGCTCTTCTAATGTTGGTAAAGGAAGGCAAAACTAAAGAACAAACTGAAAATGCTGCTAGAGAAGCCAAATTTATGGCTGAAAAGAATAATCAAGCTAATATTCTGGCTGCTGAAAAAAGAGAACTCGCAAGACAGGAAAAAATTGCTGATCAGCTCGAAGCAGAATATAAAAAGAATGAAGAAATTCTTAGAGTTAAGGAAGAGGCTTATCAGAAAGAGCTTGGATCATTAGTTGAATTATTTGGACATCTTCAAAGTTCTGCTGGGGAAGCAGCTGTTCAATTTTCAGGTTCACTTACAAGTGCTGAGTATGGACTTGAAAGGGTTGCCTTTTTAAATGATCTCACAGCAAAAATGTCTGAGACTACAGAACTTCCTACTATTAGAGAGATTGAAGGTCTTTGGTACGAGCTTCAAAGAGAAATGGTTGCAAGTGGTCAAGTTGTTTCGTTCGATACAACAGTGGTTGACCTTGATGGTGAATCAACTTCATGTAATGTAACTAGGGTAGGGCTATTTAATGCAGTTTGTGACGGAAAATATTTAGAATATGTTTCTTCTGGAGAATATGCATTTTTACCAAGACAGCCAGCTGGTAGATACACGAAAACCGCAAAAAATATAGGTAATGCAGAAGTTGGCGAACAAGTAAGATTTGGTGTAGATCCTACTGGCCCCACTGGCGGTAGTTTATTAGCAAATCTTATTCAAACACCATCTCTTGCAGAAAGAGCTCAACAGGGTAGAGAGGTAGGTTACGCGATTATCACTGTTGGTTTAATTGGTATCGGTATTGCGTTTTGGAAGCTGTGGAGTCTGTTTGTTTTAGGCAAGGCTGTCAGAGCTCAAGCAGGATCAAAAACTCTTGATGTAAGAAATCCACTTGGTAGAGTCTTAAAAGTAGGAGAAGAAAACTTCAAGAAGGATATAGACACATTAGAATTGAAATTAGCTGAGGCTATAATGGCTGAAAGACCCTCAATTGAAAGAGGCATAGGCGCCGTTAGAATTATTTCAGTTGTTGCTCCATTAGCAGGTCTTCTCGGTACTGTTACAGGTATGATCGTTA
This sequence comes from uncultured SAR86 cluster bacterium, assembly GCA_902626385.1. Taxonomy (GTDB): domain Bacteria; phylum Pseudomonadota; class Gammaproteobacteria; order Magnimaribacterales; family D2472; genus SAR86A. The sequence goes on from CACOEZ010000001.1 coordinate 130,254, forward strand.
CATTCCAAATGATTACTCTATACGGAACAGGCGATCCTAAACTAATGGCTGGAGGTATATCTCAAGCACTTGTTACTACTGTTCTAGGTCTGTTAGTAGCGATACCTACTACACTTTTACATTCATTTACCGCTTCGTCGGCAAAAGGAATAATAAGTGTTTTAGAAGAGCAGAGTACTGGTATATTAGCCGAACGCGCTGAAACTAGTTAGTAAACAATTATGTTTTTTGCTATTACAGAAGCTTTCTCATCCATAAGAGATTTTATGGAAGCTGGGGGAAGTGTTCTCTGGCTCATAGCAATATTAGTTTTTTTTATGTGGGCTATGATTTTTGAAAGAATCTGGTATTTTTCGCATGGGCATGATTTTTATGTAAAGGATCTCGCAGGCGATTGGAATAACAGAAAAGATAAGACTTCATGGCACGCATTGCAAATAAGAGAAAAAATGCTTTCACAAGCAAAAGTTGAAATTAATAAAAATTTGTCAATTATTCAGACTTGTGTTGTTCTAGCACCTCTATTTGGTTTGCTTGGAACAGTTACTGGAATGATTGAAGTATTCCAAGTAATGGCTTTCAATGGTGGGGGTGATGCCAGAGCAATGGCTGGAGGTGTTTCTAAAGCAACACTACCAACTATGGCCGGCATGGTGGTTGCTCTGTCCGGAGTTTTTGCCAGTATTTATCTTAATAGTGCATCAGAAAGACACACAAATGATTTACGTGAACTAATTAAGAGAGAATTATAGGAGAAATTTTATGAGAAGAAATGCAATAAGCAGTGCCGTTAAAGATGAAGAAAGTGAAATAAATTTAACTCCAATGCTTGATGTGGTATTCATCATGCTTATCTTCTTTATCGTAACTGCTAATTTTATAAAAGAGCCTGGCCTTGAAATCAATAGACCTGATTCTGATACAGCAGAGACGCAAGAAAATGCAGCGATATTAATTGCTGTTGGCGCCAATGATGAAGTTTGGATGGATGGCAGAAGAATTGATGTCAGACAGGTTAAGGCAAACGTAGTTAAAATGTTAGCTGATAATCCGAAAGGCTCAGTTGTCATTCAAGCTGATGAACAAGCTGTAGCAGATACAATTATTAAAGTAATGGATGGAGCAAGAGAGGCTGGAGTAAATGCAATTTCACTTGCGTCAGAGCCTAAATAGTTTATGAATCAAGTTCTCGCATCTATCTCAGCAATTACAAAACCAATTCATACTATTTATGTAAAGGCTTTTGATGCAAATAAATATGCTGCTGGTATTGGCTTTTCAACAGTTATTACTGCTGCACTCTTTTTTATAATGGTTATTCTAATATCACTGGGCGATAGCGGTATGAAAGAAGATACTTCAGTAAAGCTTGCAGATATAGTCATGCCTGAAAGACAAATTGACACATTCATGACAGAAGTGGAGAAACCAGATAAGCCAGATGAACAGCCTGAAGATATAGCTCAACCAGAGTTAGATTTAGCGCCATTAACTGGAATTGATGTTTCGGTTGCTAAGCCCAAACCAAACTTTGCTGCAAGCGGGTCTTTTTTTAGAGATGGAGAATATATACCTTTGTTCAAAGTTATACCAATTTATCCGAGAAGGGCTCAAGAGAGAGGTACTATGGGTTATGCACTTGTTGAATTTACCATTACTGATTCCGGTAGCGTAGAAAATGCAACAACTATAGAGGGGTACTGTAGTAGCAAAAGACCAGATGACCCAGAAGCTGAGTTTAGACCATGTTCAATGTTTAATAGTGCTTCAGCAAGAGCAGCATTGAAGTTAAAATATAAACCCAAAGTTGTAGACGGGAAAGCAGTAGCCGTTACAGGAGTTTTACACAGATTTACTTATATACTCGATGATGCTTAAGTTCAAAAAAAATTATCCACTATATGCTTTTTTTGCTGTCGCTATATTTATGGGCATTAATTCATCTGATTTAAATGCTCAACAATCTTCAAATGCTTCAAATAATTCTGAAAGTAGCAACCTTGCTCCGACAAGAAAATATAAGAAAGCAAGAGCTTTACAGTCAAGCACTGCAAAAAAAATGGCAAAAGTTTATGAAGCACTAGAAATGGTTGATGAAAAAGGAGAGCCAGCGCCAGATATGGAGCTTGTTATCTCGGTTCTTACTGACCTTAGAAATAATAAAGATGAAATGAAAAGTTATGACAGGTCTGTAATGTGGAATGCTTGGGCATACGTATATTTTAATGATGGTGACTATGGAAGAGCAATGTCAGCTTATCAAAATTTGATTAATGAAGAAGAGGTTACAATTGGTCTTAGAGTAGCCGCATTACTCTCACTTGGACAGCTATATTTAGTTCAAGAAGATTACAAAAGAGGTATTGAATATATCCTTCAATGGATGAGAGAAGTTGAAACGATAACTGCTCAGTCTTGGTACCTTTTAGGTCAGGCATATTTCCAGACTGGCGAATTCAGAAAATCATTGGACTCAACCGAGAAAGCAATTGCTTTGGCAGAGCAAGAAGGGTATAAGCCAAGAGAAAATTGGTATGTTCTAATGGCAGCAAATATTGGTGAGCTTAAGAGTGAAATCGGAGAAAAAGAGTCACTTTTAAGACAAATAGATATTTATGAAATTCTAGTAAATCTTTATCCTAAGAAAACATATTTTATTCAACTTGGCGGCTCATATGGACAGCTTGGTAGAGAAAGAGATTATATGATCACTCTAAAAGCAGCATATGCTAAAGATTTTTTAGATAAAGAGTCAGAATATTTAGCTTTAGCCCAGCTTTTACTTTTAAATAAAAATCCTTATTGGGCAGCTGAGGTTTTAATTTCAGGTCAAAACAAAATGATCACAATCGTTGATGAAAAAACTGAAGAAGAAAAAATTGTGCCAGTTGTAAAAGAAACGGAAAAAAATCTAAAACTATTAGCTGACTCATGGAGAATGGCACAAGAAATTGATAAAGCAATTCCAGTTTTAGAAAAATCTGCAAAAATGTCAAAAGATGGAGAGTCATACGTTTTATTGGGTAATTTGTATTTATCTGAAGATAAATTAGAGCAAGCAGTAAGTTCAATTAAAAAGGGTTTAGAAAAAGGTAAGATTAAAAATTTATCACAAGTTTATCTGACTCTTGGTCAAGCTTACTTTGAATTGCAACAGTTTGAAGAAGCCAAAAAGAACTTTAGAATTGCGGCAAGAGATAAAAAGAAGAACATTAAAACTCAGGCTAATAATTGGATTAAATATACTGAGAACGAAGAGATTCGTGTAAAAAATCTAGCGTTGAGAAGAGACTTTATTCAGAATTCGAGCTCGACTTAAATCCTTCTATATTCCTCAACAACAAAGTCATATTCATTATCCATATCTTTAGAGAAGTTTGTACTGCTTAATTTTTCCCAATTTGAGAAGTTAATTTTCGGATAAAAAATATCTCCATCTATATTGCAATCAACCTTTGTGAGAACCAGCTTATTAGTTACCTCAAGCGTGTCTCTAAAAAGATACCCACCTCCTATAATAACTATCTCATCTTTACCATTAAGATTACATTGATCAATTGCGGTATCTATTGCATCTTGAGTATTTCTAAAAACTTTAGCACCTTCAATTTTGCTGATAGTACCTGAAACAACATAATTAATTCTATTTGGGAGAGGTCGTCCAATTGATTCATAGGTTTTTCTACCCATTATTAATAATTTATTAGTTGTATATTCCCGAAAATGTTTCAAATCTGTTTTAAGGTTCCATGGGAGATCATTGTCTTTGCCTATGACGTTATTGTTTGATAATGCAACTACATGAGAGATAGTAATCATTAGACTGCCATCCTTGCTTTTATTGGTGGATGTGGATCATAGTTTTCAAGGATAAAATCATCTACTTTAAACTTCTTTAGATCTTCAATAGAATTTAAGGTAGGTATTTTTAGAGTTGGTAGGGGCTTCGGTTCTCTAGATATTTGCTCTTTGACCTGATCAATAGAATTCAAATAAATATGCGCATCACCAAAAGAATGTATGAACCTTTTGGGTTTCAAATCAAGAATTTCTGCAAAAATTGAAAGTAAAAGAGCATAACTTGCTATATTAAAAGGGACGCCTAGAAACATATCAGCGCTTCTCTGATACATATGACAACTGATCATTCCATTTGATATATAAAATTGTGACATTACATGACATGGCGGCAATGCCATTTTATTAAGCTCACTTACATTCCATGCAGACAGAATATGTCTTCTACTATCGGGATTATTTTTTAAACTATTTAAAAGTTCATTAATCTGATCAATACCACTCCAGTCTCTCCATTGAACTCCATAAACTGGACCTAAAATTTTTTCAGTTTCTGTATTTAAATATCCTAAATCTTTTCCTTGAGAATCAGCATTGTCTGTCCAAATGGTTGAAAAATTATTTAGATCAGTTAATTCTGACCGATTCTTATTAAATCTAATCTCAGCAAGCCTTCTCTCATCGTTTGACCCTTCAAGAAACCATAATAATTCAGAAACAACGCCTTTCCATGCAAGTGATTTTGTTGTTACTGCAGGAAACCCATCTTGTAAATCAAATTCAATTTGGTGTCCAAACGAAGAAATCGTTCCAGTATTTGTTCTATCTTCTTTTTTTTCGCCATTTTTTATAATGTATTCAAGAAGATCTAAGTATGCTTTCATGCATTTTTCCTAGAATAAATAAAAATTAATATACCAATTACTATCATAGGTAAACATAGTATTTGACCCATACTAATTGAATCAAATGCAACATACCCAATATGAGAATCCGGTTGTCTGTAAAATTCAATTATAAATCTTATTGAGCCATAAAAAATTAAAAAACATGAAGAAACTATACCTTTTATTTTTGTTGTTTTTGAAACAACTAACAAAATAAAAAAGAGTAAAACACCTTCGCCAAAGCTCTCATATAATTGTGATGGATGCCTTGTTAGCCCAAAAGGGTCTGTTGGGAAAATAAACCCCCAGTCACCATTGGTTACTTTTCCATAAAGCTCACCATTTAAAAAATTTCCTATCCTCACCAAACCTAATCCAATTGGCATAGCAAGAGCGACTCCGTCCAAAAGTTTTAACAACTCAATATTCTTTCTTTTGCAAAATACCAATAGGCTAACAATTACTCCAATTAAGCCTCCATGAAAGCTGAGACCGCCTTGCCATATAAAAAATAATGATAATGGATTGTTTATTAGTTGTTCTGTTCCATAAAAAAACATATAACCAATTCTTCCACCACACATAGCACCAAGAAATAAACCATACAGAAAAACCATATCGTTAATTTCATCTTTAGTTAATCCTGTATCAGCAATTACTTTATTTTTAGACAAGAAGAGATAAATTAAAATCGCAGATATTAACCAAGTAAGCGCGTAGTATTGTATTTTTAATGGACCAACTTCTAGAATAGAGGGATTATTAAAGAAATCTGAAAGCTCAATGATCATACTATAAACATATATAAAGAAACTATAAAAAACCATCCAGCTAAAAGTTTTTTTAATGACTCTTGAGAAAGGAAATGCGCCAGATCCGCACCGTATTTAGCAGCAAAAATACTGGTTATGGAAACACCTAAGACAGCCGGTAGATATACGTAACCATAAGTATACTTTGGCATTTCTGTTAATCCATTTCCTGCAATTACATATCCTAGGGTTCCAAAAATTGCAATTGGAACTCCACAAGCAGCTGATGTTCCAATTGCTGTCGTAAGATTTAATCCAGATGATTTAAAGTAAGGCACGGAAAATACTCCACCACCAATTCCAAGAATTGATGAGAAAAAGCCTATTGCACTTCCTGCCAATACAGATTTTTTATTACTATGCTTAATCTCTTTAGAACTAAAATTTATGTTAAATAAAATTTTTAAACCCATTAGAAAAATAAACAATGCAATTGCTAATTTTAAAATCAATCCCTTTATTTGAACTGCAAACAAGGCACCAGCAATAGCTCCAAAGGTGATGCCAAATGCAACTGGCTTAAAATAACCAAAATTGATTGAGCCTTTTTTGTTGTGAGCATTAGCTGATGATAGACCTGTAAAAATTATACAGGCTATTGCAGATCCAATAGCCATATGAACCACTATCTCGCTATCAAAACCTAAATTTATAAAAGTACCAATAAGAACAGGGACTATAACTAGACCACCACCAATACCAAATAGACCAGCTAACAAACCCGCGATAACTCCAAGCGATGCAAATATTAATAATTCATCAAACATTTTTGAACTCTTTGCAAAATGAATATTTTAGTTGATTTAGTACATTGAAATAGACTTTTTCTTTAAAAGATACAATAACCCTGAGTGGATACCAGTACGGGACCCACTTGAAATCTTCGAATTCGTTATCTGGATCATTTTCAAAAGAAATCTCAACGTCTTTCAAGAGCTTAAACAAAAACCATTTTTGTTTTTGTCCCTTAAATCTATTATTAACAGCACTTCGTCGACTTTTTTTGGGGATGTCATATTTTAACCAATCTTTTAAAGTTTCTATTAGTATAACGTCACTATGTTTTACTCCAACTTCTTCAAACAACTCTCTTTTGGCAGCATTTAAAGGCGATTCGTTTAAATCAATACCTCCTTGAGGAAATTGCCAGCTATTCATTCCTTTTCTCTTACACAAAAGGACTTTGCCATTTTGATTGGCAATAATGAGGCCAACATTTAACCTATAACCTTTTTCTTTCATCTATCTATGACTAATTTTTGTCTATATTTCTGTTAATCATGTAAACAAAAAATAAACTCATGAAAATTAAAATCAAGCTTGGACTTGCAGCCATTATCCACTGACCTTCACTTGTAAAATTATAAATTTTTGTTGATAAAGTATCGAAGCCAACTGGCCTAAGTAATAAGGTTGCCGGTTGTTCTTTGATAGATTCTATAAAAACAATCATAAAGCCTAAAAACGCAGCAGACTTCATATGAGGAAAATAAAATATTTTAAAAGCTTTGAATGGTCTTGTTGTCATTGTTGATAATGCCTTTTCCGACGAGTTCTGGATATTTGAGAGAGATGCAGAAAGATAATTAAAAGCAGGCGTCATAAATCTTAAAGAGAGACAAAAAACTAGACCAAAAATGCCATAAGTTGTAATTGATATATTAAAAAAGTAGCCAAAAGATACTAATAATCCTGCTGAAATAACTGATCCAGGGATAGCATATCCAGAAGTAATTATTGAAATTATGTTTCTAATGTTTTTAGAGCCCCGATAGGTCAAAGATAGAGCAACTGCAAAAAAGACCGTAATTAATGCCGCAACTACTCCTAGAGAGAGAGAATTAATAAACAAATATATATTTTCAATTTTGAAAAGACTATTTTTTGTAAAACTCCATACAATCAATTGAATTAAGGGAATTAAAAACACAACAAAGAAAATAAAACCACAAACAAATGATGCTAAATAGCCTCTATAAGAGCCTAAATAAATTTTTTCAAATGTTTCTGAGGTTTTTGAAGCGAGATTCGTTTGGTTATTATTAAAATATTTACCAATTAAAATAATTATGAATACAAAAACAAACAGATAACCCGCTAATCTTGCTGCTGAGAAATAACTTTGATAGCCAAACCAGGCGTTATAAATACCCACTGTAAAAGTATCTATTCTCAAAGTTGAAACTCCTCCAAAATCTGCAACTGTTTCAAATATTACAAGAGACATTCCCCCAATTATTACTGGCCATAAAGAAGGAATTATCACTTTCAAAATCGATTCAATATTATTTTTACCCAATGTTTTGGATGCTTTGAATAAATTTATACCCACCGATGATAATTGAACTTTTAACAATAAATATATATATGGAAATAATGCCATTGACATAATTATTGATGCTCCAAGAAGATTTTTTATAGATGGTAATGAAATATTTAGCTCTCTAAGAAAAGTAGCAACTGGACTAGCATACTCAAATATTCCTACGTAAATGAAAGCATAAACATAGGCAGGAAAAGCTATAGAAAGGCTAAGGCCCCAGCTAAAAAATTTATTTCCTGGAAATTGATAAAATGTAATCAGCATAGCCAAAGGAACTGCAACAAGTGCTGCAATAATAGCTGTCATGAAAGATAGGATTAATGTATTTTTGATTAAACCAATTAAATAGTCGTTGGTTATATACTCAATATCTAGTCCTTTAAAAAAAGATAAGTAAAAGAAAGAAACAAAAAAAATTAATGATGCAGCCATCCATGGCATTGATATATATTTCCAAATTTTAAGGTTTTGCATTATTTTTCTTCTTCCAGACTCTCCGCCCCTTTTTCAAGTTTGGTTCCTAAGACATTGATTCTAGTCTGAAGATTTTGAACGTCTTTTACAGCACCATCTAGTCTTTTTAAAACAGAAGAAGTGTTAGCGTCAAAATTTGAAAATTCTTTTTGAATTCCCCTTACAACACTCGCAACTTTTGTAGCAGTCTCATTAAGTTTTAGGTAATGATGTCCCGTTCTGACCATATCTAGAAAAGCTGCCAGTGTATTTGGTCCCATTATAAGAGTATTTTTATCTGTAAAACTTTCTTCCCTTAGGCCGTCGATTTGATTAACCAAATCAACAATTTTTTCTGATGGAATGTATAAAATTACATAATTAGAAGTCATATTTCTCATTAAATATTTTTCAGAAATATCTTTAGCATCGCTCAAGATTTCGGTTCTTAAATTAGTTAAAACCTTTTTCCTATCAGTACCTGTTTTGGCATCTTGATAGTTTTGGTACTGACCCGCATAAAACTTAGAGTCAATTGGAATAATTACACCTTCTGCAGAGGTAATTGCACAATCTACAAGATCTCTAGATTCTGGATTAATCTGATGCTGGAATTGATAACTGTTATTAGGCATTATATCTCTAACTATCGACTCTAAATTCCATTCACCCAATCTACCAGTTGTTACATTTCCTCCTAAAAATCTATTTAATTCGTTTAAGGGCGTTGTTACTGAAGCTAAATCCAATTCTATTTTATTGATATCTTCTGAGACTTCATTGAGTTTATTTTGAAGATTTTCATTCCCACCCTTATCAATAGAATCCTTATTTTTAATGGTAAACAAAATAAAAATTAAAATGCTTAACATTATTATTAAACATATAAATATTAAGTAATTGATCATGATGTTAGTATAAAATGTCACTAATATTATGCATCAAGAAATTATAACAAGGTTTAAGTCACTAAAAGATAAGCAATTATCAATAGACATTACCAGAGGTAAGCCCGATATTGATCAATTAGACTTATCGAACAAGCTTTTAAACATTTCAATAGCAACAACATCTGAAAATGGGGCTGATTTAAGAAATTATGGCGAACCATTTGGAATTATTGAAGCAAGAAAACTAGGTTCAGAGTTATTAGAAGCTCCTGTTGAAAATATTTTGGCTTGCGAGCAGTCTAGCTTACTACTAACTTATCAAACAGTATTATCTAATTTTTTATTTGCTGAACCTACACCGTGGAAGGATATTAAAAATCCTAAATTTATTTGTCCTGTCCCGGGATTTGATAGACATTTTATGATGTTAAATGACTTTGGAATTGAAGCATTGCCAGTGCCATTACATGAAGATGGAGTAGATATAGAGGCTTTTCAAAAAATTTTAGAAAACGAAGATGATGTGGTTGGAATGCTATGTGTTCCCAGACATTCAAATCCATCTGGAGAAATATATTCTGATCATAATCTTGAAAACTTATTTAAAATTGGTTCAAGTTTTTCAAATAAATTTTTATTTATTTTTGATCATGCATATTTAATTCATGACTTCCTTCCTTCTAAAAAACAACGTCCTTTATGGGAAATCGTCAAAGAGACCGGTGTTGAGGATCAAACTGTAATAACTACTTCATTTTCGAAGGTAACATTTGGCGGAGGTGGTATTTCATTTGTTGCTACTTCAGGACACTCTTTAAAATTAATTAAAAAAGTAAGAACAACTATGATAATTTGTCCTGATAAATTAAATCAAAAAAGGCATATTGAGTTCTTTAAAAATGCTGAAAATGTTAAGAAGCATATGGAAAAACATGCTGAATTGATAAGACCAAAATTTGAGATTGCAAATTCTTTTCTAGAAAAATTACCTGAAGAATGTGGAACTTTTTCAAAACCAACCGGAGGTTATTTTATTACTTATTCCACTTCAAAGCCTATAGCAACCAAAGTAGTTTCATTATGCAAAGAGATGGGCGTACTTATTACACCGGCTGGTTCTACATATCCTAATGGATTAGATCCAAATGATAGTGTTATAAGAATTGCCCCAACATATGTTTCACAAGAAGAGCTTTCAGATGCTATGAATGTTTTTACTACAGCTGTTGAAATTGCCCATTTTGATTTAAAGGTCTAGTTTTTTGTTTTTTTATATGGGATGTATGAAGTTCCATTAAAATGCGAAAATATTTTTGAAATATCTGGATGATTTGCAGGTATTCCTGAGATATCAATATTTAGATTCTGTTCTGAAACATATGCGATATAGAATATTTCTTCATTTTCGGCGAAGAGATGATAGAAAGGTTGATCTTTCTTAGGTCTGAAATCTTTAGGAATGGCGTTATACCACTCTTCTGTATTATTAAAAGTTGGATCAAGGTCAAAAATAACACCGCGGAAGTTTAAAAATTTATGTTTTACTACATCACCAATTGAAAACTTTGCTTCTATTAATTCTTGCATTATATTTATACAGTAAACTATTAAAGGAAAAATGTCATGACAGATGAAATTATTGTACTCACAACTTACGATATAAAAAATACAGAAATCATAGAGCATGTTGGTCTTGTTCAAGGAAGCACTGTTAGGGGAAGGAATATAGGATCAGATTTTCTAGCTCAACTTAAAAATGTTGTTGGTGGCGAGTTAGTAGGGTATTCAAAATTATTAACAAGCTCTAGAGAACAAGCTTTCTCCAGAATGATAGATGATGCAAAATCAAAGGGTGCAAATGCGGTGCTGGGCTTTAGATTTCAAACATCAACAGTTGCAGCAGGTGCCGCTGAGATATTAGCTTATGGAACGGGCGTAAAAATAAAAAAGGAAGATAAATGAATAAAACTGAAAAAATAGCCTTAAGAGAGTCAATAATTGTAGTCTTAATGGGAGCAGCAATTAATTTTCCCCTACAAACATATCTGCTTTGGCTGACCATTGATAACTGGCAATGGTCGGATCCTCTAAAAATATCTATATTTATTCAAATAATAATAACTATAGTTGCACTTTTAAGGGTCTATGCAATAAGAATGAGATTCCAAAGAGGAAAGTTTTAATCGTCTTTTTTTCTACTTGCCTTATCTTTCTTTTTTGAGGCCATCATTCTCATTTTAACTCTTTTGTTAACCATATCCTTACACCAGACATCATAAACTGTTGAGTAATTAGCTGCTAATTCTGCTAAGAAAGAAACTTCTAACCATTTTTCCTCATTTTCAGGAACCATCTCAATTTGATTCCAAACAGACTCACTGTATGCAAGTAGCTCGGCAATTCCATCTTTAGTATCCTTACAATCTTTAAAACTCATTAGATTATTTGGATGATTAATTAAACTATCTCTGGCTTTATCCATGGAGCCTTTATGGTTATCAGCAACCAAAATAACTGAGAAAAAAGATATGACAATAAGTAACATTTTCTTCATTATTTACCTCATTTTTAATATGTATATTATTAAGACTACATTTTTAAAAAAAAAGTTCAAATATATATTTACTTTTAAATTTAAGTCTTCATAATGCGCCGATATTCATACTAATGAACATAACTCTGAATGTTTATTAGTATGAATATTTTAGAAATGATTCAACTTTTAAGTGTTTTTTTCGGTACTTTAATTGCCGCGCCTCTTGTTGTTTCAAAAAAAGCGAAAAAAAGATTGATAGGCCTATGCGCTGTTATTGCAGGAAGTTTTTTTGCAATTATTGTTCAGTTCTATCTTGGATTGTATTACTTTGTGTTTGCAAATTTTTTCTGGCTAATAAATGCTTGCAATGGGATAAAAAAAATTATTAGATCAAAAAATAAAAATATCAAGATCTAGTAAAGTCATCATATTCTAAGAAGGAAACTCCTTTACTTTGATCGGACATTTTAGATATCAATGAAGATGCCACAGCAGAAGCATTTATATTTTTGTATTTCTTTAGAGGGCCAATCAAAAAATATCCTAATATATTTGTGATTAGTTCAAAGACCATCACTGAATAATTAATTGGTTCGTTAAATCTTTCACCTAGAAGATGTCCCGGTCTTGCTATGACGACCTTTTCATAACCCATTGATGTAATTTGATCTTCGGTTTTGCCTTTTACATCTAAGTAAGAGTTAAAAGATCCTGATTTAGCACCCACTGCAGATATCAGGCCTATTGAGGTTGCTCCATGCTTTTGCCCAAACAAAGCAATATTTTTAATAAAACTATAATCAACTTCTTCAAAACTTTTCTTATTTTTTTCAGGAAGAAATGCAAGCTCCATAATAGAAAGCCTTTTCCCTATGGCAATATACACAGTATCAAACTCATATTCGTCAGTAATAGAATCAATCTCAGAGAATTCTGTGACTATCTGTTTAACATCTTTATTTGTCCCAATTTCTTTTCTTGACAGCAATGTAATGTCATTAACTTTACTATCTAAGGATTTAAGGATATTGCTTCCTAAGAGACCTGAAGCACCTGCAATTAAAATTTTTCTATTCATTTATTATCTTTTCGATAGATTTAGTAAGTTCATCTATTGATCTAGATCCATCTAAAGTAACCTCAGCAAATTTTTCATAAAGTGGTTGCCTTTCACTATATACCTCTGGAATTGACAATCCATTTGGTACGGCAAGACCTCTTTCTTGGCCAATACCTATTCTTTTAATAATAGTTTCAAGTGGTGTATCGATATAAACTATTTTAGAAAAAGATCTTAGGTGTTCCATAGATTTATTTGAATAAACCGCACTTCCACCTGTAGATATTATCTTTGTTGAAGAATTAAGAGAAAGGATAGCCTCTTCTTCAGCTGATCTTACAAACCTATAACCAAATTTATTTTTCACATCCTCAAGTGACATCTTAAATTTGTCCTCTATTAATAAATCAGTATCTACAAAGTTTGATGCGATTTTATTTGCAACTGCTGATCCAAGAGTAGATTTTCCACATCCAGCCATGCCTATAAAACTTATATTATTCATTCTTATATGACTTTGGGAGTGTGACATGTTGTTTCAAGTTGTCATCAATCTCATACCATGAGGCTTTTGATCCAACATAGACGTGATGAGCTTGAGGCAAACTTATATCTCCATTTAAAGCACCAACAGAAATATAGTATTTTTCTGACTTATTCTTATTAAAAAACATTATATTTGAACCACAAATTTCACAAAATACTCGTTCACAATCTTTAGAAGAAGCATATGTTTTAATATTTTCTACGCCAGAGTTGTACTTGAAAAATGATTTTTCTACCTCAATAAAACTAGCAAATGCTGAACCATGAGATCTTCGGCATTGCGAACAATGACAATGTGAAAAGTACTTAATTTCTTGATTTATTTCAAACGAAACTTTTTTACATTCACAATTTCCGTTAAGTTTATTCATTTTTTGCAAACTCTTCATTAGCCTTGATAAGTTCATGAGTTATCTCTTTTTCAAAAGCACTGTGACCAGAGGAGGGCGCAACTATTAATTCAGCTTCAGGCCAATTTGTTGATAATTCCCAGGCAGTTTCCATAGGGCAAACAATATCATATCTACCTTGAATTATCTTTGCCGGTATATGGCGTATTTTATCAATAGATGAAGATGCAATTAGTTGATTTTCGTTTTCAAGAAAACCTTTATTTACAAAATAATGATTTTCAATAAGTGCAAATGCTAAAGCGAATTTAGATTCTGAATATGATGAAACCATATCAGGTTTATGACTAAGTGTACTCACAGAACCTTCCCATTTAGACCAAGCTATTGCGGCCTCCATTTTCTTTTTATCATCATTTCCTGTAAAAATTTTATAGTATGCATCCATTAAATCGTATCTATTTTCTTCTTGAATAGGTTTTAAAAATCCCTCCCAAGCTTCTGGAAATATTCTGCTGGCCCCATCTTGGTAGAACCATTTCAACTCCTTGTCTCTCAACATAAAGATGCCTCTAAGAACTAATTCTGAAACTGAATCCGGATATGTTTGAGCATATGCTAATGAAAGTGTACTTCCCCAAGAACCACCAAATACAAGCCATCTTTTAATTCCTAGTTTTTCTTTAAGCCTCTCAATATCATCGACTAAATCCCAAGTTGTATTGTTTTCAAGACAAGCATGAGGTTTACTCCTTCCACAACCACGTTGATCAAATATTACAATTCTGAATAAGTCAGGATTAAAAAAGCCTCGAACTTTTGTACTACCGCCACCACCTGGACCACCATGAAGAAAAATAGCAGGCTTGCCATCAGGATTTCCACATTCTTCATAGTAAATTTTATGTTCATCAGCCTCTAAGTAACCTGTTGAATATGGCTCAATATTTTCAAAAAGTGTATTTATTTGACTCACGATACAAGCATTTTTTCGGTGATATCCCATAGTTTTGACGCCTCATCAGAGTCTACAGCCCAGTCGGCTACACCAAAATATCTTCGAAGAGATTCATCCACTTCATGTTTTCTTTTTGAAACATCGCAATCTTCACAAAATACTCCACCTACATCATTTAGTTTTGGACTTGTTGCACACCAAAGACTAGTTGATGCTCCTTGGCTAGTTGTCTTAAAGAAATTTTTTGCCATTTCTGATGGTGATCCATCTTCATCCATCCAGCCTAGAGCAATCATTTCTTCTTTTTCAAGATGGCGCTGCAAAGGTGTGATGATACCACCGGGATGAACAGAAAAACCTGATACACCTTTATCGACCATTCTTCTGTGAAATTCAATTGCGATTAACGAAGATGCTGTTTTAGATTGACCGTATGCCATCCATTTATCATAAGGACTTTTTTGAAAGTGAATATCATCCCAAAGTATTCCGGTTAGTGAATGTGCTGATGATGAAAGACTTACAAATCTTGCACCTTCATTGCCAGCCATTGTATCCATTAATTCTCTTGTAAGTAAAAAATGACCTATATGATTTATGGCAAACTGACTTTCCCAATTATTTCCTAATCTAGTTTCAGGACAAGCCATTATTCCAGCATTATTTATTAATAGATCTAGTTTTCCAAAGCTATCTTTAAAATCTTCCGTAAATTTTTTGACAGAATTTAAATTGCCGAGATCCATTTCAACAATATTTTCTTTTGAAACTATGCCATTAAGATTTTGAGTAGCAATGTCTATCCTTTTAGCAGGAATGATGACATTTGCTCCCACATCAACCAGCGCCCGTGTAGTTTCAAGACCAATTCCTGAGTAACCACCAGTAACAATAGCTATGTTTTCTTTTAGATCTAGCCCTTTTGTAATTTCATCAGCATTTGTCTTAGCGTGAAAGCCCGATTTTAATGGTATTTGTTCTTTTGATATCATATATGTATTGTAACCTTCTTTAAGAAACATAAAAATGAAAGTAATAGTTTTGGGTGCTTGTGGTGGCATGGGAAGATATGTTTCGAAATCCATTTCATCATTTCAAGAAATTGATGATCTAGTCGTTGCAGATTTAAATTTAAAAGATGCTGAGCTTTTTGCCTCCAAATTAGGCCCCCATGTAAAAGGAATCGCAGTTGACATTAATGACACTGAAACCTTATTGAGAGTTTTGTTAAATTACGATGTTGTTTTAAATACTGTTGGACCTTTTTTTAAATTTGGTTATCAAGTACTAAAAACCTCCATAGAAGCCAATTGCCACTACATGGATATTTGTGATGACTGGGAACCAACAGAGAGAATGCTAGAGTTAAATAATATTGCTAAAGAAAAAAACTTGACAGCAATATTAGGTCTTGGGGCAAGCCCAGGTATTACAAATTTACTAGGAAAAATTGCAATAGATCATTTAGATATAGCTCATACAATTTATACAGGCTGGAATTTAGAGGAGGCACAACCAGAGTCTGTATCTTCTCAAAAGGAAATTAATGCAGCTATGATCCATGGGATTGAGCAAATTACTGGAAAAGTAAAAATTTTTAAGGATGGTAAATTTGAGATGGTTAACCCTCTTAAAGAACTTAAAGTTTCATATCCTAATATTGGAACTCATAGTGCATTTATTTTTGGTCATCCTGAAGCAATTACATTTCCATACCATTGCAAAGATCTTTTAAATTCAGTCAATCTTGCTCACGGAAATAAATCTACCATTTTTGTTTTAAAAATCATGAGGAAATTAATTAACCTAAAAATACTTACAAAAAAAATAGCTGCACGATTTTTAGAATGGTTGGAAAAACAAGAAGCTTCAAAAAAACTTGTTCAAGCAAACTCTTTACCAGAAATTTATGCTTTAGCAATAGGATTTAAAAATGGTAATCAAGAGTCTGTTGGAGTATCTCTTGATGGAGAACCATCAAGAGAACTAACAATGGGTGAGGCAACAGGCTATCCTCTGTCTCTTGGCCTTAAAATGTTTCTTAATAACGAAATATCAGAAAGAGGAGTTATTGCACCTGAAAGTAAATGCATTGATCATAAAAAACTATTGATGGAAATTTATGAATCGTTTGGCATGAAAGAGGCAAAAATAAAAATTGATAAATCTTGGTAATTATAATGGTGCCCAGAGGTGGGATCGAACCACCGACACAAGGATTTTCAGTCCTTTACTCGAGAGTAAAAACCTCATAAGAATACATATTACAGACTCTTCTGTTCACCTATCTGTTCACTAATCTGAATAAAAAAAGTTGATATATAATTAAATTGTGAACAAACTATTATTATCAAGTTTTATTTTATTACCATCTTTTCTTTTTTCATCAGATTTAGAAGAACTTTTAACTTACGATGTTGGTGTAGAGAATCAATTATTATTTTCAAGACGATGTTCCGCTTTAAATTTCTATTTTGCCACTTTCATTCCTGATTTTGATCAAAAAGCAGAGGAGCATGGTTATTTTTTTAATACAATATCTTTTGGTTACTCTGCTTTAAATTATTATGAGAGTAGAGAAGACTATAAAAATGCAGATGAAGATCGAATCACAAAAATAAGTCAACAGATTCAAATTGAAAATGATAAACATTACGATAAATATATTGATTTTTATGTTTCATTAACAAGGGATCGACTTAAAGAAAATGATTTCACAGATGATGAAGATTTTGATGAAATATTGCCATCAATAATTATGAGTGACTATGACTTTTGTAATGCATTCTATCATTTTATCCAAGAAGAGATTTATAAGTCTCCTGACGATTTGAGTAATCTTCGTGAACAGTAATTGAAATAACTTAATAACTATTATATTTCTTTAAGCATTCATTCATATCGATAAGGTAATTGTATTTTTCAAGACTTTTTTCAAAGAAGGGCATTATTCTGCTATAAAAGTATGCTCTTTTGCCCTTGATGTATTTTGTAGCACCAAAGATAATCTCGTACTCTTCAAACATCACCTCAATGAGTCCAACATAACTCATGTGCATAACCACTGCTTCTGTAATAACTACTTTGGATCGAATATGACGTTTGTTATTTTTCGATCTGAAATGCTCATGAATAAGGTTTTCCATTAGATCTGAGAAATGTTCTAGACTTTCTTTGACTTCAGCATTAATGATTTTTTCATGTTCTTTTGCTTCAGGATTTTGAAATTCACCAAAAATACTTACTACATTAGACATAATTTAAATATACACAATTGTTTAAAATTTAAAATAGACATTTAAAAGTTAGTATATTTTTTTATTAAAGAATTACTGTTAACATCCATATATTATTATCATTTACTCTGATAAATTATAAGTATATGGCAAAAAAAGAATCAATTGCTTTGATCAAAGGCGATGCAATAAAAGAGTTAAAAAAAATAAAAGATGATTCAATAGATTTTGTTTTAACAGATCCGCCATATAATCTAGGACTCTTCATGAAAAACAGAGCAACAAATCTTTCTGCTCTTCGTAAAAATCATTTCTCAGGTAAAGAATGGGACAATTTAGAAATCAATGATTGGAAAGAAAATATGGAACAATTATTTTTTCAACTAGATAGGGTTTTAAAAGAAGGCGGCAATCTAATCGTCTTTATGGCAGTTATTAAAATAGAAACACTTATTAATATTGCTGAAAAGAACAATTTTTATTATAAAACTACTGGCATTTGGCATAAAAAAAATCCTATGCCAAGAAATAAAGATCTTCACTTTATAAATTCAAATGAGTGTTGGGCATATTTTGTAAATAATAAAAAAACTGGAACATTTAATAATAAAGGTAAAACAATTCATGATTTCTTTGAAACTGCATTAACTTCGTCTAAGGAAAAAGAGTTTGGTGGTCATCCAACTCAAAAACCGTTACCTTTGATGGACCATTTAATTCAAATTTTATCAAATAAAGGAGATACAATTCTTGATCCTTTTATGGGGTCTGGATCCACTGGTGTTTCTGCTTCAAGACTGGGTAGAAATTTCATCGGAATCGAACTTAATGGCGATTATGTAAAAATTGCTAAGCAACGGTTAAAAAAGTCAAAACAATGTCAGTTAGATTTGTAGATCTATTTTCTGGAGCAGGTGGTTTATCAAAAGGTCTCTGTGATGCCGGATTTGAGTTAGTTTATGCAAACGAAATAGATAATTCTTTTTGTGAGACATTTGATAAAAATCATAATGTAAGAATAATAGACAATAGAGATATTAATATAATTAATATCAAAAAAGACTTTCAAAAATTTTCTAAAATTGATCTTATTGTAGGAGGTCCACCATGCCAGGGATTTTCTCAAAAAGGAAGTCGAAAAGGACTTCTTGATGATAGAAATTTTTTATTTAAAAAATTTGTAGAATTTGTTGAAATTTTAAAACCACAAGTTTTTTTAATGGAAAATGTTCCAAATTTATTAACTTCAAATAATGGTTTCTTTTTTAAAGAAATAAATAAGCATTTTAATAATATGGGTTATCAAGTTTCTAGCAAGGTTATGAATTGCTTTGACTATGGTATTCCTCAAACAAGAAGAAGGGCGATAATAATTGGTAACTTACTTTCTAAAGAATTTGAATTTCCTAAAAAGATTAAAAAAGTAGTTAGTGTTCACGAAGCAATCTCAGATCTTCCAAGACTTCTTTCAGGAGAAGGTGATACTTTTCAAGAGTATGTAAAATCTTCTTTATCAGATTATCAAAAGATAATGAGAAAAGGATCAAAGGGTATTTATAATCATGTATCAACGAAACATTCACCAGAAGCACTTGAGAGACTAAGTTTGATTCCACCATTTGGGGGAAAGTCTGACTTACCAAGTCAGTTAAGGACAAAATCTATATATAGTGGAACGTGGGGTCGAATCGATCCAAATGGACCAGCAAGAACAATAACAACAAGATTTGACACACCCTCATCTGGTCAGTTTACTCTCAATGATCAAGATAGATGTCTTACTGTTAGGGAAGCAGCAAGGATACAGTCATTTCCTGATAATTTTATTTTTTATGGAAATAAAACATCTCAAATGAAACAAGTAGGAAATGCTGTGCCGCCTTTGTTAGCAAAGCAGATTGGTCAGAAAATCTTAGAATTATTTTAAATAATATTCAAAAAAACTTTTTGAGGAATAAAGCATTTTCCTATATTCATCATAACTGCCTTCGTGAAAAATATTTTCTAATTTTATTACTTCATCAAATTTAGATACTTTCTCATTAATTTCCTCAAAGTACTCATGTTTTAATTTGATTTGTTTTTCATTCCAAGAAAGACATTCAATATTTTTTAATATGCTGAAATATCTTGTATCAAAGATATTATATTTTTCATCTTTAGCATTTGATTTAACAGATGAAATTAAAAATTTTTCTAATTCATATATATTTTTTGATCCTCTGTATTTAATAATGCTTTGAATAACTTCAGATACCTGATCATGATTTCTAGCAAAGAAAACAAAATGTGCTAATTCAAATTTTGATAAAGTGCTTTCTTCACCTAAATTCTTTAACCCAACTAATATTTGATAGATGAAGATAACAGTGTAGAGAGTAAAAACAGAACCTTTGTTTGATGTGATGGTAGTAGCATGGCGATTTATTGGACTATGAATGTCATTCCAGAAATAAAGTTTTTCCATTTGATTTGAAATGATTTTATAAGTTTGGTTTGGTTCATTAAGAATTTTTTGGTACACATTAGTCCCTTTAAATGGACTATTTGTATCAATTAATCCCAATAATTTTGAAAAAAATAATGCTCTAGTTCCTTCAATTTTTATACCGCTCTTTTCTGCGTCTCTTTTTAATGCTTTATCAAGATCTTTTAACCTATCGTGGTTATTAACGTTTTCAAGATAATATTCGATTGCCCAAAGATGATCTTTGATGTCCTTTTTTTTCTTATCAACTTGCCAATATTCAGTAACCGAATTTTTCTTGTCTTGATCCGTCTTTGTGCTTTGATTTAAAAATTCACCGTAATCAAACCATTCTTCTTCGATTTCTGTTAAGTCTATTTCTTTTGATTTTTTTGCAACAATTGCTTGAAAAATATTTATAACTTCTTTTTCAAAAGTTACATGTTTTCCATCATTATCATAGTAATAAATATCTTTTTCTTCATCATATTCAAAATCACCTGGTTCCAAATTTAAACCATTAAGAATAATATCTGAAGTTCTATAATTACCAATAAAATCTAATACTTTAAGGTATTCTTTATCATCAGAAAGTCTTAGTCCTCTTCCAATTTGTTGAATAAATATCGTTAGGGAGTCAGTTGGTCTTAACATAAGAATTGTTGATACATCAGGTATATCAACTCCTTCGTTAAACATATTTACAGTAAAAGCAACTTCGTATTCGTCATTTCTAAATTTTTGAAGCAGTGTTTCTCTTTCTTCGTTTGAAAATCTACTCCTTGAAGTCTCAGATTTCGAGTGAATTGCAACAGACTTTATTCCGTTATCATTAAAAACTTTTGCCATATAATTTGCATGTTCTATTGATGTACAAAATCCAATTGTTTTTTCTTTTTCAACTGATTCAAGTCTATATTTTGAGATAATTGACTTATCCCTTGACTCGATCATCAATTTTTTATTTAGATCATCAATATCATATCTATTTCCATTCCATCTTATGTTTGAATAGTCAATGTCATCAAAGAACCCAATGTAATTTATGTCTGCTAAATAACCTTCTGCGACTGCTTGATCTTGATCCATTTGATAAAAGATATTATCTCCAAAACTTGGAAGTATTTCTTTTTCATCCGTTCTAAATGGTGTAGCAGTTAGACCAAGCAAGAATTTTGGTTTGAAATAGTCTAAAACTTTTTGATAAGTCGGTGCAGCAGCGTGATGCGCTTCGTCAATTATTATGTAGTCAAAATAATTTGGAGTAAATTTTTCAAGCATTTGTTTTCTATGAAGACTTTGTATTGTTGCAAAGAAAATATTTTTACTCTCAAGATTAGAATTTTTTGACAGCATCTCCATTTCTCCAATTCTGTCTTTCATTAAATCTTCAAAATCATTTTTTGTCTTTCTAAGTATTTCCTCAACATGTGCAACAAATAAAACCTTTTTTGATTTAGAATTTTGAATATCGAATCCGCTTAGAAAAGTTTTTCCAAGTCCTGTTGCTAAAATTACAAGACCAGCATTTTTATTATTTGTCCTATTCTCATGAATTTTTTCTAGTGCTATTTTTTGGACTGGCGAGGGAGTTATTTCTTGTGAATTTCTTCCAAGATATAAGTTATATAGATTTTTATCAGACTTGAAACATTTTCTTAGTTCAAATACTGCTTCATTTATAGAATCAACTTGATTTTTAGTAATTTCAAGATATTTATCAAAATTTTCTCTGATAAAATTATTTTTTCTTTGCAGTTCATCAAACCTATCTTTTTTATTTCTTACAAAGATTCCAGTTTCGTCGTGACTGTGGAAACCATGTGTTTCTATTGCATATTTTTTATTAACTGTTGTTACTACAAAGTCAATTATAAAAACTCTACCAGATCCATCTTCCCGCTCCATTTCAACCTGTGGTTCAATAAAATCAAGACCTTCTTCTCCATAATCTTTAAAAAAGACATTTCTAATAAAAGACTCTTCGAGATGACCTAACTTACCTCTATACTTTGAAATATAATCTTCTAGTAACACAAATATATTATGCCTTTATCAAAACTTTTTTGTGTCTTAATTCTTATACACATATATTAGTAAATGATTTTAGTTAATTGGTTTCTTAAGGTTTTCATTTTTTATAATCCAATTATTAAATATTTTTAAATCGCCTTTACAGATTTTTTGTAACTCGGCACTAGTTGTCCAGTCTTCCGCAGTAACCTTTTGCCAATAGATGCCTTTCCATGAACCAGACTTACAAAATACCACATCTCCAATTTTTATATTCTCAATTGAACTAAATACCTCAAAGGGATTTTTACCAAGATCTTCCCAGGAACCATTAATTACATGTATTTGTGGTTTTTTATAAACATTAATTATTTTAATAATGATTTGAAAAATATCCTTTATCCAATTCATAAAAATGAAAATTACATAAATCATCATTATCAATACAACTATTAATAAAATATTTTCAATCATCACTATGATTTTATCCAAGAAGAGATTTATAAGTCTACTGACGATCAGAGTAATATTCGTGAACAGTAATTGATCTGTTCACCAACTGTTCACCTTTAGAGACTTGAAGAATGTTGTAACTATGGTGCCCAGAGGTGGGATCGAACCACCGACACAAGGATTTTCAGTCCTTTGCTCTACCAACTGAGCTATCTGGGCTCAAATTGAACTTTGGATTATAGGCAAGTTTACAACCGTTGTCATTAAGTCTAATTTTTTAAGCACGAACTCTTTCGTTGTTAGGGTCATAAAGGGATCCTTTGCCAACAATTTGAACAGTCATAGGATATAGACCATCTCCACCTTCATTAAAGTATTCGATAAGAAGTGACTTTCCTTGAATTGCAATCTCTTTTGGGAGATAGCCCATAACAACAAATTTCTTAAGTGATGGACAATAGGACATTCCAGTTGTATAAGATCTTCTTCCTTTACTATCTATGGGTACTTCACCAGTTGCAGGATCAATAATTGGTGAAATGCCAACAGGGTATCTTGTATTTCCAGATACATTGAGATCATCTAATGTCATTGTGCACAGAATTGCACATGGATCCTCATCTCTTTGTGAAAGATGAGCTGCTTTCCCATGGAAATCTGCTTCTTTAACAAGAGGCCTTTGAATAGCTGCTTCAATGGCAGTATATTCTGTTTCGAGATCCGCACCTTGAAGTCTAAAACTTTTCTCGAGCCTTCTACTATTGGCATATGTTTCAATGCCAACTGGAACTACACCAACCTCAAGCAATGAATCATATAAAGCCAAACCATCTTCTTTATTATTATCAAAGTAAATTTCCCATCCACTTTCACCAACGTATGAGATTCTAGCCGCCCAAACATCAACTTTCTTTCCGCCTAATAAATTGAGTGTTAAATTTTTTGCAGTTACAAATGGGAAACTTTTAATATCAATTTCATTAGGATCGATAAAATTACCTAAGGCATTTACAGCCTTTGGTCCCCATAATCCTATAGTTGCAATATCATGAGTTCTTATATTTATATCTGCGTCCAATCCATTATCGTCTCTATAATTTCTTAATGTAACCCAGTCACGATTTCCATCAGCACCACCTGTTACAACTCTGTAACTATCAGCACCTAAACGTGAAATAGTAAGATCTGCATGAACTCCACCATCTTCATCTAGGAAGTTCGTATAAATAACTTTACCCTCAGGAGTATTGCCACCAACCTTGGCTACTGATAAGTATTCCAGCATGCGTTCAGCATCTCGACCCTTTATATCCATTATTGGAAAGTGAGATAAATTAATCATGCCAACAGAATCACTCATTGCAAGATGTTCAGCATTAGCAACATCATATGGAACATGTCGGGTATCCCACTCGTTTTCTCGTAAAGGCACTTCTTTAAGATACTTTTCAAGCTTTTCTCTGTTGCTAATATATGCTAAAGCTCGTTCCCAACCAGCTACTTCGTTCTCAAAGTGTCCACCTAATTCTTTCTCTCTCTCATAGAATGGACTTACAAACATTTCTCTTTGAGTAATATAAGGTTCTCTAGGATGAACAGCAGGTGTATATATAGTTTGAGAGTTTTCAAATGCTCTTGTTTTAACAAACTCTTTTTCTTTTTGATGCGGATAGAACCTTGAGATGTCAAAAGAATGCATATCAACCTGAGTTTTACCATGTACCATTGCCTCAGCACATAGTCTGGCACAACCAGGACCATCTTTTACCCAAACAGCCTCACATAGCCAAAAACCTCTGACTTCAGGACTTTCACCAATCAAAGATCCTGCATCAGCTGTCACAGAAAGTAGTCCATTAAATGAACTTTTTTCATCCCATCCTAATTCGCTAAGAATCGGCGTAGTTTCAAAAGCTTTTTCTAGTGGCTCTGCTATTTCTTCTAGTTCTAAATATCTCATTGAATCTGATAACATAGTTTTGTCTGGATTACCTATATCTTCAGGATCGACAAGTCTAGGATTTTTGTCTTCATAAAAACCCCATTCGAGCATACCGCCATGAAATTTTCCTGTATCTCTAACGTAAGCAGAGTTGCCTTGGTCCCTTAGAAGAGGATACACAAGCATCTCTTCAGTATCTTGAATTTTTTCGTATGGTCCAAAAAATAACAATGGATGCTCAACAGGCATTAATGGAACCCCGACACCTGCCATGTCGCCCATTAAAGGCCCCCAAATTCCTGAGGCAATAACAACTTTATTTGTTTTAATGGTTCCTCTATCAGTTTTCACTGCAACAATTTTCCCATTTTCTGTTTCAAATCCAGTAGCTGGAGTATTTGTAAATGTTTTTAAAGCGCCTTTGTCTTTTGCTGTTTCAACAGCAAAATTAACAACTTCTTGTGATCGCGGAACTACAAGGCCCGCATCTGGATCCCACATAGCACCAATCATAGAATCCTCTTCAAGTAAGGGAAATTTTTCAACTGCTTCAGCTGCAGATATTAATCTTACGTTTGTGCCAAATGCTTTTCCTGATGCAACTTTTCGCTTTAATTCTTCCCAGCGCTCATCATCACCTTTCCGGCAGATTTCTAACCCACCTTTTTTTAAAAAAAAGCCGTTATCTTCGTAAAATTTTCTACTAAACGAAGTTGTCCAACAACCTAATTTGTCATGTGTAGTGTTATAAACAAAATCGGATGCATGAGCAGTTGATGCGATATCTGAGGGGATTATTGTTGATTTTTCTAAACCTACAATATTTTTTTGACCAAGTTCAGCCAACCAATAAGCAAGCATTGAGCCTACGATACCACCGACACCTACAATTACTACATCTGCTTCTTCAGGAAATTTTGAGTTGGATTTATCTGACATAGTATCGAAATTAAACTCTATTTTTTTTACTTTGTAAATCAAAATATTTATGGTTTTTGATAGGCAAAAATTTGATATTAATTTTCTATTTTAAAGAGAATTTTTTAAGAAAAAATTATTAATATTTTGACAATTTAATCTTTAAAAAAAACTAAAATTTAAGTTTAATTTTAGTCAAGAGCTTTGAATCCAGAAGCTTTTTCATAGTCCTCGTTATTAAAAAACTTGTCCATCTGTTCCAAAAGCCATTTTCTATTATCTGCATCAGACATATCTAAATGTTTCTCATTAATTAGAGTGGTTTGATGCGACTTCCACATTTCCCAAGCTTCCTCTGAAACAGAATTCATTATCTCAATTCCTTTGGGCCCCGGCATAGGTGGGATGGAAAGAGCTGGCAGCTCTTTTTCTAACTTTTTACAAAAAATAGTCTTAGACATGATTATCTATTATATGCTTTATTGGTTTTGGGAGACCATAATTTTTAATCTCATCACGACATATCCATTGATGCTCACGATTAGTAGAAATTTTAAAAGGCTTTTTGTATTCAAAAATTTCAATTGTGATCATTAGGTCTAGATGTGACAGAGCGTGATTAAATTTTTGTTGATTTCTTTTTAATGGCTTTTTAAATATTTTGTCATTTTTAATTCCCTCATCTTCATACGGAACCCATAAACTCTCCCAAAAACTTTTTGAATTTTTCTTAAACAAAAGAAATTTATTATTTGAATGTGCTAATTTAAAAAATATCTCTCTTTGGGGTTTTTCTTTTTTAGACTTTCTTATGACTTTAATTTCTTCGAAAGCAGTCTTGCAAGTTTTGCTGACAGGACACTCGATACATGTGGGCTTTTTAATGCTGCATACTGTAGCTCCAACATCCATGATACCTTGGGTGTATTCAAATATTTTTTTATTTGGAGTGTAAAGATCTGATAATTGCCAAAGTTTGTTATCAGATTTTTTTTCTGATACATCTACTTTGTCATGTCTTGATATAACTCTTTTAACGTTTGCATCTAAAATTGGAAAAGATTTTTTATATGCAATTGATAAGATAGCTCCGGCTGTTGACTTTCCTATGCCCGGAAGACTTACAAGCTCATCAAATGTAGAGGGAAAATTGTTGTCAAAGTTCTTTTTAACAATTTCTTTTGCTGCAAAGATATTTTTTGCTCTTCTGTAAAAACCTAACCCTGTCCAAAGTGCAAGAATTTCTTCTTCTGATGCATCTGATATGGCGTTGAGATCTGGAAATTTTTTCATAAATCTTTCATAGAAAGGTATTACTGTCTTTACCTGAGTTTGTTGAAGCATTATTTCAGATATCCAAACGCTATATGGAGTAATATTTTTTCGCCATGGAAGATCTTTGCGACCATGTTTTTCATACCAACTGTAGATAGATGAAGAAAATATGTTTGTAGCTGCCTCCAATTTATTTCATCATATTATTACGAAACAAGATTGCCCCATCTTCAGAAAAAACATAATGTATCGGAGCTCCTGTTGGTATTTCAAGTTTTACAATGTCTTCATCAGAAACATTATCTAAATGCTTAATAAGTGAGCGAAGTGAATTTCCGTGAGCAGCAATAATTATATTTGCACCATTAAACAGATGTGGCTCAATTTTCTCCATGTAATATGGCACGACTCTTTCTCCAGTTTCTTTGAGAGTTTCCCCGCCTGGCGGACCTTTATCATATGATCTTCTCCAAATCTGAACTTTTTCTTCTCCCCATTTTTGTCTGCATTCATCTTTATTGAGTCCTTGAAGGTCTCCATAAAATCGTTCATTAAGAGCTTTATCTTTCTCGATCGGTATGGTTGTCTGTTTTAATTCAGAAAGAATAATAGTTCCAGTTAACTGTGCTCTTGTGAGAGCAGATGTATATAAAAAATCGAAATTAATATCTAGATTTTTAATCAATCTTCCAGCATTTTCAGCTTCTAGTTTTCCTTTATCTGTAAGACCTGGATTCTCCCATCCTGTGAATAGGTTTTTTTCATTCCATTCACTTTGACCATGCCTTACTAGTATGAGATTTCTTTGTTTCATATTTTTAATAAATATTACTTATTTTAATAGATAATATACACATGGAACTAATAAATTTTTTAATTGAGCATTACTATCTTTCGTTACCTTTGCTGGCGACAATTATTTTGTTAATTAATGCAACATCAAAAAAAGGAGGAACAAAAATTTCTCCTCAAAATTTAGTAGCACTTTCAAACAATGAAACCGCATTTATTGTTGACCTTAGAGATTCTGAACAGTTTCAAAATGGTCATATTACAGGCTCAATTAATATTCCTTTTTTAAACTTAAGTAATAGAACAAACGAAATCCCTCAAGATAAGTCAGTAATTCTTGTATGTGAAATGGGTAACGTTTCACCTAATGCAGGAGAGCTTCTCAAGAAGGAGGGTTTTAAAGAGCTTTTAATTCTCAAGGGTGGAATAAATGAATGGAGAATTCAAAATTTACCTTTAGTTTAAATACCATGATCTTTCATTTTCTTTGAAAGAGTATTTCTGCCCCAGCCCAGAATTTGTGCGGCATCATTTTTTTTGCCCTTTGATCTCTCAAGAGCAGTTTTGATTAACATTTTTTCAATCTTTGTAATTGCTATTTCTGATAACCCTGATTCTATATTCATAGAAACATTGTTTAACCAGTTTTGTAAGCCGTCTTCCCAAGAAGACGCTGGGATGTCTGTAATCTCAAACTCCTTTACCTCAGTAGGGAGATCTTGTGCTTTTACATGTTGTGTTGGTGACATTAAAGTCAGCCAATAACATACATTCTCAAGTTGTCTTACATTTCCTGGCCAGTCATATTTTTCAAGTAATTTTTTAGCATCGTCTGAGAGTACTCTTAATTCTTCGTCTAAAGATTCAGAATAATTTTTGAGGAAGAATTTACAAAGATCTTCAATATCATCTTTTCTTTCTTTCAAAGCAGGAACTTCTATTTTGATAACATTCAATCTATAAAATAGATCTTCTCTAAATTTTTTCTGAGAAACAAGATTGTTGAGATTTTGATGTGTAGCTGCAATTATTCTTACATCTACTTTTATTGGTTTATCACCTCCAACTCTATAAAACTCTTTATTTGATAAAACTCTTAAAAGTCTTGTTTGAGATTCAAGAGGCATATCTCCTATTTCATCAAGGAAAAGGGTGCCTCCATTGGCCTGTTCAAATCTTCCGATTCTCTTTTCAACTGCTCCTGTAAAAGCTCCTCTTTCATGACCAAATAATTCTGACTCAACAAGTTCTTTGGGTATATCAGCCATATTTAATGCTATGAAAGGCATGTCATGTCTAGGACTATTCTTATGAAGTGATTTTGCGATAAGTTCCTTGCCTGTGCCTGATTCACCTTGAACCAGGACTGTAGCAATTGTATTAGAGAGCTTACCAATCGCTCTAAAAACATTTTGCATAGGCAGAGATTCACCAATAATGTCTAGTTTCACGTCTTTCTTAAGACCCTTGGTTAATGGTTTTTCCTCTAGTGCTCTTTTTATTATTTTGATTGCCTCTTCAAGATCAAATGGCTTAGGAATATACTCGAATGCACCGCCACCAAAAGATTCAACAGCTGCCTGCATATCTGCAAATGCTGTCATAATTATTACAGGCAGGTCTTCGTAATTATTATTTACGTGCTTTAGAATGTCGTATCCTAGCATTCCTGGCATTTGTACGTCGGTTATGATGAGATCAGGCTTTTCAGTCTCTAACTCTTTGATCAGATCTTCACCATTCGAAAAGATTTTTGTCATGAAGCCTTCACTTCCAAGACTCTCTTCAAGAATCAATCTTATTGCATCATCGTCATCCGCAATCCAAATTTTATGCAATTTTTTCTTCTCCTTTAATGTTTTTTAACGGCATATTTACAGAAAAAATTGTTTTCCCATCTATTGAGGTAAATGAAATACTCCCACCATGTACTCTTATTATGTCTTGAGCAATTGTTAAGCCAAGTCCAGATCCATTCTCTTTAACTGAGACAGTTGGAAAGAATATTTGATCGTTCATTTCCTTGGGAATACCACATCCATTATCAATTATTTCTATGCAACATACTGTGGAGTGCAAAACGCCATTAATTGGATGACTGTATTTAATTCTGGACCTAATTTTTATTTTAGGATTTTTAGTATTTTCAGTTGCTTGCTGAGCATTTTTTACTAAATTTAATATGGCTTGAACAAAAAGATTTTCATCACCATTAATCTCAGGAATGCTTGGGTCATAGTCTCTCTTTAACTCGAGATCGTCCTGATTTTCAGCATCTGATAATGCATAAACTTTTTCTAATGCAGAGTGAATATTGAAAGATTCTATACTTGGTTTAGACGGAGGAGTTAAAATTTTTGTGACTATTTGGTTAAGCCTTTCGGTTTCGTTAATTATAATTCTTAGAAATTTTTGAGAATGTGAATCATTAAATTTTTTATTTAGAATTTGCGCACTTCCTTTTATACCAGCTAATGGGTTTTTAACTTCATGAGCTAGAGTTCTAGCTAAGTTTGCTGCTATTTTTTGTGTCGAAAATGTTTTAGTAGAGTCAATGATCTTATTAAGGTTATCCGTACAAAGTATCTCTAAAATCAATGCTTCATATTCATTGCTCCAACTGACAGTAAGATCAATTATCCTTTTTGTTTTAGCAGCTGTAGTCAACTCGAATTCTCTTTTAGTTTTAGAACCTTGGCTGTTCAAAGTTTTCTTAAGAAAACTAACTAAAGACTTCTGTGTTTCTTCAGAAAATTGATCAGTTATGACATTTTCAGCATTTTTATTTAAAACCCACCCTTTATTGAGAGCAGATTCATTAAGCCACAAAATTTTAAAACTTTTATCAAGTAAAACTATCTCAGAAGAAAGCTGATTTAAAAAACTTAATTTTGACTTATCTATCATCATGAAAAATGACACCCTGTTTTTTTATTAGTAAACAGAGTGTCATATATATAAACGGACAAAATATTAAGAAAGTGTTCCTACAATATGCTTAAGAATTCTGTAGGGATCTGCATTTGATGCTGGCCTTCGATCTTCAAGATAACCATTCCAATTATGCTCAACGGTGTAGACAGGTATTCTTATACTTGCGCCTCTGTCACTTACTCCATATGAAAATTTTTCGATACTTTGTGTTTCATGAAGTCCAGTTAACCTCATATCGTTATCTGAACCATAAGAAGCAATTCCTTCTTCATGAACTTCACCTAGCTTGTCACACATTCCAGTAAATAGCTCTTCAGAACCAGCTGTTCTCATGGCTTCATTTGAAAAGTTTGCATGCATGCCTGAACCATTCCAATCACCTGTTTTTGGTTTAGGATGTATGTTCACTCCAACTCCAAACTCTTCAGCAATTTTATATAAGAGATATCTACTTACCCATAAATCATCAGCAGCTTTAATACCTTTTCCAAAGCATTGATATTCCCACTGACCTAAAGCAACCTCTGCATTAGTTCCAGTTATGTCTATACCTAAATCCAAACATGCAAATAAATGTGCATCTGAAATCTCTCTTCCAACGACATTGCTTGCTCCAACACCACAATAATAATCGCCTTGTGCTCGAGGTTCGCCGTCTTCCCATCCAAGAGGCTCCCCAGTTTGTGCGTCTGTTAAGAAATATTCTTGTTCAAAACCAAACCACCATTCATCAGTTGTTACTTCAGCTGCTGCTGCTCTGTAATTAGAGGGATGAACAGTATGATCTGCAGCATGAACTTCTGTCATTACAAGATCATGGCCATTTGGATTATCATATGTTCGAACTGGAATGAGAAGACAATCTGAGCTGCCTCCTTCTGCTTGTTGAGTGGATGAACCATCGAAAGACCATTCAGGTGGTGTCTCATCTTTTGTTGCTTTTACTTTGCTCCTCATTGAAGACTCGGGTTTGTAACCATCGAGCCAAATATATTCATATGTTTTCATAAAATCTCCTAAATACTGTTATACAAGCAATTTATGTGCCAATAATATTAAGCATATTTGCACAAATATTGTAATAATTATGCATTATTTAAGTGCAAAATAAAATATTTTGCTCTAATTTAATACATTTATTTAGATTCTAAGAAAATTTCTAATTTTTTTAAGTTTTTCTTGAAATGATGAGTATGAATGATTGCCCCCATAAACTATATCTAATTGGGAGCCGGCAAAATATGAAATACTTTTTGAGTAATTAAGAATCTCATCACCTGACTCAACTAATACAAGTGTTTTTTCGTGATTCATAAATTTTTTGTGTGAAATTGATCTTAAGTATTCTATATCTTCGTGACTAAGATTGAATTTTTCTCCAGTTGAATAGTTTTCATTTTCTCCTAGATGAATATCAAAACCCTCCAATGGAGGTATTGCTGGATTAATTAAAACAGCTTTTGCATTGAATTTTTGTGCGAAGTAATCAGCATAGTATCCTCCTAAAGATGACCCCATAAAGGCAATCGGTTTTTCACAGACGCTTATTAATTTTTCTATTTGAAGAATTGCTTCATGAAAGTTATTGCTAAGGTCAGGAGTAAAAATTTTTACTTTTCTGTGATTTTTAGAAATGAATTTTTGAATAAGTTTTGCTTTAGTAGAATCTGAAGATGATGCAAATCCATGTAAATATATTATCGACTTGGTCATTAACTAAAATTTAACATCCGCACTTATTCCAGAAATAAAAATACTTTCCAGCCACTCTGTTAAAAATCTATTTTGTTGTAACTTCTCATCTTTTGATTGAGTCATTGATATTTTCATAAAAAAAGGCACAGCTTTTTCACCTTGGTAAGAAATAACTTCAGCTAATTTTGCATCTATTGAAATCTGAATTCTCATAATAAATGTTCCAAGATTAGATATTTTTGATTTTTGCTTAGCTTCTAAAATAACAGTATGTTTTGATCTTTGAATTACCCGAAAAAGAACAAAATATTCACTGTTGTCAGGATTAATCAAATTAAATTTATAATTTGTTTTGTTGAAACCACATAAAATTTTTTTTAGCCTTATGTAGTTTGCTTCACAAATTATTTGATGATGAGCTGTTTTTGGCAGGGTATTTATCATGTTTAAATTTTATATTCTTTATTGAACGGAGTATATCTTTTACAAGCCTCAAGATAGCTTTGAATTTCTTCTTTTTCTCTAATACAAAAATCTGAAATAGCTTTTCTAAAATCATCTTTCATAATTAAATGGTATGAGTGGGTGGTGATCGGCTCAAAACCTCTCCTAATTTTATGCTCTCCTTGAACTCCAGGATCAAAATGACTTATGCCGTTATTTATACAATAGTCTATGCCTTGATAATAACAGCATTCAAAATGAAGGGAGTCAATATCATATTTTGTACCCCAGTTTCTTCCATACAAATTATCTTTGTCTCTAAAACAAAGAGAGCCAGCAATTATTTCATCATTTAGCTTTGCAAAAAAAATTATTGGCCTTAGCACATATTTGTTTTTTTGAATTAATTCAAAGAACTTATAGTTTAAGTATGGCCTCTGAAGCCTTTGCTCATATGTATTTTTATAAAAATTGTAAAAGACATCCCAGTCTTCTATTGATAGAGAATCAGAGTCTTTAACAATAAATTCGATACCGTAATCAGATATTTTCTTCCTTTCATTTCGTATATTTTTTCTCTGTCTCGATTTAAAAATCTTTAAGTAATCTTCAAAATCTTTAAAGTTTCTATTATTCCATACAAATTTATAGCCTGATCGTTCGACCAAGCCACACTTTTTTAAGTTTTCTTTTAAATCATGATCTGGATAAAGAATATGCCATGTTTCTATATCATTACTGCTCATAAAATTTTTTGTTGTATCAACAAATTTATCTACATTGTTTTTTGAAATTATTTTTCTAGTTTCGCATGGAGTAAAGGGCACCGCTGTTAATAGTTTAGGATAATATCTTCTCCCAGCCCTGTTTAAAGAATAGGACCACGAATGATCAAAAACAAACTCACCTTGACTATTATCTTTTAGATAAAGGGGCATAAAACCGGTTATTTTTTTATCATCAATTGAAACAAGATGATTGGGCTTCCAGCCATTTATATTGGAGACTGATTTAGACTCCTCTAAAGCTTGTAAAAATTGATATCTGATAAACGGCGAATCCTTATCAGACAAAAGCTCATCAATATCAGAGCCACTTATTTCAGACAATTTCTCTATAAATTTGAATTCTTTTAGCATTTGAGCTTAACCCAATATCAATATTTCTATGGCGAAACCAATTACTGATAATATTCCTACCAAATTGTTAATTTTAAAAGCCTCCAAGAATTTTTTATCATTTATTAGAATTTTTTGATAAATAAAAATTATTAATAATGCTGCAAAAATTAAGAAAAAGAAGTATGAAAATGAGTTAAGCATTGCTATCAAAAGCAGAGATATATAGAAGCAAAGATGAAGCACTCTCGAAACCTTTACTGCAGCATTGCCCCATAAAATAGCTGTAGAATTTATTCCAATTTTTATATCATCTTCCATATCCTCCAGAGCATAATATGTATCAAAACTAATTATCCAAGCTATTAAACCTACATAGAGCAAAATTATTGATAATGTAAAATCAGAGGATACCAATGAATAGGCGATCAATGAGCCAGAACCAAAGGTAATTCCTAAAAAAAATTGCGGAGCAGGAAAAAATCTTTTTGTAAGAGGGTAAAGAACAATTAAAAATGCAAATAAAATAGCTATTTTCATAGTGAATGGATTAGTAAAAAATAAAATAATAAGAGAGACTAAACCTAGAAATATAAAAAATCCCCATGCTTCATATATGCTCAAGGCTCCCGTGGCCAGTGGTCGTCCTACGGTTCTAGATACCAATTTATCTATTTTGTAGTCACTAATATCATTTATAACACAACCACATGATCTTACTATTAAAGAACCTATGACAACGATAATAAAATTTTTAATGCCTATTTCATGACTTATACCTGCCAATAATAATCCTAACATCGAAGGCCAAAGCAGAAGATAAGTACCTATTGGTTTATCTAATCTTGCAAGCTCTAAAAAAGATTTTATTTTATTTTTTGAAAGCATTAATTAAATTAAAAATATTTCCATTACAGACAAAGGGCAGTTCTTAACATAGTATTTTGCCTTTCTTCCCCAATATTCTTTTTTATTTTGAGAAAAGGTTGAGAAAACTACTTGATCTTTTTTAAATACTCCTTTTTCAAACAATATATCTCCAAGTGGTTTTGTATTTAATTCACCAAGTTTTTTGAGGCCATTTTGAATGGTGACTTCTGGGATGAGAGACCTTGCAAAGACTAATGGATTTTTATCAGCTAGAAGAATAACTTCTCTAACTTTAACCT
Organism: uncultured SAR86 cluster bacterium; assembly: GCA_902626385.1. Lineage (GTDB taxonomy): Bacteria > Pseudomonadota > Gammaproteobacteria > Magnimaribacterales > D2472 > SAR86A. The sequence continues at coordinate 165,323 of CACOEZ010000001.1, forward strand.
CGCCATCAATATTATCTAAAAAGTATCTATCATTAATATCTACTTCTCCAACACTGTCTCTCAAAAGCTTTAGCTCAAATTTGTGTTTTGATTTTATTCTCTCTGTAATTGGACCTTGTTCAAGAAGCCAGGATTTTATTTTTTCATTACAAAGTATACCTTCCATATCATTTTGGTTAATCCATTTAGAAATATGTTTAAGGTTCATTAATATAAGTATTCAAATCTGATATTATAGCCTCCTTGATTTAAAGCAAATAACAATATCTTTAATAAGTATGGAATATAAAAAATGGGAATGTATTGTCTGCGGGCTAATTTATGATGAAGAATTAGGTTGGCCTGAGGATGGAATTGAACCAGGAACTGCGTGGGAAGATGTTCCAGAGGATTGGCTTTGCCCTGAATGCGGAGTAGGCAAAGAGGATTTTGATATGATAGAGATTACATGAGTCAATTAGATCCACCAAAAAATCTTACTAGAAATGTCTTAGTGGGGATGTTTGCTGGAGTATTCATAGCCTCACTTTGTTTTTATTTTCAAGACCTAATATCGCAATCAATTTTTTTTGGCATTGAAAAATATCTATTTAATCTCGGTGGCCAGATTTTTAAAAATCTCCTCTTATTAATAGTAGTTCCGCTAGTCTTCTTTTCATTAGTGTCTGGTATATCATCTCTATCAAATATGGTGAAGCTTGGATCAATAGCCTCAAAAACAATATTACTTTATTTATTTACTACAGCTTTTGCAGTAATGATAGCTATATTCTTTGGATGGGCTTTTAACATTTCTGGTTACGAAGGCGAAGTCGCATCTTTTAGCGCGCCTCCTGGTGAAGCAAGTTTATATGATACCGTTTTAAGAATTTTCCCTAGTAATATTTTTGGAGCTTTTGTTGAAAATAACATGTTAGGAATTGTTTTCATAAGTGTGCTATTTGGCATTGCCTTAAACCTTACAGACAATCTCACAGACAATCTTTCTAAAAATTTCGAAAAATTAAACATAGTTTTTATGAAGATAGTTTTAATAGTAATGAGTTTTGCACCAATTGGAGTTTTTTGCTTAATGGGAAGTTATGTGATGGATCATGGTCTAAATATCTTTGGAGATCTAATTCAATATGTCTTATTACTGATCTTCGTTTTACTGTTTCATTTATTTTTTACATATTCATTAGTCTTAAAATTATTCGCTAATTTAAATCCAATTATTTTTTTTAAAAAAATGAGAAATGTTGCTATATTTGCATTTACCACATCATCAAGCGCGGCAACTATTCCAGTAACACTTAAGACAGTTACTGATGAGCTTGGAGTTAAAAAAGATGTATCATCGTTTGTTATTCCTGTTGGGGCTACTATAAATATGGATGGTACTGCGATAATGCAGGGCTTAGCGACTATGTTTATTGCAAGCACTGTTGGTGTTGACCTATCAATGATTCAATATATTCAAATAGTTTTGCTTGCAATGGTTGCCTCTATTGGAGCAGCTGCTGTTCCATCTGCTGGAACTGTTACATTAGCTCTGATTTTGAGCTCTTTAGGGCTGCCATTAGACGCAATTGGCCTAATATTAGCGGTTGATAGAATTCTCGACATGATACGAACTTCGGTAAATGTTTCTGGTGATGCTGCGGTAGCTTGCGTTGTTGCAAATTCAGAAGAACTTTTAGACAAAAACATATTTAATAAATAGGTAAAAAATACGCTTTTATTTCAAATAATTTGCTAGAATGCTTTATTTAAATTAAGGGGTTCTATATGGATAATTTAATCATTCCACCAGCTCTTGGAATATTGGGTATGGTAATGGCATTCGTTGTTTATAAACTTGTCATGAAATATCCCGATGGCGAGGACAAAGTAAAAAAAATAGGCGATCAGATTCATGCTGGAGCGCTCGCTTTCATGAAAACTGAGTATAAATATTTGTCCATATTTATTGCGGTAATAGTAGTTTTAGCTTGGTATGCATTAGGGCCTTATACCGCTATATCTATAATTGTTGGAGCTATATGCTCATCCGTGGCTGGCTTTATTGGCATGTATGCAGCAACCAAAGCAAATGTTAGAACTGCAACCGCTGCGCAAAAGGATGGCCCAGCAGCGGCTTTATCAGTATCTTTTTACGGTGGTTCAATAATGGGTCTATGTGTTGCATCATTAGGTTTAATAGGTCTAGGAGGCTTATATTATTTCTATATACCAGCTGAAATTGATCCTCATAAGCTTGAAGGTTTTGCTATGGGAGCTTCTGTAGTAGCTCTTTTTTCAAGAGTAGGTGGAGGAATTTTTACAAAGAGTGCAGATGTTGGAGCTGATCTTGTTGGTAAGATAGAAGCAGGTATTCCAGAAGATGATCCAAGAAATCCAGGTGTTATAGCAGATAACGTAGGCGATAATGTTGGCGATGTTGCTGGAATGGGATCGGATATATTTGAGTCTTATTGTGGTTCTATGATTGCTTCAATAGCTATAGCATATACCCTAGGCAATAAAGACATGATGATGCTTCCTTTAGCTTTAGCATCAACAGGCTTAATTGCTTCAATAATTGGAATATTCATAGTTAAGCTTCAGTCTGCAAAAGCGCCTGCGAGCGCATTAAGATCTGGAACCCTCTTAGCACCAGTAATATTTGTTGCTATGGCTTATTTTATAATCAATTCCTTTGATGGTGTTGGAATGAATGTATGGTGGTGTGTTATTGCCGGAGCTGTAGGCGGAGTATTAATCGGACTTATTACAGAATACTATACTGGTGGAAGTCCAGTAAGAAAAATCGCTGAATCTGGAGAAACTGGTTCAGCAACAGTGATGATTTCAGGATTATCAGTTGGAATGCAATCGGTTGTAATACCTATTGTTATTTTGGCTCTGATAATTCTTACATCAACTCAATTATCAGGTATTTATGGAGTTGGAATAGCTGCAGTTGGAATGCTTGCGACTGTTGGAATAACAATGGCAATAGACGCATACGGACCTGTTGCAGATAATGCAGGTGGTATAGCTGAAATGTCAGGTATGGGTGATGAGGTAAGAGAAATAACTGATTCTCTTGATGAACTTGGAAATACTACCGCCGCAATTGGAAAAGGCTTTGCAATTGGAGCCGCAGCTCTAGCGGCCTTGGCTATAATTTCAGCTTTTTCAGCCGTGGTAGCGGTAGCAAATCCTGAATTTTCTTTAGCGCTGACAGAGCCAATAGTTTTAGTTGGAATGTTTATTGGAGTTTGTATACCTTTCTTGGTCTCTTCGATTACTATGACAGCTGTTGGCGACGCAGCTTTTGAAATGATTAATGAAATAAGAAGACAATTTAGAGAAATATCTGGACTAATGGAGGGTACAGCAGAACCCGATTCAGAAAAATGTGTTGAGATTGCTACCAAAGCAGCCTTAAAGAAAATGATGTTGCCGGGAGTGATAGCAGTATCAATGCCAGCTATTGTAGGCTTTGGTTTAGGCGCACAAGCTTTAGGTGGAATGTTGGCAGGTGGACTTCTTGGTTGTGTATCACTTGCGCTTATGATGGCTAATGCTGGAGGTGCCTGGGACAATGCGAAGAAATATGTTGAAAAAGGTAACTTAGGAGGTAAAGGGTCTGATACTCATGCTGCTGCCGTAGTAGGAGATACAGTAGGAGATCCTTTCAAGGATACATCTGGACCTTCAATGAATATTCTTATTAATGTTATGGCAATTGTTAGTTTAGTTATCGCACCATTATTAAGCATATAAACAAATCATCTACTTATAAAATCCAGGGTTGTGTCCCTGGATTTTTTTTGACTAAATAAGAATATGAAAAAAAATATTCTTATTATTGGCTACGGAGACATAGGAAAACGCCTCACAGATGTTCTTGATAGTGATTTATATAATTTACTTTTAGTTTCAAGAAATAATAAATATAACTCAGATGATTTTATAGAATGGGATTGGTTATCAAAAAAAGAATTTGTTCATAATTTTGAAAAAATCGACGTTGTAATATTTTTTCCGAAGCCTTCAAGAAATGATGAATCTGGATATGAGGATGGATTTAAAAATTCTACTGAAAATCTAAATAAGATAATTTCAAAACTTCCAATTGATACATTTATTTCAATTTCATCAACAAGAGTTTACGACAAAGAATCAAAATCATCATGCAAAGAAATCGATTCAATTGATCCAATTGAATTTAGGGGAAAGTTTATAAAGGAATACGAAGAAAAACAGATAGATTTATATAAAGATAAATTAATTATTTTAAGATTTTCTGGTTTATATGATTCTCAATCTGCAAAAATGTCAAATAATCATTTACACAGGGATAATGCCGCGAAAATCATAAAGTTTTTTATAGAAAATGATTTTCATTTCAAATCTTATGAGATTTTTAATTGTTCTGAAGACAATCCAAATGGGAAAATTTCAAATAAAAAAATAAAAGACTTAGGATTTAATTTTAAAGAATATAACTAGAAGAAAACCCTTTTGCAAAATACAATAAAAACATGATTAAAAGTATGACAGGCTTCGGGCAGTCCAGACTTGTTGACAAAGATACAGAGATACTTGTCGAGTTAAAAAGTTTAAACCACAGATTTTTTGAAGTTAATTTAAAGTATGCTGAAATTCAAAGTGAGGACGAAGAATATTTTAAAAAAACTATTTCAAAAAAGTTAAAGAGAGGTAAGGTTGATATTCATATAAAAGCAAACACATCCAGTAATGGAAAATTACAGATCAATAGTGAACTTTTAGCCGAATTTAAAAAAGCAATTAAAAATGAATCATTGATTTCAAATGAACTAACACTTCGAGATATAAAAGATATACCAGGTATCCTTAAAATAACTAAGTCTTCAAAAATAAAACTCCCAACATTAAAAAAGGTTTTTAATAAAGCTCTCGCTGATTTTCTTGAATCAAGAATCGAAGAAGGTCGAAAGATTCATAAAGTACTAATAAACAAGATCGATATAATTCAATCAAAACAAAAAAAAGTTTCTAAACTTTGCAAAAGAGATCTTGATAAAAGAATAAAGATCTATAAAAAAAGAGTAAAAAACATAATAGAAAAATATGATGAAAATAGGCTCGATCAAGAAATTACTCATCTCGCAATGAAAGCTGATGTGTCAGAAGAACTAGAAAGAATCGACTTTCATTTACACTCAATTAAAAAAGAGTTAAACAATAAAAATTCTAGTGGTAAAAAAATTGATTTTATTCTTCAAGAACTCTTTAGAGAATCAAATACTCTCACTGTAAAACTTGATGAGCCAGAAACAAAAAATATTGCTTTAGAGATTAAAGTATTAGTTGAAGAGATGAGAGAACAAATTCAAAATATTGAGTGATATGGATAAAGCTAAGCTAATCATATTTTCTGCTCCTTCTGGTGCTGGTAAGTCTTCGCTTATAAAACAATTGATTGAAATGAGTGAGAGTCCTCTAGAGTTATCAATATCTGCTACAACAAGAAATCCAAGGGATGGAGAAATCCATGGCAAAGACTATTTTTTTATTTCTGATGAAGAATTTAATTCATTAAATGATCAAGATGCTTTTTTGGAGTCCGCTAATGTACACGGATTCAAATATGCAACCTTAAGATCATTTGTCGAAGAAAAAATTAATTTAGGAATTAGTGTAATTTTAGATATTGATGTTCAGGGCTATAAGCAAATCATTGAAACATCCCAAAAATTTACATCAATTTTTATATTGCCGCCTTCATTTAAAGAGCTTGAGCAAAGGTTGATAAGTAGAGGCTTAGACTCAAAAGATGTTATTTCAAAAAGATTGAGTAATGCTATTATTGAATTAGAATCTGCAAATTTATTTGATTTTGTTGTACTCAATGATAATTTTGACAAAACTATTGAGGTTTTAAGTTCAATTCTTTTTGATAAAGGCTTTAAATATAACAATGATCACGCAAATGAAATTTTGAGAGAATTATTGGATTAATGAACTATTTGGAATTAGAATACTCAACCCAGGAGATATATTATGGCAAGAATTACAGTTGAAGATTGTTTAGAAAAAATTCCAAGTAGATTTGATCTCATCCTTATGGCATCTAAGAGAGCTAGGCAGCTTTCAACAACCAGCAGAGATCCACTCGTAGAATGGGATAATGATAAACCTACTTTGGTTGCTTTAAGAGAAATAGAAGAAGGCCTGCTTGATAAAGAAACTCTTGAGAGAACTTTAGAAGAAGACGTTCTATTAGATGAATTTTCTACTCCAAGTAACCAAGAAAATGAAAATATAGGCTAAATGATTATTGGGAGGTTATCTTGAGTGACCAAGTTCTCCCAAGTACTTTAATTAGTAATTTCGATGAGCAATATTACTTAAAGCTGCCTCAAATATTTTATAAGTCTGCCAAAACATATTTAGATAACAAAGAAATAAAAAAAATTCAAAAGGCATACACGTTTGCTTTTTATTCTCATGATGGTCAGCAGAGAAGGGATGGCTCAAAATATATAACTCATCCTGTTGAAGTAGCTCAAATTTTACTAGATCTAAGAATGGACCCAGACACTATTTGCGCGGCTCTAATGCATGACGTTCTTGAAGATTGTGATGTTAATAAAAACAATCTAGTAAAACTTTTCGGTGAAGATGTTGCCGAAATTGTTGATGGAGTAAGTAAATTAGGAAAACTAGATATTAATGCAAGAATAGATGCAGATGCAAATAATCTTCAAAAAATGATGTTAGCAATGTCAAAAGATGTTCGTGTTGTTCTCGTAAAGATATGCGATCGCTTGCACAACATGAGGACCATCGAACATCTACCAAGATCTAAGCAGATAAAAAAATCAAAGGAGACAATTGATTTATATGGCCCATTAGCTCTGCGAATTGGTATGCAAGATATTAGATCTGAGCTTGAAGACCTAGCATTTAGATGTATTCATCCCTTAAGAGCTTCAATGCTTGAAAGTGCTATAAAGAAATCAAGTGGTGGAAGAAAAAGAATTGTTACAAAGATTAGGAAAGAGCTTAAAAAACATCTTAAAGCAAATAATATTCAAAAGGTATCTGTTAAAGGTCGTGAAAAGAATATCTATAGTATATATAGGAAAATAAAATCAAAACATAAACCTTTTTCAGAAATCTTAGATGTTTATGGTTTTAGAATTTTGGTAGATTCAATCGATGACTGTTACAGGGCGCTTGGCATAATCCATAACTATTTTTCTCCAATTGAAAACAGATTTAAAGATTATATTGCTATTCCAAAAAGTAATGGTTATCAAGCTTTACATACTAGTCTATTGGCTTTAAATGCATTTCCTATTGAGGTTCAAATTCAAACAAGAAGCATGTCAGAGATTGCAAGTTTTGGAATAGCAGCCCATTGGCAGTATAAAACAAAAGATAGTGATGACAATTCTGAGCTTAGAGCTACTAGATGGTTATCAGGACTAGTAGACCTTCAGAAAAAAACAAGAAGTCCAAAAGAGTTTGCTCAGTCAGTTAAAACTGATTTAGATTCTAATGAAGTATTTTTGTTTTCACCTAAAGGAGATGTATATGCATTAAGAAGAGGCTCTACTCCAATTGATTTTGCTTATGAGGTTCACACAGATTTGGGTGATTCTATAGTTGGATGCAAAGTAAATAGGAGTGAGGTTCCTCTAAACATTGAGCTTGAGACAGGCCAAACTGTTGAAGTAATAACATCTAACACTAAATCAGATGTCGATCCGTCTTGGTTAAACTACGTTGTAACAAGTAAAGCAAGGAGCGCAATAAGATCAAAATTAAGGAAGCAAAAAACTTCTGATGCTAGAAAGGCTGGCAAGATAATGCTTGAAACTGAATTAAAAAGAGGTGGAAAAAGCCTTAAAGAATATAGGGGAGGAGCTTTAAAGAAAATTTTAGATTCAATAGGAGTAACATCCCTAAATAAACTTTTGACAGACCTTGGCCTTGGAAAGCGAACTGGGAGTATCATTGCTGAAAGATTTTATTCTGGTCTCCAAATCAGAGAGGGTATTGAGGAACCAAAACCAGTTTTAATAGTAGATAACAAAATTGAAAGTGTCACAGTACGATTTGCAAAATGTTGTTTACCTGTTCATGGCGATAGAGTAGTAGCCCACTCAGATACAGAAAGAGGTATGGTTATCCATCATAAGAAATGTAAGCAAGTAGCTCCTTTTATAAAAAAAGATGCAAGATACATGCCAGCTATTTGGGGTGAAAACAAAAATGATCATGTTTATAAAGTTAACATAGATGTAAATACAAAGGACAAAGTTGGTGTTTTATCTGATCTGGGTTCAGTTTTCGCAAGGTCAGGTATTAATATTGGATCAGTAAATACTAAAACTATAGATAAAAAATTTGCTGGATTTAAAATTGAAATCGAAGTTGAAGATAAACAAGAATTAAGAGCAATTATGCAAAAAGTTAGAGCACAAAAGTTTACAACGAGTTGCAAAAGAAATATTAATGAAAAATAGTAAAAAAGTTTTACTTATTTTATGTACAATTCTTATAGCACCAACATTTTTATATTCAGAGGAGTCAAAGAAAATGTCTAAAGAAATTATATCTACTGATAACGCGCCACAAGCAATTGGCCCTTATTCTCAAGCAGTTAAAACTGGCAATCTTATATTTATATCTGGACAAATACCTCTTGATCCGAAAACTGGAGATTTGGTTAATGGCTCAATTGAAGATCAAGCGAATCAAGTGCTCAAAAATATCAAAAGCATTTGTGAGGCAGCAGGCCACAGTCTTGAAGACATAGTCAAGATAACAATTTTTCTTACTGACTTAGGTAACTTTGCTGTTGTGAATGATGTAATGAAAGCGCATTTTAAGGAGCCATATCCAGCAAGAGCAACAGTGGAAATATCTGGACTACCCTTAGGTGTTGATGTCGAAATTGAGGCAATAGTTTCAACGAATGGCTAAAAACCTTCTATCAATTAATGATCTAACTAAAAAAGACATTTTAGATTTGATAGCTTTCTCAAATAATTTTATTGATGAGGATGGCAACTTTAGAAAAGAAGATCTTTTTCCTGACAAAATAGTTGCTAATGTTTTCTGTGAGCCAAGCACCAGAACAAAGATGTCATTTGCGGTTGCAGCAGGAAATTTAGGCTGTAATGTTTTAGATTTTGATGTTGATACCTCTTCTGTTCAAAAAGGGGAATCAATTTTTGAAACTATAGATGCTTTAAATCTGATGGGAGTTGATCTTTGCGTCCTAAGGCATCCTGAATCTGTGATTAGAGATCTCGCTGAACATTTACCAAAAATGGTATTTATTAATGCTGGAGAGGGATCCATTTCACATCCAACTCAAGCTTTACTTGATATGAAAACAATAATTGATCATAAATCAGATCTAGATGGACTAAAAATAGTCATTGTTGGTGATCTTGATCATTCAAGAGTTACATCATCCTTTGTAGAGGGCGTATCTAATTTTGATATAGACTCACTTGTTTTTTGTGGTCATCCAGAGATGTGTCAAAAATATCAAAATACTGATTTTGGAATTTATGAGCCTGACATAGACAAAGCACTTAAAGATGCTGATGTGATTATGACTCTTAGAATCCAGTATGAAAGGTTTGAAAAAGATCTAAATTTAGACCTTGATTCGTATAAAAGCGCATATCAGCTATCTTCAGAAAAACTTGGTTATGCTAAGGGCGATGCAATTATTATGCATCCCGGCCCAGTAAACTACGTTGAAATTACAGAATCTGTTTATGATTCTGAAAATTCTGTAATTAGGCAGCAAATTGCAAATGGTGTTGCCGTTAGAATGGCAGTTTTATCAAGATTTTTGAGCAGCTAAAATATTTCTTACACTCTCTACTATAGTCATAGTATTTTGATCAATCTCAATATTTACACTAGAACCAACTGAAATCATATCAAGATTTGTAACTGATAATGTCTCTGGAATTAAATGAAGATTAAAAGATTCCTTATTTACTTTTCCAATTGTTAAGCTACAGCCATTTAACCCTATGTAACCTTTTTCGATAATAAAGTCACAATATTTTTTTGGATAGCTTACAACAATATCTTTTGTAGATTCTTTATTAATAATTTTTTTAACTTTTCCAGTGAAATGAATATGACCAGACATCAAGTGTCCACCAATTTCAGTTGAGGGGGTTATTGATCTTTCCAGATTCACAATAGAACCTAGTGTTAATTTGTTTAAATTTGTTCTTGAAATAGTTTCTTCAATTACGTCAAAGCTTAATCCATCTTTGCCATCATTAAGTGATGTCAAACATACACCATCTACTGAAATACTCGCACCTTTCTTTAAATTTTTATTAAAATTTTTAGGTGGAAGTATTTTTAAAGCAATTGAGTCTTTTTTATTCTTTAAATCGACTACTTTTCCTTTTCCCTGAACTATGCCTGAAAACACTTATGCACCCCATGCTTCTCTATATGCATTTAATTTATCAAGATAATCTCTAAACTTGCTATCATCTTTTACAAAAGATATAAGTGTTTCTAGATTAACAATTGACTCAACTTGCATATCAAAATCATCTCTAAGTTCCTGACTAGAAGACTTATTTGATTGACCTTTTTCCTGTCTATCAAGACCAACTATAAAAGCCTTTGGCGAAGCAGATAGATTCAAAATTGTTTCAATTGATTCTCTTCCAGCGGTTCCCGCAGAGAGAACATCATCAATTATTAATACATCTCCAAAAGGCTTTTCGCCGATAATATTTCCACCTTCACCATGATCTTTTTCTTCTTTTCTATTAAAAGATAATGGATATATTTTTCCATTTTTGCTGAGTAAAGTTGCAACAATTGATCCAAGAAAAATACCTTTATATGCAGGTCCATAAATGCAATCAAACTTTAGACCTTTATCATTAATAGCATCAACATAACATTGAGCAAGCTCGAAGAGGCTACAGTTACTTAGCATCTTAGCTGCATTGAAAAAATATGGACTGGATCTTCCAGATTTAAGGGTAAACTCACCAAATTGAAGTGATTTTGATTCTATGGCTAAGTTTAAAAATGATATTTGATAATCTTTCACTTATTCAATACAAGCTTTTTGCTTTTTAATAATTTCGCTGATAGCTGAACTACCTAATTCAAGCATATCATCAAGTTCACTTTTTGAAAAAGGAGCGTCTTCTGCGGTTCCTTGAATTTCAATAAGATCATTTTTATCATTCATTACTATATTTAAATCAGTATCAGCAGTACTATCCTCTTCATAATTTAAGTCTAATAGAACTTTATTATTCTTTATGCCAAGGGAAACAGCGGCTATATATGATTTTATTGCTCTTTGATCATCGTGATGATTTTTGATGGCCAGAAATAATGCAACACATCCACCAGTTATTGATGCAGTTCTTGTTCCACCATCAGCTTGAATGACATCACAATCAACATTGATAGTCTTACCTTTAAGGTACTTTAAATTAACTGCCTGTCTGAGAGATCTTCCGATTAGTCTTTGTATTTCTTGTGTTCTTCCGCTTTGTTTACCTCTGGCGGCTTCTCTACCCATTCTTTCGTTAGTAGATCTAGGCAACATCCCATATTCACCTGTAACCCATCCTTCATCAGAGTTCTTCATCCATCTTGGAACATTATTTTCAATTGATGCATTGCAAATAACCTTTGTATTTCCAAATGTAATCAATACAGAACCTTCAGCGTGAATGTTTACATTTGTTTCAATAGATATATCTCTCAGTTGGTTATGATTTCGATTATCTATTCTTTCCATTAGTTAATTTTTCAGGATAGTTCTTCTTTTACAATCTTGCTTACTATGCCCATGTCTACAGAACCAGCTAAGTTCTTTAAAAGACCCATGACTTTACCCATATCCTGCATTGAGGATGCACCGCTCTCAGAAATAGCTTCTTTTACTTTAGCAGCTACTTCTTCCTCGCTAAGCTGCGCTGGCTTGTATTTTGAAAGAACCTCTACTTCTGACTGTTCTTTGTCAGCTAAATCATCTCTTCCACCACTTTTAAATTGTGAAATAGAATCATTTCTTTGTTTTATCATTTTGTTTATTATTTGAAGAGCTTTTGTATCATCTACCTCTTCTTTATTATCAATTTCAAATCTTTGAACTTCTGAAAGGAACATTCTTAATGTATCTCGAACGAGATCATTTTTTTCAAGCATAGCTTGTTTTAAGTCTTGTTTGATATCAGATAAGAGCGCCAAAACTATCTAGATCTTTGCCTTGGAAAAGAAAACTTTCTGTTTGTTTTTTTTGCTCTTTTAACGGCTGCTGCCATTAAACGTTTTCTTTTTTCTGTTGGTTTTTCATAAAATTCTCTTGCTCTTATTTCAGGAACAATTGCTGCTTTTTCGCACGCACGCTTGAATTTTCTCAAACCAATATCAAAATGTTCTGTATCTTTTATTATAATTGAAGGCATAATGTGACGCGTAGTTTAGGCTTTTATTTACATTTTTGCAAAACTTTTTATGAAAACTTTAGGTATTGAAACATCTTGCGACGAAACAGCGATAGCAATTTATGATTCAGAGAAAGGAATTATTGGTGAGTCTGTCCATAGTCAGATGCAAATGCATGCAGAATACGGTGGAATTGTTCCTGAATTAGCATCGAGAGATCATTGTTCAAAAATAGTAAAAGTTCTTCATGATGCTTTAGGCGACATAAAACTAAATAGTATTGATCAAATTGCATATACTTCAGGGCCTGGGCTTTTAGGCGCACTCTTGATAGGTGAAAGTTTTGCCCAAGGATTATCAACTGCGCTAAATATCCCACTTATTTCTGTAAATCATCTTGAGGGTCATTTGATGTCACCTATGATGGAATTTGATGAGTTGGATATGCCTTTTATTTGTTTGCTAGTTTCTGGTGGCCACAGCATGATAGTTGATGTTAAGGAAAAAGCTGATTATGAGATTCTCGGTCAATCACAAGATGATGCAGTTGGTGAAGCTTTCGACAAGGTTGCAAAAATGTTGGATCTGCAATATCCCGGAGGGCCTCACATTGAAAATCTTGCAAAAAACGGCAAAAGTAACGCGTACGATTTTCCAAGACCAATGATCAGTTCAAATGATTTAAACATGAGCTTAAGTGGCTTAAAAACTTCTGTTCTTTATACAATTCAAAAAATTGAAAATATGAATGATCAAATAAAGTGTGATATTGCAGCATCTTTTCAACAAGCAGTTGTCGATGTTTTAGTTGCAAAAATTAAAAAAGCTGTTGATCAGACGGGGAGATCAGATGTAATAGTTGCAGGAGGCGTTGCAGCTAATCAATTTTTAAGAGAAGAATTTAAAAAATTAGAGAATCTATTAAATATCAATGTATATTATCCTCATATGAAGTATTGTGGAGATAATGCTGCAATGATTGCTTTTGTAGGTTCAAAAATGCAATCAAAAGCTAATGATCATTCTTCAAAAGCAAGGGCAAGGTGGCCATTGGACGAATTACAAAAATGAAAGACACAATTTATATAAAAGATTTAAGGGTAAAAACAATTATTGGTATTTTCGATTGGGAGCGGAAGGTAAAGCAAGAGGTTAGTATCGATATTGAGTTTCCATTCGATTGCAAAAAGGCAGCTAAAAATGACGACATAAATGACTCTGTAGATTATAAAAAGATTTGCAAGGCTGTTATAAAGCTTGTTGAAGAATCTTCCTTTCAACTACAAGAGTCATTAATAGAAGCAATTGCATGCCTTATTAAGGACGATTTTGGAATTGAATCTGTAAAGTTAAGAATCTCAAAACCTGGAGCACTTAGAGGAGCAAAGGATGTTGGCATTATGATAGAAAGATAATGAAATACTTTTTATCAATTGGAAGTAACATAAATGCTGAGAAAAATATAAAGCTAGCCTTAAGTGAGCTTGGAAAGATCTTTATAAACTTTTATATATCATCCACCCATGAAACAGAATCAGAAGGGTTTGAGGGAGACAATTTTCTTAATCTAGTTACCTCTGGTGAAACCAACCTTGAATTTGATGAATTGAATAAGATCTTAAAAAAAATTGAAGATAAATCTGGTAGAGATAGATCTGCGCCAAAATTTAGTGCTAGAACTCTAGATATTGATATTGTTCTTCAAATTGATGACGATGAAGTAATTTTTGAGAGCGATGAAATTGAAAAATATAAATTTGTCTCTGATCCATTGAAAGAAATTTTGTAAATGAAAACTAAAAAATTTATTAGACAATTTCACAGATATTTAAGCATATTTGTATCAATACAACTTTTGCTATGGACACTTTCAGGTATTTATTTTGCATACAATAAAATTGAAATGGTTAGAGGAGAACAATATCGTCTACCTAAGGAAGTCGAACATAGAATCTTTAATCGACTCGGAACTTCAGTAATTGAAACTATTGATAATGGTAAAAAATCATATAAATCATATCCTGAAAATGAATCTATTAATCCAATCACCAAAGAGGAAGCGATTCAAATAACCATTCAAAAAACAACTCTTAATCCAACAGAGGCTAGTCTTGTCGAGGATATTTCACCGAGATATGAATATAAAGGCGATCTACCAGTTTATAAAGTAAAAACAGATTCTAGAGATAGCATTAATGTATATGTTGGATACTGGACCGGAGACATAAATTCTATAAGATCAGATTCATGGAGAATCTGGGATTTTCTTTGGTCTCTTCATATAATGGATTATCGCGAAAGAGAGAATATCAACAATATTTTACTAAAGATACTATCGGTTCTTGCTTTGGTGACCTCGATATCAGGGATTACTCTTTTCTTTGCGAGATCAAGATTTTAAAAAATTTAAAGTAAGTTTTCTTCAATTATCTTCCAAGCTGCCTCTGATAAAGGATAAACAAGCATCCCTCTTTCTTCTGCATGTTTATTTGCAGCTGTACCGTCTCTTACTCTTCCAAGAATACCTTGAAGGATACCGGCGATTTTAAACATGTTGTAAGCCATATAAAATTCCCAATTTTTTGATAAATCTTTCCCAGTGTTTTCACAGTACATTTCCATGTACTCTTTTTCATTTGGTACTCCAAGTTCTTTTAGTCTAGCCTCATCCCAAAATGCCTCTTGAGTTCGCCACGAGAGACAATGATAACTAAAATCTGCTATTGGATGACCTAAGGTTGATAACTCCCAATCTAAAATTCCAATCACCTTATTATTTTTAAGAATCATGTTATCTAATCTATAGTCCCCATGAACAATAGAAGTTTCATCATCATCAGGTATATTATTTGGCAACCACTCAATTAGATTATTCATAGCTTCAATATTATCCGTTTCTGATGCTCTATATTGTTTTGACCATCTCGATACTTGCCTAGCAACATAGTTTCCTGGCTTACCATAGTCATCAAGCCCAATCTTTTTATAGTCAACGCTATGAAGTTTAGCTAACGTTTTATTTTTGTTTTTATATATTTCTGTCCTGTCATTGTTTGTCATTGAGGGAATCATTGGATCCCAGAAAAGGTCACCATCTAAGAAGTCCATGACAAAGAAAGCAGTGCCTGCAACATCATCATCCTCACAAAGGCCATAAGTTTTAGGAACTGGAACATCTGTTTCATACAGAGCAGTTATAACTTTATACTCTCTATCTACAGCATGCGCTGAAGGCAGAAGTTTTCCAGGCGGCTTTCTCCTTAAAACAAGATCTTTCATATCAGTCGAAATTTTATACGTAGGATTAGATTGCCCGCCCTTAAATTGCTCAATTGATTTTATTCTTCCTGCATTAGGTACATTTTCATCGATCCAAGGTTGAAGTTTCGCAGAATGAATTAAAAGCTTTTCATCAACTTCTTTAGTTCCAGAAAATTTTGCATCATCCAAAGGCTTCATTACAAAGATCTACCTCCATCAACCTTAATTATTTGACCAGTTATGTATTGAGAGTGAGCAAGAAACTTAACCGCTTCAGCAATATCCTTTTCTGAGCCCATTCTCTTAAGAGGTATGCTATCAATAACTTTATTTTTTTGTTCTTCAGTCCAAGTAACGTCAGGCGGTTCAAGCATAGCTCCAGGAGCAATTGCATTTACTTTAATCTCAGGCGCTAATTCCCTGGCTAAACCTTTTGTTACTGATTCAAGTCCAGCTTTTGCAGCTGAATATATTGAATAGTTTGCTACGCCTTTAGATAAATTTGTATCAGTGATATTGATGATTGAGCCTTTTGAAGATTTCAATTTCTCTTTTAAACCCTGTATCAAGAATAATGGGCCTTTAAGATTACTTCCTACTAATTTTTCCCAATGTTTTTCAGATATCTCATCTATTGGAGTAGGGTAAAAGGTTGATGCATTATTTATTAACAAATCAATTGTTGGAAACATTTTCTGGACCTCAGTAATTATATTTTCAACATCATCAGTTTTATCAAGATCGCCTTGGACTATTTTGGCAGTATCTTTATTTGCCTCATTAATTTCAGAGGCTAATTTTTCAGCATCGTCTTTTGATGAATTGTAATGAATTATGATATTCCATTTTAATTCTTTGAAGGTAATAGCTATCTCTTTTCCAATTCTTTTTGCGGCACCAGTAATAAAAATTGTTTTATTCATAATTGACTAATTATATCTTTATATATTTTATCTTTCTCTTCTTTAACTTTCTCTTTGGAAAATTTTGCAAGAATTGAAAAATCTGCTTCATTAATCTTTTTCTCAAGTTTTGAAATATATTCTAAAGATTCGATTAAATTTGGGAGAACCTTTAGCTCTTTAATAAGCTCACTATTTGCCTTGAAATCAATAGCATATATCAAAGACAGTAGCTCAGATTTATCTTTACCCCTTGAGATCATTGAAAGGCTTCTTAAACAGTTACTAGAGTGCTGAAGTTTTTTTGGAATTGGAAGGCTTTGACCAAGCAAGAAACTATTATTTATTTGAAGCTCGCACCATCTAATTAATTTGTTAGGGTGAGTATCGCAAACGGCGGAATTTAAATTTTCAAAAAAAGGACTTTTTAAATTTAATGAAATAATTTTTTCAAAAAATTTATTAGGATTTTTATTATCGAGTGATTTACTAACTTCTGCCCATACCCTATCTGGCAGCAGCTCAGATAATTCATTAGATTCAACAATTTTTTCTACATGCTCAACGGTTGATTCAGATATCTTAAAGTCAGATAGATGTTCATAAGAATAGAACCTTGCAAGTCTTATTGCTCTTAATGGATCTTCGTGAAAAGCATCAGAAACATGCCTGAAAATCTTCTGCTCTAAATCATCTGTGCCATTGTGTGGATCTATGATATTTCCATCCTTATCTTGTGCGATAGCATTTATGGTGAAATCTCTTCTAAGCAAGTCTTCTTCAATCGTAACGTCTTTGCCATAATAAAAAGTAAAGCCATGATAGCCAGTTCCAGATTTTCTTTCAGTTCTAGCCAAAGCATATTCTTCTTTGGTTTCTGGATGTAAAAAAACAGGAAAATCTTTGCCGATCGGCTTGTATCCTTTTGAAATCATTTCCTCAGGAGAAGAACCAATGACTACCCAATCATTATCAGAGGCATCAACCCCCAATAAAGAGTCTCTTACAGCACCTCCCACTTTATATACTTTCATATTTAACACTAATAATTTTTTTATCTTCCAGTCTAATAGCAGTTAACTTTTTACCCCAAACACAGCCTGTATCTAATCCAATAATATTATTTAGCTTAGTTTTACCATTAAGTGCAGCCCAATGACCAAAAATTATGTATTCATTATCATCTAGATTATCAATCGTTTGTTTAAACCATGGAATATAATTTTTTTGAGATTTTAAATCCTTTTTATCAAGCATTAGACTTCCTTTCTTATCTAAGTATCTCATTCTTGTAAAATAGTTAATAATTGTTCTATATCTTTTTGATCCTTCTAATTTAGTGTTCCATCGCTTTGGTTCATCACCCCACATATTTTTTAATAGAGAATACGAATCTTTTTTCAAAACCTTCTGTATTTCATCTGAAAGCGTTTTTGCAGTTTCAAAACTCCAAATAAAAGGTATTCCTGCATGAGCTATCCAAAAAGTTTCATTACTTTCTTTAATATAAACTTTTAAAAGCAGGGGCAAGCTTTTAATCCAATTATTTATGTCTTTGACATGTTTCGAGTCTAATATTTTATTCAGAGAAGTATTTCTTTCATTATGTTCAATTAAATACATTAAATAAAAGTCATGATTACCAAGCACCGCGCGGATAGAATTCTTATTTCTTAAACAGAACTTCATAACATCAAGTGACTTAGCTCCTCTGTTAACTAAATCACCAGCAAAAATTAATTGATCTTTATTTGGATCGAATTTTATTTTGTTACAGAGTTTTTCAAGTTCATCATAACAACCCTGAACATCGCCAATTACATAATGAGACATCTATGAATTATATTCTTTTAAAATATCAATATATTCACGAATAGAGATTTCTTCTGGTCTTTTATTAGGATCAACATTAATCTTTTCCCAATTAATTTTAATATTTTTTAAATTATTTTTAATATTTTTTCTACGAGATGTAAAAGCAAAATCGATTATCCTGAATAGATCTTCTTTAATTGAAATGTCGTAATCAAGATTTTTCTTTTTTATAAGTCTTATAAAACTTGAATCAACTTTTGGCTTAATATCAAACGAGCTTGGTGGAACATCAAATAAAATTTCACTCTCAAAAAATAATGATATTTTTAAGGCAAGCTTGCCCCAATTTTTAGTAGACTTTTCCCCATTTATTTTTGTTGCGACTTCTTTTTGAACAAGAAAATGCATATCATGGATTATCTGATAATCATTTATTAATTTTAAAATTATTTGTGTTGAAACATTATAGGGAAGGTTGCCAACAACTCTTAGAGATTGAGAATCTCTGGGAAGATCAAATTTAAGAAAATCACATTCAACAAATTTTAAATTACCAGGCCCATTATATTTTTCTCTTAAGTATGAGATATTCTCTTCATCAATATCAACAGCAAGAATATTTATATTCTTCTTGTTTATTTGTTCAGTCAGCGCTCCTCGCCCAGGACCGATTTCTACAAATGAATCATTTTGTTTTGGATTAATATAACTACTCATTTCAAATAAAACAGCTTTATCTTTTAGATAATTTTGGCCAAATTTTCTTCTCTTACTTCTTGAATTCATCTAATAAGATTTTCAGCACTTTCCACTGCTAATTTGAGTGACGATATGTCTGACATACCAGATCCAGCAATATCTAGAGCAACCCCATGATCTACTGAAGTTCTTATAATAGGAACTCCAAGAGTTATATTTATTGACTTTCCAAAGCTCAATGCCTTCAGAACAGGAAGTACCTGATCATGATACATGCCAAGATAAGCGTCAGTTTCGTCTAAATATTTTTTAGAAAAAGCTGTATCAGCAGATATTGGGAATGATACATTTATTTTTAACTTCTTTAACTTTTTAATAGCCGGTATAAGAACTTCTTTTTCTTCAATTCCAATCTTACCGTTCTCACCCGCATGAGGATTTAGGCCTAACACTTTTATAACAGGGTTTTTAATTCCAAATTTTTTTTTGAGATCACCATTAAGAATTTTTACTTTATTAATAATTAATTCTTGATTGATTGTCTTCGGGACTTTTCTAAGAGGTATGTGTGTTGTTGCTAATGCGACTCTTAGCTTATCTGAAGCAAGCATCATTAGAACATCACTGCTTTTTGTCATTGCTTTAATATGCTCAGTGTGCCCAGTAAATTTTTTATTTATTGAAATAATATTTTCTTTACTTATTGGCCCCGTAACTAAAGCAGTATTTTTATTCAAAAGAGTTTTTTCAATGCCAAAGTTTAGATTCTCCAAAACATAATTAGCATTAGATTTATGAATTTTACCAACGTCAAAATTTTTACAATTTAAAACTTTATAAACTTGTATTACTCCAGTTTTATTTTTACTGGCTTTTTCTATATCGTTTAGTTCTACTAATTTAATATTCTTTTTAAGAAGAAATGCTCTTTCTTCAAAAAGTTTTTTATCACCAATTACAACTATTGGAAATAAAAATTTACTCCATGTTTTTGTTTTACATAGTTGAAGTATTAAATCTGGCCCAATTCCAGCCGGCTCACCAGGCGAATATATAATTTTTTTCAATCTAGATCTTTGAATTCAACAAAAGCCTCCGCTCTCATTGTTCTAAGTGTATTTTCAAGCTCGACATCAAATTTACTGGCATATAGGATTTGATAAGCTCTATTAGATATTAACTCGTCTGTAAGTTCATGATTTCTTTTATCCAAAACTTCAAGAAAATGGAATCCAAAATCGGTCTCAAATACTTCTGAAATAACACCAATTTCTGACGTTGTCATTGTTTGCTCAAACTCGGGTGCGGTCACACCTAAACCTAACCATCCTAAATCTCCGCCTTGCTTCGCAGACCCAGGATCCTCTGAGAACTCTTTGGCAAGATCCTCAAATTTTTCACCATTTATGATTCTCTCTCTAATTTCAGTTAGTTGCAATTTAGTTTCATCTTCAGTTCTTATCGCAGATGGTATTAGTAGGATATGTCTAGAACTCCATTGATCTTCAAATTTAACGTATTCACCTCTTTTATCCTCAAGCTTGAGAATGTGATATCCAGAACCACTTTCCAATGGCTCAGATATAAAACCAATAGACTGTTTTTTAACTGCATTTTCAAAAAGCTCTGGCATCTCTACTGCTTTTCTCCATGGAAGTAGGCCTCCCGATGATGCATTAGAGCTTATTGAGTATTGAATAGCCAGATTACCGAAATCTTCACTTTCAAGCTTTGTTTTTATTAGTTCAGCCGTATCTTTATCTTTAACTAAGATTTGTCTTACTAACAGTTCAGGTTCAAGTGCTGCAAGAGTCTCATCAGTTGCTAGGAAAGCTTCAAATTCTTTTTCAGTTATATCAATATTTGAATCTACTCTTCCTCGTTGAATTCTTTGTATTCGCATGTCTCTTCGAATACTTTCTCGAAGTTGTTCATATGAGTCACCTTGATTTTCAACAAAAGCAATGAATTCTTCCAAGGTCATACTATTGTTTGAAGCAAGTCTTTCAAAAGTTACATTGAGTTCAGCATCACTTATTTTTACACCAGCCCTGTCAGCTAATTGAAGTTGCAATTCTTCTATTATGAGTCTTTCGGTTATTTGCTCCATTAAAACATCCATAGGTGGAAGGGGTAAGTTCTGCTCCTCATAACTCTTTTTGATATCAACAAGAGTATCTTCAATCTGGGATTCCATGATTACTCCGTCATCTACAATGACTGCCACTCTGTCTAGCAATTCAACTTTTGCGCTTAAATTAAACGCCAAGATTAAAACTAAGCTATATAAAACTGATTTCATTATCTAATATTCAAATATTGAGTTATTAAAGAGTCTTCCAGGTCTATTAAAGGACGAGTTTAGTCCCTTTAGCTGAAACTGAAAATTAATCCTACTCTTATTTTCTATTCTTATTATATTATCCCATGCATCATTAAGATATGTGAACGAATTTAAATTTGAAGCAGTTAAATATTTTGAAAGATTTTTATCAGAAGCTGTAATACTTAATTTTAAGCAGCAATTCTCATATCCAAGCCCAAAAACAGATTCTATTTTTTCATTGTTTTCATCATCCATTTTAAATTTTGCAATTAGCGAAATATTTTGATTAATTTTCAAATCAGCAAAGAATTCTGAGTAGTCTAAAATTACATTAAAATCTCCTGACATACGCCTATACCTCTTAGCGAGACCAATATCACCATTTTTGAATTTATGTTTAAGTGTTAATCCGCCCATAGGCATTTTCTTAGTGTCTTCAAAATAACCACCATATGACATTAACATTGTCTTCATACTTGGCATCCATTTTGCCATGACAACAAATGGGCCTTCATCCATCGGCATATCCATCATTGAATTTGAGGTATCCATCATGGGTCCTGGCATATGCATCATTTGAGAAGACATTCCCGACATGTCCATTGAAGAATCATTCATATTCATCATCATATTGTCAATCCACACTTTTCTATCTTTTAAAAAGAATTGCTTAGAAATACTTAAGGACACTTTATCCATATTCATATGCCTTTTTTTGTATTCAAAATTTAAGGAATAAAACTCTTGGTCACCGATTCTATCCTTGCCTGAAAATCTTTCATTATTAAATAGAGTGTTGTTCATTGATAAAATATTTGAGTCAAAAACAGGATTATTTTCTTGATCTTTATAGTCAACAAAACCATAAGTTAGTGAAGGTTTAATGATATGTTTATCCATATTTACTTTTTTTATAAACATTGAGCTTATTATTAGCTTAAAGTTCGGAACATTAACATTCTTTGTTTTAATATCATCTCTAAGATTGTATTTAATACTCTTAATCCCAAATGAACTTTGTAAATGAGCTTTTGAAAAATATTTATTAGTAACTATTCTAAAATCTGAATATATTCTTGAGCCTTCAGTGATTTCATCTAAATTTACAAGATATTTATTTGATTTTTTATTTCCGTAAAAACCATGGAGCTCACTTGCCTTGAAATTAGTAATATTTAGATATTCATAAATTGCAAAACTACCAAGGTTTTTTGAAAACTCTAGATCAATTGAAGGAGATTTTGAATAACCATTTGTTAACAAAGGATTTAGACTTTGATTTTTTTGCTGTTCTATTTTTAAAATAAAGTTTTCGTATACAGCTTCTAAAGTGATGTTCTGATTTAGGCTTTGTTTTCTTTCAGAACCAATTGAAGATATCTCCCCACTGATATCTCTTAAAACTAGACTATCCGAAGCTTTAGACCAGTCAACGTCAACTCTTATGTTTTGATTAAATTGATATTTGTCTTTTAAACCAAAAGCCCATCTGTTACTTGCAGAAGTGCCATATAATTTTTCGTATTCTTTATCGCTATCAAAATATAAAAAATCGACATTAGTTAAATTAGAATTCAATCCATGTAATTTTCTGAAATTACCCTCTAATCCAGCACCCCTCTCTGAAATATTTCTTACAGCTAGGGTAATATCTGATTCTTTTGATAAAACTTTAAAATATGGAATCATAAAGTCCAAACCATCGGATGAGTAAGATATGGATGGTTCAAGAAATCCTGTCATTCTTTCTTCTGATGTTGCAAAAGGTACTGAAGGTAGTTTTAAAACAGTCCTATCAAGGATTTTGATTTGAACATTTTTGGCACTTCCTCTGTTTGTTACGCTATCTAAATTAATAGATTCAGCTTTTAAGACCCATCCTTTTTTTGAATCTTGGCATGAGGTCATTAAAACATCATTAAGAATTACTTTATTATCAATACCTCCATTTAGGTTTTTAAAATTCAGAATTAAATTTCTATCTTTTAGGTAAGCCTCACCATTAATCAAATTTATAAAATTATTATCTTTATTAAATACACCTTCTTCAGCACGAAAGAAAAAATTATTTAAATATATATCGCCACTTTTCCTGAACTCAACAGAGCCTTTAGATCTATCTATTCTCGCTTTTTCTGTAAACATATATCCGTCTGGAAAGTCTAACTCGATGTTACCGTTGAGTATTAAAACCTTTTCGTCTGTAACTTCAAATTGGTCTGATTTTATATCCAGATTATCTATGTCCTTCACAGAGCCCAAATATGGCTCATAAATAAAACATGACTCTAATGAAGCATTATTTTGCTTAAGAACTCCATCATCCAGTAAATTTGAGTACAAATATGTATGTGTAAAGATAATACAGCTAAAGAAAACTATTCTATTTATGATTTTCATTGATTTTTGAATGCTTTAATTATTTGAAAGTATTTATGATAAAAAGTTCTATTTTTTTGATTCAATATATAACTCTAGTTGATACAAATGATCTTTCCCAAAAAATATCTGATCATCTAGGAAAAAAGTTGGAACGCCAAAAGCTCCTTTTGCAACCGCTGAATCTGTGTTAGAAATTAACTTATCTTTACAGGATTGAGAAGTAATAATTTCAAGAATTGCACCCACATCAAACCCATTTTCTTTTAAGACACTTTGCAGGACATCTATATCCGAAATATTTTTATCTTCTTCCCACATAGCACACAACATACATTCAATGTATTCTTCAAATACATTTAGTTCTTGCGCAGCTATTGCACCTCTCTGAACTTGAATTGTTACCGGAGGAAAATGTGAATTAAATTTATATTTTTTTAAATTATGTTGCTTAACAAATCTATCTATTTCATGCATTTGATAATCGTTTTTATTTTTACAATCAGCATAAGCAATGAATGGTGGCTGATTGTTTGTCATTTTATGAATTCCACCAAGCAAACACGGTATGTAATTGAAGTTTGCTCCAGTTCTTTTTTCAATTTCAGGAATTAACTTATGTGAAAAATAAGTATTAGGGCTGGCAACGTCAAAAATAAAGTCTACTATCATTTCTATTAACAATTTTGTAAAGTAAAACAATTAAACACTGTTATGAAAGATTTTTCAAAATATTCTGCAATTATCATTGGGGCTGGTGATGCTACTGGCGCAGCAATTACCAGAAAGTTTGCCAGTCATGGATATAAAGTTTGTCCTGCAAGGAGACCTAGAAATATAGATAAAGTTGAAGAACTGTCTGAGGACATTATTAAGTCTGGAGGCTGGTCTAAGGGCTATGGCGTTGATGCTAGAGACGAAGAATCAATACAAAGTTTCTTCAAAGAGGTTGAAGAAGAAGTAGCACCTATTGATGTTGTTGTATTTAATCCAGGAGCAAACGTATATTTTCCCATTGAGGAAACAACCTCTAGAGTTTTTAAAAAAGTATGGGAAATGGCAGCTTTTGCAGGATTTTTAACTGGAAGAGAAGCCGCAAAGTATATGAGAAAAAGGAGTTCTGGCAGTATTTTCTTTACTGGAGCAACCGCATCGTTAAGAGGGGGCTCTGGTTTTGCAGCTTTTTCAAGTGCTAAATTCGCTTTGAGATCTGTCAGTCAGAGTATGGCAAGAGAACTTGGGCCAGAAGGTATACATGTTGCACATTTTATAATTGATGGAGCAATAGATACTGCATTTATTAAGGAAAATTTCCCTGATACTTATGCATTAAAGGATAAAGATGGGATACTTAAACCTGATGCAATTGCAGATACATATTGGAATGTGCATACACAAGACAGAAGCGCATGGACACATGAATTAGATTTGCGTCCATACATGGAAAAATTTTAATTTAAAGAGAGGTATATATGAGTTTAAAAGATAAAGTAATTTTTATATCTGGTGGCAGCAGAGGTATTGGTCTGGCTATGGTAAAAAGAGCAGCACAAGATGGTGCTAAAGTAGTTATAGCCGCTAAGACTGCTGATCCTCATCCCAAATTACCTGGAACAATATATACGGCAGCAGAAGAAATAGTTGAAGCGGGTGGCGAAGCTCTACCTGTAATATGTGATATAAGAAGCGAAGACAATGTTAGAGATGCAGTTAATCAAGCTGTTGATCATTTTGGAGGTATAGATATTTGCATTAATAATGCCTCAGCAATTCAATTGACAAATGTTACTGATACTGAAATGAAAAGATATGATCTAATGCATCAGATAAATGGAAGAGGCACATATATGGTTAGCAAATTTTGTTTACCACATTTAAAAAAGTCCACCAATGCTCATATTTTAAATCTTGCTCCGCCGCTCGATATGGCACCTAAATGGTTTGCAGGAACTGTTGCATATACCATGGCAAAATACACAATGAGTATGTGTGTTCTAGGCATGGCTGAAGAATTTAAAGAAATGGGGATAGCAGTTAATGCTCTTTGGCCTAGAACAGCTATTGCAACAGCAGCAGTTCAGAATCACCTTGGTGGTGACGAAATTATGAAGTTATCAAGAACTGTTGAGATAATGGCAGACGCAGCTTACGAAATTCTTATAAAAGACTCCAAAGAATTTACCGGGAATTTTTGTATAGATGATATTGTTCTTCATGAATCAGGCGTTAAAGATTTTTCAAAATATGCATCTGTTCCTTTTGGTGAATTAATGCCAGACTTTTTTGTTCCTGATGATACTCCTCTTCCAGATGAGATTAAGAATAGTTAATTGAAAGAAGAAGAAGTATTAAATCTAGCAAAAAAATTCGAATTCAATGCTTATGAAGCTTTTCCCCTGAAAGATGAAGCAAGTGGCAGAGAATACTGGCGGATATCTTCAGAAACTGAAAGTAAAATTTTATGTTATTTAAATCCAAGTAAAGGCAATCATGGAGATTTTATTAAAATCTCAGAAAGTCTTCTTGCAAATAATGTAGATGCTGTAAAAGTATTCCATCATGATGAAAAGATGGGGGTTACAATTCAAGAAGATCTAGGCGATGAAGACTTAATCAAAATTTTTAATGACGATAATAAGGATTCATTGATCAAGAAGTCACTAGATCTTTTAGTCACTATCCAGCAGTCAAATATTGAGAAAATTAGCAAGTTTTCTATAGAGGAACTTAGAAATCAAATGAATTTATTTAAGGCAAGTTTTTGTAAAGATTTTTTAAATATTGATCCAGATAAATCATTAGATGGATTAATAGATAGCGTGTGTAGCAATATACAAAATCAATCATGGAAAAATTGTCATTTTGATTTTGAAAGACGAAATTTAATTCTAAATAAGCATGGAACAATTTCAGTAATTGATTATCAAGATATGAGGATTGGACCAATTGGAATAGATTTGTCCGGAATTTTGGTTGATCACTATTATCCTTACGAAGAAAATAACGTTAAGGAATATCTCTGTTATTACGCAGATATATCAGGTACAAAAGATATTTCATATCTTTTTGAAGCATTAAAGTGGGGATGCATACAAAGAAATCTCAGAATTCTTGGGACTTTGACAGATTTATATGTTTCTCAAAATAGAAAATTTAGACTAAAAGACTTACCCTTGATTTTAGAAAACACTATTGCTATTTCAAGTGATGAAAATTTTATTACCGATTTCTTTGAAGAAATCCTCCATGCTCTAAAATTAAAAATGAGTTCACTATGAAAGCAATGATTCTTGCTGCAGGTTTTGGTAAAAGATTATTGCCTCTTACAGAAGTTACCCCAAAGCCACTTCTTATGATTGGGAAAAAAACTCTTATCGAAAGGAATATCGAATATTTATTAAACAATGGATTTTCAGAAATTGTAATAAATGTTTCTCATTTGTCAGAGCAAATCATCGAACATGTGAATGAAAAGTTTCCCGACATTAAAATTAATTTTTCAGTTGAAAATAAACCTCTTGGAACTGGAGGCGGTATTCAAAATGCTATTCCAGTAATTGGATCAGATCCTTTTTTATGCGTAAATGCAGACATTTTTCATGAAATTAAGATTAATGATCTTTCATTTGACGTTGAGGCAGCTCATTTAATTGGAGTACCGAACCCTGAACACAACAAAGAAGGAGACTTTTCAATTAACAACGGTGCCGTTGTTGTTAATGAGATTAAAAATATGCTCACATGGAGCGGAATTTCAGTCATAAATCCTAAAATATTTAGCGATATTCAATCTAGAGAGAATTCTTTTAACATGTGGGATGCCGTTCTTCCAAAATACATAAAAAAAGGCATTGTTACTGGACATTTATCTAAAGATACATGGATTGATGTTGGAACCAAAGACCGTTTAAAACTTGCTAATAGTGTATATAATGACCAGAATTAAATTATGACAGAACAAAAATACATAATTGCGCCGTCAATTCTAGCTTCTGACTTTGCAAGATTAGGTGACGAAGTTAAAAATGTAATGAAAGCAGGTGCAGATTGGGTTCATTTTGACGTTATGGATAATCATTACGTACCTAACTTAACAATTGGACCTATGGTATGCAAAGCTCTTCGTGAATTCGGCATAAAAGATTTTATCGATGTTCATCTAATGATTGATCCAGTTGACGATTTAGCTCAAAGTTTCATTGATGCAGGCGCAGATTTAATAAGCTTTCATCCAGAAGCAACTAAACACATTCACAGATCAATACATGCAATAAAAGACAAGGGTTGTAAAGCCGGCTTAGTGTATAATCCGGCTACACCACTTCATACACTTGAAAGCGTTATTGATGATATAGACCTTGTTCTAATTATGAGCGTAAATCCTGGATTCGGAGGACAAAAATTTATTCATAGTTCTTTGGAAAAGATTTCTAAAGTAAGAAAAATGATTGATGACTCTGGAAAAGATATTCGTCTAGAGGTGGATGGCGGTATCAATAAAGATACAATTGGTCTTGCATCTTCTGCAGGTGCTGACACATTTGTTGCAGGCTCAGCAATCTTCAACACAGAAAATTATGAGCAGACAATATCTGAACTTCGTTCAAACATCGCTTAGGCACATTATATTTTTGACTTTAACATTTGATGTATTTGCATCAGAAAAAATCAATATCAATAATATCTTGACTAATATAGAAGTTGTTTCAAGTTCTCAAGAAAGAAGAAAAGGACTTATGAATAGAAAGTATTTGCCAGAAAATCATGGGATGTTTTTTATTTGGGATTATAGAAAAAGACAATGCATGTGGATGAGAGATACATACATTCCATTAAGTGTTGCTTATATTAATAATGAAGGAAAAATATTGGAAATATATGATATGGTTCCCCACTCAGAGAAATCAGTTTGCTCAATCAAAAGAGTTAAATACGCTCTTGAGGTAAATAAAGACTGGTTCGAAAAAAATAATATTAATATCGGAGACATGCTTAATATAAGAGTTCTAATCCAAAATGATAAGTAAACAAGAATACAAAAATTATGCTGAAGAGGGCTTTAATATTTTACCAATTGTAAAAGATCTAAAAATTAGCTCTGAATCACCAATAAGTTTATTTGAGAAAATTAAAAACAAAGAGAATTCATTCTTACTTGAGTCTGTAGAGGGAGGAGAGAAATGGGCCCAATATTCAATTATTGGGATTGATTGCTCTGATAGCATCAAAGTTATTGATAAAACTATTGAAATTAAAGAGGATGGCCAGAAAAGATCTTTCGAATCTAACGATCCACTGAATGAAATAAGTAAAATTATTGAAAAGTATAATACGCCGGAAATAAAGAATATGCCGAGATTCTATGGAGGCTATGTCGGTTTTTTTGCATACGAGAGTGCCAAATATGCAGAGAAGAAAATCGAAATTCTTGAAAAAAAAGATTCAAAATTTAAAGAACATATGCCCGAGATATATTTAGTAAAAGCAAATAAATTAATAGTCTTTGATAATTTTAATAAAAAACAGTTTGCTGTTTTTAATGCTAATCCAACAAAAATCTCTTATGAAGAATCTCTTAACTCGCTAAATAAGATTGAAAGTTATATTGATCAGGAACTTATCCATGGAGAAACAGCTTTTGAAACAGTCACTGGGAAAATTGAGTTTAATTCAAATTTTACTAAAGATGATTTCATTCAGGCTGTAAAAACCATAAAAGAATATATTAAAGAAGGGGATGTAATGCAGGTTGTATTAGCGCAAGACTTCTCGTTACCGTTTTCAAGTGACCCATTTAAATTATATGCTGCATTAAGAGCATTAAATCCGTCGCCATATATGTATTATTTGAATTTGAGCGAATGCAAGGTTGTTGGAGCATCTCCAGAAATTTTAATTAGGCTTGAAGAGGATAAAATTACATTAAGGCCAATCGCCGGAACTAGGAAAAGGGGTAACAACAAAAACGAGGATGAACTTAATGAAATAGATTTATTAAACGACCCAAAGGAACTTGCAGAGCACTTAATGTTGATTGATCTTGGAAGAAATGATGTTGGGCGTGTCTCTAAAATCGGAACTGTGCAAGTTACTGAAAAAATGGTGATAGAAAAATACTCTCATGTAATGCATATAGTTTCTAATGTAATTGGCCAAATATCTGACGGACTTAATGCAATAGATGCATTAAAGGCTACTTTACCTGCAGGCACTTTATCTGGAGCACCAAAAATTCGTGCCATGGAGATAATTAATGAATTAGAGCCAAGTTCGAGAGGTATATATGGTGGTGCGATAGGATACATATCATGGAATGGCAACATCGATACCGCAATAGCAATTCGTACAGCAGTGATTAGAGATAATTTAATTCATGTTGGTGCTGGGGCTGGAATTGTTGCAGACTCAGATCCTGAGAACGAATGGTTGGAATGTATTCAGAAATCGAAAGTTTTCCTTGATGCAATTGAAATGATCTCATGATATTAGTTATAGATAATTATGACAGCTTTACTTACAACCTTGTTCATTACATTGGCGAGTTTGATAATAATATTGAGGTCATTAGAAATGACGAAATGTCAGTCGACGATATATTAGGCTTGAAGCCAGATAAAATTGTTATTTCTCCAGGTCCGTGCACTCCAAATGAGGCTGGCATTTCAGAGGAATTAATTAAGTCTTCAAGCGTTCCATTATTAGGTGTATGCTTGGGCCATCAAGCAATTGGCACAGCATTTGGAGGAAAAATTATAAAAGCTCCAGAAATTGTTCATGGAAAATCTTCCAACATTATTCATGAATCAGACGACCTATTTAATAATATTGAAACACCCTACAGTGTAATTAGATATCATAGCCTAGTGATTGAAATGAACTCACTACCTGATGAACTTATGGTAACAGCCACACTTGAGAATAATAAAAACATGATTATGGGATTGAAACATAAAGAAAGACCTATTTTCGGCGTTCAGTTTCATCCTGAATCAATAGATACAGATAATGGAAAAAAATTAATTGAAAATTTTTTAAATATTTGATGAAAGAAGTCTTAAAAAAAATAGAAGATAAAATTGATCTTTCGTTGGATGAAATGAAAGAAGCAATTAATTTAATCATGTCCGGAGAGGCGAGCGATTCTGATATTGAATCATTTTTAGTTGGACTTAATAAAAAAGGCATTTCAAAGAATGAGATTGCTGGAGCAGCATCTGTGATGAAAGAAAAGTCTTTAAAATTTAGTATTGGAGAGGGTAAAAACATTGATACTTGTGGTACAGGTGGAACTGGATTACATACATTTAATTGCTCTACAGCTTCATCATTTGTTGCAGCTGCAGGTGGAGCAAAAATCACAAAACACGGCAATAAAGCTATTTCCAGTAAATCTGGCAGTGCTGATTTTTTGACCGAGGCTGGAGCAGATATAGGTCATGACAGAGATAAGCTACAGTCAATTTTTGACAAAGTTGGTTTTATATTTCTTTTCGCTCCGCTCCATCACGAAGCCATGAAACATGTTATGCCAGTAAGAAAAAGAATAGCTGAAAAAACTATTTTTAACTTATTAGGACCACACACCAATCCTTGTAATGCAAAAAAACAAATAATTGGAGTTTATGATAAGAAACTACTCAATACTTTTTCTGAAGTTTCCAAGAGCCTTGGAATGGATCATGTCTTAGTTGTTCATGGGAGCGATGGTTTAGATGAAATTACTGTTACAGGAGATACCTTGGTCAGTGAATTAAATAATCATAAGATTTCTGAATATACAATATCTCCAAAACAATTTGGACTAAGCAATTCTTCACTTGAAGAGATTTATGCTAATTCTGCTGAAGATAGCCTGATGTTAGTAAATGAAGCGTTTGCAGGTGAAAAATCTGCTGTTCAAGACATGATTGCTATGAATAGCGGTGCTGCTCTTTACATAGCTAGTGTTGTAAATTCAATAGGAGATGGAATAGAACTTTCTTATGAATTAATGGATAACGGTAAGGCCGCTGACAAGTTAGCAGCATACGTCAGGATATCTAATACGTTATGAATATTCTTGATGAGATAATCGACGCAAAGAAAAGAAAACTTATTTCAAAAAAATCTGAATTAAGTTTAGAAGATATTATTTCAAAGATTGAGATGATTTCTCCAACTAATGCTTCCTTTAAGGCTAGTTTGTTAGATAAAGAAGAAGCAATTATTGCAGAAATTAAAAAAGCATCACCAAGCGCAGGCATCATTAGCGAAAACTTTGATCCTATTTCAAAGGCTAAGGAATTTGAAGCAAAAGGCGCATCAGCTCTCTCAATTTTAACTGAGGAGGACTATTTCCTTGGAAGCATCCAGTATTTGAAAGATGTGAAATCAATTTCAAATCTTCCAATACTTAGAAAGGATTTTATAATTGATGAATATCAAATATATGAGTCAAGACTGGTCGGAGCTGACTGTATTTTATTAATTGCTAGTGTTTTAAACGATGAAATGCTTAAAAAATTTACTGAACTAGCTGATAGCCTTGAACTCGATTACATCATAGAAGTTCACGATATGGATGAGCTATCAAGGATAAAAAACTTTTCTAAAGCTATTATTGGTGTCAATAATAGAGATTTAAAAACGTTCAATGTAGATATTAATAATTCAATAAATCTAAGAAAAAACTTTCATGGAGATAATATTTTTGTTTCAGAGTCTGGCATCAAGTCAAAAAAAGACATAGAAATGCTGAAAGAAAATAATATCAATGTTTTTTTAATTGGTGAAAGCATGATGAAGGGAGATTTTTTTGAAGCTTAGAGAATGGCAAGAAAAAGCCTTTCCGTTGTGGTGGAAGAATAAAAGAGGAATTATAAAAGTTGTTACTGGAGGTGGTAAAACATTTTTTGCCATTCATTGTCTTAGAAAATACTTAGAAGAAGATCATAATAAAAATATCTTAATTGTTGTTCCCTCAATTGCTCTACTAGATCAATGGTACGAGAGCCTTTCACAAAATTTTAGTGACAGAGAAATATCTTTGAATGGTGGAGGGGAACAAACAACCTCAATAACAAAAATTTGTATCTCAACAATAGATTCTTTAAAAAATATCATTAAGGAAGTTGATGCCTCAAATTCTCTTTTAATTGTTGATGAATGTCACAAAATTGGCACTGAAAAAAGAGGAGAGATGCTAACTAATAATTGGCATGCAACTCTTGGATTATCTGCGACACCTGAAAGAGACTATGATGACAACTTCTATATCATCATCAAAAAAATTCTTGGAGACATAATTTTTGATTACGACTATATAGATGCTAGAGAGGACGAGGTCATTGTCAATTTTAAACTACTATATGGGTATGCAGCTTTACTTCCAGAAGAAGAGAACAAATATAGAAAATTTACAAAAAGCATTCAAAGAAGGGCTGCAACAATTGGTGGCCAGGACATGAATGATTATCCCTTAAAAATGTTGATATTTAACAGAGCAAGACTAGTGAAAAATTCAAAAAACAGAATTCCGTATGGAATTGAGCTTATTCAGAAATATGAAAGAGATAGCTGGATTGTTTTTACGGAAAATAAGAAACAAGCAAAGGAATTTAATAAAAAAGTTAATCACATTAAAGGCTTTGAATCAGGTATATACAACACAGATTTGAAAGATGATGAAAGACAAGAGAATCTAGAAAATTTTAAGGCAGGAAAGTTGAATGTTTTAGTGAGCTGTACAGCCTTAGATGAGGGTTTCGATATGCCAGAAGCTGACGGAGCTATGATATTAAGTGCATCTTCATCAAAAAGACAAAGAATACAAAGAATGGGAAGAGTTCTGAGAATCACTGCCAACAAAGAAAACGCTTTGATAGTAACTGTTTATTCATCCAAAACTGAGTATGAAAAACTGCGTGAGGAATCAAATCGCTATAAATTGGAAGGGGTACCAGTGAAGTGGCAACAAATGAGTCTATAATTAAATTATGGCTTTAACTTATTCAAGCATGCTAGATCTTCAAACAGATCTGATACCATTCAGTTTATTAAATACTGTAACCAATCAAACTTTTTCATCAGAACACCTAGATCTAACTAAACCAACTCTAATAATGTTTGTTTGTAATCATTGCCCATATGTAATTCATTATCATAAGGAAATAATAAAACTAGCAACCGATTATCTTGATTACATTAATATCGTTGCCATAAGCTCTAACGATATAACAACTCATCCAGAGGATAGCCCAGAAAAAATGAGAAATTTATGGGATGATTTGGGTTTAAGATTTCCATATCTTTATGATGAATCACAAGAGCTTGCAAAAAAATATCAAGCCGAATGCACACCTGAATTTTATTTATTTGATTCAAATAGAAAGCTTGTTTATCGAGGTAGGATGGATGACAGTTCGCCAGGGTCAAGCTCAAAGCCAACAGCAAAAGACCTTAGATTGGCAATTGATAATTTGTTAGCAAATAAAACAATTTTGAAAGAACAATTTCCATCAATGGGATGCAATATAAAATGGAAATCTAATTAGGTTTTATTTTCCTTTTTCTTCTGCTGCCATGCTTTAAATAAACTTGCCTAGCCTCATTTTTGAATTTATTGCTTTTTCTAATTGCCCAAATATTTTCTCGAGCAAATTTAGCAGACGCTTTAAGATCAACTATTTTATCTATGTAAGTACCATTTAATTCTGCATTATGAATTAACTTTGGATCAATATTATCAAGCTGAGGTAATATGTTTTTTGTCCAACTTGAATCAGGATCTTGATCCATGCTTTGTTTAGGAACTGAATATATTCTCGGTAAATTAATTCCAGTAACTCCACTTTGCATTTGAACCTGACTAATGTGAATACCAGGTTCATAATCCGTAAAGAGTTGTGCCAGCAGAGGTGAGGTTTTTTGCCACGGTTGCCAAAGATTATATGAAGCAAATGACATTATCATTGCTCTCATTCGAAAGTTAATCCATCCATAACGGTCAAGATATTTCATACATGCATCTAAAAAAGGAAATCCTGTTTCACCACTAATCCACTTACTGATCATTTCATCGTCATGTTCAGTCCTTAGTGAGTCACACATTCTGTGCATAGAATAAAATTCAAGTTCAGGTTCTGTGTGGAGTTTCTGAACAAAATGACAATGCCAATACAACCTCTTTTTAAATGAATATAAATCTTGTTTGTGATTAAGACTGTGAACAGTTTTATTTAATTTTTGATACACCTGCCTAATAGATATTGAACCATATGTAAAATGCGGCGATAGCCTCGAACAGCTTTCTTTGGATTGACTTGGACTGGACATTTTCACTCTGTAATCTTCACATCTTTCAGTCAAGAAACTTTCCAACAGCTGATTTGCAAAAGAGGTTCCACCTTTTTGGATGTCCCTAAGTTTATAAGATTCATCTACAAACATATCTTCAAAAAATTTGATTTTTTTAAGATTTAAATTGTCATCATTATTAGAATATTTTGGAGCGCCTAATAAATCGGCACTCATAATATGATTCCAATTTTTAGACCAAGAGTCTCTATCAAAATTGCTTAACTGTAGTCCAAAATCATCGTATATTCTCAACCTCCTACCAAAATGATTTTTAAAATTTTCAAAGCCAAGTCTAAAATAATTTGTGTCTGTGCAATGATTCATATGGATAAAATAATCATTGTAGTTTTTCTCTATCCAATCCTTCAGCATTTCAAAGGAACCATCAAAGACGTTAATTTCTGAATTAATCTTTTTTAGATCCTGATCTAACTCATTCAAGCATTCTGTTGCAAACTTGAGCTGTCTGAGTGACCTCCCATTAGATTTCCAATATTCTTTGTCATGCAAATAAATAACAATGTAGTTAGACCTTAAAGACCCATAAAACAGGGCAGCATTATCAAGCAGTCTTAAGTTTCTGTTTAAAATAATAATATCAATCATTTATATGAATTTTTTTAGGGATGATCCCTAGTTCAAATTTTTTCGTTTAAGTCTGTTTTATACGTTTCAGTAAGAGACATTACTGAAAGTAGTGTCAAAAATGAAGCAAATGCAATGTATACGGATACCCATAAGATATCATAATCTGTCCAAAGCTTTGCAGCTATAGTGGGAGCAAACGCTCCTCCAGCAATAGCTCCAAGCTGGTAGCCCAATGTTGCTCCAGAATATCTTACTTCTGTTGAGAATAATTCTGTAAAGAAAGCAGCTTGAGGACCATACATCATGGCTAAAAAAGATAGTCCAAACGAAACAGCAATAACTATCAACCAAAAATTTCCTGTATCAACCAGAGGAAATATTGCGAAGGCCCATATTGCTGTCAAAATAGCACCTGTCATAAATATGCCTTTTCTTCCATTTCTATCAGAATATGAGGAGAAAACAAACTGAATTGGAACCATTATTGCCGATCCAATTAATACTGCTGCTAACATATCATCACGTGACATATCCGCACTTTTAACACCATAAGCAAGCAGGAATGCAACTAAAATATAAAACGTTACTTGAATTGACAAAAATGCACCTGCCGCAAGTGCAATTCTTTTAGGATATTTCATTATTGCTTCAAGTACTGGAGATTTTTGTATTGGTTTTTCTTCAACCTTATCTTTTAAAGTTTGATGATTTTGAAGATCTCTGAAAGCTTTTGTATCTTCCATTGTTAGTTGAATGTACATGCTGATGCCAATTAATATTGCACTTGCTAAAAATGGGATTCTCCATCCCCATGACATAAATGCATCATCTGATAAAAGGGCACTCGTAGCTATAAAAGCAAGATTTGCAAGAATTACACCAATAGGAGCTCCTGCTTGAGCATAAGCTCCGTAGTAACCTCTTTTATTTGAAGGAGCGCTCTCAGTAACAAGCAGCGTTGCACCTCCCCATTGACCACCAATCGCAAGTCCCTGAGCAAATCGAAGTGTAGTCAAAAGTATTGGTGCTGCAACTCCTATCATTGCGTAAGTTGGAAGGAGTCCGATCAAAGTGGAAGCAACACCCATTAACATCAAGGCAGCCACTAATGTTTTTTTTCTTCCAACTTTATCACCAAAATGCCCAAAAATTATTCCACCAATAGGTCTAGCGATAAAACCAGCTGCAAAAGTTAGAAGTGATAAAATTAAAGCAGTTGATTCTGGTACTTCTCCGAAAAAAGCTGTTGGAAAAACAAGTGCAGCAGCAGCTCCATATAAAAAGAAGTCATACCATTCAATGCTAGTTCCAGCCAAAGCTGTGAGAGCAACTTTTCGCATGGAAGATTCTTTATTTACAGAAGTAATTTCTTGCATGTACTTTTTTAGATGTAAGCACTTGTGGAAGTCATAACCTTTGCTGTAACCTCCATAACTTTTTTAGTTGGTGATTCTAATTCTTCAGCCCCTGATTCATTAGCCTGACCAGCATGTAAATCTTCATCAGCTTGCATTGTTTTCAGTATTTCGATTGTTTCTTTATCTTTTTGTGAAATTTTATCAAGATGTTTCTGAAGGTGAATAACAACTTGTTTTTCTGTTTCTTCGACAAACCCTAAGCTAGTTTTTTCTCCCATTGCACCAAAAACTGCTCCAATAGCAAATGAGCCTGCATACCAAAGTGGGTTTAATATAGAACTTTTTCCACCAAGCTCATCTAGGCGTTTTTTGCACCACACAAGATGATCAGTTTCCTCTTCACCAGCTTGTATAAGATGTTCTTTAATTTTAGGGTCTTTGCATACAAAAGCTTGTCCTCTGTATAGAGCTTGAGCAGCAACTTCACCGGCATGGTTAATCCGCATCATTTGAATTGAAAGATCTTTTTCTTTCTTAGACATATCTTCAGTATTTTTTTCTATAGGATCTGGTGGATACGCTCTATCTGTTCCAGTTTTTTTATCTGAAAGTGTTCTTAAAGCTATATCTAGTTCATTGACAATATTATTTAAAATGCTCATTTTATTCCTTTATATCCAATGTCTTTTCTGAAGTATGCACCGTCGAAGTTGACTTTGCCAACAAGATTATATGCTTTTTCTTGAGCTTCTTTCAAATCATTACCAAGTGCGGTTGCACAAAATACTCTTCCGCCATTAGTGAAGATTTTGTCATCTTGCATTTTTGTTCCGGCATGGAAAAGTTTTATTTCTGTATCTTCATATTCTTCAATATTAACTTCTTTGTTTGACTCATATGATTCTGGATAACCATTTGATGCTATTACAACTCCGCATGAGTGTTTTTCATTCCATTTGATTTGATATGCATCAAGATCATCATTAATTGCTGATAAACATAATTTAACAAGACTTGATTCAAGCCTGAATAATATTGGTTGTGTTTCAGGATCTCCAAACCTGCAATTAAACTCAAGTACTTTTATGTCATTATCTTTAATCATCAATCCTGCATAAAGGAATCCAAGATATGGAAATTTCTCAGCAATTAGACCATTAACGGTTGGTACCATCACCTCATCCATGATCTTTTTCTCTAGCTCCTCTGTAACTATTGGTGCGGGTGAGTATGCACCCATGCCTCCAGTATTTAGTCCAATATCACCATCGCTGATAGCCTTATGATCTTGACTGGTAGCAAGCGGAATGATTTTATCTTTGCTGACAACTGCAATAAATGAGGCTTCTTCTCCCTCAAGAAAGTCTTCAATTACAACTCGACTGCCAGCATTTCCAAAGGCATTATCTTTGAAAATACTCACTAAAGCGTCTTCAGCCTCAATTTCATTTTGACAAATAATTACTCCTTTTCCAGCAGCAAGCCCATCAGCTTTAACGACGGTTGGGTAGTTAATTTTTCTTAGGTAATTATGAGCATCTTTAAAATTATCGAATGACGCATATGATGCAGTTGGTATTCCATACTTAGTAAAAAAATCTTTTGAAAAAGTTTTAGAACCCTCTAGTTGGGCAGCTCCTTTTGATGGACCAAAAGAATTAATATCATGATTACTCAAATAGTCGGATAGTCCTTGAACTAAAGGTTGCTCAGGACCAATTATTACTAATTTAATATCTTGTTCTTTACAAAAATTTTTGATTGACTCAAAGTTGTCTAGATCTAGGTTGATATTGGAAGTCTTGCTTTCAAGAGCAGTTCCAGCGTTTCCAGGAGAAACAAATACCTCACTTACATTTTCGTCTTGCGAAGATTTCCAAGCTAATGCATGTTCTCTTCCACCAGATCCAATTATGAGAACTTTCATCAATGTCTAAAATGTCTTATGCCTGTGAAGACCATTGCTATATTATGTTCGTTTGCAGCTGCAATAACTTCATCATCTTTAATAGAGCCACCAGGTTGAATTATTGATGAAATTCCACTGGATGCTGCTTTGTCAATTCCATCTCTAAAAGGGAAAAAAGCATCCGAGGCCATACTTGCATTCTTAACATCTAAGCCTTCTTCTTTTGCTTTTAAGTTTGCTATTTCGGCACTAATTACTCTACTCATTTGTCCAGCACCTATTCCAATAGTTTGCCCATTTTTTACATATACTATGGCATTACTTTTAACAAATTTTGCAACTTTCCAAGCAAACAAAAGATCATGAACCTCTTCAACAGTTGGCTCTCTTTTAGTAACACATTTTAATTCCTCTTCGGATATTTTTTTTTCATCATCATCCTGAATTAAAATTCCACCTGAAACTTTTTTTATAGCTCCAGGATATGGATTGTCATTATGAGAGTCTACTTTTAAAACTCTTACATTCTTTTTTGATGAAAGTTCCTTAAGCGCATCCTCTTCGTAACTTGGAGCAATTATCAATTCAACAAACTGTCTTTGATTTATTTCGGCCGCTGTTCGATGATCAAGACTCTTATTGAATGCAATAACTCCACCAAATGCCGATGTAGGATCAGTTTTAAAAGCCAGATCATATGAATCATAAATATTTTCACTTTCTGCAACACCGCATGGATTGGCATGTTTAACAATAACGCACGCCGGTCCATCAAATTCTTTTACACATTCCCATGCAGCATCTGCATCAACAATATTATTATAAGAAAGCTCTTTGCCTTGAATTATTTCCGAATTTGCTATGTTTTTTCTTTTAAGGTTAGAAAATGTATGAAGAGTTGCGGATTGATGGGGGTTTTCTCCGTACCTTAATTTTGAGCTTTTTGAAAAACTATATGACGGTATGACATTAGATATCTCATTAGAAAGATAATTTGAGATTGCTTGATTGTAATCAGCCATTGTTTCAAATACTTTCTGCGCCAATATTTTTCTTGTTTCGTAGCTCACCCCATCATCATTTCTCCATTCATTAATGAATTTCTCATAATCATCTGTGTCAGAGAGAACCACTACATCTTTAAAATTTTTTGCAGCAGCTCGTATCATCGTAGGTCCGCCAATATCAATCTTTTCAACTGCCTCCTCGAAAGTACAATCTGAGGCAACTGTTTCTTTAAATGGATATAAATTTACCACTACAAGATCAATTGCTTCATAGTTGTTGTCTTCAAGAACCTTCATATCAGAATCTCTTCTAGCCAAAATACCAGCATGAATTTTAGGATGAAGTGTTTTTACTCTTCCATCCATCATCTCTTCAAAACCTGTAAAATCGGATACTTCAACAACACTGTCTGTTATATCTTTTATAGCTTGAAATGTTCCACCAGTAGAAATAATTTTTACATCTTTTGAAATTAGAAAATTTATTAATTCTTCAAGATTGGTTTTGTCTGATAAGCTTACGAGAGCAGTTTTTGGTCTTACTAAGCTCATTTTGTAATATTATATTTCTTTAATTTGGTTCTTAAGGTAGTTCTATTTAGTCCAAGAATTCTTGCTGCTTTAGATTGATTATTATTTGAGAATCTCATTACAGCATGCAGAAGTGGAGGTTCAACCTCATTTAAAACAAGTTGATAAACGTTTATAGGAGTATTCTTCTGATCAAGTTGGTTAAAGTATCTTTTCATAGCCTTTCTTACCTCATCTTTAAGAGGTTTTTTAGAATAACTATCGAAAGATTTTTTTCTACTTTTCAAATTATGTAAGGTTTATTGCTAAGAACTATTTAGTTTACAGTTGTTTAAAAATTGCTCAATAGTTTTTTAGAGATTTACGTGCGTTTTTTTATTATCGCCAATTTGAAAAGATTTTATTCTTCCATTAAGTAAAAAAATTTTTGTCACAGAGGTATTGTCTGGATAAAAGTAAAAAATTGTATCGGATTTTAAAATATTGCTAATTACAGAGTTTATTACCATAAAATGTGAAAAAATTACTGTGTTGCCCCGTGATTCTAAAACGCTCTCATAGATTTTTTGTTGCCAATCTAAAATATTTTTTGGCAAATCTGATTTTTTCGTTTTCACTATGCTTTCTAGCCATTCTCGTTTTTTATTATTATCTATATTGCTAGAGGGTATCTCATTGAACGTTTCATCAATAATAATTTTTTTATTAAATTTTTTTGCGAGAGGTTTTGATGTTTCAATTGCTCTTTTTCTAGGACTAGAAATAAATTTATAATTTTTTAGATCTTGTAAGTCTTCTCGATGGAGAATAGCCATAGATTGTTCAAGGCCTTTTTTACTTAGACCAGGATCCTCATGAGAAACCCATGAACTGGCTGCTTCGCCATGTCGGATAAATATTAAACTAATCTCTGACATTTACTTTCAAGCTATAGCTATAATAATCAAGTGAGAATTCATAGAGTATATTGTAAATCTTTATCTGCGCATAATGAGATATTCCAACTGGACGAACCTCAATCACATCACTTAATTAAAGCGTTGAGAATTAAGGAGAATGACATGGTTGAGGTTTTTGATGGCCAGGGTAATGTTGCAAATTGTTTAGTATTTAAACTTAGCAATAAAATATGTTCCTTACAAAGGACTGAAAGTTTAAAAAAAGATAGCAAACCAAAGAATCTTATTACAGGGATAAT
Organism: uncultured SAR86 cluster bacterium; assembly: GCA_902626385.1. Classification (GTDB taxonomy): domain Bacteria; phylum Pseudomonadota; class Gammaproteobacteria; order Magnimaribacterales; family D2472; genus SAR86A. The sequence continues at coordinate 207,068 of CACOEZ010000001.1, forward strand.
ACCAATCATTAAAAAAAATAACTTTAACTTCATGTTGCAAAAGATGACAGAAATAGGAGTTAATAGATTTTTGGTGTACCAACCTGACAACATTGACCAAAGTGTTGCAAAAAAAGATAAATCAATATTCATAGAAAAATCAAAAGAAATTGTAATAAGTGTATGTAAGCAATGCGGAAATAATTTTCTTCCAAAAATTAAAAGCTATATTCATTTACAAAGTGCAGTTGATGAACTTCAAAAAGACGATCAGATATTTGCTTTTGATACAGAGGCTTCAGAGTATTTTGCTCAAGACGAACTTGATATGAACAAAAATATAACAATAATTACCGGGCCTGAGTCTGGTTTTTCTGATAAAGAACTAAATATTTTGAGACAACATAACGTGATGATAAGATTTTTAGGTAAAAATATTTTGAGGTCAGAAACTGCACCTATTGTAGTTGCTGCGATAATTAAAAATCATTTTGGTAAGATTGAAAAATGAAAAAAAAGATCCTATTTGTAACTGATGTTCTGGACGAACTTGATCTTAAAAAAGATACATCAGTATTAATGATGGAAGAATCATTAATTCACGGATTTGATATATATCAATGTGAGATGAATAAACTTTATGTAGAAAATAAACAAGTTAAAGCATTTGCAAAAAGAATCACATCAGCTTCAATAAAAAAAATTGAATTTGAGGAAAGCATCGAATCATCGTTGAAAGAATATTCATACTGTTTCATGAGAAAAGATCCTCCTGTTGATGAAAACTATATAAATACTCTCCACTTACTAAGTTTGGCAAAAGAACAAGGAGTATCAGTTTTCAATGATCCCTTATCTATTAAAGAATTTAATGAAAAAGTATTTGCTTTACACTTTTCAAAATATATCCCCAAAACATTAATTAGTAGTGAAATTAAAAAAATTGAAAAATTTTTTAATGAGAATGGCCAGATAATTGTAAAGCCATTAGATGGCATGGGTGGCAAATCAATATACAAACTAGACAAAATGGATGAATCTGAAAAAACTATTCTTAAAGAAATAACTAACAATGAAACTACACAAATTATCTCTCAAGAGTTCATTAAAGAAATTTACGATGGCGACTTTAGGGTCTTAATTATTCATGGAAAACCATTTATAAAAACTTTAGCAAGAATTCCTCAAGGTAATAGTTTTAAAGGAAATTTAGCTGCTGGAGGAAAAGGGGTAGTAAAAGATATAACAGAATTTCAACATAATTTAGCGTCAGAGATCGGAAACTTCCTTATGCAAAAAGGAATAAATTTTGCTGGTATTGATGTAATTGGCGAATATCTAACAGAAATTAATATAACAAGTCCAACATGCGCTAGACAAATTTTGGATCAATCAGGCATGAATGCTGCTAAAGAATACATTAAAAACTTATGACCTCTATCAGCACTTCTCAAAAAACGAGTAAAAGATCTTTAACATTTAATAAATCATTTCTTTTATCAATTTTTATTCATCTAATCATAATATTTGGCATTACTTTAACTACTTTTTATAAATTACCTATTTTGAAGGATTCACCGGTTATAAACGTAAAATTCGCTAATTCAAATGAAGATTACCTAGGGTCAATGTCAAATAGTATGGATAGCATAATTGATGATAGCCAAAGTGAACAAGAGATGTTTGAAACAGAAATACAAAAGGGAAACTTTCAAAACTTTAAAGTAAAAAAACTAGAAGCAAATTCATATGTAAATAGTGATGAGGCTATATATCTCAATATTTGGCAAAGAAAGATAGAGTCAATAGGAGATAGAATTATTCAAGCCAATAGAGAATCTTTTGAAGGAACTGTTCAAATTATGGCTACTATTGATGAAACTGGAAACTTAATTAAATCAGATATATTGATATCATCAGGAAATAAAATTATCGATAATATGGCAATAAAAATTTTAAATGAATCTGCTCCATTTGAGCCATTTAATGATGATATGAAAAGCGAATATACATTTATAGAGATTGTAAGAGATTGGAATTTCTCAACTAGCTCCTAGTATATGCAAATAGTAGCATTTGATTTTGGAACAAAAAAAATTGGAGTCGCTGTTGGTCAAACTGAGACGTTTACATCTTCTCCTCTTCAGATAATATACAACGATCACGAAAAAACTAATTGGAACGAGATTAGTATTTTAATTAAAGAATGGAATCCTGATCTGATCCTTGTTGGGAAGCCTCTTAATATGGATGGTACAGAAAGTGATATTATGAAAAAGGTTGATAAATTTCTAAACAAACTTGAAAAAATTTCAAAAGTGCAATGTGAATACGTAGACGAGAGATTAACAACTTTTGAGGCTAAAGAAATGCTTGGAGAAAATAAAATGGATGATGTCGATGCGCATGCAGCAAAAATTCTAATTGATAATTGGTTTGACAGGAGTAACTAAACTTGTCGCTTTCTTCAACATTTATCGATCGTTTGCTTGCTAGTGTAAATATAGTAGAAGTAATTGGAAGACGCATTAATCTTGAAAGAAGAGGTGGGGCTTATTGGGCTAAATGTCCATTTCATGGCTCAGGAGAGGAAAGAACAGCATCTTTTAAAGTTTATGATGAGACTGGAACATATCATTGTTTTGGTTGTAAAGAATCCGGTAATGCAATTCATTTTTTAAGAAAGCATGATGGTCTAGATTTCATGGAGGCTGTTGAATTACTCGCATCTCAAGTAGGCATGGAAGTTCCTAAATTCGAAGCCAAGACCGATAAATCAAATGCTACTGATGTAAATAATAGTGCTTTGGATATATTTTATGATCAATTGAAATCTGAAAAAGGAAAAAAAACTATCGAATATTTAAAAAATAGAGGTATTTCTGGCGAGATAGCAAAATTTTTCTCTTTAGGATATTCATCACAATCTAAACCAACTTTATTTGAAAAGCTGTCATCAAAATATAATGAATCAGATTTAGTTGAATCAGGGCTGTTTGGTAAAAATGAGTCTGGTGAATCTTATGATAGGTTCAGAGATAGATTAATGTTTCCAATTAGAAATATTAAAGGCGAGTGTATTGCTTTCGGTGGAAGGTTGCTTTCAGACAAAAAAGACCAAGCAAAATATTTAAATTCACCTGAAACAAAGATTTATAAAAAAAAATACGAACTATATGGCTTATTTGAGACTAGACAGATCAATAAAAGACCAGAGTCTATTTTTCTGGTAGAAGGATATATGGATGTTATCGGATTATTTCAATCTGGAATAAAAAATGCAGTTGCATCATCCGGCACGGCATTTACACAGGAACAATTTAGAAAGATCTTAAATTACACAAATAATTTATACATTGTGTTTGATGGTGATGAAGCAGGTCAAAAAGCTTCATGGAGAGCTGTTGAAAATGCACTACCATTAATAAGAGAAGATACTAGAATTAATTTTATATTTTTAGCATCTGGAGAGGATCCGGATAGTTATGTAACCAAACACGGTAAAGAAGCTTTTTTAAATTTAGCAAAAGATTCCAAAACTTTTTCTGATTACTTTATTGAAACAATTAAGAGCACTGATGATTTATCAACTATTGAAGGAAGATCAAGTGTTGCAAGTTACGCATTACCATTGGTAAATAAGATTGCCAATGAAACACTTAAGCAAGCATACATCAATGAATTATCAAATATTTGTGACTTGGATTTTGCAAAATTAGTTGAAGGTGAAAAAGAAAATCTATCACACAAACCATTTCAAAAAGAAGAAGTTCAACAACAATCTACATCAGTTGTAAGGAAGTCAATAATTGGAGTATTTATGTCTTTAATTCAATATCCCAAATTAGCCACCAATCAAGACTTTAATAAAATAAATTCTGACTCAAAGTTTTCATTTCTTAGAGATATAAAAGATATATATGAACAGAATCCAAAAATGACAGCTTCAGTCCTTATGGAGAAGATTGAAAATGAAAGAATAAAAAATATATTTGGAGAAGCATTAGTCTCGGAAATAAGATTATCTGAAGCAGATGCTGATTCAATGTTAAAAGATTGCATTGAGCTAATATCGCAAACAGAATCACAAAGAGAAGATATTTTAAAAGAAAAATATAATATGCAAGAGCTAACTTCTTCAGAAAAAAGAGAATTACAACAAATTATTCTAAAAAAAGATAAAATGTCGCAGGAAGAAGCTAGCTTAATAAAAAATTTAAGCTCAAAATAGATTGATTTTTATCAATCTACCCATACATAGAGGGGATAGAATAGAGGTATAACCAATCCGTGGATAAATTAAATCAAAAAGGCTCAAGAATTGCCGAGTTAATTGAGAAGGGAAGAGAGCAAGGCTATCTTACATATTCAGATGTGAACGATCATCTTCCTGATGATATTTCTGATCCAGATCAAGTTGACGAAATTATTGGAATGATTAATGATCTTGGCTTGCAAGTTCACGAAACTGCTCCTGATGCTGATACCTTAATGTTAGCTGAATCTGAAAATTCTGATGATATTGCTTTGGAGCAAGCTGCAGAGGCTTTGGCTGCTGTTGAAAATGAAACTGGAAGAACTACTGACCCAGTCAGAATGTATATGCGTGAAATGGGAACCGTTGACCTCCTTACCAGAGAAGGTGAAATAGAGATTGCAAAAAGAATTGAAGAAGGTATGAGAGATCTCTTAAATGCTAGTGTTCATTATCCAAAAACTGTTGAGTATGTTCTTCATTATTTTCAGCTTGTCAAAGACGGCGAAAAGAAAATCAATGATTTTTTAACTGGTTTCTTAGAAGAAATGGAAGAAGTGCCGTCTGCTGGTCCAGGCAGTCAAAGGGCAAAAGAGGAGGCCGAAGCTGCTGAGTCATCTGATGAAGAAACATCTTCAGGTCCTGACATGAAAGAAGTTCAAAGACGAATGACAAACCTCAAAAGACAATTTAACAAAACAGCAAAAGTTATTGAAAAGAAAGGTCGTCACTCAAAAGAAGCAAATGCTGAATTTAAAAAGCTCGGTGAAATCTTCCAATTTTTGAAATTTAGTCCAAGAATGTTTGAAGACATTGCTGCTATAGCAAGACATGGACTTAATAGCCTTAGAGAAAAAGAAAGGTTTATTCAGACTCAGTTGGTTAAGAATGCTCGTATACCGAGGAAAGATTTTCTTGCCTTATACCCAGAAAATCTAACAAAAGTTAGATGGGTTGATAATCTCATGAAAGAGAAAAAATATAAAAAAGATTTATTAGAGAAAGTTAAACAAGATGTTGTCATTGCCCAGAAAGATATTATTGAGCTTGAAAATACAGTTGGACTTAGCATCAAAGAAATTAAAGAGATTAATAGAAACATGTCTATGGGCGAAACAAAAATGCGTCGTGCTAAAAAAGATATGGTTGAAGCCAACTTAAGACTTGTTATTTCAATTGCTAAAAAGTATACCAATAGAGGTCTGCAATTCTTAGATCTTATTCAAGAGGGAAATATTGGACTTATGAAAGCAGTTGATAAGTTTGAATATAGAAGAGGGTATAAGTTTTCTACTTATGCAACATGGTGGATAAGACAGGCCATAACAAGGTCTATTGCAGATCAGGCAAGAACTATCAGGATTCCAGTTCATATGATTGAAACTATCAATAAACTTAATAGAGTCTCGCGTCAAATGATGCAAGACATGGGCAGAGAGCCAACTCCTGAAGAGCTGAGTAAAGAGCTTGATATGCCAGAGGATAAGGTACGAAAAGTTTTGAAAATTGCGAAAGAGCCGATTTCAACTGAGACACCAATTGGAGATGATGAAGACTCAAGCTTAGGCGATTTTATTGAAGATACAGTTATTGAATCTCCATTAGAAAACGCTACTGAAGAAAGTCTCCATTTTGCTACTGATGATGTGCTTGCATCGCTTACAGCAAGAGAGGCAAAGGTTTTAAGGATGAGATTTGGTATTGGAATGAATACTGACCATACATTGGAAGAGGTTGGTAAGCAGTTTGATGTTACTAGGGAAAGAATAAGACAGATTGAAGCCAAAGCTTTAAGAAAGTTAAGACATCCTAGTAGATCGAGTCATCTAAAAAGTTTCCTAGACGAGTAAGCTTACTTCCAGTTACCTCTTCTTCCTGAGAGATCCCAGTGTATTCTGCTCCACATGAGCTCAATCCTTCTTTCTATATATCTTCTTGCAAAGAAATTTGAATAATTAGGAAGTGGAATAAAGGCTTGCAAACCGAGACCGTCAATAATCTTTATTATGATTTTGTTATCTTTTTCATATAACACCAGATTATGAGGTATAAGATTTTTTGTAAAAATTAGATGCTCTCTTAACCACATATGAAAATCTTCAATTGCCTTATTAATATCATCGCTGAGACCTTCTCTAAATAAATAACTCTCAAGTGTCTCTGCAATATCTTCTCCATTTCTTACAAGTTCAGTCTCCGAAGCCATACCAATACTTGTTTCTGTCATTCCATACCATTTAGCTAGGTGCATCCATACATCTTGATTTTCATTTTTTAGTGCTTTCTGATTGTATGCTGCTTGCTCTCTTAAGTTGTCATCAAAACTATCACTTGATCTTAATTTCTTATACCAAGGCTTATTCTTTTTTATTTTTTCTACCAGACCAGGATGAACTACCTTGAGGCATCTATCCTTATTATTTGGATGAACAAAGCATTTCCTGTTACCACCTTCGGCAAATGGTGTAGCGTTTGAGAGATCTATCATAACAATTTAATAGCCTAGCAGGTTTATCGAAAAAGTTTAAAGACTTCCTTAAAAAATTAATTCTTATATAATTACACGCTCTTTGTTCATATGAACATTGGGCCTGTAGCTCAGTTGGTTAGAGCAGTGGACTCATAATCCATTGGTCGGAGGTTCGAGTCCTCCCGGGCCCACCAGTAATTACTAGAATGACATGTAATGATGCCGACATTTTTAGAGGATTTTAGATGATTAAAAAATATTTATTTGTTTATTTTGCAATTTTTAGTTTTAACATTTTAGCTGACGAAGGAATGTGGGAACCATATCAAATGGAATTACTGCAAAAAGAACTTCGTGCCAGTGGTTATAAAGGCAAAGTTGCTAATGTAAGTGATTTATTTAAACATCCTATGAACGCTATTGTTAGTTTGGGTGGATGTTCTGCCGCTTTTGTTTCTGATGAAGGCCTAATAGCCACAAATTATCATTGTATTGAAAGCTCATATCTCCAATTTAATTCAAATGCTGAAACTGATTTATTTGAAACCGGTTTTGTTGCAAGGACAAAAGATGCTGAAAAAAGATCTGCACCGGGGGCAAGGGTTTACGTTACTCTAGAAAGTAGCAATATTACAAAACAAGTCTTAGATGGTTTGACCGATGATACGGAGGCTGTTGATAGAGCAAGGATTATCGAAGATAACAAAAAAGAGATAATAAAAAAATGTGAAACTTCTGATGAAGTCGAATGCAGAGTAAGATCATTCTTTAGCGGCGAGACTTATAAGCTTGAAAAAGTTTTAAAACTAAAAGATATCAGATTAGTTTATGCGCCACCTGCATACATTGGAGAGTATGGTGGAGAAATTGATAATTGGATGTATCCGAGACATACAGGCGACTTTGCATTATTGAGAGCATATACAGCTAAAGATGGTTCAAGCAAAGAATATAATGAAGATAATATTCCATATAAATCAGATTCATTTTTAAAAGTCTCTGCTAAGGGCTTAGATGATAACGATTTCGTTATGGTTGTTGGTTATCCAGGTAGAACAAATAGAACAATTACTTTTAATGAAATTGAATGGGATTTAGAAATTGGATTTCATGAAACTGTAAAATTTTTAAAACGGGGTATTGAGCTTATGGAGGAGAATACTAATTCCAATGATGGCTCAAAGCTTAAATATCGTGGTTTAAAAAGTGGTTACGAAAACTACTACAAAAAAATATCTGGTCAGATAGACGGCGCAAATAACTTTAAACTACTTGAAACTGAAAAAATTAAATGGAATGAATTTTTACAATTTGTTAAAAATGAAGCATCTGATGAAGATAAAGATTATTTTAGCGAATTACTTGATTTAATTAATCAGGATCAAGAAAAGGCAATAGCAAGAAGATACTACGGAAATTCTTCTTTAATTTCTCAGGCAAAAATACTTTACAGGAATGCTGTTGAAAGAGAAAAAATTGATGCTGATAGAAAGCCTGGTTATCAAGATAGAGATCAAGAGAGAATGACTAATAGAATTAAGAGTCTAAATTACTCTTTTGATCCAAGAGTAGATCAAGCTATGTTTATAGATAGATTAATGGTTTATAAAGATATAGATTCTTCTTTAAGAAGGACTGTATACAGCAAAATTCTCAAATTAGATGAATCTGAGAAAGCAATACTTAATAAAGTTGACGAAATATACTCAACACAATATAGAAACTCTGAGAGTTTCTTAAAAATGATGACAATGAGTCTTGATGAACTAAATAACTCTAATGATCCTCTCGTCCTTTTTGCAAAGGAGACCTTTGATGAATCTATGAAATACGAAAAAGAATCAGAAGAGAGGGGGGCAAAAAGACAACTGCTAAAATCAAAATTTATAGGTCTGTTAAAACAATATTACAAATCATCCAATAAGCAGCTTTACGCAGATGCTAATGGAACATTGAGAGTAACATATGGAAATGTGAAAGGAGTATCATTGAAGGATGGTTTAACCTATGATCCATTCACAAGGCTAGAAGGTATTCCTCAGAAGCACTCAGGTAAAAAACCATTTAATGCTAGCAAAAAATTATTGAATCTTATTAATGAAAAAGACTATGGCAAATATTACTACGAACCAATTAACTCAGTGCCTGTCAATTTTCTTTCAACATTAGATATCACTAATGGTAATTCAGGATCAGCAACGATAAATTCTGATTTTGAACTTGTTGGCCTTGCTTTTGATGGAATGCTTGAAACAATCATTGCTGATTATAAGTATATTCCTGAAGCAAGAACCATCTCTGTAGATTCAAGATACTTTTTATGGATATTGGATAAATTAGAGAACGCAGAAAATATTTTAGAAGAATTAACTATAGTTAATTAATAATTTATCTTACTTCTGCGTATACCTGACTCGTTCCATCTTTAAAAAGAATTAGTACGTCGTAAGGCATAAAACGATTACCAACTTCCATACCAGGTGATCCTAGC
>CACOEZ010000002.1 GCA_902626385.1 uncultured SAR86 cluster bacterium
CGGTGACGCATATCAAAGTGGAGGATATGGTAGGGATTTAGTTGATACTGAACTCTTAAAAAGGGTTGAGATCCTTAAAGGGCCTAGTTCATCCCTATATGGATCAGATGGATTGGCTGGAACAATAGCATACACAACAAAGGATGCATCTGATTTAGTAGATGATTCTAAATCATATCTTTCTGCTACTTTAAGTTCTCAAGATGTTAACAGTCAGGAAAAAGTTACTGTCCTTGGCGCAATGGTAAGAAATAACATAGAAGCGTTATTACAAGTTAGCTCCAGAGATATGAATGAAATGGAAGTGCACGATGACGCAACTGAAACTCTAAATCCAATGGATGGTGAGCAGGATAGTGTTTTGGCAAAGCTAAAAATATCACTTAATAATGGATCATCAATAAACATGACATTTGATAATCAAGAGTCTGATTCAGAATATAATCTTCTTACTGATCTAGGTAGTGGCTTCAGTGCCTCAAACATGCAAGTAGAAAATGTCTCTTCCTCAGTCGGGCTAGATAATCTTACTAGAGAGAGACTATCATTAACTTATGAATTTGAGGGGAGTAATACTTTCTTTGATAGTGGGGTAATAAGGTCTTTTTCACAAACCACTGATCAGAGGACCACTACTTCAAAAAATAAGGCAATAATGGTAATGCCAGCCTTTGGTCCTCCAATACCATCTTTCGTTCCAACATCTGAATACAGCGATTATGATTTCAATCAGGAAGTATCAGGATTTTCTTTAGAGATGATCAAAGTTATAGGTAATCATAATATTGTTTATGGTGTTGAAAGCGAAACAGCAGAATATTCAAGAAATAATGATAAAACAGAAGTTAATCTTATTACTGGAGTGGTGAACAAAACACTAGCAAATACTCTCTATCCTCATAAACGTTTTCCAGATAGTGAAGTAACTCGAGAAGCCATATTTATCAACGACAGAATTTATTTGAATGATAGAACTACTGTTGTTTTGGGTGCTCGTTATGACTCATATGATCAAAAAGCTAAATCAGATGCATTGCACGCAAGAAATAACATTTTTGGTCATGAAGTTAAACCAAGAAGTGATAGTCAAGTATCAATGAAAGTTGGTTTGATAAGAGACATATCAGAGGATATGTCAGTATTTATGCAATATGCAGAAGGATACAGAAATCCTAATTTTGATGAGGCATACAATACTTATACAAACCTAGCGCAAATGTATACGATAATTCCCAATCCAAACATCACTGCTGAGACCAGTGAAGGATTTGAAGTAGGTTTAAGAGGATCTTTAACAAATACATCATGGTCACTGGCTTATTATAAAAATGATTACAAAGACTTCATTGCTTATGAATTTCTTTTCCCACCAATTCAGGGAGTTCTGCAAGTTCAATATCAAAATCTTGGCTCTGTTGAGACAGATGGCATAGAGTTTGAATCTAAAACAGTATTTAATGATAATCTTTCAGCCTCAGTCGGCATTAGTTTAAATGATGGTAAAGAAGGCGATGATTACTTGAGTTCTCTTTCACCAGATCATGCTAAAGTCTCGCTTGCATGGGTTTCTGATAGTGGAAGATTGAGATGGAATACTGTATCCACTCTAATGGAATCAAGTCGATCTAATTTAAGTCCTGTATGTGGCAGAGGAGGTCAATGTTCTCCTGCTCAAGGTACAGCTGGTCGAGTTTCATTAGATACTTACTTAAGCTTTGATCTAACTGAAAAAGTTAATTTAAAACTTGGTGTAAGAAACCTAACAGATATTAAATATTGGGACTTTCCAACAATTGCTGGACAAGCTGCTGGAACTGCAGATGAGTATTTAATGCCAGGTCGAAATACAAGTTTTTCTATAAGATATAGCTTATAAAATAACTCACGCAAAAGGTCGATTTTTATCAAACAAAATCGACCTTTTTTCTTTTAAAAAAAACGATTTACAAACATATAAAAATGTCGTTTAATCGAATGATAATTTATATTTGTCATCAATTTACGGAGGGGTAATATGACACATCCAAACCATCCTAGTGTTGATCAAAGTGATCGGGTAGTTCCATACAATCTTAGACAAAGTGGCAGAACACCAACTGAGCTTTTGATTTCAACTAGAGTAAGAAAATCTCCATTTTGGCATTTGTCTCATGAGGCAGGATGTTGGAGAGCTACTATATATAACCGAATATATCATCCAAGAGGCTATGTAAAGCCTGAAGATGGTGGTGCAATGGTTGAATATGATGCTCTGGTAAATAGAGTAACCATGTGGAACGTTGCAGTTGAGAGACAAATAAGAGTTAAGGGTCCTGATGCTGAGGCTTTTACAGATTTTGTTATTACAAGAGATGCAACCAAAATTGAACCAGGTAATGGTAAGTACGCAATACTATGCAATGACAAAGGTGGAATTTTAAATGACCCAGTTTTACTTCGACTTTCTGAAGATGAATTTTGGTTTTCAATTTCTGATAGCGATCTTTTACTTTGGTTACAAGGAGTAAATGTTGCAAAACAATTTGATGTAATCATTGACGAAATTGATGTGTGTCCGCTTCAAATACAAGGTCCGTTATCAGAGGATCTAATGGCAAAACTTGCTGGCGAAGAACTAAGAGAAATTCCTTACTATGGATTAATGGAAACAAAAATTGGTGGTGCCGATTGTGTAATCAGTCAAACGGGATTTACTGGTGAGAAAGGCTATGAAATATATGTAAGAGATGCACATGAAAATGCTGAATTGGTATGGAATGGAGTTTTAGAAGCTGGTGAAGAATTTGGATTAATGGTTATTGCTCCAGCTCATCATAGAAGAATTGCAGCCGGTATTTTGTCATGGGGCCAAGATCTTGATCACGAGACTTCACCTTTTCAAGTAAACTTAGCTTACCAAGTACCACGTAATAAAACTGCAGATTATATTGGTAAAGAAGAGCTCGAAAGACAGCGTGCTGTAATTGATGCTGGTGATGCTCCATTTAAAATGAAAATGGTTGGAATTACTCTTGGCGGCAAAGAAATAACTGATTATGCTCCTGATTTTTGGCTTATTGCCGATACTGATGGTCAAGACGTTGGTTACATAACATCACCTTGGTGGTCGCCTGAACTTGAAACCAATATTGCACTAGCATGGGTTCCATGGAACATGTCTGAAATTGGAACTAAATTACAAGTAAGGCTGCCTGATGAATATTCTGAAACTTCAGGAGAGCCTGTTGCCGCTGAGGTTGTTGATGTTCCTTTTAGGGAGTCAGTTAATCCAAATAAACGTGAAGTCCAAAAAGAAAAAGGACTAGACTACGCTGATTAGTAAATACGTGAAGCGGAATTTATCATGAAATTCCGCTTTGCAATTATGAAATCATCCATCTTTATATTTTTTTTAACACTTTCAGTTAATGTATACTCAGAGAGTTCAAAGATTTTATGTGAACTTGATGGAGACTTTTCAGTTACATATAAAGATATAAAGAAGACTTATCTCGCAGAAGGAATCGATCTTTTTAAAAATTTAGCAAGACAAACTCAACAATCATTATTTTTATTGAGAAGGGCAAAAACAAATTTTGCAGAAGAAGACTGGCAAAAAAGTCCATTGTACGTTGTGCAATATTGGGAAGTCGATTCAAAAAATGAAGAATTTAAGTCTTTGACTCATACTTTAGAACCATCTCCTATGTGGGTCAATGAGGATGCTTCATGGAGTGTTCAAAATAAAGAAACTGGCATTACAGTAACACATCTAATGAGCACTGATGAAACACATCCTCTATTTCCTGAATACGATGTTCAGGTTTATAAAATTACCAATACTTTTAATTGGTTTACAGGTAAAGGACAGATTTTTGGCGATATATGGTTGAAAAAAAAGGATGGCACAAGAGGTAAAAATCCAAAAGTTGAGATCTATGCAAACGGGAAATGTGCAGCTCAAGAGAAAAAGTTTTAATAAAAAAAATCTATCGTTCAATTCCTACATGAACGCGATTCTCAAGACTTAAGAAGTATTATTTATTTTTTCGAGCTTTTCGTAATTCTCTATATAACTTATCAAGTTTTTGTTTTTTGATAATTCTTACAGCTTTCCTTCTTAAACTTGCGAGCTTAGACTTTCTAATTCTTTCTCCTTTGTTTATGTGCGCTTCTCCAAAATTTACAATTTTTCTCTCTTTAATAGTAACAAAAATACATAAAAACTCTACAATGTAGCTGATGGATCGTATTGAAAAAAAATCTACACAAAAATCTCTTCTAGTTTTTACTGAAATAGAATCTTTAAATAAAGGCGAAAATCTTATTAATGAGTACGAGGAGTTTCTAAGTCTTGTCAAATCATCAGAAGTCGAAGTATTAGACTCTTTAAAGTTTAAACAAAGAACGCCAGTTACAAGCACTTTTATTTCAAGTGGGAAGCTCGAATCTATAAAAGACCTTCCTATGCTAGGTAAGGTAGATCTCATAATTATCAATCATCAGTTATCTGCATCTCAAAATAGAAATCTTGAAAAATATCTTAATAAAAGAGTTATTGATAAAACCGAATTAATTTTAGATATCTTTGCTTCCAGAGCAACATCTCACATTGGTAAGTTACAAGTCGAGCTAGCACAGTTAAATCATCTATCTACAAGATTGATAAGAGGCTGGACTCACCTCGAGAGACAAAAAGGAGGTATTGGTTTAAGAGGTCCAGGTGAGACTCAGCTTGAGACTGATAGACGTTTAATTTCAAAAAGAATTAAAAGATTAAATTACAGATTAAGCAAGGCACATAAACAAAGGGAAATTAATAGATACTCAAGAAAGAAAAGCAGAAATAAGCTTGTGGCTTTGGTTGGATATACAAATGCCGGGAAAACAACATTATTTAATAAGCTTACAGAAAGCATACAAGTTGCAGAGGATAAACTTTTTGCAACTCTTGATTCAGTTACAAGAAAAAATAAAAAACCTGAGCATGGACCTATACTATTTTCTGATACTGTTGGTTTCATATCTGATCTTCCAACAGAGCTAGTCGAATCTTTTAAGGCAACGCTTGATGAGTTAAATTCTGCTGATTTGTTATTACATGTTGTTGATGTTTCAGATCTTGATCATAGGATTAAATTTAATAAAGTTAATAAGATTTTGGATGATCTATCTTTAACAGATATCCCTCAGATCATTGTCAACAACAAATGTGATCTAGTCACGGATCATAAAATTCAAGCTTTAAGGAAAAGAAACCATGATCAAGTTTTTATTTCTGCAGAGAAAGAATCAGAATTTAATGATCTTAGATCAAATATAAATGAAATTTTATTTAATGGAACATTTAAGGGATGGGTATCAATTGAAAACAATCTTGGAAACATAAGATCTTTATTATTTGATATGGGATGTGTTCAAGAGGAAAAAATTTCGCCAACTGGAAAAATGCTTGCAAATATTAAAATAGGTAACGATGAGCTGAAGCAATTTATTGATGTTAAGGGTTTTGAACTTTGTAATGATAAGGATATACTTTCGGAATCTGTGAATTAAAAATATTTTAAAATGAAAAAATTAGATACTTTACTAGAATCGATAGCAAAACCTTTAATACCTATTACACCATGGTTACTTAGACTTGGTTTGGGCACATCATTTATATTACATGGTATTGGAAAGTTCCCACTGCCACCTGAAAAAATGGTTACTTGGTTTGAAAGTATGGGTTATATGTACCCAGAACTGGTAACAAGTATGGTTGCTGTAGGAGAGGTTGCTGCAGGTGCTGGAATAATTTTAGGTGGTCTATTAAGTGGACACCTAGGAAATCTGATTACAAGATTATCTGGAGGAGCTGTTGTGGTTATTATGATCGGTGCAATACTTATCGCTCACTCGGATTGGCTTGTTACAAAAAAATTATTTATGAGCGAGCAGATATTCCTATTTATAATTGGCTTATTTTTCGCGATAAAAGGTAATAAGTAGATTTTTTGCAATTAAATTGCGGATTCCATAAAAATACTTCTTTATTGTAAAAATTAATTTAAAGAAATATGTTGCAAATCTAAATGAGAATCATTATCATTCTCATTTAAGAAAGCTACTTTATTGGTCATTCCCCTAAAAGTGTGCAGTTTTATTGATTTTTAATAATCAAAAATCTTTAGGCGAAAAAAAGTAGCTTTCGCTTTAATTTATGAGGATAAATATGAATAAAATAAAAAACAGGTTTTTTGATGATATATCTCCAATATTGATGATTGGAGTTTTACTTGTATCATCATTTGTAATAAATGCGCAGGATAACGATGATGTTGAAGAGGTTGTTGTAAAAGGTAACGTTCTTCAGACTGATCAGGTAAATGCGCTTAAAACACCAGTACCGATCTTAGATGTACCTCAAACTGTATCAATTGTTACAGATGACGACATCCGAAAACAAGGTTTTAGAGAAATTGGTGACATTGTTAGATACACACCAGGTGTAAATACTTCACAAGGTGAGGGTCACCGTGATGCTGTCGTCTTTAGGGGCGTACGATCTACTGCAGACTTTTTCCAAGATGGAAACAGAGATGATGTTCAATACTATCGTTCTCTGTATAACGTCGAACAGGTTGAAATTCTTAGAGGACCGAATGCTCTTTTATTTGGAAGAGGTGGAACTGGCGGAATAATCAATAGAGTCTCGAAAAAGGCAACTTTAGGCGATACATTTGGATCAGTAGATTTTGGTGTAGACAGCTTCGGAGCTAACGATATAGCGGTTGACTACAATACTGGTACTGGAGATAACACTGCCATTCGAGTAATGATGCATAGCGATGCTCTTGAAAATCACAGAGATCATTATGATGGAAGACGTCTTGGGTTTAATCCTACTCTTAAAATTAAGATGAATGATACGACTACATTAGACATTTCATATGAACATGCTGATCACGAGAGATATATTGATAGAGGTGTCCCAACTGAAAATGGTGAGCCTGTTGAAAGATTTGAAAAAATAACCTTTGGTGGTGATGATAACCTAACAACTTTAAAGGCAAATATCCTCAGAGCTACTTTAAGTAAAGAGTTTTCTGATACCAGAAAAGGTAATTTATCTATAGTATCTAGTGATTTTGAAAAGATGTATAAAAACTACTATGCATCTGGTTACACTGCAGGCGCTACTGTAGTAACTATGGACGGATATTTAGATCCAACTGAGCGTGATAACACAATTATTTCAGGTAGCATGGTTAATGAAGTTGGCAATCATACTGTATTAGTTGGTGTTGAAATGATTGATACCACAAACAATAACCATAGATACAATACATTCTGGTCTACAACAAGTGATGACAATGAAGTTTTCAACATCACAAGACCAATGAACTTTAATGTAAATTCTGCTGGTGTTGCTACAAGTAATGACTACACTGCTGATCTGAAGAGTAAAACAAAATCTGAAATTGATGTTACATCTCTTTATATACAAGATCAGATTGATGTTTCTGATAACTTGAAACTAATGATTGGTGGTCGTCACGATTCATTTGATATTACAGTAACTGACATTAAAGCTGGCTCAGCTGCCGCTAGAAAAGATACAAAATTTTCACCAAGAGCTGGTGTAATTTTCAAGCCACAGGATAATGTTTCGTGGTACTACAGTTACAGTGAAAGTTTCTTACCAAGATCTGGTGAGCAATATAAAAAATTAACAGCTTCAGCTGCTGCTTTAGACCCAGATGTTTATGAAAGTAGCGAAGTTGGTGTTAAATGGGCTATTTCACCAGATTTAAGCTTTACTGCTGCATACTTTGACAGTGAACAAACTGTTGCAACAAGAGATGATAGTGGTGAAAGTGCTGAGATTGTAGGATTACAAGTTGACGGAATTGAGCTCGAGCTAAAAGGAAAAGTTAATGACAACCTAAGTGTAGTTGTTGGTTACACAGACATGGATGGAGAAACTAGTTCCGGTGGCGAGCCAAGAGAAATTCCTGACAATACTCTTACAGTTTATGCTACATATCAAGTTAATGATCAGCTTGGATGGGGCGTCGGAGTAATGAAAGTTGGAGAGTCAAAAATTAGTAATAACAAACCAAGTTTAGTTCTACCTTCATATACAAGAGTAGACTTTAGTGTTTCTTATGATGTTTCTGATGATCTTACATTAAGACTAAATGCGGAAAACTTAACTGATGAGTTATATTTCCCTCATTCTCATAGTACTCACCAAGCTTCTGTTGGCGAGCCTATGAATGTACGTCTTTCATTAACAAGGAAGTTCTAAGAAAATTTTTGGGAGAGAGGGGTGAGTACAATACCCCTAAAATCTAAGGGGCAATTTTATTGCCCCTTTTTTTAAAATAAGTAAAATGCAGATATGAGAAAGTTTTTACAATACGACGATACTCAAGTAATCAAATATGACAGCATAATACTTGCTGTCATTTATACTATAGGACATATTCTAATTGCCATAGCATGTAACAGAATTATTACAGGCGCTACTTTGGATATGGCTGCAGCAGATGCTTTTATTGAACCGATAATAAATGGTTTCTGGTTTTACCTATTGCTGGTATACATCAAGGCCAACATTGAAAAGAAAATAAATGATAATTCTATTACTTTTATTAGTAATGCAAAATTGGGAATATATTTAGCCATCCTATATACGATTGGACACATTCTAATAGCAATGACTTGTAATAGACTTCTGACAGGTGCACCACTAAATTTAGCAGCTATAGATGCTCTTGTTGAGCCTATGGTAAATGGGGTATGGTTTTATCTACTCTTTGAAGTTTTTAACAAATATAAAGCAAGATCAAAAGCTTACTCAGGAAAGAGCGATAAGAGTCCAGCACCAGCTGGGTATCAGTCCTCAAAACTTTCTCCAGTTAACAATAAAAAGAATCTAGATTAAGACTACAAAAAATCCTTCATTAAAGTACAATATCTCAACCAAATGTGGGGCTATAGCTCAGCTGGGAGAGCACCTGCTTTGCAAGCAGGGGGTCCGCGGTTCGATCCCGCGTAGCTCCACCAATTAATATCAATTATTTTTACTTTTTTTTTAAATTTTTTAGTAGTATATTTATACAAATACTTTTAATTGCACATTTTAAGAGGAGTCAAAAATGACTGATAAAGTTGAGGCTAAATGCCCTGTGATGCATGGGGCTATGACTACACATAATTCTAGTGGCACATCAAATAAAGATTGGTGGCCAAACCAACTCAATCTAAATATTCTTCATCAGCATGATGTGAAATCAAATCCTATGGACAATGGTTTTGATTATAGAAAGGAGTTTTCAAAAATTGATTACGATGCTTTAAAAGAGGATCTGCATAATTTGATGACTGACTCACAGGATTGGTGGCCTGCTGACTACGGTCATTATGGACCATTTTTTATAAGAATGACTTGGCATGCAGCTGGAACATACAGAAATACAGATGGAAGAGGTGGAGGTGGTACCGGTGCTCAAAGGTTTGCTCCACTTAATAGTTGGCCTGATAATGGAAACCTAGATAAGGCAAGAAGACTCTTATGGCCTATAAAACAAAAATACGGCAAGAAAATTAGTTGGGCTGATCTTCTTATCTTAGCTGGAAACGTGGCAATTGAATCTATGGGTGGAGAGACGTTTGGTTTCAGTGGAGGTCGTCCAGATATTTGGGGTCCTGAAGAAGACATTCATTGGGGTGTGGAGTCAGAGTGGCTGGATAGTAAACGTTATAAAGGTGAAAGAGTCCTCGACAATCCTCTCGCAGCAGTTCAAATGGGATTAATTTATGTTAATCCGCAAGGACCTGATGGTAATCCTGATCCACTAGCTAGTGCTCATGATATTAGAGAAACATTTGGCAGAATGGCTATGAACGATGAGGAAACAGTTGCGCTGGTAGCTGGTGGACATACTTTTGGAAAGGCTCATGGAGCTGGCGCTGAAGAAAATGTTCAATCAGAACCTGAAGGAGCACCACTTGAAGAAATGGGATTTGGATGGTCTAGTACCTATGGTTCCGGTGTTGGAAGCGATACCATCACTAGTGGAATAGAGGGTGCATGGACTGCAAATCCAACAAAATGGGATAACGGTTATTTTGATCTTCTTTTTGGATATGAATGGGAATTAACAAAGAGTCCAGCAGGAGCACATATATGGCATGCTATCAATCAAACAGAAGAAGATATGGCTCCAGATGCTGAGGATGCAAATAAAAAAGTACCAACTATGATGACCACAGCGGACATGGCGCTTAGGATGGATCCTTCATATAACAAAATCTCTAAAAGGTTTCATGAAAATCCAGAAGAATTTGCAGACGCATTTGCCAGAGCATGGTTTAAACTTCTTCACAGAGATATGGGACCAAAAACAAGATACATGGGACCTGAAGTGCCTGAAGAAGAGCTAATATGGCAAGATCCAGTTCCATCTGGTGAAACAGATTACAATATCGATAATGTTAAAAACATGATCACTGGTTCAGGATTATCTATTCAAGAAATGGTTGAAACAGCATGGGCAAGTGCATCTACTTTCAGAGGTTCTGATATGAGAGGTGGTGCTAATGGCTCTAGAATCAGGCTAGCTCCTCAAAAAGATTGGGAGGCTAATAATCCTAGCCAACTTGATAAAGTTTTAAAAATTTACGAATCTATTTCAAAAGAGACAGGTGCTTCAATTGCTGATGTGATTATTCTTGCTGGAAATGTCGCAATTGAGATGGCCTCAGGAGTGGAGGTTCCTTTTACTCCTGGACGTGGTGATGCTTCGCAAGAACAAACTGATATAGAATCTTTTGAAGTTCTTGAGCCTAAATCTGATGCATTCAGAAACTATCATGCAAGCGGCGTAAATACTGCCCCTGAAGAAATTATGCTTGATAAAGCTCAACTGCTCGGCTTAACTGCTCCAGAAATGACGGTTCTCTTAGGGGGCATGAGATCTCTAGGTATTAGTTTTAACGGGTATGGCGTATTTACAGAAGATACCAACACGTTAAGCAATGATTATTTCAAAACATTACTAGATATGTCTGTACAATGGAGACCAAATGGGACCGGAAATTCATATGAAGCATTTGATAGAAATTCTGGCGAAAAGATAAGAACTGCATCAAGATCAGATCTTGTATTTGGATCTAATTCTCAATTAAGAGCTATTGTTGAAGTATACGCTGAAGATGATTCAAGTGAAAAATTTACTCAAGACTTCATACACGCATGGAATAAAGTGATGAATGCAGACAGATTTGACGTGAGTTAAATTATTTAGTTCCTAATATTTTTACATTTTGTAGTGATTGCATTGAATATGTTGCTATCACTGCAAGTATGTTCATATACAACTGTGCTAGAAGTAGTTTTGTTGAAAGATGTTCCAAGCTTATAAACTCAAAATAATATATTCCTAAAATAGTAAAGAAAGAAAAGAATAGTATCATTCTGTACGCCAACACTTTTGCATGCATAAGATATCCTGTTAATGAAGATATCAATACAATAATAATTCCAAATGCAGCTATCTCATTGTAAGCATGAGATGAAACAAATGTTAGAACTGATCCTGAAACAGCAATAGTGAACAACATTTGAACAAAACTAAAAATTTTAATTTCAGAGGTAATTTCAGGATTAAATTTTTTATAAAAATCATCTGGATTTTTTTCTTGAATACAATCATCAGGTCTCCAATATGTCTTTGAAAACCATACTCTTACCTTATCACGCCAAGATTTTGTCTTAATAGTATCATTAACCATAATAGAGAATACTTGGAAATTTGCCCAAAGAGGATTCCAACTATTTAAAGGTGTTGCAGTTCCATAGACTGGTTTCAAGTCTGGTCTTTGCGCTATGTATGTTCCAAACATTCTATCCCATATGATAAATACGCCGCCGTAGTTAGCATCGATGTATTCCTTATTTTTAGCATGATGTATTCCATGATTCATTGGAGTAATAAAGACTTTTTCCATCCATCCCAAATGTCCAATATGTTCGGTATGAACCCAAAACTGATAAACTAAGTTTACACCTGCAACGGTTATAAAGACTTCTACAGGAACGCCAAGTAGGATCATAGGCATATAAAATATCCATTTCCATAACCAGCCAGTGCTTGTTTGTCTTAAAGCTGTCGCAAGATTAAAGTCTTCACCATGATGATGTACGCTGTGTGTTGCCCATAAAATTTTGATTTCGTGATGCATTCTGTGCATCCAATAATATGATAAATCATATAAAAGGAAGGCTACTATCCATGTAAAAGGATTTTTTACTGAAAGTAACTCTAAATTAAGGTTTGTGCTTATATAAACAAATATAACACTTTGAACACCCAGATTTAGCATCGTAGGAAAACGGCTTATCATTCCTATAGTAATGCTAGTTACAGTATCATTAAGTCTATAAGTATTTTTACCCACATATTTGCCATAGAAGTACTCAACTATTATCAGCAAAAAAAATGCAGGTATAGCAAGCGTGATGATTATCGACTTATCTGTTACTACTTCCATATCTAAGAATTATAAAAAAATTTTATTTAATTGTCGTTTAAAAGCTTGAGTGCACCGACTACAGTACCATATTCTCTATTATCTTCAAAGAGTCCTTCCATATTTGCTAGTTTCAATCTCGCATTTATTGCATTCTGAACAACTTCGTTTGTTGAAACTCTACCGATAAAATGAACTTTATTAATCCCACATACTGCTGCATTAAGATAGGCGATTGTTCCAATAACTTCTCCAATCATATTAAATATTGCAGCGGCAACATCATTCTCTGATACATCATCACCTTTCTTTAACTTGGCAAAATTCGATGCAGTCACAGAAGGATTTAAAACCCCAATATCATTTACAACATCACCAATTAATAAATCTATATTATCTCTATTACCCAACAAAGCTTTCTTAGTTAGTTCATCTATTGATGAATTGTTTAAAGCTAGATTACTTAAGCCTTTTATTGTTCCGCCACCTATTGCAATTCCACCAATATAATTAAATTCTCCATCTTGGTGATATATACATGCTGTGCCGGTTCCTGCACTAATAGCAACAAATGGCTCATGTGTGTTATAAATTTCAATAACACCATTACCGATCGCATCTGTTTCATTTATTTTTAAGACTTCAATAGTTTTATAAATACTTTCAAGTGAATCTGATTTCCCTCCAGTAACAACAATCTTTTCTATAAGATCAATATCAATATTAATTTGTTCAAAAATTTCATCTAGAATTAAATGATTAATTTTTGTTGACGGAATAGTAAAAAAATCCACATTAGCATCATTGCTTACCGCAATATCAGTATTTGAAATACCAAAATCAACTGCTACTTTCATCAGTTTTATATAGTACTAAGAGACCAGCCAGAATAGCAGTATTCTTTATAAAATTTTGCATTTCATGATTTTGATTTATAACATCATTCATATTCCAAAAGTCATGAATATAAAAATTAAATAGTAATATGTTAGTTCCCAAAACTATCGAACCTATTTTTAAGAATCGACCCAAAATTATGGATGAACCAAAAATTAATTGACATAAAATAACTAAAATTAATGAAAAGACAGGGAATGGAACCCCGTTTATTGATACGATTTGAATATAATCTGAAAACGAAAGTATTTTAAATATACCAGGGACTAAAAAGTATAAACCAATTATTGTTCTACCTGTGAGGTAGACATATCTATCAAAATTATCACTCAATTCTTTATTCTAGATAAGTTGATGGCCAGGTCATTGGAACTTGCTGTTGAGGATTAAAAACTCTTGGACCTACTGCGGGATATGCTTTTGCGGCTGCAGATATTTCTTCAGCACTAATAAATTCACTTGGGACTAATCTGAAAACATCTAGACCTCTAGTAATTTCTGTCCCATAAATGTATCCATCATAAAAATATGTTGACCAATAACCACCAGTAATGAGGATATCTTCAAGAATTGGCCCTCTATCGAAATAAGCTATTTCAATAGGATTAGAGGAATCAGTAAAATCCATAATTGATAAACCGCCCTGATACCAAGCCTGAACAAATATGTCTCTATTTGGAACTGGAATTATTGAACCATTATGAGCAACACAATTTTCAGTTTCTAATTGAGGTGCAGGCATTTTATAGTGGCTTTTAAAAATTAATTTATTATCGACAATGTCATATATTGCATCGGCACCCCAATCCAATGGATCCCATGCACGACATCTGGCTCGACCACCGCCACCCCATTCATCCGTGAAGATAACTTTGGTACCATCATTGTTAAATGTTGCTGAATGCCAGTATGCAAAACCTTTATCAGTAACAACGTCAAGTCTTTGTGGGTTATAGGGATCTGATATATCAAATAAGATACCATTGCCTGAGCAGGCTCCAGCTGCAATATTTGCAGAAGGAAAGACTGTTATATCATGGCACTGATCCGTTCTTTTTGTATCTTGTGTATCGTCTCCATGGTCGCCTCCTTGCCATAATCCAGCAAGTGACCCAGTTTCCTCATCGGCAAAAACAGTTGGACTAGAAACTATTTTTGCTTTTGATGGTTCTGAGACAGGAATCTCTATGACGTCAATTCTAAATAGCGCTGTTCTTTTATCTCCAGGAACATTCCCAATGCATGTTTCCATTTCTTCATCGTCTCTGACACTACCTGTACCAGAGTTATATACAATGATTTTTCCATCTTCATTAGGACCTGCGACTATGGAATGTGTATGTGAGCCTCGGCATGTTTGAACAGCACCAACTTGAACAGGATTCTTTAGATCAGAAATATCAAATATTCTAATACCTCTGAATCTTTCTGGACTTGCATCTCTTCCAACTCCCTCAAGCCCGCAATCAATTCTGCTTCTAATTTGTTCAACAGACATAATTAATATATCTCCAACAATGGATACATCACCTTGACCGCCCGGACAAACAACTGATGAAATTAGACTTGGAATACCGTTATCATTTAATTTGTATATATTAAATCCGTGATAGCTACCAGCAACTAAAATATCATCTCTGAATGCCATATCAGTATTAGCGAAACTTAACATAGGACTTCTTAATGAACGAGATTTTTCTAAAGTTGTTTTTTCTCTATCTTCTTCCGGCTTGGTTGTATCTTCTGATCCTTTTGCAGCCGGGTTTTTTGGATCATAAAACCCAGTTGGTTTTCTAAGTGAGGTTATAAGTTCTAAATTTAGAATAGCTTCATCTGCAATAAAAAGACCTGCAGTTAAACCAGATCTAGGATCATCAGATAAATTTACAGCCATTACATTCATTCTTTCAATTTCAACACCTTGATCATTAACTAAATCAGAAACGAATTCATTTAAAATTGGATCATATGCAGCACCAGGATATTTTTTAAGCTCTTTTACCATTTCAAGTGCGCCATCATGATGAGCAATCATTAGTTGAAGAAATAATCTATCAAAATCAGTACTTTTTGAATTTTTTAAATTGTCTAATTGTTCAGGGCTAGCCATTCCAACCATCTCAGCATGCATTTGGTGATGATTATGTGTTGACATCAGATTATGAGCATACTCATCCCTTTCCTTAAGCCAACTCTCCATGAAATTAATTTCATCTTTTTGTGAAACATCTATTCTTTTAGCCAGATCTACAATTGTTTTATTATTGGTTCTTTCGTCTACTAAATTTGACATAAGAATAGCTTGTTCATGATGCACAATCATTCCCCTAAGAAATTTCACATCGGCTTTGATATATGAAGTATTTGCAATATCAGTTGCAGCTTCTGCATCTAGATTTTTAGAAGGTTCACCTGGAGCGCCTGGTTGAATGATCGGTGCCTCATTAATAATTAAGTTGGAAGCAAATAATTGAAATGTAGATACAAGTAACAAAATATTTAAAGATTTTTTGAATTTTAATTTAAGCATCTTTTTTTTCCTCATCAGTAATTTCTTCTGCTTCGCCTTCAATAATATTTTCATTTTTATTTTTAGAGCTACCAAATCTATTGATACGATTGTCTCTATTGAGTTGCTTACTTGATGCCTTAACCTTAGATAGCTTAAAGAACGCAAATAGTGATAAAACAGCAATTAAACCAAATACTAAATTATTCAATTTTAATTACCTGCTTCTTATTTTTGCTAATAACCTTAAGATCTCTAAATAAAGCCATATTAAAGTTACCATTAGACTGAATGCCCCATACCATTCCATATATTTTGGTAGGCCTTTTTCAGCACCTTCCTCAATAAAATCAAAATCAAGAACTAGACTCAAAGCAGCTACGCCTGTAATGATTAAAGAAATACCAATACTCATAGGAGAATTTGATGTAAGAAAGCTGAGTGTTGAACCAAAGAAGCTCATAACAAAATTTACTATGTATAAAAGCATTATTCCACCAATGGCAGATACCAGCATTAATCTAAAGTTTTGAGTTGGAAGAATTAGCCCAGATTTATAACATACCAATAATGTTGCAAGTATCCCAAAAGTCAGCGCTAGAGCCTGCATAGCAATTCCAGGAAATTGTGCTTCGAAGAACATAGTTATGCCGCCAAGGAAAATACCTTGACTTAGTGCGTATAAGGGAGCAGTTGAACCAGCTTTTGCAGGACTTCTAAAAATTGTTACTAATGCTAAAACAAATCCAATTAACATTGCTGGAAACATCAATTGAGGAATATTCCATCCTATAAACGCTCCACCAAAACATAGAGACAGAAGAATACCCGTCTTATTTACAGCACCATCCAGTGTCATTCGCTCTGCAACAGGAATGTCTCCATATGTGTTTCCAAAATTTTTAGTAAAAGCAGGATTAGCTGATCTCCCGAATGTATTTATTGCAGCATGTTTAGACATAATTAAACTCCATGTTTTGAACCATACTAATAATGTATGGTCAGAAAGAAAATTTTAAAGCTAGAGAGATGTTGGGATTTGACCAAATTTCTCTAAAGGTTTTTTCATCTCAGCCCAATCACACTCAAAGTCATCAGGTGCATTTTCATACTCAAGCAGTCCTAAAGCCTCAAACTTTGGTCTTACTTTATCAGTTAACAAACCTATTCTAGATAGATTTGGTATAACTCTTGAGAATAAGAAATTTCTGAACATTTCAAACGATTTTGTATCCATTGCAAATTTTCTAGCTTCTTCTTCAGACATACCAAGGAATCTTTGTTCGGCTTTTGTATTTATCAATCTTTCTCTTGAAATTACGCATGCTTCATATGCAAATTGTGCACGTTCTTCGATTTCTTCTGGTGAAAGCGTTTTGATAAAATCTTCAAGGTAATTAATTCCAAAAGTTACGTGTCTAGCTTCATCTCTTACTACATAATGAAGCAACTGTTTCAATAGTGGATCTTTCGTTATTGCTTTTAACATTTGAAATGCAGCTAGGGCTAATCCTTCAATAATTATTTGCATACCAATAAATTTTAGATCCCATCTTTCGTCTGTGAGAATTTTATCTAGCAATAGTTTTAACGAAGGATTAATCGGATAATGTATGCCAATTTTCTCTTGTAAATATCTATTAAAAACTTCTACATGCCTTGCCTCATCAAATGTTTGTGATGCGGCATAAAGTTTTGCATTATAAGTAGGCGCACATGATGCTAACTGAGAGGCCACTAAAAGAGCCCCTTGCTCGCCGTGAAGAAACTGACTCATAAGCTCAGCAGTCGAATGTCTGTCAAAAAGTATTTTTTCTTCCTCAGATAATTTCTCGTAAGCTTTTAAAGTTTCATGAGGTAGCGGATCGTCTGTTTCAACCAATCTCTCATCTGCAGGATGAGTATAGTCCCACTTTAGATCAATTGAACCATTCCAATTAAGCTCTTTACCTAATTCATAAAGTTTTTTTATTCTGTTATCGGAAACTGTGTAATCCCAGTTATAAGATCCTGTTAAAGGTGTGTTAAATATTTCTACGACATCCTCAACATTATTTTGAGTAAGATTTAAATCTTCATCAAAGTAAATTAAATCCTCAGGAGGACCAGCTTGCTTACGAATTTTCATTATATTTACCTCTACTAATAAAAATGTTTACAGTGCAAACATTCAATATGCTTATTTTATATTATTTGTTAATCCTTGAAAAGTTTAGAAAGCTCATCCAATAACACTTCTCCAAGCTCTTCGGCTCTATTAATTGTAAGTGCATTTTTATAGTATTTTGTTACGTCATGTCCGATTCCAATCGCTTGTAATTCTACAGGACTATCATTTTCAATTAGCGAGATGATTTCCCTTAAATGATTATCTAAAAAATCCTCTCTATTTGCTGACAAAGTACTATCGTCGACAGGTGCTCCATCAGAAATAACAATTAATATTTTTCTCTCCTCTGAACGTTTTAGAAGCCTCTCATGCGACCAAGCTAAAGCTTCGCCATCAACATTTTCCTTTAAAAGCCCTTCACGAAGCATTGCTCCAAAATATTTTCTTGATCTTCTCCAACTGTTATCAGCACTTTTATAGATAATATGTCTGATATCATTTAGCCTTCCTGGATTAGACCTGTTTCCATTTATAATCCAAAGTTTTTTTGAATCTCCGCCTTTCCAGTGTTTTGTTGTAAAACCTAATATTTCAGTTTTAACTTGGCATCTTTCGAGTGTGCTCCCGATAATGTCTGCACATATTGCTGCAAGGCTAATCGATCTCCCTCGCATTGATCCTGAATTATCGATTAAAAGAGTCACAACAGTATCTTTAAATTTATTCTCAGTTTCTTGTTTGAAACTTAACGGATATCCTGGATTTGCTATTACTCTGTGAAGTCTTGCATTATCTAACATTCCTTCCTCAAGATTGTAATTCCAACTGGTATTTTGTTTAGCAAGAAGAAGCCTCTGCAATCTATTAGCTAATTTACCAATTGTTGATAAATGCGGTTTTATTAGATTATCTAATTGATTTCTGAGTCTCAGTGATTCATCTGAAGTCACTAAATCTTTTGCATCAATTATTTCATCAAATTTTGTTGAATAAATTGAATAATCTTTTTTTAACTTGTTTGAAAAGTCGTTATGAGGATAAGCTAGAGCATCAATCTCTTCTTCAATCGAAGTGTCATCAGTAGATTCAATTGCATCTTGCAGATCAAGCTCTATGTCACCTTTAAAATCTTTTAAGTCATTACTTGTGTCTTCAGACTCATTACCATCTGATTCCATTTCTGTATTTTCTATATCATCACTACTACCAGGTGAATCCTCAAAATCTTGATCTTCATTATCATCTTCAAGTTCCTTTAGTAGGTTTAATTTTTGTAGAAGCTTGATGACTGCTTTTTCAAACTTTTCCTGATCATGAATATTCTCAATAATATTATTTCTGAATCCTTCACTAACAGTCTCGATTTCATATTTTTCAATTAGATTATTAATTATAGTTTTGGACTTAGCGTTAAATTTAAAACCTACTCCTTCTTTTAACCAAAGGTTAATACCATGCGATAAGTAATTGAGAGATTTAGTGTCTTCTAATTCATTACTTCTTTGATTTAAAAAATCTGAAATATTTTTTCTGGATCCAATAAATTCTTGTGACCCAAGAATCTCCACTCTAGATATTTCAAACTCATTAAAAAGCATTCTTGCTGGAAGCGTGAGAGGGATTTCCTTTCTTTTTTTATGAAATTTATGCCAAAAAGCTTGAAAGTCTGATTCGCCACGCCACTTTGATAGATCTTTTGTGGATCTTGGAGCAGATGAAAAAATTATATTATTTCCAGATGGGGGTCTCTGATATATTCCAGTATTGGAATTTAGTTTTTTATTTTTTGATATTGCTTTAACTGTTGATATAGCAGCCTCATGGAGTCTGTCTCTATTTTTTGTCCAAGCCATTAATTATGAATCAGAATTATTATCAATTTCTAAATCAAAACATCTTTGAAAATATTCAGAAATTATGGATCTTTCTACCTCATCACACTTATTTAGAAAAGTTAGTTTAAAAGAAGAGACCACATCTTTAAAAATTTTGAAATTTTGGCCCCACGAGATAACTGTTCTTGGTGACATGAGAGTTGAAATATCTCCATTTGTGAAACCTGTTCTTGTCAGATTGGCAAGCTTGATCATATTTTTAACAATTTCTTGATTTTTTAAACCTTTTAGACTGCTAAGCTTTGACATTACAACTTTAAACTCCTGCTCAGGATCTAAATAGTTTAAGGTGGCTAATATATGCCATCTATCCATTTGTCCTTGATTTATTTGTTGTGTTCCGTGATAAAGTCCAGTCATATCACCAAGTCCAACCGTATTTGTTGTCGCAAATAGCCTAAAAGAAGAGTTTGGTTCTAAAATTTTATTTTGATCAAGCAGTGTCAATTTGCCATCAACTTCCAAGATTCTTTGAATAACAAACATAACATCTGGCCTACCTGCATCGTATTCATCAAAAACAAGAGCCACTGGATTTTGAATTGACCAAGGTAACAAGCCTTCTTGAAATTCTGTAATTTGTTTACCATCATTTAATTTAATTGCATCTTTTCCAAGTAAATCGATTCGGCTAATATGACTATCGAGGTTAATTCTTACGCAAGGCCAATTTAATCTGGCTGCAATCTGTTCAATATGTGTAGATTTTCCGGTGCCGTGAAATCCCTGAATCATAACTCTTCTGTTATGTTCAAACCCAGCAAGGATTGAAAGGGTTGTATCTTTGTCAAAGACATAACTGTTATCAATTTCAGGAACCCAATCTGTTTTATCTTTATAACCTTTTACAGTGAGGTCTGAATCAATGTTAAATATCTTTGCAACATCAATTTTTGCATCAGGTTTGTTTGGTAAATCAATTTTTTTATTTATAGTCATAGCTAAATCATAAGTTTTGGACGCATATCCTACCTTTTGGGAGTTTAAAGTTCTAGTTTTTTTGTAAACAATGTAAGATGTTATCTTTATCTAATTATATATTTATTATGGCAGAAAGACTAAAAGATAAAGTAGCCTTGATAACAGGCGCTGCTCAAGGATTGGGGAAAGAGATGGCAAAATCAATGATTGCCGAAGGCGCTAATGTTTTTATTAGTGACATTAACAGTTCTCAACTTGAAGCAACTGCAAAAGAGTTATCATGCTCTTCAATACTGCTTGATGTAACAAATTCTGAGAACTGGGAAAAAGCTATTGATCAAATCAAAAACGATGCTGGAAAATTAAATATTTTGGTTAACAATGCTGGAATCGGGAACGGAGGGGATATCGAAGCAACTGATTTAGATACATGGAAATTAGTACACAATGTAAATCTTGATTCTGTATTTCTTGGATGTAAGTATTCTCTACCGCTTATGAGAGACTCAGGGAATGGATCGATAATTAATATCTCATCAATGTCGGGAATCGTAGCTTCACATAATACATCTGCATATAATTCATCTAAGGCTGCCGTTAGACATTTATCCAAATCTATAGCTTTACACTGCGCAAAATCAACAAATTTAGTAAGATGCAACTCAATCCATCCAGTTTTTACTAGGACAGCTATGGTCCAAAGTATGATTGATGCAGCACCTGAGAGAAATATTGAAGAAAAATTAATTCAACAAATACCAATTAGGAAATTGGCTGAGCCAATAGATATTGCAAATGCAGCAGTTTTCCTAGCATCTGACGAGTCTTCTTTTATAACAGGAACAGAACTGCTAATTGATGGTGGCTTAAGCGCAACATAGAATCTATGAAGAAAAAAACTATCCTAAATAAATCTCTTGAGTTGTTTGAGCTAGAAAAAGTTGATAGGGATATTTTCAGCTGGAATGGGACTAATGTTGGCTACAAGAGAATATTTGGTGGCCAGGTTATGGCACAGACTTTAATAGCAGCATATAAAACTGTAGATGCAGAACATTTTGCACATTCTTTTCATTCTTATTTCCTCAGACCAGGAAATATGGACAAATCTATTACATTTACTGTGGATAGAATTAGAGATGGTAAGAGTTTTACAACCAGGAGTGTAAAAGCAATTCAAGACGGAGAAGCAATTTTCAATTGTTCAGTATCATTTCAAAAAAGAGAAAAAGGTCTTGAGCATCAAATTGAAATGCCCGATGTGCCAGAACCCGAAACTTTAAAAAGCGAACAAGAGATTAGAGAAGAAATTTTAAAAGAATTAAAAATGAAAAAAGAAGACATGCCAATGTTCATCAGGCAAAGAGAAATTGAAATGCGACCAGTGGAGCAACAAAATTATTTCAAACCTGAAAGAATGCCACCATATAAAAATACTTGGATCAAAACAGATGGGAGTTTGCCCGATGATCAAATTATTCAACAAGCATTTTTACTTTATATCTCTGATATGGGTTTATTAGGCGCTGCTAATAATTCAGTTGGCGTTAACTTTCTTACAAAAAACTTACAAAATGCAAGTCTTGATCATGCAATGTGGTTTCATAGAAAATTAGATCTAGACGGATGGTTTTTGTATACCATTGACAGTCCTGTTACTAGAAATGCACGGGGTTTCTCAAGAGGTTCAATTTTTTCAAGAGATGGTCAATTAATTGCATCGTGTACTCAAGAGGGATTAATAAGACTTTGGGAGGATTAATACCCTCGGATTATTTCTGTCAAAAACTTTACTTTGCTTGGATCAATATCAGGGGTAATTCCATGACCTAGATTAAAAATGTAACCCGGAAAATTTTTAAAATTATTAAGTACTTTTATAGTTTCAGATTTAATAACTTCTTCATCTTCAAGTAATATTTTCGGATTAAGATTTCCTTGAAGTGCTACCTTGTCTTTTGCTTCATCAATATTAAAGTTTTTCATTTTCCAATACAGACTTATACAATCTGCAGATGTATCAATAAGTGTTTTAGCATTACATTTTGGGTCTCTTGCAAATAGAATTATAGGTGTATTTTTTGTTATTGGGTCTAACTTCAATGCTGATATTAATGAAGATATGTAATCTAAAGAAAATATCTTCAAATCTTCATTTGGAAGTAAATTTGCCCAAGAATCAAAAATTTGAATAACATCGGCCCCAGATTGCACTTGTTTTCTAATGTAAAGGAAACATGCATCAGTATATTTTAAGAGTAGTGAATGAACATCAGATTCATTGGTTTTAAGGAAATTAAGTGTTTTACTGAAGTCTTGAGAAGACTTTCCTTCGATAGAGTATGCGGTTAAAGTCCATGGACTGCCACTAAAACCAATTAACGGTATATTATCCGATAAGGAGTTTTTTATATTCGAAACAGCTTTATAAACGTAGTCCAGTTTATCAGGATCAAATTGTGGAAGATTACTTATATCTTTTGCAGTATCAATTGAATTTGAAAAAATAGGTCCTTTGCCTTCAACAAAATTTACATTAAGTCCAAACGCATCTGGGATTGTAAGAATATCTGAAAACAAGATTGCAGCATCAAGATTAAAAGCATCTATTGGTTGAAGTGCAAGTTCACAACACACATCAGGATTTTTGCACATATCTAAAAAGTTACTAAAGTTTTTTCTAACTTTTCTATACTCTGGCATGTATCTTCCAGCTTGCCGCATAAACCAAATCGGAGGTGTAGTTAAAACCTCTTTATGAAGCGCTCTTAAGAAGAGGGGATTAGAGGTATTCATGAAACATATTTTATTATACTTTTACCAGCTTCTCTTCCTTCCCAAATTGCAGTTACAACTAAATCAGAGCCCCTGACCATATCTCCCCCAGAAAATATTTTTTCATTAGATGTTTGAAACTTAAATTCTTGATTTTCCTCTGCCACTACAAGGCCATTTTTTTTCGTTTCAATATCAAAGTCCACGAACCACGGAGCAGGACTCGCTCTAAAACCAAAAGCTACTATTACAACATCTGCATCATATATTCTTTCTGATCCTGGCACAGGAATAGGAACTCTTCTGCCATTTTGATCAGGATCACCAAGCATTGTTTGAACTGTTTTTACTCCTTCAACCTTATCGTTACCTAAAATATCTATCGGCTGAATATTGAAATTGAAAATCACTCCCTCTTCCTTAGCATTTTGAACTTCTCTTCTTGATCCAGGCATATTTTTTTCATCTCTTCTATATAAACATGTAACTGATTTTGCACCTTGCCTTATAGCTGTCCTGTTGCAGTCCATAGCAGTATCACCACCACCCAAAACTATAACTTTTTTATTTTTAAAATTAATATGTTCAGTTTTACCAGTGTTCATATTTAATAGTTTTTTAGTATTTGATATTAAGTAGTCAATTGCTTTGTAAACGCCTGGGAGTTTTTCACCTTCAAATCCACCTTCAAGTGAGGTATATGTTCCCATAGCTAAAAAAACAGCATCATGTTCATCGTATAGTTTTTGAAAGGGAATATCTTTTCCAATTTCTTGTCCAAGATGAAAATTAATTCCCATTTCCTCAAGTATTTTTCGTCTTCTTTTAACTACAGATTTTTCAAGTTTAAACTCAGGTATTCCAAAAGTAAGCAAGCCACCTATTTCCTCATTCTTGTCATAAACATGACTTTTAATGCCTGACCTAGTTAAAATGTCTGCACATGCAATGCCAGCAGGACCAGATCCAACAATTGCAACTTTCTTGTTAGTCCACTTTCTATGAGAAAGATCAGGCTTCCAACCCATTTCAAAAGCTTTTTCTGTAATATACTTTTCAATTGATCCAAT
The DNA here is from genome assembly GCA_902626385.1 of uncultured SAR86 cluster bacterium. Classification (GTDB taxonomy): domain Bacteria; phylum Pseudomonadota; class Gammaproteobacteria; order Magnimaribacterales; family D2472; genus SAR86A. The sequence continues at coordinate 24,679 of CACOEZ010000002.1, forward strand.
AGTTACAGCCCCAAAACCATCATTTAACGTGCAAGCTCCTTCACATAAACGGTCTTGCGGACAAACACGTCCACAAACTTCAGGAAGGCTATTTGTAGAGTGACATAAATCTGCTGCCTCCATAATATTTCCTTCATTTACAAGTTTTAGCCAATCTGGGATGTAATTGTGAACAGGACACTTCCATTCACAATAAGGATTACCACAATCTAAACATCTGTGAGCTTGGTTTGAAGCTTGAACTTGGTTATATTCGCCATATATTTCAACGAATTCAATTTTTCGCTCATCTGGAGTTTTTTTGCCAGGATCAAATCTACCAACATCAAGAAATTGAAAATTATTTTCAAGTTTTTCAAAAGTTACATATTCATTTCTGTCGGATGCAATTACGTTTTGAGCTGCGCTAAAACTATTTTCTTGTTGAATTATCTCCTCACGCCACTCATAAAGCCTTTTCTTAGCTTCTTCCATATCTGAAATAGGCGCAAATGACTGAGTTCTGTACTTACCATTAATACGAAATTTTCCATAGAAATAGGGCGATCTTGGCTGCGTAAAGAGCAAAAGACCCTTCTCAATTCTATATTGCTTGTTTTTATTCATTTATTGTAAAGTGCGAGTATGACATAGTATGACACTTTTTATGAAAAAAATAAAATTTTTTGTGTTAACATCAGTTTTCTATTTTTAACAAAAATGCCAAAACTTTATAAAAAAGACTATTTTAGAGATAACTGTGGCTTCGGTTTGATTGCTAATGTTCATGGAAAACCATCCAGAAAAATAGTGCTTGATTCCATAGAGGCTCTTAAAAGTATGACCCACAGAGGTGGTATTGGATCTGATGGAAAAACTGGCGATGGTTGCGGATTACTTCTAAATCTTAATAAAAAATTCTTTATCAAAACCTTAGAAAACGAACAAAATATCAAGCTTTCAGAAAAGTTTGCTGTTGGACAATTATTTTATTACCAAGACATTCAAGTGATTGAAGAAAAAATCAAATATATTCTTTTAAAAGAAGGTCTTAAGTTGTGTGCAAAAAGAGAGGTACCCATCAATGCGTCTATTTTAGGGAATATAGCGCTGGATTGCATGCCTAATGTTTATCAACTTTTCATTGAGCCAAAAGAGGAAATGCTCGACGCTGAATTTGAAACTGCATTACTTCAGTCAAGAAAATTTATTGAGGAGATTTATCTGGATGATGAAAAGCTTTATTTTTGCAGTTTTTCCAATAAGACCATTATTTATAAAGGCCTAATGCTCCCAAAAGACATAGAGAATTTTTATATCGATTTTCAGTCTAAGCACTTCAAGTCTTCTGTATGTGTCTTTCATCAAAGATTTTCAACCAATACAAGCCCAAGATGGCATCTTGCTCAACCTTTCAGACTTTTAGCACATAACGGAGAAATCAACGCAATAAGAGGAAATAGAAACTGGTCTAAGGCTAGAACCAGTATTTTTAAAACACCTCATATACCAAAGATCCAGAAATTTAAACAAATTGTTAATGAATCTGGTTCTGATTCATCAGCCTTGGATAACATGATTGAGATTTTGGTTTCAGGCGGTATAAATATATTTAAATCGATTAGAATGGTTTTACCGCCAGCATGGCAGAATGCTCAGCTCTTAGATCCCGATGTGCGCAGTTTTCATGAATATAATTCTATGCACATGGAGCCATGGGATGGGCCAGCAGGAATTGTTATGTCAGATGGAAAATGGGCTATTTGTGTCCTCGATAGAAATGGTCTAAGACCTGCAAGATACCAAATCGATTATAGTGACAATATTACTATTGCTTCAGAAACTGGAGTAAATCCAGTTGAAGAAAATAATATTGTTAAAAAAGGAAGAGTTTCACCAGGGGGCATGCTTGCCATTAACATAGAAACATCCGAGATATTATCTGAAAAAGAAATTGATGATAAGCTCAAATTTGCAGCGCCATACAGAAAATGGCTTAAGGAAAACGCCATTTATGTAGAATCAAGCCTTGATAAGTATGAAGGACCTGGACTTAGAAAAATAAATTCAGAGGAGTTTAGTATCTCCTCTAAGCTTTTTTTGCTTTATAAAGAGGAAAGAACTTCGGTAATCAAACCTTTGGCAGTTGATTCTCAGGAAGGAACTGGTTCTATGGGCGATGATACAGCTCTTGCTGTAATGAGTAAGATGCACAGACAAATTTATGATTATTTTAGGCAACAATTTGCTCAAGTTACCAATCCCCCAATTGACTCGTTGAGAGAGGCAAGTGTTATGTCATTAGAGACATGTTACGGTCCTGAATTAAATGTTTTTGAAGAATCTTCTGAGCACGCCAAAAGATTAGTTACATCATCACCGGTATTATCATATAAAAAACTTCAATCTATTTTAGGTAATCCGTATTTCAAATCTGAAACTATCGAACTTTCATACAAAAATGATCAAAGTCTGAAAAAAGCTCTTGAGCTTCTTCAAAAAAGGGCGGTAAGAAGCATTAAGAAAGGAAATACAATTATTCATTTAGAGGAATTATTGCCTAACAAAAAACATCTTCCAATTAATGCTCTTCTTGCCACTGGTTGCGTGCATCAAAAACTTGTTGAGTTAGGTTTGAGATCCAAGGCTAACATTATTGTTACCTCATCTTCTGCAAGGGATACTCATCAAATAGCATGTCTTATTGGTTTTGGAGCAACTGCAGTTTATCCAATGCTTGCATATCAAACAATTCTTGATTTAACTGACAGAAATGAATTAAAAGGTTCGCCTCACGAAAATTGTGCTAGATATAGAAAAGGCATAAACAAAGGACTGCTTAAAATAATCTCAAAGATGGGGATCTCTACCATTTCAAGTTATAGAGGCTCTCAACTCTTCGAGATAGTCGGCTTAAATCATGAGGTTGTAGATTTATGTTTTACTAATACTGAAAGCAGGATTGGTGGAAAAGGTTTAAATAATCTTGATAAAGAAAATAAAGCACTAAATGATTACGCACGATCCAATCTGTCTGAGATGAATGTTGGAGGGCTTTTAAAATATGTTCATGGCGGCGAGTACCACACTTATAACCCAGAGATAGTAAAGAAACTTCAGGAAGCTGTATCAACAGGCTCCAAAGAAATATATAGAGAGTATGCAAATCTTGTAGATAAAAGACCTCCTGCTATGTTAAGAGATCTATTAGAAATTAAAATAAATTCAAATAAATCTAATTCAAAGGTTGAGCCTATTCAAAAAATTATTAAAAGGTTTGACTCTGCAGGAATGAGTTTAGGATCTCTTTCTCCAAAAGCACATGAGACTCTAGCAGAAGCCATGAATACTCTTGGGGCTCGATCAAATTCAGGTGAGGGAGGTGAGGGTAAGCATAGGTATGGGACATTAAAAATGTCAAAAATAAAACAAATTGCTTCCGGTAGATTCGGTGTAACACCTCATTATCTAGTTAATGCAGAAGTATTACAGATTAAAATAGCTCAGGGAGCAAAACCTGGAGAGGGTGGGCAATTACCTGGTGGGAAAGTTAACAAATTAATCGCTGAATTAAGGTACTCAACACCTGGTATTACTCTAATATCACCACCTCCTCATCATGATATTTATTCAATAGAGGACCTGGCTCAGCTAATCTATGATCTTAAGCAAGTAAATCCAAATGCTTTAGTCTCGGTAAAGCTAGTTTCGGAACCGGGAGTTGGAACAATTGCTGCAGGCGTAGCCAAGGCTTATGCAGATTTAATTACAATTTCTGGTCATGATGGCGGTACTGGAGCAAGTCCATTAACTTCAATAAGATATGCTGGCTCTCCTTGGGAGCTAGGCTTGGCAGAATCTCACCAAAGTTTAAGAGATGCTGGTCTTAGACATAAAGTTAGGCTGCAGACTGATGGAGGAATGAAAACAGGCCTTGATGTCATAAAAGCAGCAATTCTTGGTGCAGAATCTTTTGGTTTTGGGACTGGCCCAATGATTTCTATGGGTTGTAAATATCTAAGAATTTGTCATTTAAATAATTGTGCAACAGGAGTAGCAACGCAAAGAGATGACTTAATTAATCAACATTTCATTGGTGAAAAAGAAAAAGTTATGAACTATTTTGAATTTATAGCAAATGATGTAAGAGAGCACTTAAAAAATATTGGCGTTACAAAGCTTGAAGACATTATTGGACAAACTCAATATCTGAAACAAATTAGTGAAATTGAAGATCAATATAAAGCAATAGATTTATCAGGATTACTCGAAAAAGACCACGAAAATAGTGAGCCATACTTTTGTACTGTCAAAAAAAATGAACCATGGGATGAGGGTAAATTGGCAAAAAAAATATTAAAACAGGCAATGAGATTTATAAATGAAGAAAAAAAAGGAACCTTAAACTTTCAAATTTCAAATATGGATAGATCAATTGGAGCAAGTGTTTCAGGTTTTATTGCAACTAAGTATGGTGAAGAAGGTCTTCCAAAAAAATTATCTCTAAAATTTAAAGGTTCAGCTGGACAAAGTTTTGGATGTTGGAATGCAAATAATTTAAATCTAATCTTAAATGGTGATGCTAATGACTATGTAGGTAAAGGAATGAATGGGGGTAATATTGTTATCAAAAATGACTCATCTTATGCGGCATCAAATAAAACAGTTTTAGCAGGTAACACTTGTCTATATGGAGCTACTGGCGGCGAATTATTTATATCAGGATCTGTAGGAGAGAGGTTCGCAGTAAGAAATTCAGGTGCAAATGCTGTTGTTGAAGGATCTGGTGATCATTGTTGTGAATACATGACAGGTGGCCATGTTACAGTCTTGGGATCAGTAGGATTAAATTTTGGTGCCGGAATGACTGGAGGTTTTGCTTATGTTCTTGATGAAGATAGAACATTTTTCGATAAATGTAATAGGGGTCTGGTTAATTTAGAAAGAATATCTACTGAGGAAATGCAACCACATAGAAAATATTTAAAGGAAATTTTAGGTAAACACTATAAATTCACAAAAAGTATTAAAGCAAAAATGATTCTAGATGACTTTGAAAGATATGAGCCATATTTTTGGTTGGTAATTCCTGCTGCATCAAATATTCATGACTTATTAAAAGCAACAACAGCAAATGCTGCTTAATTTTTAAAAGCTTTTTTTATATTGTTCTGATTGAACATGTTTGTTTTAAATGCTTTGAATTTTTCATTTATTAATATTAAATTTAGCTTGCCATCTGCTACTTTCTTGTCATTCATAATAAATTTCTTTAAATCTGAATATCTGTATTCTGAATGATCAGTATCAAGACCAATTGAATCAATCAGCTCAAGAGAATTTTTAAGCTGATGTTCTTTTAGAAAACCCTCAAAAAATGATATCTTCGCAGCAATTACCATTCCTAGAGTTATTGCAGCACCATGACTCATTTTTTTATAATTTGTATAAGCTTCGATGGCATGGCCAAAAGTATGTCCAAAATTAAGTATTGCTCTCAATCCACTTTCTTTCTCATCCTTGGTAACGATTTTTGATTTTGTTAGGATGGATTCTTTAATAATTTCTAATAAGATTTTTTTATCACGATCAACTATAAGTCGATGCTTTTCTTTAATCAGATTTCTTAATTTCTTATTCTCAATTAGAGCATATTTTACAACTTCACCCAATCCAGATTTGTATTCTTTATCACTTAGAGTTTCCAGGTAAGCTGAGGAGATTAAAACCAGTTTTGGATTATAAAAAGCTCCAACTAAATTTTTGCCCTGTGGAATATTAATAGCTGTTTTTCCTCCTACAGATGAATCGACTTGAGATAAGAGCGTAGTCGGAACTTGAATGTAATCAATTCCCCGTAAATATGTTGACGCACAAAATCCAGCAATATCACCAACAACTCCACCGCCAAGCGCTATTACCAAGTCAGTTCTTGAAAACTTAAAATCTGCTAATACCTTGATTATCTCCTGAAAATTTTTGAAAGATTTTGCATTTTCACCTTTTCTAATTACATGGATCAAAACTTTTTTATTGTTCAAACTATCTTTTAAATTATTAATATATTTTTTGGGAACACCTGTATCAGTAATAATTAAAACTTTTGCATTTTTTTTGATATTTTTGTTAAGCTCTTTTTTAGGAATTGAGCCACTCGTAATACATATTTTGTATTTTGATAATCCTTTCCCTGCAAATATTTCAATCATAGCATTAACTTTTTACTAATTTAATAATTTCAGATGCTACTTCTTGACTAGATTTGTTTTCAGTATTTACAACATGGTCAGCAACAGCTTCATAAAGACTTTCTCTGTCTTTCTGAAGTTTGGTCAGTATTTTTTCAGGATCACCATTCTTTAGTAATGGTCTATCTTTGTCTTTAGCAGTTCTCTCAAGTTGGACTGATATTGGTGTCGAAAGATAAAAAACTGTACCTCTGGAGGATAAAAGTTCCCTATTTTCCTCTGATAAAATAATTCCTCCTCCTGTAGAAAGTACTATTGAGTTTCTTTTAGCCATATCCTGCAAAATAGAACTTTCTCTTTTTCTAAAACCATCCTCACCCTCAAGATCAAAAATCCAATCTATAGATGCACCAGTCCGAGTCTCTATTTCTTCATCCGTATCTAAAAAGCTCAAAAATAATTCGTCAGAAATAATTTTTCCGACTGTTGATTTTCCTGAACCCATCGGCCCAACAATAAATATATTCATAGTTTTAAAAATTTGACGTGATTTTAACATTTAAGCGAAGAAAAACACTTTTTTGCATATTAAATGATGTATTCTCTCAAATGAAAGAATTAAAATAAATTATGCAAAAAATTATCAAATATCTCTTTTATTTTGGAGTTTCAATATGCGTTTTTGCAATAACAGCAATTGTTTCAGCTAATATATATTTAAGACCAACTTTACCTGAGATAAATTTAGTTGATCAGTCAGAGCTTCAAATGCCCTTAAAAGTCTACACGAAAGATGAAAAACTCATTGGAGAGTTTGGTGAAATTAAGAGAAGGGCGATTAGTTATGAAGAAATACCTGACGACATTAAAAACGCTTTTTTAGCTGCTGAAGACGATAATTTTTTTAATCATCAGGGTATAAGTTATACCGGTCTTTTAAGATCTTTCTTGAGATGCTTAAGACCATCAGGATGTGAGGGTGGTGGAGGTACTATCACTATGCAAGTGGTAAGAGGTTATTTACTGACAAGAGAGCAAACTATAATTAGAAAATTAAAAGAAATATTTCTTGCACTTGAACTAGAAGGTAATTTAGAAAAAGAGGAAATATTCGAGCTTTATGTAAACAGAATTTTTCTAGGCAATAGATCATACGGAATTCAGGCGGCATCAAATACATATTTTGATAAAAGTTTAAGTGAACTAAATATTTCAGAATCTGCAACTATTGCCGCATTGGCTCAGCTACCCTCAAGAGTTAATCCAGTTAAAGATCCTAGAAGAACATTACAAAGAAGAAATTGGATTTTATCCAGAATGCTTCTTTTAAATTTCATTAGTGAAGACGAATATAAAAAATCTATTTCTGAGAATATCCTAATTGCAAATAATATTAATCTTTATGATATAGATGCAGGATATATAGCAGAACTAGTTCGTCAGGATATTGTAAGCAGATATGGCTTACGAGCTTACAAAGAGGGATGGTCGGTTTACACAACTATTAATTCAGAATCACAAAGAGCATCAAAAGAAAGTATGATGCAGGAATTATTCTTGTATGACAAAAGACATGGATGGAGAAATAAACAAAACTTTTCAAATATTTTTAATGATGATCAGAAACAAAATTTAGATGAGTTAGATTTAGATTTTTTGTTTGAAGGAAAATATTTTAACAATATAGACCTCGATGATAGTGATATAACTAATCAAATTAGCAATATTTTTAATTCATTTCCATATTTTAGAACTCATACCAAAGCCATTGTAATAAGAGTAGATGAGAAAAAAATTATTTGTATTAATCAAAACTTAGATCTTATTGAAGTTACATGGTCAAACGAATACTATTGGGCGCGACTGCAAGAATCTATTGATAAGCTTGGACCAAAGCCTGGAGGATTTAAAGATATTTTAGAGTTTGGAGATTTTATTTACTTAAAAAATATAAATGACTTTTATACCCTTGATCAAATTCCAAATGTTGAATCTTCAATTATTTCAATTGATCCAAACTCGGGAGAAATAATCGCATATCATGGCGGTAAAAATTTTAATTCAAGCAATTTTGATAGAGTAAGATTATCTTATCCTCAATCTGGCTCGAGCTTTAAGCCATTTATATATGCCTCTGGCTTGGCCAATGGATATAATCTCTCATCTCTAATTAATGATGCTCCAATAGCATTTGAAGATGAAAACCTTGAAAGTGTCTGGCGCCCTCAAAATTATACTGGTGAATTTTATGGACCGATTTCATTGAGAGAGGCACTCACAAAATCTGTGAATATTGTATCTATAAAACTTTTAAGAGAGTTGGGTATAGATAAATCAAAAAATTATTTAGAAAAATTTGGATATGATTATTCCAGGCTACCTAATGATCTATCTTTAGCACTTGGATCGGGAAATTTCTCTCCTGCTGAAATGGTTAGAGCCTATAGCGTGATTGCATCTAATGGATATATTCCTGATATACATTATGTTCACAAAATACTTGATAGAAATGGAAATATAATTTTCTCTCATGAAGATTATTTAGAACAAATAAAAAACATCAACATAAATGCTTTTCCTTGGCTTGATACATTGGAGATGAGCATAAAATCTCCATACTATATTCTTAAACCCCTTAATAAAAAAGAACAAGTGATCGATGAAAGAGTCTCATACTTAATTAAAGATACTCTCGAAGGATTCATGAGAAATGGAGTTGCAGGGAGAAAGTCAGCATTTCTCAAAAGAAATGACATTGGTGGAAAAACTGGAACAACAAACGATTCTGTTAGTACCTGGTTCTCAGGTTTTCACGAAGATCTTGTAACTACAGTATGGGTCGGAACTGATGATTTTACTTCACTTGGTAAAAATGAATACGGTTCTACAATAGCCTTACCAATATGGTTGAGCTATATGAATAATGAACTTAAAAGACTTGAGGTTACGAACAAAAAAATTCCAGAGGATATATCGTTTGTAAGGGTTAATAAGTTAACAGGAAATCCAGAGAAAGAATCTACTGAAAATGATTATTTTGAATTATTTTTAGAAGAAAATATTAATTTTTAAAAATGCTAATAGCTAATAATTCCCATATATTCTCAATATAGGATGATGGAGAGTCTTTAAATTTAGATCTTATATATCTTGAAACATTTCCTTCTAAAGTTGTGAGAATTAATTGAGCAGAGATACCTGGTTGCGTAACTAGGTTTTCGTTATCATCTTTTAGTACCTGTCTGAGGAATAATTCATACCTTTCATAAAATTGATTGACATTATCAGTTACATTTTGCTCATCAGCAGACAAAGCCTCTCTCGATAAAAGTCTTGCAAATCCCTTATTTTTTTCTACAAATATAATAAAGAACATAAAAGCATTTTTTATTTTATCTTTCGCAGATATTTTTTCCTTTTTTAATTCGTTGCACTTAGCAAATATGGCACTGTCACAAAAAGAAAATAATTCTGCGTATATTGATCTTTTGCTAGGAAAATGTCGATAAAGAGCAGCTTCTGTAATTCCAGACTTCTCTGCAAGCAAAGCTGTTGTTACCTTAGACATATTTCTCTCTTCAAGCATACTTGCTAATGATTGAAGAATTATTTGTTTTCTGTCTTCTTTCATATCTAATGTAAATTTACTCCAATATTGGGACAAATGCGAGAAAGTTCATTTATAAAATCATCATATATTTTCTTTAAATTCTTCTCATTATTAGCCTCAAATCTACATACTAATTTTGGCGTTGTATTAGATGCTCTAATTAATCCCCAGCCATTATTAAAATTAATCCTAAGGCCATCAATGGTCACCTTTTCTCCATCTAATGTGCATTCTTTTTTAAATTTTTCAATTACATCAAATTTTTCATCGTCACTAACCTTAATGCTTATTTCAGGTGTTGAAAAAAGCTTTGGTAATTCATCATTTAAGTCAGATATTGTTTTTGAAGATTCATGAATAAGCTCAATTACTCTTGCTCCTGAATAATGTCCATCATCAAAACCATACCATTTATCATTAAAAAATATATGTCCACTCATTTCTCCAGCTATAAGAGGATCATGTTTTTTTATACCATTTTTTATATGAAAATGTCCTGTAGGCGACATTATTGGTGTTCCTCCATGTTTAAAAATAATTTCAGATAACACGTTAGAACATTTAACATCAAAGATAATCGAACCACTTTTTTTGCTCAAAATATCTTTACTAAACATCATTAATATTCTGTCAGGAAAAACTATTTCACCATTATTTGTAACAAGCCCAACTCTATCGCCATCTCCATCAAATGCTAGACCTAAATCAGCATTTTCTTTTTTTACTATTCTAATTAGATCCTCAAGGTTTTTTGGATCACCAGGATCTGGATGATGATTTGGAAAATTACCATCAATTTCTGAAAAGATTTCTATAACTTCACAACCTAATTTTTTATAGAGCTCTGGAGCAATACAACCGGCAGCACCATTTCCACAATCAATAACAACTTTAATTTTATTATTTTCAGGAAGATTTAAATTTTTATAAACCTCATCTATGTAATTACTCTTAAAATCTTTTTTTAGTACCTCTCCTGAATTTTCAGACACATCAAAGCTCTCTTGCATCAATGCATAAATCTCATTTCCTGAAACAGGTTTATCATTTATTACCAATTTAATGCCATTATGATTTTTTGGATTATGACTGCCAGTAACCATTATCCCACTTTTACTGTTACTTTTTTTTGCTGCATAGTAAAGAACAGGAGTTGTCACAAGACCGACATTAATAGCATTTATGCCTGATTCAGTTATTCCATTAATTATCGATTCTAATAAGACTTCTCCAGATATTCTTCCATCTCTACCAATACAGATTTCATTAATATTTTCGGATTTACATTTAGCTGCAATTGCATGAGCAATCTTTCTAAAAACATCAGAATTTATTTGATCTGGATATTCACCTCTTATGTCATATTCTCTGAATATTGACTTCTCAATTTCCATCTTTTTCTTTAGTTATTCCATTGATTTTGCAATAATACTCAAACTTAATTATATCTTGAAAAATGTTTGTTAATACTGAAAAAAAATTAATTTGGCAGAATGGACATTTTAAAAAATGGGATGAATCATCTGTTCATATTCTTTCTCACACCCTTCATTATGGAACAGGTGTATTTGAGGGAGTTCGAGCATATCAAACAAAAGATGGAGCAGCTATATTCAGGCTAAATGAACATACAAATAGGCTTTATGACGCAGCTGATAAACTAAACATTGTTATTCCTTTTTCCAAAAAAGAACTCAATTATGCACAATGCGAGATTTTAAATGCTAACGGATTAGATGAAGGATATATTAGGCCTATTGTTTATCTTGGAAATGAAGGTTTAGGTCTAAGAGCCAAAGATTTAAGCGTTAATGTTGCAATTGCTGCATGGGAATGGCCATCATATATGGATCCTAAGGCTAAAGAAGATGGCATTTCTGTGATTAAATCTTCTCATACACAATATGAAAATCCACTTCATTCTGGTCACAAAATTATAGGCACATACTTTAGCAATACCATGGCACTCCATGAGGCACTTGATAAAGGCGCTGATGAGGCATTAATGATGGATAAAAATGGCTATATTTCTGAGGGTAGCGGAGAAAATATTTTTATAGTCAAAGAAAAAGAAGTTTTTACACCAAAAACTGATCATTGTTTGAACGGCATAACTAGAAAGTCAGTTATAAATATTGCTAATAATCTCGACATAAAGGTTATTGAAAAAAATCTAAATTATGAAGATTTAGTAAATGCAGATGAAGCTTTTTTTACTGGAACAGCAGTCGAAATAACTCCAATTACAACTTTGGATAATCTCAAAATAGCTGATGGAAAAAGAGGTCCGATCACAAGCTTGCTCCAAGAGAATTTTCAAAAAATAATATCAGGCAATCATCCAAAATATAAAGATTGGCTAACACATACAAAATAGAAGTTTGAAAAAACTCAAGATTGCAATTTTAAGTTACAGAAGTGCAAAATTTGGAGGTGGACAAGGGGTATACATAAAAGATATCTCAAAAGCATTAATAAATTCAGGACATGAAGTTGATGTTATTTCTGGCCCTCCATATCCCGATCTTGTTGATGGAATTAGGTTAATAAAGTTACCGGGACTAAATTTATTTGAATCCTTTTCCTTTAAAGATAGATTAAAAAAATTCATCAATAAGAGTAACAAATCAATTGATGAGTATTATGAGTTCATCTCTGTATTCTTAGGGGGGTTTCCAGAACCAAAAACTTTTGGAAAAAGAGCAAATAATTATTTAAAAGAAAATAATGATTACGATATAGTCATTGACAACCAGTCAATAAGCTATGGATTGCTTGATATACAAAAAAGACTGCCTTTAATAGAAATAATTCATCATCCAATAACATTTGATTTCAAGCATGAGCTTGAATCATCAAAAAAAATTAAATATAAAATTTCAAGACATAGATGGTATTCCTTTTTGAAAATGCAAAAAAAAGTTGCACCTAAGTTAAATCAAATTATTACACCTTCAAAAAGCTCGCAGAAAGGAATTTCTGAGGAATTTATGTGCGATTACAAAAATATAAAAGTCATAAATAATGGCCTTGATGCTAGTGAGTTTATTCCAATGCCTGAGATTGAAAGGAAAAAAAATAGACTTATAACCACTGCGAGTGCTGACGTTCCGCTTAAAGGATTGGATTATAGTCTTATGGCCATAAAAGCCTTAAAAAAAGATTTTAAAGACATTGAATTGATAATAGTTGGGAAAATAAAGAAAAATGGTCATACCGAAAGACTTATAAAAGATTTAAATATTAATAAAAGTGTTTCTTTTAGATCAGAACTTACAAAAAAAGAAATTGCTAAATTATATGCTTCTAGTTCAATAGCAATAGTAAGTTCATTGTATGAGGGTTTTGGATATCCTGTGATAGAGGCAATGAGTTGTGAAGTACCGTTGATTGCAACTAATGTATCTTCGATACCTGAGCTTGTCGGATCATATGCCTCTCTTATAGAACCAAAGAGTTACGATGAAATTTATAAAGCTGTAAAACAAATATTATTAAATTATGATGAATATGAGAGAATTGCCGTCGGTGGAAGACAACATATAATTAATACATTTAATTGGTCTAAAATTACAACTCAATATGAAGATATTATTACCAAAACAATTAAAGAACACGAAAAATGCTAACTTTTAACTTTTCCAAACATAAGATAATTAATACAGATGGATTAATGCTGGATGTCGGTTGTGGAGAAGGTAGGCATATATTTGGCGTTATGCAGGAATATCCAAACATGAAATGTATAGGCATTGATCCGCATGACGATTCTCTTAAAAAAGCAGAGGAGGGTTATGAATACTTTAAAACAATTTCAAATGCTGGAGCGGAATTTATGGAGGCTTCTGCTTATGCATTGCCTTTTCCAGATGAAAGTTTTGATTTAATAGTTTGCTCAGAAGTTCTTGAACATTTGCATGAATATAACGATGCTGTTCAGGAGATATATAGAGTCTTAAAGAAAGGCGGAAAATTTTATGCAAGTGTTCCTGCCTCTTGGCCTGAAAAAATATGTTGGGCATTATCAAAAGAATATCAAAATCAACCTGGTGGACATCTAAGAATTTTCAATCAAAAAAATCTAGTGAAAGAAATTGAAAGTAAGGGTTTTAAATTACTATCTTCTGAAAAATTTCATGCTATTCATGCACCATATTGGTGGCTGAGATGTTTGTTTTGGAAAACTCAAGATACAAATCTTATTGTTAATATTTACAAAAAAATTTTAGAAAGACATATTTTAAAGAAACCAAAAATTCTTGATTTTATTGATAAAATTTTAAATCCAATAATGGGTAAGAGTTTTTCAATGTATTTTGAAAAATAAAATGCACAAACCTCATAACAAATTTGGAAAAAATTTTATTTTTGAAAAAAACATTTTTTTAAATCTTGCAGAATCAATAAAAAAAATACAATTAAAATCTGGAGCAATCCCATCTAATATAGATAATTCACATGATCCTTGGGATCATATTGAGTCAATAATGGGGTTAAATTTTTTACATGACAAGAAATCAGCAGATTCAGCATTTGATTGGCTAAAAAATAATCAAAATAAGGATGGTAGCTGGTATTCAAAATATTTAGATACGAACCCTATTGAGTTAAATAAACCAACTCACTTTAGTCCATATATTTCTGTTGCTGCTCTTCATTACTTCAAAATATTTTCTGATAGAGAAAAACTTATTGAATTATGGGAGACAATATCCAAAGCTATAAATTTTTCTATTAACCTTCAAAATCCAAATGGAACAATTCCTTGGTCGGTTGATAAGAATAATAAAATTGAAGAAGATTTTCTTTTAACAGGGTCATCTTCAATCTTAAAAAGTATAGAGTGCGCCATAAAAATATCTAGAATCCTCGAAAAGAAGGAGAACAAAAGTTGGATGAGAGCATATAAATCTTTGGCACAGGCTGTAAAAAATCCAAATGGATTATTCGATTTAACTCAAGATCGTTCAAGATTTTCAATGGATTGGTATTATCCAATAATATCTGGAGCTTTATCATCAAAAGAAAGAGATTTTTACATTCAAAAGATTTTCAAAGATTTTTATGTCGATGGTTTAGGTATTAAATGCGTTATAGAAGAGCCATGGGTAACAGTTGCAGAGACGTCTGAATTTATAATCTCATTAGTAATTTCAAACAGAGTTGAAGAAGCTAAAAAAATATTTTCTGAAGTAATGAATATTACTGATGTTAATAATGTGCCCTATATGGGCTGGCAATATAAACAAAGTATTTTTTGGCCTGAAGAGAAGCCTAGTTGGACATCTGCTGCTCTAATTTTGGCTGCAGATTCTATTTACAATTTTTCAAGTGGCTCAGATATTTTGACTGTAAATCATTTATAGTTTCTTCATACACACGATGGTATCAACTCTCTCAAAATCAATAAAACCATTTTGCAGGGCATACTTATAAACATGATATGGAGCTTGACCACCTTCTTCAGGATTTTCATAAATATCATGAATTACTAGCGCTCCTCCGGAGATTATTTTTGTATTCCATGACTTAAAATCTTGCATAGCTGAATCTAATGAGTGACTTCCATCTATAAAGACCATTGATACCTGTGTGTTCCAATCTTTTGCTGCAATGGAAGATTCTCTGACTATCGGAACGATATTATAAGCTTTAAAAAGATTTATATTTTTTATTAGTAAAGGAAGAGAGTTTATTTTATTAGTTGATATATCAAAAATTTCTTCATCAAAATATTCTTCATTTATTTGATGCTCTTCGGACCCTGAATGATGATCAATTGTATAAATAAATTGATTATTTTTTTTAGAACCTTCAGACAAAAATAAAGTTGATTTACCACAATACGTTCCAATTTCTAATATGGGCCCATTTTTAGAAAATAATGACGCCCATTTTGTAAGAGCTTCTCCTTCATGAAATGGCATGAAACCTTTTACGCCTGTAAATTTTTTTATATTCATTTATATAATTTGGTTTTACCTAATGTAGATTTAAATCTCCTGTGCTGCCATAAATATTCATGTGGATAAGCTTTAACTTTTTGTTCAACATAATCATTTAAGGCTTGCATGAATCTATGTTCATCATCACATTCAAAATTTATTTCTTGAATATCCAATATTAAAGAATTTTCATCGTAATAGCTGTTAACAAAATATGGCTTACAGCCTGTTGCATTAATTAGTTTAAAAGGAGCAGATATCGTAGCTGATGGATGACCAAAAAAATTTACAATAATAGACTTACTTAATCCATAGTCTTGGTCAGGTGCATATAGTACAGTTTTACCCCCCTTTAACCATTTCATGAAAGTGACGGTATTTTTTCTATCTGTAACACCTTTTAGACCTTTGAGTCTACCTTTTCTTTGAATATCAGAGAATTCTTTTGAATTATGCTCTCTTTCAATGCCGTATAAATCACAATGCATTCCTAGAATTCTTGCGTCTAACTCCAAATGAAGCGAATGTTTAAAAAATAATATAACGCCTTTTTTATTTCTTTGATTTTCCTTTAAGCTTTCAATTCCATTTAATTTAAAAGATAAACTATTTCTTATTCTTCTATCACTCCAAAACCATGAAATTCCTGTGTCAAATAAAATATTTCCAGAGCAAATTACGTTCTTCTTATAGATATCTCTTCTGTCTTGGAGATTTAGATCAGCAAAACAAAGATTGATATTTGCCTCACTATATTTATTTCTTTTAAAAGGAATTTTTAGAAGGATATTTCCTATTAATTGGCCAAGCATTAAGTGAGCTCTTCTAGGGAGAAGCATTATAATTTTCCAGAAATAAACTGAAATTTTTAAAATAAGACTATTCATTTAATTTATGGTTGTATTATTACATTAATAGTTTAGATTATTATCAATGATATTTTTCTTATACAACTTAATCATATTAATTCTTTTGCCATTAATTTTTGTGAGACTGTTACTTAAAAGTATCAAGGATAGTGATTATAGAAAAAATTTACATCACAGACTCGGTATATACAAAAATTCAACTGATGAAGGCCTTGTATGGTTTCACGCAGTCAGTTTGGGTGAGGTAATAAGTTCCGAGAACCTTATAAACAAGATTTTAGAAAAAGATAAAGTTATTCTTTCAGTTTCTACACCAACAGGTCTTAGGCAAGCCCAAAAAATATTTAATAGTAGATTGCAGGTTGTTTATGCCCCTTGGGATTTTTACCTTTTTGTTAATAATTTCTTAAAGAACTTTAAGCCTAAAGCTTTAATTATTTTTGAGACAGAGATATGGCCTTCGATGATTAAAAATTCTTCAGCATCGGGACTTACAGTTATTCTTGCTAATGCTCGATTATCAAAAGATTCGAACGAAAAGTATTTTCGAATGAATTTTTTTATAAAAGATGTTTTAGATAAAATAACACTTATCCTTGCTCAGAGTAAAAATCATGTTAAAAGGTTTAATAAACTTGGGGCAGATCAAAATATAATCAAAGAAGTTGGGTCATTAAAATTTGATATAAAAGAAAACGATATAGATATTGGCTCCATTGATGCAGATAAAAATCTTATTATTGCCACAAGCACTCATGAAGGCGAGGAAGAAATAATTTGTGAAGTCTTTAAAGATCTTATGGACAAAAATAATTCACTCAGATTAGCTTTAATTCCTAGGCACCCTGAAAGATCTGAATCTATAGGCAAAATGCTTAATAAAAAAGGAATAAAAAATTCTGTTTTTAATCAGATACCTGAAACTTTTAAAATTGGCGAGATTACTATTATAAAAGGCGTTGGATTCTTAAATAAACTATACAGTATGGCCGAAGTTGCTTTTATTGGAGGCAGTTTACTAAAGGAATACGGAGGCCATAATATAATTGAAGCGAGTGCAAATAAATGCTCGTTTATTGTTGGGCCATTTATGAAAAATTTTGAGGACATAATGGAACAATATATAACTTATGGTGCATGTATTCAGCTCAAAAAACCTATTGAACTATCAGATGCATTCGAAAAATTAATGCACGATGACGACTTTAGAAAAAATATGATCGATAAAGGCACTAAACTTATTGAAAATAATAAAGGCTCATTAGAAAAGCAATATAATTACATAAGCAAATATTTATAAATAAATGAAATTAGTTACTGCAATAATTAAACCCTTCAAAGTTGAAGAAGTCAGAGCCGCATTAGACGAAATTGGTGTATCTGGAATGACAATGACAGAAGTCAAAGGTTTTGGAAGGCAAAAGGGACATACTGAGTTGTATCGAGGAGCTGAATATACTATTGATTTTCTTCCAAAGATTAAAATAGAAATTGCTGTTTCTGACGAAATTGTTGAAGAAGTCAAGGCTGCGATTATAAAGTCTTCAGCCTCTGGCAAGATTGGAGATGGGAAAATATTTATTTCGTCGATTGAAGAAGTCGTTAGAATAAGGACTGGCGAAGTAAATGAAGATGCCCTTTAAAAAATTATCATTAAGAAAAAACCTATAATTTTTTTGTTTGGACCAACAGCATCAGGAAAAACTGATATGGCTGTAAGAGTGCTAAAAGATTATCCAGTTGAGTTAATAAGCGTTGATTCGGTTATGGTTTACAAAGATTGTGATATTGGTTCTGCTAAACCGTCAAATGAAGTTTTAAGGAAATATCCCCATCACTTGGTAAATATAGAATCCTTAGAAAATATCTTTACAGTATCTGATTTTTGCAAGGAATCATTAAAATTGATCGATAAAATTCACGATAATGAGAAGATACCACTTTTTGTTGGCGGTTCTATGATGTATTTCAAGTCTTTATTTCATGGTATTCATGATCTACCTGGTAAAGACCATGACTATAGAGAAGAATTAAATCATTTAAAAAATAATAATCCTAAAAATTATTTATATTCGTTACTTAAGAATATTGATTCCGTTTATGCTAATCAAATAGAAGAGAATGATCATATTAGAATAATTAGAGCATTAGAAATTTATAAACAATCAAATATTAAATTAAGTGATATTTTTAAAGAAACACCCAAGAATGGCATCAAAAATAATTTTGATGTGCACCAATTTGGCATTCATCTTGGAAGAGATATTATTCATGAAAGAATTAAAACTAGATTAATTGAGATGTTCGATCAAGGCCTCATTGAAGAGACAATCAATATTTTAGCTAAATTTCAAATCTCAAATGATCATCCTTTTAGAAAAGCAGTAAACTATAAGCAAACTATTGAATTTATTGATGGCAAGTATCCAAAAGAAATTCTGATTGATAAATCACTATACGCATCAAGACAACTGGCTAAAAGACAAGATACGTGGATGAGAGGCTGGGTTGAATATACAAAATTAATTGATGGAGATAAAAAACCTCTCATAAATATTGTTAAAAACACAATATCTTCACTTTAAATCTGATAATAAGGCCCAACATAAGCTTATAATAAACATAATCAATGAGGTATTAATGTGAATTGGGATAATAAAGACAATGATCCATGGGGTAATAAAAATGATGCCCCAGACTTTGACGAACTAATTAAAAAATTTTCTTCCATCTTAGGTGGAAAAAAATCATCATCAAACGGATCAGGTGGTGGAAGTGGCAACAATTTTAGTTTCCCGTCTTCTAGGATATTGATGTATGCGCTTTTTGGTTTTTTAATTGTTTATGCGTCTCAATGCATTTATCAGCTTGATGCATCTGAAAGAGCAGTAATTTTAAGGTTTGGTAAATTTTATGAAGAACAAGAAGAGGGACTTAACTTCCGATTGGCCGGAATAGATGAAAGGTATATCGAAAATGTATCCCTTACTAGAAGATATACTCAAACTAACAGCATGCTAACAAAAGATGAAAATATTGTGGACGTTACTGTCTCTGCCCAATATAGAATTGCAAACTTAAAAGACTTTGTTCTAAATGTAAAAGATCCTGAAGGCAGCTTACGTAATGCCATTGAAAGCGCATTAAGACACGTTGTTGGAGATAATACTCTTGATCAAACACTTACGGTAGGAAGAGAAAATATTGCCCAAGAAGTGCAATCAAGACTTCAATCGTATTTGGATATTTATCAGACAGGGCTTATTGTTCAACAAGTAAATATAGAAAAAACAGATCCACCAGCTGCAGTAAAGAACGCTTTTGATGATGTTGTGGCAGCAAGAGAGGATAAGGAAAGACTTCAAAATGAAGCTGAAAGATATGCATTGTCGATTGTTCCAGAGGCCAGGGGTCAAGCTCAGGCAAGAATAAAAGAAGCTGAAGCATATAAGGAGGCTGTAGTTGCTGAGGCTGAAGGTGAGGTCGAAAGATTTAATCAACTGCTCACTGAGTATTTAAAAGCTCCTGAGGTAACAAGAGACAGGTTATATCTTGATGCTCTTCAATCAGTCTTATCTAATTCAACAAAAGTTATGGTAGATGTAGAGGGCGGTAACAATTTACTCTATCTACCATTAGATAAAATCATGGAAGAAAATAAAAAGAAAGGTGATGACGATGAATAAAAGCACTTATTTAGTTTTGTTTGGGGCGCTAGTATTTGGTTTATTAATCAATAGCGTTTTTATTGTTAATGAAAAAGAGAAAGCAATTGTTTTTCAATTTGGTGAAGCAGTCAGAACTGATATAGATGTAGGATTTCATCTCAAACTTCCAATTATACAAACTGTAAAAAAGTATGATTCTAGAATACAAACCTTAGATGAAGAGCCTGACAGAATTCTTACTGTTGAAAGTAAATACCTTCTAGTAGATTCGTTTATTAAATACAGAATTGTAGATGTTCTTACTTTTTATAAAGCAAACAACGGAAGCTTTAACAGTTTAAATAGTCTCTTAGGCCAAAGATCTGAATTTGTTTTAAAGAATAATTTTGGTAAAAGGACAGTAAAAGAAGTTGTATCTGGAGAAAGGGATGAATTGATGAGTATTATGCTTAGCTCTCTTAATGATTCTGTAAAAGATTTAGGAGTTGAAATAATTGACTTTCGAGTTAAAAGAATTGATTTACCCTCAAACTTAAGTAACTCAGTTTACGAGAGAATGAGAACAGAGAGACAGCGTCTTGCAGAAGAGCTTAGGTCTGAAGGTAAAGAAATAGCTAGAGAAATAACAGCTGAGGCTGATAAAGAAAAAGTTGTTATATTAGCTGAAGCATACAAGCTTGCCGAACAATTGAGAGGTCAAGGAGACGCAGAAGCTGCAGGCATTTATGCAGAATCATTTTCACAGGATCCTGAATTCTATGAGTTTACAAGAAGTATGAAAGCATACGTTGAAACTTTTGAGAATAAATCTGACGTAATGCTTATTGACTCAGACTCTGAATTCTTCAAATATCTTAACGATAAAAAAGACGAAGAATAGGATCTTCAGTGTCAAATAATACTCTCATCCTAGGACTTCAATGGGGTGATGAGGGTAAGGGTAAGATAGTTGATAATCTTAGTGAATCTATAGATGTAGTATGTAGATTTCAAGGCGGTCATAATGCTGGTCATACCATAAAAGTAAATGGTGAAAAAACTGTTTTACATTTAATACCCTCAGGAATCCTTCATAAAAACACTAAATGTTTGATTGGTAATGGGGTAGTTCTTGCTTTAGATGCTGTAGATAAGGAAATTAAAAATCTTATACAAAGAAATATTGAATTCAAAGATAGATTTTTTATAAGTTCCTCATGCCCACTAATTCTTCCAAGTCACATATCAATAGATAAAGTTAGAGATAAAAAAGAATCTATAGGTACAACCGGAAGGGGTATTGGCCCAGCGTATGAGGATAAAGTAGGAAGAAGAGCAGTTAGATTTGGAGATTTAGCAAACGAAAGTACTTTAAAAGACAAGATAGAGCTTCTTGTAAATTATCACAATAAAATTCTTGTAGATATGCATAATGATCAACCACATAATGTTGACGATATATTTAATGAAGTTCTCAAGTATAAACATCTATTTGATAATTATTGCGTTGACTCTCAAGACTTAATGTATCAGTGGATAAAAGATGATAAATCTATACTTTTCGAGGGAGCTCAAGGAACACTTTTAGATATCGATCATGGAACATATCCATATGTAACTTCTTCGAGCACTACTGCTGGAGGAGTCTCGACTGGCTTAGGAATTGGCCCAAAATTTATAGATAAAATTATCGGAATTTCTAAAGCTTATACAACAAGAGTCGGCGAAGGCCCATTTATGACTGAGCTTTTTGACATAAATGGTGAGCATCTGGCAAAAAAAGGCAATGAATTTGGAGCAACAACTGGAAGGGCAAGAAGATGTGGTTGGCTAGATCTTGTTGCTTTAAAAAAAGCTATTTTTACTAATTCGGTTACAGATCTTTGTATTACAAAACTTGACGTAATGGATGAGCTAAAACAAATTAAAGTTTGTGTTGAATATAAAAATAAAGAACCCCTCTATAAAAACTTCGATGGTTGGCTGACCTCAACTGAGGGTATAACTGAATACTCACAGCTGCCTGAAAATGCCAAAAAATATATCGAGTTCATTGAAAATTTTACAGAATGCAATGCCGCTATAATTTCCACAGGACCATCGAGGGACCAAACAATTAGTAAATAATTTATTTAAGTGTTTGGAGGAACTTATCCAGACTAGCATTAATAAATTTATATGAATCTGGGCTAGAAAATTTTTTTGACAGCCTCAAAGATTCGTCTATTACAACTAATTTATCTAGAACGCCATATAACATTTCGTTAATAGCAAAATACAAAATAGATTTATCTATTAATTCTATATTTGAATCTTTTATATCTAATGACTTAATTTTAGACTCAATTTCACTTCTGTTTTTTTCAAGCGAAAGCAATGATTCAGAAAATAAATTTAAATCGAATTTTTTTGATTTATGTTCCTCTTTAAATTGAGCAATTATTTTGTCTGCCTGCTGGTTGTCAAAAAGCATTTGAAAAATTGCTTGAATAAGATACTCACGAGATTTTACTGCAATCTTATAATTTGCGAGATTTTTCATGAATAAGATTAATCAATGCCTTAGAGTTATTTCGTGTATTTTTTTCAATTCGCTCATTAAGTTGTAATTCATTTTCAACGCAAATTACATTATTAATTATTGAAATATCAGAATAATCATCAGCTAATTTGCCAATTGACCTAAAAGTTTCAGTACTCACCAGATCATAATGAGAGGTTTCACCTCTTATAACGATTCCATGGAAGATAATTCCATCAAATTTAGTTTTCTGCATTTTATTTCTTGCTAAAGCAGCAAGCTCTATTGCGCCAGGAGCTTGAACTTTCTCACATTTAAAACTTCTTTCAAGCACCTCAATAGATATATCCAACATCTTAGTAATTTTTTCTTGGTACCATGATGTATGAACTAATAATATCTTATTCATTTTTAAATCCAGTTATCTCAATATCAAAACCAGAAACAGCATTATATTTTGTAGGTGTGCCTAGAACAGTAATTTTCTTTAGGTTTAAAGCTCTCAGTATTTGAGACCCAACACCAATTACTCTTCTATTACTTTTTGGTTCAATTTCTTTTTCTTCAAGTTTATTAAGCCAATAACTTTTGGCATCTCTATGATTGATAAGAACGAATAAACCCGTTCCTTCTTCAGATATCTTTTTTAAAGAGTTTCTTATTGACCAATTTTTTCCTAGCTCATCGATGCCCAGTATATCCTGAAGAATACTTTGAGTTTGAACTCTTACAAGAGGCGACTCTACATTATTGATATCACCTTTGGATAGTGAGAAGTGATACTCATCATATATTTTGTCTCTCCAAACATTTAGTTTGAATTCTCCAAATTCATTTGTAATATCTTTATCAAGGACTGATTCTATAGTTGCATCCATTGATAGCCTATAGTCAATTAAGTCAGCAATCGTTCCAACTTTGATATTATTTTCCTTTCCGAATTTTAGCAAGTCATCTCTTCTTGCCATGGTTCCATCATCATTCATAATTTCGCATATAACACCCGCCGGTTGAAATCCAGCTAATTTTGCTAAGTCACATGCTGCCTCAGTATGACCAGCTCTACTTAAGACACCTCCTTTCATTGCTTTTAGTGGAAATATGTGACCAGGTTGAACTATGTCAGATGGCTTAGATTCTTTATCCACTGCAGTTTTTATTGTATGTGCTCTATCTGCAGCAGAAATTCCTGTTGTTATGCCTTCAGCAGCTTCGATAGAGACTGTAAAGGCTGTTTTATTCGCGGCTCTATTATTATTTGTCATCATCTTAAGATCATATTTTTTACATAACTCTTTACTCATAGGTAGACATATAAGCCCTTTACCTTTGGAAGCCATAAAGTTGATTATTTCAGGAGTTACTGATTCGGCAGCACAAATAAGATCGCCTTCATTTTCTCTCGATTCATCATCGACAATAATGACCATTTTTCCTGCCTTAATGTCTTCGATTATTTCTAGCGTATTACTTTTTTCCATTTTTTAGATATATATCCTTTATATCGCAACCAATTTTACATGACGATTCTAATTTAAAACCATATTTTTCAATAGCATTATTTTGTCTGAACCAACTTACTGCGGTTTCGCCAAGTTTATTTGGAGATGTATAGACTACAAGCTCATCAACAAAACCTGATTCTAAGAATGCATTTGCCAATTTTGGGCCAGCCTCAATAAGAATAGAGCAAATATCATTTTGCAGTATTTTTAATATAGCACTTTCAATATCATTATTTTTAATATGTGTTGTCTTGCTACCTTTAAAAAATGGACGTTCTAATTTATCAAGATTTGGATTATATGATTTTGATAATAATATTTTTTCAGGCTGGTTTACATGAAAATTCACTCTTGCATTCATTCTTGGATTATCGTTAAGCAATGTATTTTTCCCAGTCAAAATTGCATCGTTTTCAGCTCTTAATTTCTGAACATCATCGTTCGACTCCTCGCACGTAATATAAACTCTCTCTTGACTATTGAAGTGAGATTTTCCATCAAGTGAACTAGCTATTTTAAGAGTTATATAAGGTTTATTATTTTTGTGTCTATAAAAGAAAAATTTATTCTGCTCAGCTACTAGATCTTGGTGGATCCCAATTTCAACTTCTATGTTGTTCTTTTTTAAAATATCTACTCCTTTTCCAGATACTTTAGGGTTTGGATCAATAGAACCAATAATAACTTTTTTAATACCTGAATCTACAATAGCTTCAGCGCATGAGCCTGTTTTCCCAATATGACTACATGGCTCTAAAGTACATATAAGCGTTAACTCTGAAAAGCTTGTAAACTTTTTGTTTATAAGCTTCTTTGCTTGGAAAATTGCATTAATTTCTGCATGATTCTCACCAAACTTTTCATGATATCCTTCGGAAATTATCTCATTATTCTTAACCAAAATAGCTCCAACTACTGGGTTTGGTTTTGCTGTATATTTATTGCGGCCAGCTTCAGTAATAGCACGAAGCATAAAATCTTCGTAATTCATCTTTTTTTTGGTTTTTTGCTTTTTGGTTTTTCCTTTGAAAGAGAACTAATTTCTTCTGAAAAATCTTTGATATCTTGAAAATCTCTGTATACAGAAGCGAATCTAACATAAGCTACAGTATCAACTTCCTTTAGTGCATTCATCATTATTTCACCAATCTCAATAGACTTTATTTCGCGAACACCTCTAACCCTAATTTCTTTTAATATTTTCCCAAAGACAATATCAATTTCTTCAATTGATAGTGGTCTCTTTTCCAAAGCTCGTAACATACCTTTTTTTAATTTAGATCCGTTGAAAGGTTGTCTTTCACCATTACTTTTTATAACTCTTGGAAGTGCCAAATCAGGAGTTTCAAATGTTGTAAATCTTGAGTGACAAACTTCACAAGATCTTCTTCTTCTTATTTGTGAACCATCTGTAACTAACCTTGAATCTATGACTTTTGTGTCTTCGGCCTGACAGAATGGACAATACATTTATATGTTATAAACTGGAAAATCTTGGGTCAAAGAATGAACATCATCTTTAATTTTTTTGTGTAAAGACTCATCATCAAAGTTGTCTATAATATCTGAAATCCAGTTTGCAACTTGGATTACCTCGCTGTTTCCAAAGCCTCTTGTAGTTATTGCAGGAGTTCCAATTCTTATGCCAGAGGTTACAAAAGGTGACGCAGTATCATTTGGAACAGAGTTTTTGTTAACAGTAATGTTCACGGAGCCAAGAACCCTTTCAAGATCCTTACCTGTAATGTTTTTATTTCTCAAATCAACAAGAACAATATGGTTTTCAGTGCCATTTGATACTACATTAATATTTCTATTCATTATTGTTTCAGCCATTAATTTTGCATTACTCATAACTTCTTTAATGTAGGTTTTAAATTCTGGTTCGAGAGCTTCTTTAAAGCAAATCGCCTTAGCTGCGACTACATGCATAAGAGGACCTCCTTGAGATCCAGGGAAAACAGCTGAATTAAGTTTCTTTTCTATCTCTTCATTTTTTTTCGCAAGAATAATTCCTGATCTTGGCCCTCTAAGAGTTTTATGTGTTGTTGACGTTACAACATCAGCATAAGGAACAGGAGATGGATAAAGATCCGCAGCAACAAGTCCAGACACATGCGCCATATCTACAAGAAAATAAGCACCAACCTCATCAGCAATTTCTCTAAACTTTTTCCAATCAATAATTCCTGAAAAAGCTGAAAAACCAGCTATTATTAATTTCGGTTTATGTTGTTTAGCTAAAGATAATACTTCGTCATAATTAATGTCATTAGTTTCAGGATGAAGACCATATTGAAAACTTGTGTAGTTCCTTCCTGAAAAGTTAACCTTTGATCCGTGAGTTAAGTGACCACCATGATCGAGACTCATCCCAAGAATAATATCATTAGGTTCAAGCAAAGCTAGAAAAGCAGCTGCATTTGCAGATGATCCAGAATGTGGCTGAACATTTGCGTAATCAGCTTTAAAAAGTTCCTTAGCCCTATCAATTGCAAGATTCTCAGCTACATCGACGTGCTCACATCCACCATAATATCTTTTAGAGGGGTATCCCTCAGCATATTTATTTGTAAGTAAAGATCCTTGTGCTTCAAGGATTCTTTTTGAAGCATAATTTTCGGATGCAATTAATTCGATATGATCTTCCTGTCTTTTAGCTTCGCTTTCAAAAGATTTCCAAAGATCCACGTCATAATCTTTAATATTTGATGAATTAGAAAAAATACTATCGCTTTTGTTTGATTTCATAATAATAAAAGTATGTTTGGAAATGTAATTTTATCCTATCTAAGGTTTTTTGTGGACAAAAGGTTTCTTCCTTTTAGGATAACATTTTCTACATATTTCGCACTCCAATCCATAACATTCTCGGGCTTGACAGAACTCTCTTCCCCAAAAAATTATTTGAAGATGAAGTTTATTCCAAGCAGACCTAGGAAAGATCTTTTTTAAATCTTCCTCAGTTTTTTTTACATTTTTACCATTTGTAAGCCCCCATCTCTGAGCTAATCTATGTATATGAGTATCTACAGCAAAAGCAGGTATACCGAATCCCTGACTCATGACCACAGAAGCAGTTTTATGTCCGACTCCAGGTAATTTTTCAAGATCTTTAAAATTGTTCGGTACCTCTCCCATGAAATTTTTTACCAAGATAGAAGATAGTTTTTTAATTGCAGCTGATTTCTGAGGACCTAATCCACATGGCTTTATGATTTTGTAAATCTGATTTTGAGTCAATTTTGACATGGTCTTTGGAGAAGATGCTTTTGAAAAAAGAATTGGAGTTATTTGATTAACCCTCTCATCGGTACACTGAGCAGACAATAGAACAGCAATTAGTAGGGAGAAATTGTCATCATGATTTAGTGGAACAGGTGTTTTAGGATATTTTTTATCAAGTATCTTTTTTACAATTATTGCTCGTTCAGATTTCTTCATGACAACAAATGTAGCATAATAAATTGTTTTTTATGAATAGAAAAAAAATTCAAAAAATCTTATTCAAGCTAAAAGATTCATTTCTTGAGGAAACTGAAGAAAATAGAAGAATGCTTGATATTTATGCTAATTACATTGATGGAAAGGCAAGTGATCAAGAGATTGATGAAGCTAATTATCAATTAAAACAAGTTTTAAAAAGTTTTGGTTTAGGAATATTAGTAATTTTGCCATTCAGTCCTATATCTATTCCATATGTTTTAAAAAAAGCAAAAGAATATGATATTGAGTTAATTCCTGATTGGTATAAGGGTTTAAGTAAAGATAAAGATGAACTAGAATAGTTAGGTTTGTAACGGAGAAATTATGAGAAATGTAGTAATAGTGGATAGTGTCAGAACAGGTTTAGCAAAATCTCATCGAGGTGGCTTTAACATGACAAGGCCGGATGAAATGTTGGCACATATAATTGATGCAATGTTAGATAGAAATCCAGACATGCCCCCAGAAGCGGTAGAAGATATTATCATGGGATGTGGAAATCCTGAGGGCGCTCAAGGTCATAATATTGGAAGGAACGCTGCAGTTTTATCAAAATTGCCTATGACCACAGGTGGAACAACTGTAAATAGATATTGTTCTTCAGGAATGCAGTCAATTTCAATGGCAGCAAGTCAAATTATGGCAGGCTGTTACGATACAGTAATTGCTGGTGGAGCAGAAACTATTTCGATGATGAACATGAATATGGATAATTTTGTAAACGAAAGATTGGCCGAGGAAGTTCCAGGTATTTATTTTCCAATGGGCATGACAGCAGAAGTTGTAGCTAAAAGGTACGATGTTTCTAGAGAATCTCAAGACGAATACGCTTATGAAAGTCAGATGAGAACAGCTGCAGCTCAACAGTCGGGAGCATATGATGATGAAATTATTCCTATGGAAACAAAAATGTTGTTGACTAATAAAGAGACAGGGGATTCAAAAGAAATTGATTATACAGTCGATAAGGATGAGTGTAATAGGCCTGAGACAACTCTAGAAGGACTTTCGTCATTAAAGCCAGTCTTTGATCCAGAAAACGGTTCTGTTACAGCTGGAAATTCGTCTCAACTTTCTGATGGGGCTTCTGTGACTTTGGTAATGTCTGAGGACAAAGCAAAGGAATTAGGCCTAAAGCCATTGGCATATTTTAGAGGTTTTACAACTATGGGATGTGAGCCGGATGAAATGGGAATTGGACCAGTGTATTCAGTTCCAAAACTCCTTAATAATTATAATATGTCAATAGATGATATAGATCTTTGGGAGCTAAATGAAGCTTTTGCCGTTCAAGTTGTATATTGCAGAGATAAACTTGGGATTCCTATGGAAAAGCTTAACTTAGATGGCGGTTCAATATCTATTGGACACCCCTTTGGAATGACAGGATCCAGACAAGTGGGTCACATCGCAAGGCAGCTTCACAGCTTAGACAAACAATTTGGTGTTGTAACTATGTGTGTTGGTGGAGGCATGGGAGCCAGCGGCCTGTTTGAAAGATATCCTTCTTGATATCTGAAAAAAATATATTAAATACCTTTAAGCATCTGATAAATAAGTCAGATGTGGATGGTATAGTTGTTGTCGGCTCTGGAGATGATGCTGCAGTTCTGGATACTAAGGAAAAAAATTTAGTACATTCTGTTGATATATCAAAAATAGATACACACTTCCCGAAAAATTTTCCAGCCGAAGATGTTGCATATCGTTCTATTGCAATAGCTTTAAGTGATCTCGCAGCAATGGGAGCCTTCCCATCATTTATTACTATTGGACTTACATCTAATTCCAAAAGTATCAAGTGGTATGAAGATTTTACAAAAGGCATTGAAAAATCATTAGATGATTTTCAAATAAAACTTGTTGGAGGCGATGTAACATATGGTGAGTTAAGTATTTGTGCAAATGTTTTTGGTTTTCTTTATAACAAACCACTTCAAAGATCAGGTGCGCGCATAGGCGATAAGATTTATTTAACAGGAAAGCTAGGCGAGGGTAGACAAGGCCTAAAAGATTTTAATAACAATATCAATTCCAAATATTGCAAGAAATTTAAAAAACCTGAACCTCAATTTATCAAAAGTAAATTCATATCATCTTATGCATCTTCCTGTATTGATATTTCTGATGGATTGATTAAGGATTTATCTAGTATTTGTTCAATGTCTGATGTGGGTGCAAAGATATTTTATGAGGATATACCTATACACAAAGACATAGAAGATTTAAGTCATGGTGATGATTTTGAGTTATGTTTTACAGCTTCAAAAGAACATTCATCTAAATTCAAAAAAAATGGATATTTTTGCATTGGTGAAATTTTAGATGGAGATAAACTTACATTGATTAGAGACAATAACGTAATTGAGTTAGATTCAGATGGCTGGGATTCCTTTAAATAAAAATATTGGGATTATAGGCGGTGGAATTACTGGTGTGATTTGTGCTATTTTTCTCGCGAAAGAAGGTAATAAAGTAACTATTTTTGAAAGAAAGGAATTACTAGGCGAAACAAGCTCAAGAACTACAAAACTTCTTCATGGAGGCATTAGATATCTTGAGAATCTACAATTATCAGAAGTAAAAAATGGCCTCAATGATAGATATTGGTGGCTTGAAAATTTTCCTGATAATACTAAAAAAATAGAAATTATGATTCCTTTTAGGAGTTTTATTAGCTTAAAATTTTTTAAATATCTTTTTGGAATTAAGATATATGAATTTCTATCATTTACAAAAAAACTTGGAAAGGGAAGGATTGTAATTAATTCGAATAAATTTCAATCTATCAATCAAACAAAAATAAGTAACTATCTTTCATTCTTTGATGGAGCAATGGATGACAAACTTCTGGGTTCAAAACTCAAAGAACAATTGAGAGATTTAAACGTTACTATTCATGAATATTGTGAAGTCAAAAATTTTAATAATCGCGGTCAAATTAATGATTTAACTTTTGATCAAAGCATTTTAGCAGCTGGGCCTTGGACAAATATTCTTATGAAAAATAATTCTATTGATAGTGATAAGGAGATAGATTTTATTAAAGGAAGCCACTTAGTTATTAACAAAAAGATTACAAATGGTTTTATGTTTGAGGGCATATGCAAAACAAGATATATTTTTGCATTGCCATACAGTGATAAAACTCTTTTAGGCACAACCGAGAAACGAGTTAATACTCCAGAAGACCCTTACATTGAAAACGATGAAAAAGATTATCTTATCAAAAGTTATAATTCAATTTTTATAAATTCAATAAAATCAACAGATATTGATTCTTCCTTTTCCGGAGTAAGACCCCTAATAAAGTCAGCTAAAAACATTCATAAATCTTCTCGAGATTTTTATGTTCAGCAGGATGATAAATTAATTAGTATTTTTGGTGGAAAGTGGACTACAGCTCCATCAATTGCAAGGAAAGTTGTTACAATTATAAATAATGAATAGCTTCCCAAATCTTAAAAATCCATTTCATTTTTTTGCAACCCTAGGTGGCATTGGAAAAATACCATTCGCTCCAGGAACTTTTGGAAGCATTTTCTCATGGATTGTTTTTGTCTTTCTATCACACTTTATCAACATGTTTCTTTTTACAATTTTTTTGTTCCTTTTTTCTATTTGGATATGTGAAGAAGCTTCAAAATATCTTGAGAAAAGAGATCATAAGGCTATTGTGATAGATGAGATGGTTGGTATGTGGATAGCTTTATTGCCAGTATTGGTTTTGGCTAGCACTCAATTTGAAAGAACCACATATGCGATTGCTGCATTAATTTTCTTTCGCATTTTTGACATTCTAAAACCTTTTCCTGTTTCCTATTTTGATAAAAGATACAAAAATGGTTTTGGTATCGTAGCAGATGATGCCATTGCTGCTTTGATGGCTATATTACCTGCATATATTACATTAATTCTTTTATCTTAGACTCAATCTTATCAGCTGTAAGGCCTGCTTCGTCGAGCATTTCTTCTCTTGTAGCATGATCTATGAACGAATCAGGTATTCCCAAAAGCAGTGATTTTATATTTATTTTATTTTCCGAACAAAATTCTTGTACCGCACTTCCAGCACCGCCCATAATAGAACCATCCTCAAGCGAAATAAATAAGTCTGCATTGCTTAGATACTTTATAAGTATTTCTTTATCAAGAGGTTTAACGAATCGCATATCTATCAGGGTTAGTTTGAGATTTTTGGACACTTTCTCTGCTAGATGAAGTAACGAACCAAAATTTAACAAAATAACCTTCGTATTATTTTCAGCTATCAATCTTGCTTTACCAATATCAACTGTCTCTAATTTTTCATCAACTTTTACGTTAGGGCCTTCTCCTCGTGGATATCTTACAGAAACTGGGCCATGATGATTAAATGCACTTGTAAGCATTAACCTTGTTTCATTTTCGTCGGCTGGAGTACAGATTGTCATGTTTGGTATGCACCTCAAGTATGCAATATCATAATTTCCTGAGTGAGTGGGACCATCTTCACCTACTAAACCAGCTCTATCTAGTGCAAAAGTTACGTTAAGGTTTTGCACCGCAACATCATGAATTAACTGATCATATGCTCTTTGTAAAAATGTTGAGTAAATTGCTACAACTGGCTTTTTACCTGCTATTGCAAGCCCAGCACCAAATGTAACCGAATGTTGTTCTGCTATTGCAACATCAAAATATCTATCTGGAAATTTTTTACTAAATTCTACTAGTCCAGAACCTTCTCTCATTGCAGGAGTAATAGCAACAAGATCCTTATCTTTATCAGCCATGTCTACAATCCAATCACTAAAGATATCTTGATATTTCTTCTTATTGGATTTTTTTTGTTTTATTGATTTAATTTTTCCAATAGCATGAAAACCAATTCTGTCAGCTTCGGCTGGATCAAGGCCAGCACCTTTTTTTGTGATTACATGTAAAAATTGAGGGCCATCAAATTCTTTTAAGTTAGAGATCACATCCTTCATTTCTTTTAAATTATGACCATCAATGGGACCAATGTAATTAAGCCCCAATTCCTCAAATATCGTTCCAGGCGCAACCATAGCTTTCATTTGAGTCTCAACCTTTCTTGCTAGATGATAGGCTTGAGGAAGAGGTTTTAAAAAACTAGCACCACTTTTTTTTATTCCTTTATATGTTTTTGAAGCCCATATTCTTGAAAAGTAATTAGATAATCCTCCAACATTCTCCGAAATAGACATATCGTTGTCATTTAAAATTATTAAAACATTTGGTTTTATGTGTCCTGTATGGCTGAGTGCTTCAAATGCCATCCCGGCAGTCATTGCTCCATCACCAATTACAGCAACATGTTTTTTTTCTGGATCTGATTCAGCTGCGGCAACAGCCATGCCTAATAGTGCGCTTATAGAAGTACTTGAGTGACCGACTCCAAACGAATCATAATCACTTTCATTAATTGAGGGAAATGGAGCAAGGCCATCTTTTTTTCTAATAGTCTCAATTTCATTTTTTCTACCTGTAAGGATTTTATGTGGATATGCTTGATGACCTACATCCCATACAAGTTTATCAAACGGAGTATTGTATAAGTAATGTAAAATTATAGTGAGCTCAACAACTCCAAGGCCTCCGCCAAGATGCCCACCGCTTTGGCCAACTGAATAAAGCAAAAACTCCCTAAGCTCATCAGATAAAGTTTGCAGCTCGCCTATTGAAAAAGACCTAATGTCTGCTGGAATCTCTACTTTGTCTAACAAAGGAGTAATCGGTTTTTTAGCTGGAATTTCTTTAAAAATTTTCAACTTATTTCTCTCTATACGTAATATATTTTGCTAATTCTATCAGCATATTTATATTGCTTATATTTTCTTTCGAAATTTCATATATAGCGGAATCTGATAATTTTTTAGATTCCACAATTGCCTCATCAAAACCTACAACGTTAACGTAAGTTGCTTTATTATTTTTCTTATCTGAATTTATATTTTTCCCAAGTGTTTGCTTGTCTGATGTAACCTCAAGCAAATCATCTGTTATTTGAAAAGCAAGACCAATGTTTATTCCAAACTTTTTAAAATTTTCATAGTATTTGTCATATTTTTTTCCTAGTTGCCCTAAAGAAACAGCACATTGAATCAACATGCCTGTTTTTAACATATGAATTTTTTCAATATAACTTTTATCAATTTTCTTTGATTCATTCTCAATATCTAAAGACTGACCATGAACCATACCGTTTTTACCACATGCTTTTGTAAGCAGGCTAACTGCTTCAACTTTCAAGTCAGAGCTTAAATTTGAGTCATTTACAATAATTTCATAAGCAAGTGCTTGAAGAGCATCACCAGCAAGAATTGCATTCGCTTCACCAAACTTTATATGATTTGATTCTTTTCCTCTTCTAAAATCGTCATCATCCATTGATGGAAGATCGTCATGAATTAAAGAGTAGGTGTGTATTAATTCAATAGCAGTCGCTAAAGTTAAAATACTCTCCTTCTTTAAATCTTTGTTTGATTCAGCTGAAGCAAATATCAAAGCAGCTCTAATCATCTTGCTTTTACTCAAAGCTGAGTAGTTCATTGCTATTTCAATAGAGTTTGATTGGCCTATTACTGACTCTATGTTACTTAAAACTTGCTCTCTTACTTGCGATAAAAACTTATCAAGCATAAGCTTTCTTTAGTTTTCAATTTCATCTAAAGAACCATCATCTAAAAGTTTTTTTATCTTTAGTTCAGCTTTTTGGAGTTGTTCTTGACAATCTTTTACGAGATTTACACCTTCTTCAAAAGATTTTACAGAATCCTCAAGACTTATGTTTTCATCTTCCAGTTTGGTAACAATTGATTCCAACTCTTTTAAAGAGGCTTCAAAATCTATTTTCTTATCATCTTTGGACATATTTTTATTGTAATTTATTAGTTAGTATTTGGGATCATTTTTTTATATCTATCTTTTAATGCATACGGCAATGCAAGTACAGCAGGTGTGAGAATTAAAGTGATGAATGTACTAAAACCAAGTCCCCAAACAATCGAAACTGCAAGATTTGACCACCAATCAACAACTCTACTTCCAACTACAATGTCACGGGAAATAACATCAACACTTATACCCATTGCAAGAGGCATTAATCCAAATATTGTTGTAAGAGAAGTTAAAATAATAGGCCTTAATCTTTGTTTGCATGCATTAATAATGTGAATAGATTTTTCAATCTGAGGAGATTCATCTTTTAGCTTATTAAAAGTATCAATTAATACAATATTATTATTAACCACAATACCTGCTAGGGTAACAATAGAGATTCCAGTCATTGTGGTACTAAATGATTTCCCAGTAATTAAAAGTCCCAATAAAACTCCAACAAAAGAAATGGTTACAGCAGATAGGATAATAAAGGATTGATAAAAGCTATTAAATTGAGTAATTAGCATGAGTAACATCATAAACACAGCTGTAATACCAGCCACAATAATAAAATTATTTACCTCTTCTGTTTCTTCTGCCATTCCACTGAATTGATAAGTTATTCCTGGACCTAGATATGTTGAAGCAAGCCAATTATCTAATTCTTTAATTTTTTTTGAAACTTCAGACTCATCAACAGTTCCTGCACCAACTTCTTGAAAATATTTTCCATTTTTTCTATTTATTGTTTGACGATTCTCTTTTGGTACGACGTTTACAAAAGAACTAACCGGAACAGTTCCTTGTCTAGTTACAACATTTAAATCTCTTACCCCTGTAATTGTTCTGTCTGAATCAGGAAATCTTGCTCTAATTTCCACCTCATCTTTTGCATCATCTGGCCTATATTCACCTACCTTAAATCCAGAGGTTAACATTTGAACCAAAGCACCAACATCGCTAACACTTACCCCAAGTTGCGCAGCTTTTTGTTTATCAACTTCAACACTCCACTCTACTGATGGATAAGCTTTTGATGAAAATATATTATTTAGACCCACCATTCCAGTTCGCATATAATTCTCAATTAATGTAACTGCAGCATTAACTTCATCTTCTGTGTCTCCATAAACATCAAGTTCAATAGGAGAGTCAAATGATGGACCACCTTCATCGGCTTCAACTTCAACAGAAATGCCTGGAAGATCCCTCGTAGATTCTTTTAAGCGATCCATTATTTCAAAGCCAGATATTTTAGTTTGAGACGGCTCTAGTGTTTCAATGAAACCACCACCGATTCTATCGGCTCCTGATTGCCACCAGTTTGTTCCAGAACGAAGATATACATTTTTAATCCCTTCGACCTGAAGAAATCTTTCTTCAACCTGTTCAATAATTTCTTTTGTTTCAAGAGCAGAAAAATTACCCCTAGCTTTTACAGTTATATTAGCTTGAATAGGATCCACAATAGCAAAATAAATTGTTCCCATTCCTGAAATTGAGTAACTCATTATTATGATCAGTAAGACAGAAATAACAGCAGTGACTGTTTCAATGGGATTATTAACAAATCTCTTAATATATTTACCATACCAATCTGTTAACTTAACAAATATTGATGTATGTCCATTATCATTATTCAAAGCAGATTCCTTTTGACCAAAATATGAACCTAAAACAGGAATTACAATGAGTGAGTAAAATAGGGATGCTGATAATACAAAAAAGATAGTAATTGGAAGATATTTCATAAACTGGCCTGTAAAACCTGGCCAAAACATCATCGGAATGAATGCTGCCAAAGTTGTACCAGTTGAAGCAATTATCGGATAGAACATCCTTTTTGATGCAAGGGTGTAACCATCTACTCTTGAGAGACCCTCTGCAATTTTTTTGTCAGCATATTCTGTTATAACTATCGAGCCATCTATAAGCATACCCATTCCAAGGAGCAGACCCATCATTACAAGAAAATTAACTTCCATATTCAGACTATATAAAATCAAATACGTCATTAAAAAACAGAATGGGATCGACAATCCCACAAGCATTGAAACCCTTGGGCCCATGCTTGCAATTACAAGTACCATGATTAAGATAACAGCCGCAATAATATTCCCATTGAGCTCTTTTACCATGAGACTTGCATATATAGTATCGTCATTGGAAACAACAATTTTTAAATTTTTAGGAAGTGTTTCCTCAAACTCTAACAATTTTTCTCTAATAGCATTTGAAGCATCAATTGCATTCGCACTTTCCCTTAAAGATATTTCAAGCGTTACAGCATCTTGTCCATTTACTCGCGCGTAGGATGTAAAGTCTTTGAAAGTTCTTTTGATAGTAGCAATGTCTCCCAAAGTGACAATCGCATCTTTTGTTACCTTTACTGGAATTGCATAAACATCTTTGGCTGATTCAATGATACTAGGAACTTCAATATTAAAACTTCCTCTGCCTGTATCTTGCTTTCCACCAGGAATAATTAGATTGTTATTTGATACTGAGTAATAAATATCTGACAAAGTTACCCCATAAGACTCCATTTTTGCTTTATCTATAACCCCTTCAAGAACTTCTTCAGGAGCACCAGTCATTCTTACTTCAAGAATCTGTTCAATAGGTTCAATCTGATCTTTAAGTTCTCGAGCATAAAAAACCTTTTGCCTAACAGAACTACCTCCAACAATACTAATGTTCATCACAGGAAAACTTGCTTCACTATATTCTTGAATTTGGGGATCTTCCGCCTCTAAAGGTAATTGATATTTAATTTCTTCAACACCTTGCTTAACATCTACCAAAGCTTGGTCAATATCAAAACCTACTTCAAACTCAAGAAACACTCTTGCATAGCTCAAGTAGCTTGTTGATCGGATATTTTCAACACCAGTAACAGTTTTAAGTCTATTTTCAAGAGGTCTTGCAATAAGCCTAGAGGTGTCGCCTGGTGATGCCCCATCAAGAAACACAGAAACTGTTATGAAAGGAAGCTGAACATTTGGCGATGCTGCTATTGGAATTTCTTGTCTGGCATATGTACCAGCTATGATTACCATAAAGGCAATCAAAAGAGTTGTTTTAGCTTTTTTTATAGCAAAGTCAATTATTTTTATCATATGGGATTAGTGATAACCTCTTGACCATCTTCAACAAAACCCTGGCCTTGAATAATGATTTCTACATTTTCTGAAATCCCAGTTACCCACAATCCTTCCTCAGAGTCCTCTAAAATGACTATCTCTACAAATTTTGCTAGATTGCCATCACTTACTATTCTTATACCTAATTTACCCTCATCATTTAAAAGTAAAATTGATGGAGATATCTTATGAGCCTTAACACGATCAATTTCAATGCTTATTTCTGCTGTAAGACCATCTTTAATAAGCCCCTCAGGATTATTTATTTGTGATTCAACGCTAAAAGTTCTTGTATCAGGTGACGCACTTTTTGATACAAAAGTTAATTTACCTTCAATCTTTTGACCAGTTACTAAATCAACAAAAACATTTTGATTTACACGAACTTTATTAATATCGTATTCAGGAACTCCGGCAACTAATGAAATTGGATCTAGCTGAATTATAGTTGCACATATTTGTCCTCTTTCAAGAAAATTTCCTGGTTTAACAATCTGTTCAATGTAACCAGAAAAAGGGGCCTTTACCTCAGTTCTATTTAGCTCCACGACACCTAAACTACACAAGACAGTATCTTTTTCAACAAAATTACCTTGTGTTGCACCTATGTTGACAACTTCACCAGAAGTTTTCGCTTTAACATTAATTCTTTTTTCTGACTTAGTTGTAGCTTTAAGTTTGATATAAGGCTGATATTCTATAGCTTCACTAAGAAGTGTCTGAACACTGAATAGTTCATTAGTATCAACCACTTTTTGTGGCTCATCATTTTTAAAAAAACCAGAGATCATCCATAAAAGAATTGGAATTAATATATACAACGATAGTCTTATATTTTGTGTTAACTTCATATGCTAATGTTTATGTATTGACATCATCTATGTCAATATTTTTTATACTTTATGTTTTTGCCTAAGCTTCTCAAACAGATCTTTGTTTAGTGGCTTTCTATTTTCTAGGTCTGTATTATCTTCAATTTCAAAAATTTTTCCATTAATAGCCTCAATTTTTAAAGAATTAAAAGCTTTTTTAAAGGCATTAAAATTTTCATTTGAATTTTTTTCATTGATTTGATTCCATCCGATACTTTTTCCAGCGAAATAAACAATAGGATGTGACCAGCTATAACTTTTTCTTGGTTGATATGATTTTCTTGCTTCGATATAAGCCTCTTCAACAGTTGGGAAGCCATCTTTTTTGTTTATTTCAATACAAGCTTTCATTAAATCTGTTAATGTTGGTAAATAAGATTGAGAGGAAATTACATTTTCTACTGCTTCTATAATTACATCAGGCGATTGTTCTTTCAAACTAACAGCCCAAAGCTTTTTACCTTCCTTTAATTTTTCGTCTGTACCAAAGACTTTGTAAAATTGATAATGGTAAGCAAGCTCAAGTTTTAAAAACAAAGCGTCAATAGAGGTAATAAATTCTTCCCTATTCGAGGTTGATTTCTTTTGCCCAAGTGTTGTCATTTTTTCTCGTTTTGAAGTCTTGTTTGTATTTTCCTGGTTCAGAATACTTTTTATCTTCTTCATTATCGCCTAAATTATTATTCAATATATGTCGCCTTTTAACATGGTCAATAAATTTTGAATTCCATGTTGTAAACGCCGCGCCTTTATCTTTCCAGTAAAGAATGAATTCGCTAAGGTATTTTAATGCAGAGTCTTTTGTTATCTCTGATAAATTTAGAATATCAAATACATCATCATCTGGATACCAATTTTCATCAATTACATGAGGAACAGTCTTATTTGAATTTATTTCTTTTGCCCATTCTCGCCTTATAAAGTCAATGAAGGTAGAATTCCAATTATTTTTTTGCTGACCTCTTTCAATCCAATATATTTTAAATTCTTTTAGCTTCAAAGAAATAAATTCTTCTGGCATTTTTGTCATCGCAATTACTTCATTAGTTTCTTTGGATGGCATCCAGTTATCAGATAATGAATTCGAGTCTGTATTTTTTGAAGCAGACCTTACAACAAAATTTTCTGTTTTATTAGTGTTATGCACGTTAATAAAATTATATTTAACGAGTTTATCTATTGATGACTTTATCTTTGCAGCTGACAGATATTTAGCATTTTCTTTTATTGAAGAAAAAAGATCGTCATATGAATTATTATTTAGAATATTTTGATTAAATAAATCAAGAATTATTGCGGATTCAAGCCCTAAAGTTTCAGCAACTTCCTTTGAAAAAGATATTTTTTTATCTCCCAACTATTTTTTACTCCTTCTTTTCTCAACTGCTAAATTTAGCTGATCAAGACAGCTAAGAGTGTCATCCCAACCCATGCAGGCATCAGTAATGCTTTGACCATACTTAAGTTTGTCGGATATCTTTTGATTTCCCTCGTTGAGATGGCTCTCTATCATCACACCTTTAATGTATGAATTTCCTGAAATGATCTGATCCGCAATTGATTGAACAACTGGTATTTGTTGTTTGAATTTTTTTTGGCTATTCCCATGACTTGCATCAATCATTATAGATTCATTTACTTCTGCTTCTCTTAGAGCTATGAGTGTGTTTTCAACAGATTCTTTATCATAGTTAGGTTCTTTGCCGCCTCTTAAAATTATGTGAGCATCATTATTTCCTGCAGTTTTTAACATAGCTATGTCAGCCTCTTTTGTTGCGCCAAGAAAAACATGAGAGTGATTGGCAGCTTGAATCCCATCAATTGCTGCCTTGAGACCGCCCGTTGTTCCATTCTTTATACCTATAGGACACGATAAACCTGAGGCAAGTTCTCTATGAATCTGACTTTCTGCAGTTCTCGCTCCAATAGCACCCCAAGAAATTATGTCAGTAACATATTGTGGAGAAATTGGATCGAGAAATTCAGTTCCTGCTGGCAATCCTATACTTGCAATATCGATTAGCAATTTTCTTGCTATCTCAACTCCTTTGGCAATATCAAAGGTCTCATTTATGTCCGGATCATTAATCAAACCTTTCCATCCAACAGTTGTCCTGGGTTTTTCAAAATAAACTCTCATTATTATTAACAGATTTTCATTAAATTTCTTATTTGCATCTGCAAGCCTTTCCGCATACTCTATTGCGCTTAAAGGATCGTGAATTGAACAAGGGCCAACAACAATAAATAATCTGTCATCTTTGCCATGAAGAATTTGGCTAATTTCATTTCTTGTGCCGTATACGAGCTTTGAAATTTCATCATTAATTGGAAATTTGTTCACAAGCTCATATGGAGCAGGTACTTTTCTGCGATCAATTATTCTTGTATTGTCAGTGGAATAGTTCATTAGCAAAAAAATCTGTATATATTAAAAATTGGTGCTCTATTATTAAATGAAAGTTATCTAAATAGAATGATTTTCTCGAATTTTTATTTATTAATTTATTGCTATTAAATGCTGTATTTTAAGGAAAAACACAATATATTGTATTAAAATAGACAATTAATTACATTATGTAGTGTTTATAATGTTAAATAACAATATTAACCAATTAGAATTTCCTACTTACATGGGAGAGAAGTTTGAAAAGTTGCCCGATGACCTTTTCATACCTCCAAATGCATTGGAAATATGTCTAGAAACTTTTTCTGGGCCACTTGACCTTCTTCTTTATTTGATTCGGAAAGAAAATATAAACATTCTTGACCTTGATGTTTCAAATATTACTGATCAATACCTTGAATATATAGAAATGATGGACGCTTTGAAGTTTGAGCTTGCCGCTGACTATTTGGTTATGGCTGCTACATTGGCTGAAATTAAGTCCAGATTAATGTTGCCCAAGGATTCATTTGAGGAAGAAGAAGAAGATCCTAGAGCAGCTCTTATAAAAAGACTGCAAGAATATCAAAGGTTTAAAATTGTTTCTGAAAAAATAGCAGTGCTACCCTTGGTAGACAGAGATACTTTCATAGCGTCTGCAAAAAAACCTGAAATTAAGATAGATAATCATCATGAAATTAATATATCTTCTGAGGAACTTTACGACACCATAAGAGAAGTTTTGTCCCGACCGAACTACAAAACAAATCATTTAATTGATTTTGAGGAACTTTCTACTCAAGAAAGAATACAAATCTTGCTAAATTTTCTAGATAAACAAAACATAATTACGTTTTCAAAGACTCTTAAGAAAAATGAAGGAAAAAAAGGAGTGGTTGTTACACTTTTAGCATCCCTAGAGCTTGCTAAAGATGGCTACTTAGAGCTAATACAGAATAAAAGTGATGAACTTTTCTTGAAATCAAAACAGGTATAATTTTGGATATAAAAATTACAAATATCGTCGAAGCAATTTTATTAGGGGCTGGTAGACCTATTAGAATTTCTGAGATGAGAAGTATCTTAGAAAATGATGGTATTTCAGTTGAGCTTTCAGATATCAAAAAATCTCTCAATATTCTTGAGGAAAGATATGCTGATACATCGTTGGAAATCATCGATGTTGCATCAGGTTACAGAATTCAAATTAAAAATGAGCATAGTGCCTCGCTTAGCCATCTTTGGAATGAGAAAACACCAAGGATATCAAAAGCTTTAATGGAAACAATCTCAATTATTGCCTATAAACAACCAGTAACAAGAGGAGATATTGAAGACATAAGAGGAGTCACTGTAAGCACAAAAACAATCAGAGACCTTCTGGAAAGAAATTGGATAAAGTTGTCTGGTTATAGAGAAGTGCCGGGAAGGCCTGCGCTTTATGTAACAACAAAAGATTTCCTTAATGATTTGAGTCTTAAAAACATCTCAGAATTACCAGATTTACCTGAATCTATTGATAATAAAGATATTGATCTCCTCTCTAAAGCGGTTTAGTTTATGCCACAAAGACTGCAAAAATATCTTGCAAAAGCAGGTGTTGGTTCAAGAAGATACTGCGAAGAACTAATAAAATCAGAAAAAATTTTTGTAAATAAAAAGATTGCAGTTATTGGTACAAGCGTTGAAGCTGGTGACATAGTAGAGTTTGATGGGAAAATAATTAATTATCATCAAGAATCTCTAAAAGTAATAATGCTCAACAAACCAGAGGGCGTGCTCTCTTCATCAAAAAAAGAAAAAAATCTACCAATAATCTTTGATTATTTACCAAAAATAGAAAATATAAAAAGGTGGATTGCTATAGGAAGACTTGATGTAAATACCTCTGGCTTGATGCTTTTTACTAATGATGGAGACTTTGCAAATTTCTGCATGCATCCCTCGTCACAATTTGACAGAGAATATTTAGTGAGAGCAAGAGGATTATTTTCTGCAGAAAAAAAGAAATCTCTTTTAAATGGTATATCGATTAATGGCGAATCCTTCTCATTTACTGATTTAGTTGAAGGTCAGAAAATTGGAACAAATCAGTGGTTTTCAGTTTGTTTAACAAGCGGCAAAAACAGAGAAGTAAGAAAACTTTTTGAGTCAGTTGAAATGGAAGTTAGTAGATTAAAAAGAACAAGATTCGGGCCTATATTTTTACCATCGACTTTAAGAAAGGGTAAGTGTATTGAATTAGGAGATGATGAAATTAAATTACTAAGAGAATATGGAACATAAGGAAGCATATAAATTTTTAGAAAAAAAAACTAAAGATTTAGGTCTTGAAAATCTTTCTGCTCATATAAAAAAAGTTGGACCATTAAAAATAACACAGTCGCGTATGGCTTTCATTCCTCATCTTGTAAAAATAATTGTTGGTCAACAGCTCTCTGTCCAATCAGCAGCAGCTATTTGGAAGAGAACAGAGTTTATTTTGAAGAATAATAAGTATAAAAAACCTAACAATAATTTAAATTTAAAATTTAAAAATGCTGGTTTATCTCGACAGAAAATTGAATATATAAATGGGATAATATACAACCAAGATCTCAAAAAGTTTTCAAAAACAAAGCTAAAAAGGCTATCAGCTAGTGATTATTATGAGATGTTGATTCAAATCAAAGGAATTGGACCATGGTCAATTGAAATGTCCAGGATTTTTTTTGTTGGCGATCCTGATGTATTCTCAATTCTAGATTTAGGCCTGAAAAACGCGCACTTAAAATTATTCAAAATTGATGCATATAATACCGATTTTTATAGGCAATTTAGTCCATATAGAAGTTATATGTGCTTGTATCTATGGAGAGTTCTAGAAGACGAGAATGTCACTATTTAGATTAAATTTTATCACCATAATTTAGATTTATTTTGTCAAAATCTTTGCTTTTATCTGACAACATCCAAATATAATATGGTATCAAATCCATAGCTTCTTTGAGCTGATTTGGATCCTCTGCAGGAAATGCCATTGCCCTCATATCTGTCCTTGTTGCCATTGGATTAAAGTTGAATACTTTAAAATTTTTTTTATGCTCAAGCTCGTCGCTTAATATTTCAGAGAGCACCTTCATACCGGCCTTTGAAGCAGAATAGGCACCCCAGAAAGCTTTACCTTTAAAAGCAACACTTGATGATGTAAAAATTATTCGTGGATTTTTGGCATTCTCCATATTTGGAAGTAAGAA
This sequence comes from uncultured SAR86 cluster bacterium, assembly GCA_902626385.1. Classification (GTDB taxonomy): domain Bacteria; phylum Pseudomonadota; class Gammaproteobacteria; order Magnimaribacterales; family D2472; genus SAR86A. Next base: position 68,951 of record CACOEZ010000002.1, read on the forward strand.
CTTTGTAAGTAAAAAAGAACTCGTTAAATTTACTTTCATGACTTTTTCCCAACTTACAAGATCATATTCTTCAATGTTTGACATTTTTTCTATAATAGCTGCATTATGAATGATGCAGTCAAGATCAATGTAGTTATCTGAGATTATATTGGAGATTTCTTGAGATCTTGGCTCATCTAAAAGATTTAAATCACAGCCTATTATGTATGGATCAGTTTCTGTTTTATAAGAAATTTTGTCATAAACATTTTCAAGCAGAGATTCATTCTTAGACAACAGAATAATATTTGCACCAAGTTTGCTAAGCTCAATAGAAAGAGTTCGGCCAATGCCCCTAGATGCGCCTGTAATTAATATATTTTTCCCACTTATTGATAGGTTTGCTTCTTTCAAATTTTTCATTATTTAATATTTTTTATTATCTCTATGGGCGAACTTACATTTATAGCTGAATCATTTTCATTTAATGAATAGCCGTAAAGACAGCCAATAAAATTGGTACCGGCCGAAACTCCAGCTTTTAAATCATTTTTATGGTCTCCCAGATAAATAGTATTCTTAGGTAATACATTAAGTTTCTTACAAGCCATTAATATTCCTTCAGGATCTGGCTTAGATTTTGAAACATCATCCGGACATATCAAAATTTGAGAATTTTGAAATAGATCGAAACTATTAATTAAAGGTTCAGCAAAATTATGAGGTTTATTTGTCACTATTCCATAAGGTATATCATTAGAAAAAAGAAATTCAAGAACATCTGATATGCCATCAAAAGGTTTCGAAAGATAAGTCAGATTAGCTCTATATTCCTCTAGAAATTCAGTTTTAATTTTTAAAAAATCTGAATCACTTTCATCTATTTTAAAAGCAAATTTTATTAGCTCTGAAGAGCCCTCAGATACATAAGTTCTTAATGTTTCTAATTCAATTTGATCATATCCTTTATTTTTTAAAATTTTATTTAGAGAACTGTGAAAATCTGGTGCTGTATCAATTAAAGTTCCATCAAGATCGAATAAAACTAATTCAGTATTATAATTTTTTTGCATACATCATATAGTTGACACCAAGATCATTATTCAAGTTGGCATTATGTGTCAAAGGGTTATAGAACATTCCTTTTGTTTCTATTAATTTTGCATTTGCATCTCTAACAAAGGACGCCAATTCAGAAGGCTTAATAAATTTTTCAAATTCATGAGTTCCTTTTGGTAAAAGTCTAAAAATATATTCGGCACCAACAATTGCTGTTATCCATGATCTTGGATTTCTGTTTATTGTTGATAAAAAAAGATGTCCATTTGGCTTTAAGAGTTTCACACAAGTATTTACAAGTGAGCAGGGATCAGGAACATGCTCAAGTACTTCCAAGCAAGTTACTATATCAAAAGATTCAGATTCATCTTCAAGAAGATCCTCAGCAGTTTTCTCAAAATATGAAATTTCTTTACTACCATTATCAGCATGAATTTTAGCAACCTCAATTCCAGGACCAGCAGCATCAATGCCGGTCACATTTGCACCAAAATCAAATAGCGCTTCAGACAAAAGACCGCCTCCACATCCAACATCTAAAATTCTTTTATTTTCAATGCTTACTTTTTCTTTAATATAATCTGCCCTTAGCGGATTAATGACATGAAGAGGCTTAAAATCTCCATCTTTGTCCCACCATTGTTCCGCAAGATCTGCAAACTTATTTATTTCTTGATGATCAACATTGCTCATATGTATATCTTAACCCGCACGTATTTAATAAAAAATATAAAAAAAACTGTTTTATGTAGTAAAACTACATCTCAAATCATACAAAATAGTTTTTAAATGTACTTAATTCTATTTAGTTGACTTTATGAAACTGTTAAGATTAACTTCACTACATAATTAATACAACAAAAATTTAAATTGAAAATAGCGGCCTTAAAATCAGAAGATAAAAGATCACCTATTCATTCCGATACTATAAAGTCATTGATTGATTTAGGTGTTGAAATCCATTTCGAGGAAGGTATAGGCAGCGGCATTAATTTGAATGACTCTGTTTTTGAAGAACTGGGACTATTAAAAAAAAGTAGAGATGACTGTTTAAAAAATGGCGATCTTATAATAACTAATCAGTCGCTTTCTAGCTCAGAACTCGAAATCACAAAAAAGAATTCAACTGTTTTAGGTATGGTAAATCCATTTTCTAATCAAGATTTTATTAAAGAGTGTGCTAAAAAAAACATCAATCTTGTGAGTATGGAATTTATTCCTAGGATAACTCGTGCACAAAAAATGGATGTTTTAAGTTCGCAGGCTAATCTGGCAGGCTATGTCGCAGTGATCGAATCTGCAAAACATCTGTCTACCGCTTTGCCAATGATGATGACAGCCGCTGGTACATTAAAGCCTGCAAAAGTTTTTGTGATTGGCGTTGGAGTTGCGGGTTTACAAGCTATCGCAACCGCAAAAAGATTAGGAGCTCGTGTAGAGGCTTTTGATACGAGAGATGTTGTAGAGGAGCAAGTTCAATCTCTAGGAGCAAAATTTGTAAAAATTGATCTTGGCGAAACTGGTGAGACTGATCAAGGATATGCCAAAGAGTTAACTCCAGAGCAAATTCAAATGCAAAAAGAACTTCAATCCAAAGTCTGTGAGAGATCTGATATCGTTATTACTACAGCTCAATTATTTGGCAGACCAGCACCACGTTTAATTGATAATAAAACAATTGATGTTATGAAACCTGGTAGCGTCATTTTCGATATGGCAGTTGAATCAGGAGGCAATGTTGAAGGTTCAAAAGCAGACGAAATAGTTGTTAGAAATGGAGTTAAAATAGTTGGTATTTCTAATTTAGCATCAAGGGTTTCTAGTCACGCATCGCTTGCACTTTCAAATAATTACAATAATTGGGTGTGTGATTTTTTTGATAAAGAAAAAGCAGAAATAAATTTTGATTTTGAAGATGAAATTATTAGAAGTAGCGTAATTGTTTATGGCGGCGAAATAAAAAATGAGAGGTTTAAGTAATGGAAGTATACGTTTTACTGGGATTTGTTTTGATACTTTCAATTTACCTTGGTCTTGAGCTAATTTCTAAAGTTCCAAGCACACTCCATACTCCACTTATGTCCGGTGCCAATGCTATTTCAGGAATAGCTTTAGTTGGAGCACTTGTATTGAGTTCAGATACACAACTTCAAGAAATTTTAGCCTTATTAGCTATTACATTTGCATCAATAAATGTTTTTGGAGGATACCTAGTAACAAATAGAATGTTAAAAATGTTTAAAAAGAAATAATCATGGATATTATTAACAACATAACAGCCTTTCAAAATGTTGTTTACATTTTCTCTTCTATTCTTTTTATATCAGGTATCAAAATGCTTGGAAAAGAGGATACAGCTGTTAAAGGTAACTTTCTATCAGCATTAGCAATGTTTATTGCTGTTTCGGTAACAATTATAAATGTTGTAAATCCATTAATTGTGCTAATTGGAATATTAATAGGCGCTTCAATAGGATCATTAATTGCATTAAGAGTAAAGATGACGTCAATACCTGAGATGGTCGCACTCTTTAATGGTTTTGGAGGATTAGCAACATTTTTTATCGCTTGGTCAGAATTTAATGCAACTCCTGATAATGTTTTTCAATATGTTGTCATAATGCTTACTACATATATTGGCGGTGTTACTTTCTCAGGAAGCATAATAGCCTATGGAAAGTTATCTGAAAAACTGAAGATCGAAAAAAACTCTATCATTACAAAACTATTTACAACTCTTTTTTACCTATCAATCTTATTCTTAATCTATTCGATTGGGTTTACTCAGTTAATTGTTCTGCCAACAGATTTCTTTACTATTCTTCTAATACTTACTTTGCTTGGTGGAATCGGGTTCGTATTACCAATTGGTGGTGGAGATATGCCAGTTGTCATATCTTTGCTCAACTCGTTCTCTGGCATAGCAGCAGCTTTTGCAGGACTATTGCTCTTAAACAATGTTCTTATAGTAGCAGGATCGCTGGTTGGCGCCAGTGGATTGATCTTAACAATTATTATGGCCAAGGCAATGAATCGATCAATTGGTAATATTTTGTTTGTAGGATATGCTTCGTCATCATCAAGCTCCAGTTCGCAAGAAACAGGAGAAGTAAAACCAATAAATGTTTCTGATGCCTATTTGATTTTAGAAAATGCAAGTTCTGTATTAGTTATTCCTGGTTATGGCATGGCTGTTGCTCAAGCTCAGCACGTTGTAAGAGAGCTAGGTGAGCTTCTCGAGGAGAATGGAACAGAAGTAAAGTATGGAATTCATCCTGTTGCAGGACGTATGCCAGGTCATATGAATGTTTTACTGGCCGAGGCCAATGTTCCTTATGATGTTTTAGTTGAGCCAGATGATGTAAATCCATCAATGGATACAGTTGATGTTGCAATTGTGATAGGTGCAAATGATGTTGTTAATCCCTCTGCTACTGAGGAGCCTGGAAGTCCTATTTATGGAATGCCAATTATTGAAGTTCATAATGCAAGAACAGTTTTTGTACTAAAAAGATCAATGTCTGCAGGTTTTGCTGGCGTGCAAAACCCACTTTTTTTCAAGCAAAACACTAGAATGCTTTTTGGAGATGCAAAAGAGTCAATTGGCGGCTTAGTATCAGAATTTAAAGAGTAAATCTGTCCTTAAATATGTTAAAATATCACCTTAATTAAGGAAGATATTTCATACATAATTCATATTAAAAAATAGGGCTAAAATGAGCGAATTTGCAAAGGAAATAATATCTGTAAATATAGAAGATGAGCTCAAACAGTCATACCTAAGCTATGCTTTAAGCGTTATTCATGGAAGAGCACTTCCAGATATAAGAGACGGTCTAAAACCAGTTCACAGAAGAATTTTGTTCGCAATGTATGACCTTAAAAATTCTTACAACAAACCATACAAAAAATCAGCTAGAGTTGTTGGAGATGTAATAGGTAAATATCATCCTCATGGTGACTCTGCTGTATACGATGCCATGGTAAGAATGGCTCAAGATTTTTCTATGAGATATCCGATTGTTGAAGGCCAAGGTAACTTTGGATCAATTGATGGAGATCCTCCAGCTGCAATGAGATATACAGAAGTTAGAATGGCAAAGATCACTGATCAAATGTTAGGTGATATTGAGAAAGATACAGTTTCATATTCACCAAACTATGATGGTAGCGAAAACATACCAGATGTTCTTCCTACGAAAATTCCAAATTTATTGGTAAATGGATCCTCAGGTATTGCAGTTGGGATGGCAACAAATATACCACCCCATAACCTTAATGAAGTATTAGATGGTTGCATTAAGATTATTAATAATCCAAAGATATCCATTGATGAATTGATCAAAGTTATTTCTGGTCCAGACTTTCCAACTGGTGGGACAATTGATGGTAAAGCAGGTATATATGAAGCATATAAAACTGGAAGAGGAATAATTCATATAAGATCAAACACTTCCATTGAAGAGGATAAATCAGGAAAGCAGTCTCTGATAATTAATGAAATTCCTTTTATGGTGAACAAAGCAAAAATGCTTGAAAAAATTGCAGAACTTGTGAAAGAAAAGAAAATTGAGGGCATTACAGAAATAAGGGATGAGTCTGACAAAGATGGGCTGAGGGTTGTGATTGAGGTTCGAAAGGGAGACTCAGTAGAAGTACTTGAAAATAATTTATTTGCACAAACTCAACTGGAGCAATCCTTTGGTATAAATTTTACCGTTCTGTCCGAGGGCCAGCCTAAAGAAGTCAACCTAAAAGAAATGCTACAAGCATTTGTAAGACATCGTAAAGATGTAATCGTTAAAAGGACTAAATACGATTTAAATAAAGCCAAAGACAGAGGGCATGTTGTAGAAGGGCTCATGGTGGCAATTGCCAATATTGATGAGATTATTAAGATTATTAAAAAATCTAAAGATCCAAAAAAAGCTGCAGAATCTTTGTGTAAAAAAACCTGGAAATCAGGTCCAGTTGAAGCAATTCTAAAAAAAGTTGGTAATGATACTTGCAAACCTAAAGGCGTTAGCAAAGATCTAGGTCTCAAGGGTAAAAAATATAAACTTTCAAAAGAGCAAGCAAGAGCAATCCTAGAATTGCGCTTGGGAAGACTTACAGGACTTGAGCAAGAAAATCTAAGCAAAGAATTTAATGAAATTGTAGAAAAAGTTCTTGCTTTTCAAAAGATTCTTGATGATAAGCAAACACTACAAGATTTGATGATTTCTGAATTAGAAGAGATTAAAGAATCTTTTGGAGATGAAAGAAAGACTCTCATAAATGATACTAGAAGAGGTATCACTAACGAAGATCTTATACCTGAAGAGACAAGGGTGCTTACTGTTTCAAGAAGTGGATATGCTAAAACTCAACCCTTAGATGAGTATCGTGAGCAAAGAAGGGGCGGACAAGGAAAAGCTGCCGCTTCTGTTAAAGAAGAAGATTTGATTCAAAACTTATATGTCTTAAGCAGCCATGTTCAAATATTATGTTTTACAACAAAAGGAAAAGTATTTTGGCTAAAGGTTTATGAGATCCCGGTTGCCTCTAGGACATCAAAAGGAAGACCTCTAGTAAATATGCTAAAACTTGATGATGATGAGAGAGTAAGTGAAATACTTCCTGTAGAAGAATTCTCGGAAGATAAGTATATTTTTATGGCTACTAGAAAAGGGATAACAAAGAAAACAAACTTAAGTTTATTTGCTAGAAAATGGAAGTCAGGAATTAAAGCTATTAATCTTGATGAAGATGATAGATTAATTGGAACCGCAATAACTGATGGAAAAAAAGAAATTCTTTTAGCTTCCTCAGCCGGTAAGCTAATAAGATTCAATGAGGAAAAAGTAAGAGCTATGGGTAGAACAGCCAGAGGAGTTAGAGGTATGAAGCTTAAAAAAGATCAAAAGCTTATTTCTCTAAATGTTGCTGATCCAGAAAAAACTGTTTTGTGCGTTTCTGAAAATGGTTATGGTAAAAAAACTAGCTTAGATGATTTTCCAACTCATAATAGAGGTGGACAGGGAGTTATTTCTATTAAAACCAGCGAAAGAAATGGCATGATGGTTGCCGCAGCACTAGTAAATGAAGAAGATGGAATTATGCTAATTAGTGACAAAGGAACCATGATAAGAACAAATGTTTCTCAGGTTCCAACTTTAAGTAGAAATACACAAGGAGTAAAAATTATTACTCCCAAAGAAGGCGAAAAACTTATTGAATGTGTGACAATTCCAGAAGAGGAAGATCAAGAAGAATAATATGAGGGGGTGGAATTTTTCTGCTGGTCCCGCAGCAATTCCTGAAGATGTAATATTAGAAGTAAAGAATGAGTTACTTGAGTTCCAAGACTCTGGCTCTTCAATAATAGAAGTTAGTCATAGAACAGATTTATATACAAAACTTGCACATGAGACAAAGCAAGACTTCATTGAAATTTTAAATATACCTGAGACTCATGAGGTTCTATTTCTGCAAGGAGGTGCAACTCATCAGTTTTCTATGATCCCATTAAACTTTAAAAATATTTCAGATAGTGCAGACTATGTAGTTTCAGGAACATGGTCAAAAAAAGCAGCAGTAGAAGCAGAAAAACTTATTAAAGTTAACATAATTGCTTCTTCCGAGAATTCAAATTATTCTAAATTCCCTAAATATGATGAATGGAATGTTTCTAGTGATTCGGCATATATACACTTTTGCCCAAACGAGACAATGCAAGGAATTGCAATCCATGAAGCTCCTCAGTTTAAAAAACATGTCATTGCTGATATGACTTCTGTAATTCTCAGTGAGCCGCTTGATGTAGGAAATTACTCTTTGATCTATGCCGGCGCTCAAAAAAATATTGGTCCTGCTGGATTGGCTGTAGTTATTATTTCGAAAGACTTAATGAATCAAGCAAATAAAAATCTTCCAAAAATACTCCAATACTCTGAGCACTCTATTGCAGACTCAATGCTTAATACGCCTCCAACGTTTGCATGGTATGTAGCTGGGAAAGTTTTTAAATGGATAAAAAAATCAGGTGGACTGAAGTATTTTCAAGATTTAAATAGAAAAAAAGCTGAGATTTTGTATGAATTTCTTGATTCTTCTGATTTTTATATAAATAAGATAGAAAAAAATCAGAGATCTTTAATGAATGTTACTTTTAATTTAGCTGATGAGCAGCTTAATGAAAGCTTTCTAAATGAATCCAGATCTAAAAATTTACTTAATTTAAAAGGACATGCTCTTGTTGGAGGAATGCGAGCGAGCATATATAATGCTATGCCGCTGGAAGGAGTGAAGAAATTAGTTCAGTTTATGAAAGAATTTGAATCTAAGCACGGTTAAAAATATGCCAAAAAAAGATTTAAAAAGTTATAGAGATAAAATTGATCAAATAGATCAAAAAATTCTTAAATTAATACAAGAGAGAGCATCTCATGCAGTTTCTATTGGAAAATTAAAGTCCAAAGCAAGCCCAAGTTCCTCTTTTTATAAGCCTGATAGAGAATCAAAGATACTCAGAAGTATTATTAAATCTAATAATGAAGGACTTTTACCCGACAGCAAAATAAGAGCGATTTATAAAGAACTTATTTCAGGATGTTTATCTTTAGAAGAAATACTTAAAATAGCCTATCTTGGTCCTGAGGGCACTCATTCAGAAGCAGCTGTGCATAATCAATTTGGTTCTCAAGTTGTAAAAATTCCTTCAAGAACAATCGATGATGTTTTTTTTCAGTTAATGCATGATGAAGTCAATATCGGTGTAGTTCCAGTAGAAAATTCTTCTGAGGGAGTCATTAATACGACTTTAAATTGCTTAGCTGACAGTGAAGACATAAACATTATTGGTGAAATCTATCTTGATATTGATCATCAACTTGCTGCAGGAAATAAATTTGATCTAAAAGATGCATTTGCTATTGCTTCTCATCCTCAGGCTCTTGGTCAATGTACAAAATGGATTGAAAGAAACATAGGTAATGTCAAAAGATTAGAGATGCCAAGCTCAGCAGTTGCAGCAAAATATGCAAAAGAAAATAAAAATATACTTTGTATCGTCAATTCATTGGCAATTGAAAAATATAAATTAAAGTTAGTAAAGAAAAATATCCAAGATTTTTCTGAGAACAAAACAAGATTCTTAGTAATAGGAAAACATTCTATTGAAAGAACTGGAAAAGATAAGACTTCTTTCTTGATTCAAACTCCTAACAAGCCAGGTTCGTTGATGGGAGTACTAAAGCCCTTTGACAAAAGAAAGATAAACTTGAGCAAAATTGAAACAAGACCATCTAGGGGAAATATTAAGTCCCATGATTTCTTTATTGATTGTGAAGGTCACATCAGCGATAAAAAATTATCATTAGCCGTAAATGAGATTATTGATGCCGGCGCAATTGTCAGAAATTTTGGTTCTTATCCAGAATATGTATGAAAAATAATATTGAAAGCATACTAATAATTGGTTTAGGAATGATAGGTGCATCTCTAGCGCTTGCATCAAAATCAAAGGTTATAAAGGTTTTTGGGTATGACTCTAATGATTCAACAGTTGAATTAGCAAAGAAAGAAAATTTTATTGATGATAGTTTTCATAGCCTTGAAGAAATAAATAATAAGAATCTATCAGATAAGATTGACTTAGTGATAGTTTGCGTACCTCCTAAACAAACTCAAGAAATTTTTAATAACATTCATGAACTTTGGAATACATCTATAACAATTACTGACACTTCAAGTGTAAAAAATCATTTAAAGGTGAATGATGTCGATAATATTATTTTATCGCATCCAATAGCCGGTTCAGACAGATCCGGATTGTCTGCTGCAGACAGTGAATTATATATTGATAAAAAAAATGTTATTTGTGATCCATTTAATGCTAAAAGTTCGCATCTCAATAGGTTAGTAGATTTTTGGGAAGGCGCAATGCAAATGAGAACTAGCGTCATGACAGTCAATGATCATGATTTAATCTTTGCCATGACCAGTCATTTACCTCATTTAGTTTCATATGCATTAATTGATTCCATTAGATTATCTTCAAATGATGTAGAAGATAATGCTGGTGGTGGCCTAAAAGAGTTTTTAAGATTGAGCGGTTCAAATTCTGAAATGTGGAGTGAAATCTTCACATTAAATAGAGTTGATTTAATAAAAGCTTTGGCAGGATTACAAATTTCAATTAACAATCTTCTTGAGTTAATTACAGAAACTAAAGAAATTCCCGATGTATTTAATCATCTAGAGATTCTAAATCATGAATTGAATGAAATTAAATCTTTTAAAGAAGAAAAATTTTGAATTTAAAATCATTTCCCATTAATGGATTATCAGGCGAAATAATTTGCCCCGGAGATAAATCAATATCACAAAGAATTTTAATAATAGGGTCTCTTCTTAATTGTGATATTAAAATATCTGGATTTTTAGATGCTGAAGATCCAAATTCAACAATGAAGGCTCTCAATAATTTGGGATCATTAATAAAAAAAGACAACGACATAGTTTCAATCAACCATAGATCAAAACCATTTTCTAATCCAAGCTCTTTTTTAGACTTGGGCAATTCAGGAACTGGCATGAGGCTGCTAACTGGATTTATATCAGGATTAAACTTAGAAGCAACTTTGATGGGAGATGATTCCTTAAGCAAAAGACCAATGTCAAGAGTAGTTGACCCATTAATATCTATGGGAAAAGAAATCTCAACTAATAGCGGCAAAGCTCCAATCCAAATAATTGGAGGAAAAATAAAAGATAATTTTGAATATGTCATGCCCATAGCTAGCGCTCAAGTAAAATCATCTTTAATGTTGGCATCTTTATCCTCAGGAAACTCTATTAAAATTACTGAAGCAAAGATAACAAGAGATCATACTGAGAAAATGATCGAATATTTAGGTGGATCAATTGAAGTTTCAGAATCATCTGAGGGCAAGGTTATATTTTTAAAGAATTCAAAGTTATCTAAAATCTCAACATATGAAGTTGTTGGTGATTTTTCATCAGCAGCATTTATCATAGTCGCAGCCTTAATTTCTAAAAATTCAGAAGTTATGATTAAGAACGTTGGATTAAATAAAACAAGATCAGGTTTGCTGGAAGTTTTGTTAAAAATGAATGCAAATATTGAAATAGTTAATAAATTGAAAACTTGTAATGAAGACTGTGGTGACATAATTGTAAAGTCTTCACAGTTAGAGGGAATAAATGTACCAAATAGTATTATTCCAAATATAATTGACGAGATTCCAATTCTAAGTGTCGCAGCCTCTTTTGCAGAGGGGCAAACTACAATAAAGAATGCTTCTGAGCTCAAAGTTAAAGAATCTGACAGACTTCATGCAACATCTATGGGCCTAAAGGCAATGAATATAAAGCATAACTTACTAGATGATGGGCTAATAATTAATGGCACAAAAGATGATATAGAGATACATGAAGAAATTGAATCATTTGGTGATCATAGAATTGCAATGAGTTTCTTGATAGCTGGCTTGAGATCCAAGAATGGAGTTACAGTTAAAGACTGCAGTAATATCGAGACTTCTTTTCCTGATTTTTCTAAAATAATGAATAATCTTGGAATGAATATTAATGAATAAGATAAATGTAATAACAATAGATGGCCCATCTGCTTCTGGAAAAGGATCGCTTGCCAGAGAAATTGCAAAAATATATAACCTATCAATTCTTGATAGTGGATCCTTATATAGACTTTATGCATATTTTGCTCAAGAAGGCATGAAGAGTGAATTAATATCAAATGTTATCCAAGAAAATATCGAATTTAAGTTATGTGACCAAGACATGATAATTATGAATGTTGATAAAGATATAACAGATGATCTCAGATCTGAGAATATTGCAGCTTTTGCATCTGAATTAAGTTCTAATAGAGAAGTTAGAAATGCATTATTTGATCTTCAAAGATCTTTTTATACTGAGAAGGGGCTTGTTGCTGATGGGAGAGATATGGGAACTGTTGTTTTTAGGGATGCAAAACTTAAGATTTATCTAACTGCCTCAGCAGAAGTAAGAGCAAAAAGGAGGTATTTAGAGTTGCAGAATCGTGGTCAAGAAGTTAATATGCCCGCTCTGATTGTTGATATTGAGCAAAGAGATTTAAAAGATAGTTCAAGAGAATTATCCCCGCTTTTGCCAGCAGATGACGCTCATATAATTGATTCATCTGAAATGTCACTTGAGGAAGTAATTTGTTATACAAAAAATTTAATTAAAGAGGAATATTTATAAATGTCAGAATCATTTTCAGCACTTTTAGATGAGAGTTTAAGTACTCTTGATATGCAGCCAGGTTCAGTTGTTTCAGGAGTGGTTCTCGATGTTGACAATGACTGGGTTACTGTTCATGTTGGATTAAAATCAGAAGGGGTTATTTCACTTGATGAATTTAGAAACAATGAAGGCAATGTTGAGGTAAATGTTGGTGATGAGGTTGAAGTTGCTCTTGAAGCTGTTGAAGATGGCTATGGAGAAACTAGAATCTCAAGAGAAAAAGCAAGGAAGATATCCACATGGAAAATGCTTGAAGAAGCACTTGAAACAGGTGAATTTGTAACGGGCAAAATTCATAATAGAGTAAAAGGTGGTTTTGCAGTCGAAGTTGAGGTTGTTAAAGCTTTTCTGCCTGGTTCGCTTGTAGATGTTAGACCACTCAAAGAGGCTCCTGACATAGAAAACACTGTACAAGACTTTAAGGTTATCAAGCTTGATTACAAAAGAAATAATGTTGTCTTATCTAGAAAAGCAGTTCTTGAAAAAAATAACTCTGCTGTCAAGGTTGAATTATTGAAAAATCTTGAAGAAGGTCAGATTGTCACAGGAGTAGTTAAAAATATTACAGACTATGGTGCATTTATTGATTTAGGAGGCCTTGACGGGCTTCTTCATATTACAGATATTTCTTGGTCTAGAGTAACAAACCCCGCAGAACACTTAGATTTAGGTGAAGAAATCGAAGTTAAAGTTTTAAGTTTTGATAAAGAAAAGCTCAGGGTTTCACTAGGTCTCAAACAAATTCAAAATGATCCTTGGGAAAATGTCGAATCAAATTATTCTGTTGGTGGTGTTTATGAAGCTGAAGTTTCAAATATAACTGATTATGGATGCTTTGCTCAACTTGAGGAGGGTATAGAGGGGCTCATTCATTTATCGGAGCTTGACTGGACAAGTAAAAATATTCATCCATCAAAAGTAGTAGAAATGGAAGAAAAAATAAAAGTTATGATTTTAGAAATTGACCATGATAAAAGAAGAATATCTCTTGGGCTAAAGCAGACAAAATCAAACCCTTGGACAGAATTTTCTAATAAATATGGAATTGGAGACAAAGTCGAGGGAAATATAAAATCAATTACAGATTTTGGAATATTTGTAGGTTTGGAAGGAGACATTGATGGCCTAATTCATCTTTCTGATATCTCAGAAGATGATGATCCAAAAAAAGCACTTGAAGAATTTAAGAAAGATCAAAAGTTAAGCTGTATCGTTTTTGCCATAGACGCAGAAAGAGAAAGAATTTCATTGAAATTGAGTGAATAATTTAAAAAAAGGTACATATAACAGATCAGACATTGAAGCATCTCTCAGAAAAGAATTTCCGAGCTTAACAAAATTACAAATCTCAGAGGCAATAGATTCAATTTTAGAATCAATTATTGAAGCCGTAGCTTTAGATGAAAGAGTAGAAATTAGAGGTTTCGGTACTTTCTCAAAAAAACTTATAAGGCCAAGGAAATTTGTAAATCCTAAGACTAAAGAAATATCTTATTTAGGGGAGACTGCAACAATGCATTTCAAGCCATCAAAAGCATTAATTAAAAAATGATTATTGTAGCTATAGACGAAATAGACTTAAATAATGCCTCAGCTATCTTAGATAATTTAGATCATGAAAAATGCATGGTGAAAATTGGAAGCGTATCCTTTAATTCCATTGGCCATCAAATAATTTATTATGCTGCTGAAAAAGGCTTCGATATTTTTCTAGACCTTAAACTTCACGATATTCCAAACACCGTTAAGAAATCTATTGAAGGCCTGTCATCATTACCAATTTCAATGCTTACAATTCATACTTCAGGTGGCAAAGATATGATGATGGCAGCCATGAAAGCAGTTTCAGGAACTCAAATAAAAGTCTTTGGTGTTACCGCCTTAACTAGTCTTAATAACGATGATACAAATCAAATTTTTCAAAGAAATACTGCGGGGCAAGTAGATGCTATGCTGGATTTAGCTCAAGAAGCTGGCATAGATGGAGTTGTATGTTCGCCTCATGAGTTAGAGCTAGTTAATAAAAGAGAAAGTTTGTTATCTATTACTCCAGGTATAAGACTTCAAGATTCAAATGATGATCAAAAAAGAGTTATGACCCCAAAAGATGCAATAAATCTTGGCGCAGATTTTCTTGTAATTGGAAGACCTATTACAGAGGCTGAAAATATTGGTGAGGCTTTAGAAGAGATTTTTCAAAACATATCATGAGTAAAGAAATGCCAGAAATTTTTACTTATGAAAATTACATGCTGCGATATGAATTTCGTAATAATGAATTTTCAAAAGACCTTTATAAAGAGTTTGATCATAAAGCAACAAAACTTGGCCTTAATTCAAAAATAGACGATTTATTGAGCGGAAAAGTTGTTAATCTAACTGAAAATCAGGCTGCATTTCATCCTAAATATAGAAACAATAAAGGTTTTATCAATGAATTCATAAACTCAGATACTGATTTTGCTCCTGATAGAGAGGGCTTAAAAGATGAAGCATTAAATAACTTTGCGGATGAAGCACTCTCTGCTGAAAATATTGTTTCTTTAGGAATTGGTGGATCGTATGAAGGACCAAAATTATTAATTGAAAGCCTTGGTCATGACGAAGTACTTTCCGATTGGAAACATTATTTTATTACTGGTTCAGACAGAATTGAATTGGATGAAATACTTAAAAAACTAGACCCAAGAAAGACTGTTTTTATAGTTTCTTCTAAATCATTTACAACAAGTGAAACAATTGAGAGCCTTAAAGATGCAATTCATTGGTCAGGAGATATAAATAGATTTATTGCCATAACAGCAAATAAGAAAGAAGCTCAAAAATTTAATTTCAAACACATCGCTGAATTTGATAATGAGATTGGCGGTAGATATTCAATATGGTCTAGAATATCTTATGCAGCTGCTTGTTTTGCTATGCCTGCCAATCATGAAAATACTTTTGATAATTTTTGTTTTGGCGGCTCAATTGCAGATAGCTATCTTTCTAATGATGAAGATTATCAAAAATTTGTAAAGATGTTAGCCTTTTCAGATATTTGGTTTCATAACTTCAAAGAAAAAAATACTAGAGCAATCTTATGCTATGACTGGAAGCTTAGATCTCTGCCTAACTATTTTCAACAACTTGAAATGGAATCGCTTGGAAAAAGACCAGGTAAAAATTCTGAATTCAAAAAAACTGGTCAAATTATTTTTGGAGGATATGGTCCAAGAGCACAACACTCTTATTTTCAATTATTACATCAAGGAACTCAAAATATCTGTGCTGACATTATATTAAACAAAGAAAATGAATATAATGGCTTAGCTTATTCTCAAGGCATAACCCAAGCAAGGCTTCTATCAGAAGGAGCTAAAACTTTATTAAAAGATGAAGAAGCTATTAATGGTAATGTTCCTGTTAATCTTTTTATATTTGATGGTATCGATGCAAAAAAATTAGGATTTCTAATTGCAACTTGGGAACATAGAGTCTTTATAACATCAGTAATGTTGCAAATAAATCCTTTTGATCAGTTTGGCGTAAATGCTGGCAAGATTTATACTAAGAAATATCGTACTGAAAAAGATTAGAAGTCACAAAATTTTTTTGCCATGCCTATTAATTTAAAGAAAGTCCCAAATACACCAGGCATTTATAAATTTTTTAATAATCATGAAATCATATATATTGGCAAAGCTAAAGATTTAAAAAAAAGAGTGTCCTCTTATTTTGGAAAGTCAAAAAAAGATAGGAAAACTTCTCAGATCAAATTTCTTACAAATAAAGTTGAAACTTTTACGACTAAAAACGAAGTTGAGGCCTTGCTTTTAGAGCAAACTCTTATCAAAGAGAACAAACCAAAGTTTAATATTCTTTTAAGAGATGACAAAACTTATCCATATATTTATTTTTCATTAGATCATGAATTTCCCGGCGTTTATTCTAAGAGAACAAAAAAAGGTGTTGATAAAAAATACTTTGGACCTTTTGTAAGTTCAGAAGCAGTTAAAAAATCTATAAAAGAGATACAAAAAATTTTTAAAGTAAGAAATTGTAGTGATAACACTTTTTCAAATCGAACCAGACCTTGTATAGAGTTTCAAATGAAAAGATGTTCTGCTCCATGCGTTCAAAAAATCAATAAAGTTGATTATTTTGAAGATATTACGAGTGCTAAATCATTTCTTTCATCATCTGATACCAAAACTATCGAAAGACTTACCAAAGGCATTGAAAAAGCAGTATCAAAATTAGAATTTGAAAAAGCTGCAGAAATAAGAGATCGTCTTAACAGATTAAATCTGATTAAAGAGGAGCAGTCAGTTGTAACCATGGCAAGTGATGTTGATATATTTTCTATAAGCTCTGAGATGTCTTATCTAGGGATTTCTATAATTGTTGTGAGGAATGGAAAAATAAGGGGAACAAAGACACACTTAATAAAACAAGCACACTATAATTCTCTCGATGACGTTTATCAAAGCGCTATTTTTAATTTTTATGATAATCAAGTTGATGTTCCAAATAAAATACTTTGTGCTTATAAATTGCAAAACAAAAAAATTCTTGAAGAAATGTTTGTTGCAAAACATAAGAGAATAGTAAATATAATTCATTCGCCAAGTAAGTCAATTAGACCAATATTTAATCTGTGTAAACTTAATGCAATGCAGGTAATTAAAAATCATGTTAGCAAAGAAGATAAATATACTTTTGCTTTTAACGAGCTTGGAGATTACACAGGACAAAAAAATATCGAAAAAATTGAAGCATACGATGTAAGCCATATTTCAGGTGAAAATGGGGTTGCATCTTGTATTGTATTTTCAAAAACAGGACCAAATAAGAAAGAATATAGGCTATTTAATATACCAAATGAACTTTCTGGTAATGATACTGGCTCACTTAAGCATGTCTTAGAAAGAAGGATAAAATATTATATTGATCCAAAAACTAAGCCAGATTTACTGCTGATAGATGGAGGAAAAAGCCAATTAAAATTTGTTCGATCTGTTTTAGAAAAATCCAATCACAAAAATTTAAAAGTTATATCGATTGTAAAAGGCGTTGGTAGGTTTAGGGCTACTGAAACTATTATTGGTGAAGATGGAATAGTAGAAATAGATAAAAATTCAAAGGCTTTTCTTTTGCTTCAAGAAATGAGAGATGAGTCACATAGATTTGCTATAAGAGCACAAAGAAATAAAAAAAGGAAGACAATAACAAAGTCAGAGCTAGACATGATAAAAGGTATTGGAAAGATTTTAAAAACAAGACTTTTAAAAAGATTTAAGAGTATCAAAAAAATTAAAGAAGCCTCATTACAAGAATTAATGACTGTTAAAGGCATTAATGAGAAAATAGCCTATGAGATAAGAAAAATTTCAAAATGACTAGATTTATAAATTTACTTACAGTTATTAGGATATTGTTAGCACCAGTAATTTTGCTTTTCTTAATATTTGGGGAATATCTATTATGTATATCTTTATTTCTTCTTGCCGGAATGTCAGATTATTTCGATGGATATCTTGCAAGAAAATACAACGCAGAATCTCAATTGGGAGAAATTCTTGATCCAATAGCAGATAAAATTCTAGTAGTTTTTATTTTAATAGGACTATCAGTAAATTTACACAGCTACCTCATGGCAGTAATGAGCTCATTGATTATCTCAAGAGAAATAGGTATCGCTGCACTTAGAGATTATGCAGCAAGAAATGGTATGTCTCATAAAACTAAAGTAACTTTTTTAGCAAAATCAAAAACTGCTCTTCAATTATTTACAATTATGTTGTACTTAATTGCATTATCTTTTAACTTGAATTTATTAATATTAATAGGTGACATTTCGCTAATAGCTTCAACATTGATAACTTTATACACAGGTTATGAATACACAAATAATATTTTTACTAAATGAAAATATCAATTGTGAGTGGTGGATTTGATCCAATTCATTCTGGACACATAGCTTACCTAAAATCTGCTAGAAAACTATCTGACTACCTAATAGTTGCTTTAAATAGTGACGAATGGCTCATTAACAAAAAGAAAAAAGTTTTTATGTCCTTTGAGGAGAGAAAAAATATTTTAATTAATATTGAATGTGTTGACGAAGTCATCGGATTTGAAGATGATGAAGAAGGTAGCTGTACTAATGCTCTTAATAAAATAAAAGAAAATTATCCAAACGATAAACTTATATTTTGTAACGGAGGCGATCGAGATAAAAATAATATTCCAGAAATGGCTGTAAAAAATATTTCTTTTAAATTTGGTGTTGGTGGAAGTGGAAAGGAGAACTCTTCTTCATGGCTTCTTAAAAATTGGAAACACGAAAGCGAAAAGAGAGTGTGGGGCTTGTTCTATAACTTGTTTGACTCAGATGATGTAAAAGTTAAAGAATTAATTATTAAACCTCAAAAAGGGATGAGTTTTCAGCGACACAAAAAAAGAAATGAGATTTGGTTAGTTTCAAAAGGATCTTGTGAAGTTTTATATTCCAGAAATAATCCAGACTTAAAAGATAAAGTAGTTTTAAATAAATTTGATAAATTTATGATTTCAAAAGGAGATTGGCATCAAATCACTAATCCTTTTGAAGAGGATTGTCATATTATTGAGATTCAGTATGGAGAAGCAGTTGTGGAAGAAGACATTGAGAGATTAAATTATTATGAAAAATAAAATACCTAATTTGTGCTTTAATTTACTAATCATATGCAATACACTCACCAAACGTTAGGCTGGATGGCAGAGTGGTTATGCAGCGGCCTGCAAAGCCGTTTACGCCGGTTCGATTCCGGCTTCAGCCTCCAAGTATTATGAAAGTTGGAATTATTGGTTTTGGATTTGTAGGAAAAGCCTTGCGAAATGGCCTTAAGGATGAAGTTGATTGTATCGAAATTGACCCAAAATTGAGCACTAATATTAATGATTTAATAAATTATAAACCTGAAATTGTTTTCATATGTTTACCAACTCCAATGCATGACAACGGAACCCAAAATCTAGATTTAGTAAGTGAAACGATTAAAGAGATTAACGAATTTGATAGAGATGTATTAATCGTAATAAAAAGTACAATTTTACCAAAATACATAAAAGATATTTTAAATGTCAGCAGTAATGTGGTTGTTAATCCTGAATTTTTAAGGGAAAACTCTGCAAAAGATGATTTTATTAATTCAGAAATAATTGTTTTTGGTGGCCCTAAAGAAAATTGCAATAAATTAGCAAATTTCTATGAAAATTTCACAAATTGCATTTGCAAAGATTATGTTATCACTGATGAAATATCAGCTGCCTTAATCAAATATACAATTAATTCATTTTTGGCATTAAAAGTTATTTTTTTTAATGAATTGAAATCAGTTTTCGATAATGTTAACGCAACTAATAATTGGTCAGATTTTGTTGAAGCATTATCAAAAGATAAAAGAATAGGAAAATCTCATATGAATGTGCCTGGCCCTGACGGAAGGTATGGTTTTGGTGGCGCATGCTTTCCAAAAGATGTTAACGCTTTTATAAAATATTCTGAAGAAATTGACTCTGTGCTAAGTTTACTTAAAAAGGCAAATACTATTAATAATAATATTAGAGCACAGTATAATGATGTAACTACTAGAGAAAAAGAGCAAAATATTAAGTTTAATAATAAAGAGGAGTAGTTTTTAAATATGCCCGAGTGGTGGAATTGGTAGACACAAGGGACTTAAAATCCCTCGATAGAAATATCGTGCCGGTTCAAGTCCGGCCTCGGGTACCACTCATATCATGAAAAATAAATGGCTTGTTGCCTTATATAAAATTAACGAAGTTAAGAGAGTAGAGAGCAATTTATTAAATCAAGAATTTAACTTTTATTTACCGAAAATAACTACAAAAAAAAATGATTTTATTGTTAAAGAAGAATTACTTTTTCCAGGTTATATTTTCGTCAACACAAGTTTTGAAAATTACTCAGCTCTTAAATATACAAAGGGTATAAAAAATGTTCTAAAGTTTGGTAATAACATACCTTATATTTCTAGCGATGATATTAAAGCCATTAAAATGGCAGAAAAAAAATCACATACAAACCCAGTAGCATCAAAAATAAAAATAGGCCAAGATGCACTTATTGCAAAGGGCTCTCTAAAAGGAAGTATAGTTAAAATATGCTCACTTCCCTCAAACGAAAGAGTTGAAATTCTTCTGTACTTTCTTGGTTCTCTTCGAAGACTTTCTGTATCCGAAAAAGATCTTATATTTTAAAAGTATTGCCTAAAAAAACACATATGAATATAATACGTTCAAGAGTTAAACGGTACTAATTAAATCATCTTTTTAATTATTCATCCGTGCGGTAGCTATGACCCTAGAACATTTTAATATTTAAATAGCTATTAGAATTTTAATAATCTCCTATGACTAAGAATCGAAGCATTACAGAAGACCATTTAGATCTTATGCATCATATTCAAGAAGATGGTAAAGCATCTCAAAGAAAAATTTCTAAAAACACTGGCTTCAGTTTAGGAAAAGTAAATTATATTCTTAAGGGGTTAATAGATATTGGATTTATTAAAATACAAAACTTTAATAAGTCATCTCAAAAAATAAATTATATATATATTTTAACGCCCAAGGGTGTAAAACATAAAACAGCAATAACTAAGAAATTTATTATCAAAAAGAAACAAGAATACGATAAACTTAATTCATACATTAAAAAATAATTTTTATGGAAGAAACAAATAATACTTTACATTCAAATGATCTTAATGAAGAAATAAATCTTCGAGAACTTATTTCCGTTTTATTTCAAGGAAAATGGATAATTGTTTGTATTACTGCTTTTGCATCGATTTTTGGAGTTATTTATAGCCTCTACTTGCCAAATGTATATACATCGAAAGCGTTATTAGTACCTGTAAATTCATCCAGCGGAATTTCTGGATCTCTTGGTGGTTTGAGTGGGCTCGCTGGAATTGCTGGAATAAACCTTTCTTCTGGCAGTGACGAGGGTGATTCTGCAAAAGCTCTTGAAAAGATAAAATCTTTGAGTTTTTTTGAAAATAATATATTAACAAATATATTTCTTCCAGATCTTATGGCTGTAAAGTCTTGGAATTCTGAGACAAATACAATTACTTATGATGAAAGTATTTATAATTCAGAAAGCAATACCTGGGTAAAAGATGATTCCATTTCAGATCAAAAAATACCAAGCGCTCAGAAAAGCTATAGAGTATTTTTAATGCAGCATTTAGGCGTCAGTGAAGATAAAAAATCAGGCTTCATCACATTATCTATTCAACATCAATCACCATTTATTGCCAAACAGTGGACCGAGTTAGTTATAGATGAGGTTAATGCTTTCTATAGACAAAAAGCCAAATCAGAGTCAGAAAAGGGTGTTAGTTTTCTAAATAAAGAAATTTCAAAGACTGGTTTATCTGAAATAAAACAAGCATTAGCTCAACTTCTTCAAGAAGAAACCAAAAATTTAACCTTGATTGAAGCAAATGAATCTTATGTTTTTGAATATATCGATCCTCCTGCTGTAATGGAAAGAAAATCAGCGCCTAAAAGATCTATTATTTGTATCTTAAGTTCATTTTTGGGTGGTATTTTAAGTATTCTTATAGTCCTTATTAGACATTATTTTTTCAATAAAAAAGCTTTATAAATCTTAAGCTATATCATCATATTCTTAATTAAAAACTCATAAATTTAAATTAACTGAGACCACCCTTCAAATTTAATAGATGGATACGCAAAAAATAACCCAATCTTTGGAAGACAGCCTATCGTCTTTGCTTGGTCAAAAGGGTTGGATAAATTCAGAGGAGAGCGCACCATGGCATAGAGACTGGTTGAATAAATATGGTGAGCTTCCGCTTGGAGTTGCTCGTCCGTCTTCAACTGAAGAGGTGAGCCAGGTTCTGAGTTTATCTTATAAATATGGTGTGCATGTTGTACCTCAAGGCGGAAATACAAGCCTTGTTGGCGGAAGCGTATTGGGCTTTGAAAACGGAATAATACTATCATTAGATAGAATGAATGTGATCTCATCTATAGATGGAGCTAGCGGTAATATATCTGTAGAAGCAGGTGTTATTCTTGAGCATTTGCATCAGTTTTTAGAAGGCACAGATTTAATGTTTCCAATGCACTTAGGATCTGAGGGTAGTGCTCAGATCGGTGGATTAATAGCTACAAATGCTGGAGGTAGTCATGCTTTTCGTTTTGGAATGATGCATGATTTGATTCTAGGATTAGAGGTGGTGCTAACTGACGGACGCGTATGGGATGGGATGAGGGCTGTGCAAAAAGACAATGCAGGTTATCAGTTGCGAAAGCTTATTTGTGGCTCTGAGGGAACATTAGGAGTTGTCACAAAAGCAGTTTTAAAATTATCTCCTAAGCCAAAACAAGAGTTTACTGCTTTATTGGCAGTGAAAGATGCCTCTGGGTTGATAGATTTAGCTCAGAAACTAAAAGCAGAAGCTGGAGAATTCTTAACCGCAATCGAGTTTTTCTCGGATGTTGGTTTGGATATAGCTCTTAAAAATATATCTGATCTTATTTATCCATTACAAAGAAGAGCACCATTTTATCTCCTTTTAGAGGGAGGATCAGGTTCAACAATAGTACCACTTGATAAAATACTTAACGATATCGTAAGGTGGGGTATGGATGAGGATATTGTTATTGATGGAACAATAGCCCAGTCTGAATCTCAACGAGCAGTTTTTTGGCGTTTGCGTGAAGAGCAGTCTGAGGGACAGCGACGTCTTGGCATGCAACTTAAGCATGATATTTCAGTTCCGCCAGGTTCGATAGTTAAGTTTTTAAAGATTGCAGACGAAGAATGTCACAAAATTCTTAAAGATGTGCAAATTAACGTTTTTGGTCATATCGGAGATGGAAATATTCACTTTAATTTATCACCGCCTAATGGAAAAAAAGACTTTTCAGGTCGTGAAACTGAATTTTCTTTCAAGATAGCTAGGCTCGCATCTGATATGAAAGGTAGTTTTGCTGCTGAGCATGGCCTCGGTCGTTCAAAAATTATTTTAGCTGATGATCTTCGTGATCCCATAGAGAGAGAAATGATGCGTTCTATAAAAAATTCATTTGATGATACTAATCATCTTAATCCTGGCGTATTACTTAAACTCTAAATTTCGTAAGACGTAAATATCAAATAACTATCTTAAAATATAAAGTGCTATGAAGATAAAAGATTTAAAAGTTGCAATTATAGGCTTAGGCTATGTTGGCCTCCCTCTTGCTGTAGAGTTTAGTAAAAAATTTAAGACCTTAGGTTTTGATACAAATCAGAGGAGAATAAATGAATTGAGATCAGGTAAAGACTCGACCCTAGAAGTATCTAAGACTGAGTTAGCAGACAACAAAACACTAAGTTTTTCTAGTGACGTTAATGATCTTAAGGATTTTAATATATATATTGTTACTGTTCCAACCCCAATAGATGATCATAAACAGCCTGATATGACTTATTTAATTAAAGCGAGTCAGATGCTAGGTAAGGTTGTTAGTAAAAATGACATAATCATATACGAATCTACTGTATATCCTGGCGCGACAGAAGATGAATGTGTTCCTGCAGTTGAATCTGTTTCGGGACTTAAATTCAATGAAGATTTTTATGTTGGCTATTCCCCCGAAAGAATCAACCCGGGTGATAAAGAACACAGAGTGACCAATATACTAAAAGTTACATCAGGCTCGACACCCGAAGCAGCCGAGATAGTTGATCAGTTGTATAAGACAATTATAATTGCCGGTACTCACAAAGCGAGTTCGATTAAAGTAGCTGAAGCAGCTAAGGTAATAGAAAATACTCAACGGGACGTCAATATAGCTTTAATAAATGAATTATCAATTATTTTTAATAAATTAGAAATAGATACTCTTGAAGTATTAGAAGCAGCGGGAACAAAGTGGAATTTCTTGCCTTTTAGACCTGGTATTGTTGGCGGTCACTGCATAGGGGTTGACCCTTATTATTTAACTCATAAGTCTCAATCAGTTGGTTATCATCCTGAAATGATATTGGCAGGACGCAGGCTTAATGACGGAATGGGAAAATATGTAGCATCTCAGTTAGTAAAAAACATGCTAAAAAAACGTATTCAAGTTGAAGGTTCAAATGTGTTAATTATGGGACTAACTTTTAAAGAGAATTGTCCAGACATTCGAAATACTAAAGTCGTGGATATAATCAGAGAATTAGAAGAATACAATATTAACGTCAATGTAACTGATCCTTGGTGTTCTGGTGATGATGCTAAAATTGATTATGGTATAACATTAGAAAATAAACCTAAAAACGGAAGTTACGATGCAATAATTGTTGCTGTAGCTCATAATCATTTTAAAGAATTAGGCGCTAAAAAAATACGAGAATTGGGTGCAGAGAATCATGTGCTCTATGACCTCAAATATATTTTACCTAAGCATATGGTAGATATGCGTTTGTAACAATCAATTCAGAGCCTTCTTTGATAAGACTCTGATATAAAAAAAATTTCAAGAGCTACTGTAATGCATTCTTACGAAGACGTAAAACAAGATTTGGTTGATAACCCTAAAACCTGGTTGGTTACTGGCGTAGCTGGCTTTATTGGGTCTAATATTCTCGAAGCTCTTTTATTGCTTGATCAGAATGTAATTGGGCTTGACAACTTCGCTACTGGCAATACATCTAATTTGGATGATGTCAAAACAGAGGTTTCATCTCAGCAGTGGAATAGGTTTCAATTTACAAGAGGAGATATTTGTAATTATACAACATGCAAAGAAGTGACTGAGGGAGTCGACTATGTTTTGCATCAAGCTGCATTGGGTTCTGTACCTCGCTCGATAGCAGCACCTATAGACAGTAATGCGGCGAATATTACTGGATTTTTAAATATGCTGCAGGCGGCTAAAGACGTTGATGTTAAAAGTTTTACATATGCTTCAAGTAGTTCAACATATGGAGATCATCCAGCGTTACCAAAAATTGAGGAAAATATTGGTAATCCATTATCTCCATATGCAGTAACTAAGTGTGTAAATGAGCTGTATGCTGAAGTTTTTGCTCGAACCTATGGGTTTAAAGCAATTGGATTACGCTATTTTAATGTCTTTGGTAAAAGACAGGATCCATCCGGAACATATGCAGCTGTTATCCCAAAGTGGACTTCAGCAATTATTAATGGGGATGAGGTATTTATTAACGGTGATGGTGAGACCACTCGTGATTTTTGTTATATTGATAACGCAGTACAGATGAACATTCTTTCAGCAGTAGCAGATGATAGCGCTAAAGATGAGGTATACAATGTAGCGTTTGGAGACAGAACTAGTTTGAATGATTTATTTAGTGCTCTTATAGAGGCGTTAAATCAAAATAGTATAGATATTAGAACGAAACCAACTTACAGAGATTTCAGAGCTGGAGATGTTAGACATTCTCTAGCTGACATATCTAAGGCTAAAAAGATTTTGGGATATCATCCATTGTTTAACATATCTCAAGGCATTCAAAAAGCCATACCATGGTATGTTAAAAAGCTAAGGAATTATCAATGAAAAATTTTGCAATGATTGGAGCTGCTGGATACATAGCTCCTCGTCACATGAAAGCTATTAAAGATACTGGCAATACTCTTGTTGCGTCATTAGATAAGAATGACTCAGTAGGTATTATAGATAGTTATTTTCCTGAAGCTGATTTTTTTGTTGAATATGAAAGATTTGATAGGCATATAGATTTATTGAAACGCAAGGGGACACATATTGACTATATTTCAATTGCTTCCCCGAATTACTTGCATGATTCGCACATTCGTTTTGCTTTACGTCATGGAGCCCATGCTATATGTGAAAAACCACTAGTGCTCAATCCGCATAATATTGATGCATTGCAATTAGTTGAAAAAGAGACCGGAAAGTCTATTTATAATATTTTACAGCTACGCTTACACCCTAGCATTATTGCATTAAAGAAATCTGTCACAGACGAAGTTGCCAAGGATCCAAATAAAGTTTTCGAAGTCGATCTTACCTATTTAACAAGCCGAGGCCATTGGTATTTCACTTCTTGGAAAGGAGATGACCAAAAATCTGGAGGAATAGCAACAAATATAGGTGTCCATTTTTATGATATGTTAGGTTGGATTTTTGGTGATCCCAAAAAGAATGAAGTTCATTTAAAAAAAAGAGATGCAAGCGCCGGATACCTTGAATTTGAAAACGCAAAGGTGCGCTGGTTTTTATCAGTGAATTATGAATATATTCCAGATGAGGTTAAAGAGTCTGGGCAGCGAACTTACCGTTCCATAACGGTTAATGGAAATGAAATAGAGTTTTCACACGGTTTTACAGACCTGCACACAGAGAGCTTTAAACAAATTTTAGCTGGTAATGGTTTTGGGTTAAAAGAAGCTCGTAAAAGTATTGAAATAGTTAGCAATATTCGTAACCAAGATATTATCGAAAACCAATCTGATTCTCATCCTTTTATAAAAAAAATTACAAGCTTATGACTGACTATTTTAAACATGAAAGCGCCATAGTTGATGATGGAGCTATGATAGGAAAAGAATCTCGTATTTGGCATTTTGTTCATATCTGTGGTGGCGCCAAAATAGGTGAGAGAGTTTCAATTGGGCAAAACGTTTTTGTTGGGAATAAGGTCACCATTGGCGATAGATGTAAAATTCAAAATAATGTCTCCATATATGATAATGTTCATTTAGAGAGTGAAGTATTTTGTGGCCCAAGTATGGTTTTTACCAATGTTTATAACCCTCGTTCTGGCATTGAGCGCAAGTCTGAATATCGTGATACATTAGTGAAAAAAGGTGCTTCATTGGGAGCTAACTGCACTCTAATATGTGGAGTTACTATTGGAGAACATGCATTCGTAGGTGCTGGCGCATTAGTGAATAAAGATGTTAAGCCATATGCACTTGTAGTTGGTGTTCCTGCTTTGCAAGTTGGATGGATGAGCGAATATGGAGAGCAATTAGACTTACCTCTTTCAGGTGATGGCTCAGTGAAATGCACTAATTCTGGCGATACTTATTACCTAAAATCAGGATATCTGACCAAATCATAATTTGGTCATAAATTTATAAAGATTTATATTCAATTTATAAAAATCATACAATGAAATTTATTGATTTAGAAAAACAATTATCTCTGATTAGGGACCAAATTGATGTGGGCATTAATAATGTATTTACGCATGGTAAATATATTTTGGGTCCTGAGGTTACTGAATTAGAAGACAAATTGGCTTCGTATACTGGAGCTCGTCATTGTATAACTTGTGCCAATGGAACCGATGCGCTTCAAATATCACTGATGGCGTTGGGTATAGGTGTTGGAGATGAAGTTATCGTTCCAGGCTTCACTTATGTTGCACCTGCTGAGGCTGTCGCCATTTTGGGAGGCAAGATTGTTTACGTTGATGTGTCATCTGATACATATAACTTAGATACCACTAAGATCGAAGCTGCAATAACTGATAAAACCAAGGCAATAATAGCTGTTTCTTTATTTGGACAGTGTGCTGACTTTGATGAAATCAATGAAATAGCCAGTCGCTATGAACTCCCTGTTATTGAAGACGGAGCTCAAAGTTTTGGTGCTTCTTATAAAGGTCAAAAGTCTTGCAGTTTGACAACGATAGCTACAACTAGTTTTTTTCCAGCAAAACCATTGGGGTGTTATGGTGATGGCGGCGCAATATTCACAAGTGATGAAAGCTTATCAATAAAGCTTAGGCAAATAGCAAGGCATGGTCAAGATAAACGTTATCATCATAAAATAGTTGGTTTAAATAGTAGGCTTGATTCAATTCAAGCTGCTGTGCTTTTAGCAAAAATGACGATATTTGATACTGAATTAGTTCAACGTGACAAAGTTGCATCTAACTATTTATCAAAACTATCAGGAGTTGGTCTGCATTCACTCCCAGATATTAGGCCATTTAATAAGAGTGCCTGGGCTCAGTTTACAATTGAAATCAAAAATCGAGACGCAGTTCAACAATATCTATCCAAGAAGGGCATACCTACTACTGTTTACTATCCTATACCTCTCAACAGGCAGCCAGCGGTGGAGGATACCAAGTCATATCTCTCTGTTTCTGAACATGCGGCTAATCATGTATTGAGTTTACCTATGGGACCTTATTTAAAAAGTTCTGATCAAGAAATTATCATCGAAGAATTGACTGCAGCGGTTGAAAGCTCAAAGTAATAATGGATTCAACAGATGTTGTTGTAATAGGCGGGGGTGTTGTTGGCCTAGCATGTGCTAGAAAATTAGCTATTGCAGGATTATCAACAATCGTGCTTGAAGCAGAAAGCGGGTTTGGTCAAGGAGAAAGCTCAAGAAATAGTGAGGTGATCCATGCTGGACTTTATTATAAACCTGGTTCTTTGAAGGCGAAGTTATGCAGGGATGGGCGCGAGTTACTATATAGTTATTGTCAATCAAGGAATATTAGTCATTCACAGTTAGGTAAGTGGATTGTTGCTAATGGACCTGCTCAAATTTCTCAGCTAAAGAAAATAGCTTCAACAGCTAAGGCTAATAGATGCAATGAAGTCTTTTGGATGAGCGGTTCAGAAGCTCAAGAGCAGGAGCCAGAGTTAATTGCTGAGAAAGTTCTTGTATCTCCAAGAACAGGTATAGTTGACTCACATCATTTTATGCTCAGTCTTTTGGCAGATCTAGAGATAAATGGTGGCGTCTTTGTACCAAAAACAATAGTCGAGTCTGGTAAAGCCATTACAGATGGCATTTTGCTTAAGACTGGTGGTATAGATGATTATGAGATCAAAGCAAAATTTGTTGTTAATTCAACAGGTATTTTCGCTCCAAGTTTAGCAAAAAAGTTCGGTTGCCAAAATGTTCCTAAATTACCAGCAAAAGGCTTCGCTAAGGGAAACTATTTTAGTTTGACTGGTAAAGCACCCTTTAAAAGACTTATCTACCCAGTGCCTGAGCCTGGGGGACTTGGAGTTCATCTGACATTATCTTTGGATGGTCAGGCAAGGTTTGGTCCGGATGTAGAATGGATTCCAGAGGTTAACTATATAGTTGATTCAAATAGAAAAATTGCTTTTAGTAAAGAAATTAAGAAGTATTGGCGCAATTTTGATTCTGACAGATTAACACCTGATTATGCAGGTATAAGAGCTAAAGTTACTGACCAGCCTGAAACTTCAGATTTCGTTATAAGTTCAGCTGAAGATAATGGTGTCCCTGGCCTTATTAATCTATTTGGAATAGAATCACCGGGATTGACTTCATCACTAGCTATCGCTGAAGAGGTAGCTAAAAAATTAAATATAAATTGCTGAGGTATATATGAATACACTTGAAAATAAAAAAGTTTTGGTAACTGGTGGAGCTGGTTTCATTGGAAGCTTTGTTGTCACTGAGTTATTGAAAGAAAATGTTGGTGAAGTAGTGATTTATGATAATCTTGCCCGTGGAGACATGTCCTATATCGAAGAACAGTTAAAAGATCCTCGTTGTAATTATTTTAAGGGCGATTTAAGAGAAATTGATCTTTTAAATACTGCGATGACTGAATGTGATTATGTTATTCATTTGGCGGCAATGTGGCTTTTGCATTGCAAAGACTATCCGAGAACGGCATTTGATGTGAATATTCAAGGAACCTTTAATGTTTTAGAAGCCTGCGTAAATAATAAAGTAAGTCGTTTGGTATATTCTTCTTCTGCATCAGTTTATGGGGATGCCTCTGAAGTGCCTATGACAGAAGAACATCCATTTAATAACCGTAATTTTTACGGAGCTACAAAAATTGCTTGTGAGGCAATGTGTCGTGCTTTTTTTGATCGATATAATTTAGATTACGTTGGTTTGAGATATATGAATGTGTATGGACCTCATCAGGATCAAACAGCAGCATATACAGGAGTAGTTCCTATTATGCTTAATAAAATTGATGCAAATGAAGCTCCAGTAATTAATGGTGATGGGACTCAAGCATATGATTTTATTTATGTAGAAGATGTTGCTCGATCAAATATTTTGGCGCTCAAAGCTATTACTACAGACGAGTTTTATAATGTAGGCTCTGGTGTTCAAACAAGTATTAAAGAATTATGTGATCTTATTCTTGAGCTTAAAGAATCTGACTTAAAGGTTACATATCAACCATACAGTGAAGACGATGCTCGTCGTATGGTTCAAAATCGAATCGGATGTCCCAAAAAAGCCTCTAAAGATCTTAATTTTGATCATGCCTATAGCCTGCGAGAGGGACTTCTCCAGTTAATTAAATGGCGTGATGATGGTGGAGTTTAAACAATGACATCAAAAATGAATATACCAATTGCCAGAACAAGCTTGCTTGAAAATGAAATTCAAAGTGTTATTGCTCCTCTTGAAAATGGTTGGTTGGTTCAAGGGCCAAAGGTGGAAGAATTTGAGTCAAAATGGTCAAAATTTACTAGCTCTGAGAATTCACTTGCAGTTACATCATGCACCACGGCTCTTCATTTATCTCTCGCTGCTTTAGATTTTGGTCCTGGTGATGAGGCAATTGTTCCTGCTTTTACTTGGATTTCTACCGCAAATGTAGTAGAACACTTGGGTGGAAAGGTGATTTTTTGTGATATTGATCCTGATACTTTCAATATTGATGTAAGCCAAATCGAAGGAAAAATAACTTCCAAAACTAAAGCGATACTACCTGTTCACTTATTTGGATTAGCAGCGGACATGGATCCGATTAATGATATAGCTGAACGCCATAACCTTTGGGTTGTGGAGGATGCTGCATGTGGCTTTGGTGCTAAATACTTTGGAAGACATGTAGGCACCCTAGGCACTACTGGATGTTTTAGCTTCCATCCTCGCAAAGCACTTACTACGGGTGAAGGAGGTATGGTAACAACTTCAGATTCAAAGCTGGCAGATAAGATTCGATGTCTCAGAGATCATGGTGCAACAATGTCAGATCTCCAAAGACATATGGGAGCTAAACCATATTTATTGGCCGATCATCCTGAGGCAGGCTATAACCAAAGAATGACTGACATACAAGGAGCGTTAGGCTCAGCACAAATGGATCGTGCTAATGAAATTATATTAGAACGTCGCAACCTCGCTAATATTTATAACGAAGCTTTTTCAACTCTAGAGTGGTTACGAACCCCAGTTTGTTATGAGGGTTATGAACATGGTTATCAGAGTTACCCTTGTATGTTTAGACCTGAAAACTTGAGTCTTCAAAATGTTAAAGAAGTTAACCAAGCTAGGAATGCTTGGATGGAACTATTACAAACAGCAGGCATTTCAACTCGTCCGGCAACACATGCTGTTCATATGCTATCTTATTATCAAAAAAAATATAAATGTGAACCAAAAGATTATCCAAATGCTTATATTGCTAATGAGTGCAGTATAAGCTTGCCTTTGTTTCATGGCATGACCGAAGACGAGCAAAACTTTGTTATTGAATTTGTTAAAAATTCTTTCTAAGTTAAAACATTCAAGAAAAATGATTCACAAGCTTAATAAAAGCATTACTTCTAGTAAGTTAGCCGATCAGTTAGGTGCTGAACATTCAGGACCCTCGAAAGAGATTACGGCATTTAGCGACTTGCAAAGTGCTAAAGAGAATTGTTTGTGTTTTATTAACGACAGCGCAAGAAAACACAATCAAAACTCTATTGTTATTTCAAAATTTAAAACCAAAGATTGCATAAGTAACATTATTTGTAGCAATCCGAGACTAGCATTTATTGAAGCTTTATCTTATTTTCTTACAAATGGATATATTGCTCAGCAGTTTTCAGGAAAAATTCACGAATCTGCTGATGTTGCTTCTTCTGCAATAATAGAAGAAGGTGCAGAATTAAATGCTGGTGTTCATGTTGGCCCTGGATCATATATCAAAGCTTGTGTTGTTTTGGGAGCTAACAGCAAGATTGGAGCAAATTCTGTCCTAGGCCATGACGGTTTCGGTTTTGAAAGAAACAGTCAAGGAGTGCCAATACGTTTTCCTCACTTTGGTAAATTAGTTATTGGAAAAGATTGCGAAATTGGAAATTCTTGCAGTATTTCACGTGGAACCTTGAACGATACAATTATTAAAAATGGTGTAAAGATAGATGATAACGCTTATCTGGCTCATAATGTTCTAGTAAAAGAAAATACTTACATAATGTCTGGCGTAAGATTAAATGGAAGTGTTGAGGTCGGAAAGGATTGTTGGGTTGGAACAAATGCGATTGTAAGAGAAGGTTGTATTGTTAGCAGTAACACGGTAGTGGGAATGGGTAGTGTTGTAGTAAAAAATATTCCATCATCGGCAGTGGTTTTTGGAAACCCAGCAAAATAAATAAACAATAAAATATTACAGAGATTAAATCTATTATATGTGTGGTATTACGGGCATAGTCAATCTTAATGGTGATAAAGTATCGCAGGTTATTTTGCAGAAAATGACAGATGCTATTATTCATCGAGGTCCAGATGGTGATGGAATTTGGATGGAAGATAATGTTGGTTTAGGCCACAGACGATTATCGATCATTGATCTTTCCTCAGGTGGACATCAACCCATGATGAGTCATGATGATCGCTATTCTCTATCCTATAACGGCGAGATTTATAATTATCGAGAATTGAGAACCGAGTTAGAGGCTTGTGGTCATAGATTTAGGTCAAGCTCAGATACTGAGGTTGTTCTCTATGCCTTAATTCAATGGGGTACAGATGCATTACTTCGCTTTAATGGAATGTTCGCTTTCGCATTATGGGATAGCAAAGAACGAAGTCTTCTGTTGGCTCGAGATCGCTATGGTATCAAACCACTCTATTACTCACGCCAAAACTCAATATTAACTTTTGGTTCAGAGCAAAAAGCCATACTAGCTCATCCAGAATTTCGAAGAAAAATTAATGCCACTGCTCTCTTGGAATACTTTACTTTCCAAAATATCTTTTCTGATAGAACCCTTATGGAGGATATAAGAATTCTTCCTGCTGGACATTTCGCAATACTTAAAAATAGTGATACAGATTTAAAAATTCAAAGCTATTGGGATTTTAACTTTCGGGAACCTAATAATATAAAAGATAAAGAGGTTTACATTGAAGAGCTGGAACACCTCTTCCAACAGTCAGTTAATCGTCAGTTAGTGAGCGACGTTGAGCTAGGAGCCTATCTTAGTGGGGGAATGGATAGTGGATCTATAACTGCAGTTACGGCACAGTCTCTTCCAAATCTTAAGAGCTTTACTTGCGGTTTTGATTTAAGTTCAGCTTCTGGCATAGAGCTAGTTTTTGATGAGCGGATAAAAGCTGAAGCTATGTCGGCAAAATTTAAGACTGAGCATTATGAAATGGTTTTAAAGGCCGGAGATATGGAGCGCTGTCTACCTATGGTGGCCAAGCATTTGGAAGAACCTAGAGTTGGTCAAAGCTATCCTAATTATTATGCAGCTCAACTTGCGAGCAAGTTTGTCAAAGTTGTTTTATCAGGGACTGGTGGTGACGAACTCTTTGGTGGCTATCCATGGAGATATTATCATGTTGCTGGGAGTAAGAGCTTCGAAAATTTCATTGATCAGTATTACAGTTATTGGCAGCGATTGATAGATGAAAAATATTTAAAAAAGATATTTTCACCACTGCAACAACAAATTAAAGACACTTCTACACG
This sequence comes from uncultured SAR86 cluster bacterium, assembly GCA_902626385.1. Taxonomy (GTDB): domain Bacteria; phylum Pseudomonadota; class Gammaproteobacteria; order Magnimaribacterales; family D2472; genus SAR86A. Next base: position 102,999 of record CACOEZ010000002.1, read on the forward strand.
AGATATTTTTCAAGATGTATTTGCTAATCGTGATAAAGTTTCAAATTCCCCAGAGGATTATGTAAACCATTGTTTGTATTTTGAGTCAAAGACCTTTCTTCATGGTCTGTTCGTAGTAGAAGACAAACTCTCAATGGCGCATGGCTTGGAGAGTCGTGTACCATTTATGGATAACGATTTGGTAGATTTTGCGATGCAATGCCCGGTTAACCTTAAACTAAATAACCTGCATCAAATGCTAAAGACTTTTAAAACTAATATTAATGATACCTTTAAAAAAACCAATGATGGTAAGCAGATTATGCGAGATGTGATGAAACGTTTTATACCAGAAGATATTACCAGCGCTCAAAAACAAGGTTTTTCTTCGCCAGATGCTAGTTGGTTTAAAGGTGAAAGCATCGATTTTGTTAAGAGAACATTACTTGATAAAAATTCACGTATCTATGATTACCTCGATAACCGATTGGTAACACCTTTAATTAATGAACATTTGAGTGGTAAAGAGAATCGTCGATTGTTAATTTGGTCACTTCTTAATGTAGACGCATGGATGCAGGATGTGAATTTATGATTGGTATTTTGTCTGATGCGCATGGAAACATTGAAGCATTTCAGGCTGCAATAACTCACTTAAGATCACTTGGTGCTAAATCTTTCTATTATCTTGGCGATGCTGTTGGATATATTCCATCACTTGATGTAGTGGATGAACTGATATCAATGAGAGGGGAAGTTAAATGTATCCTTGGAAATCATGAGGAAATGCTTTTCCAGGAAGATATATCACCAAGCAGAGAAGCTATCTATCAATTCAAGCCAATACGTGACAGGCTATCAAGCAATCAGATTGATTTTCTAATGTCATGGCCAACTCACATTCAAGAGACTATTGATGGCACTTCAGTTCTATTTGTTCATGGGAGTCCAAGAGATTATACAAATGAGTATGTTTATCCAGATACTGACCTCAGTCAATTTAAGCCTGGCACCTCATTTGTTTTTATGGGACATACTCACTACCCATTTTTAAAAAATTCAAATAGTACTACCTTCGTTAATGTTGGTAGTTGCGGACTGCCAAGAGATGATGGTCGCTTCGGTGCATTTGCTACTTTTGATCCAAGCACCAAAAGTGTCAAAATATATCGTCACGCTATAGACAAGTTTGTTAGCAAACTGAACTTGAATTTTCTTGAAGTAATTCATCCATCGGTTCTAGAGGTGTTTGAACGTCGATCAAATAAAGTTTTTGAAAGCAACTTTAAAAGTATATAGGAGTATAGATTATGATGAATGTTCTTGTAACAGCAATGGGCGGCGGTGGACATGGAGAGCAGATATTGAAAGCGCTAATGCTGGCAAAAAAAGATCGTTATAGGATTATTGGGGCTGATGCAAACCCAGACTGTCCTCAATTTAGCTTGGTTGATGAAAGCGTAGTATTACCCTTTGCTAATTCACCAAACTATATGGAATGCTTATTTGATCTAATTGATCGATATAAAATTAAAGCTCTATTTCATGGCTGTGAACCAGAATTGGAGCTATTTTCGAAGCATCGTGATGAGATAGAGAAACGTGGCGTCTTCCTACCAATCAATCCAACTGCAGTTATTGAAATGTGTATGGACAAAGAAAAAACAAATAGAAGACTAAGCGAATTAAATTTTAGTTCACCGAGATTTACCATAATTAATTCTAAGAATGACTTGACTGCTATTGATTGGTTTCCTGTAGTTGTGAAGCCATCAGTTGGTGGCGGCGGATCTGCAAATGTCTACATTGCTCAAGATCGTCAGGAACTCGAAGGTCTTGCCGAGTATTTAAACCTAGGCAAAAACAAAATAAAATTTTTAATCCAAGAATATGTTGGGACTCCAGATCAAGAATATACGGTTGGTGTATTGCATGATATGAACGGTGATTATATTAATTCAATTGCAGTAAAAAGAGCATTGACCGGTCAGCTTAATATCCGTGTTTCTGTTCCCAATCGAACTTCTAGAGAAGAACTTGGACCTAAGCTGGTAATTAGTTCTGGAGTGAGTCAAGGTCAAATAGGGCGTTTCCCTGAAGTGACAAATCAATGTCAGGAAATTGCAAAAGCAATAGGTGCACGTGGAGCTATAAATATTCAATGTCGTCTTGTTGATGGGGTGGTAAAAGTATTTGAGATTAATCCGCGTTTTTCTGGTACTACCTCTTTACGAGCAATGGTTGGCTACAATGAACCAGATATATTAATTCAAAAACACCTCTTCAATGCTGTCATAGAAAAGGACTTCAAATATGAAGAAGTTAATATTCTTCGAAGCCTAATTGAAACAAAAGTTACATGAGTATTTAAGATGATCTTAGTCACAGGCTCTGATGGAATTGTTGGCAGGGGGATCTGCAAAAAACTGCAGGAATTATCCATTCCATTTATGCCTTTAACACATCGTCCAAAGGAATACACATCAAATAAGGCTTTGGTTATTGATTTAGCAAACGATATAGATTCACTAACCCCTTATCGACATGAGATTTCGGGAATTGTTCACCTTGCCGCAGCTGTTCCTCATAGCATTAGTTATCCAGACAATGATATATCAGCTGATATGACTAGACGTATAGATCAGAATATACATGCTTTTCAGAAACAATCTGGAGCATCTTTAATCTACATGTCAACTTGTGGGTTGTACAATAGATTAACTTCTAATACAAAGTATGAAGATGATCATGATTCGATATCTGTATCATCTCCTTACTTCTCTGCTAAGGCTGATGGTGAATCACTTTTCCTTTCGCAGGGAACTTCAACAATACTCCGTCTTGCTGCACCAGTAGGTGTAGGGTTGAAGCCGCAGCTCGTTTTGAGCCGATTTATATCTACAGCTAGAGAAAATGGCGTGATCAATATTTGGGGTAGTGGAAGTCGAGAACAGGATTTTATTGACACGGTAGATGTTGCAGATCTAATTGTGAGAGTATTAAAAAAACCTAAGAGAACCATAATAAATGTTGCAACCGGTATGCCTGTCACAATGATGAAGTTAGCTAAAAAAGTCGTCGAGGTTGTTGAAAAAGGTTCAATTAAAATATCGCCAAAAATTGATCCAAGTGATGGCGAAACAGCACGTTATTCCATAAGTCGTGCCAAAGATTACTATGCTTGGAAACCGCAATGCACATTAGAAGATTCAATATATAAATTAATTCCAGAGAATTTTGAGGAAAATCAATCATGAGCAACATATCACTAACAATACCTGATATGCCTTTCTGTTTAGGTGCAATGAATACACCAGAAAATCCTTCAGGAATTCCAAATGTTTACCCATTTCATTTAGAAATTAATTCCTCACTTGGGCGGCTGGAGCAAACTATTGATGCATCTCTAGAGGAGTTACTCAAACAAGCTTATGAAGTTGGCAATGAAATGGGAACACCTTCAGATAATACAGAGCTTGGATTACCCTATGTTGATGATTTTATAAGCTTCATTGATCAATCAGTTTCTTGCCGAGGAAAATTACTTGAAATTGGGGCTGGTACTGGGTTTATGAGTAAACGGCTTTCTCAGGATGGCTGGCAGGTTACAAGTATAGAGCCTGGAGTTGGGTATGAGCATTATTGGAAGTCCTATGATGTGGAAGTTATTAATGATTTCTTTCCCACGAGTTTGGTTAAGGGCCAATTCGATGCAATCATATTTTATACTGTTCTAGAACATCTTAAGGATACCAAAACTTTTTTATCTAGCGTGAAAAAACAATTAAAACCAGATGGAAAAATTTTCTTGGCGGTTCCTGATTGTACTTTAGAGATATCGCAGCGCGACCCCAGTATTCTTCTACATGAACATTTTCATTACTTTACCAAGGCTTCGCTTGCCAATACGTTGTTTGAAGCAGGCTTGACAGCATCTATTAAGCCTAGTCAATTTGGTCGTTCACTATTTGCGGTAGGCACAATTGCGGCTGATACACAATTACCATCAGTAAATACATCCATCTTGTCAGAGCTAGAGACTTATATTAATGAAATTCCAAAAGCACGAACAATTTTGCAAGATAACTTAACAAATTGGCTTAAAAATGGCGATGTTGGTTTGTTTTGCCCGAGCCGCCTATTGAACTTTTTTCAAGCTGATACTGACTTCTTTTTCTATGATGATGCTGAGGGACTTGAGGGACAATATTATCCACCGTTTACATCAGTTATTGGCAATCGTGAAAAATTATTCAATGATGAACCAAAAACACTTCTAATTGGTTCTAGAACTTTTGGAGAAAAACTTAAATCAGAGCTCCTATCAGCTGGTCTAAAATCTAACATAATTTTAATGAGTGACTTGATTTGAATAAAAAAAACAATTCATATCGTTTAAATGAACAAGCCTGGATTAAGATTTCTGATCTTGATCCGGATTCTCTAATACATAATGCAGTTGCTCTAACATTTGATATTGATTGGGTTTGTGACGCGATACTAAAAGAATGTATTGATCTTATCGAGAAAGTAGATGTTGCTGCTACCTGGTTTGTTACACATGACACTCCAGCACTAGAAAGATTGAGGGCAAATAAAAAATTTGAACTAGGTATTCATCCAAATTTCAATCCGTTGCTTGATGGTAATGGTGGCTCCGCTGAATATATTATTGATCAAATGTTGGAGCTTGTTCCAGAAGCAGTATCAATCAGATCGCACTCATTAGTTCAGAGCTCACGATTACATGAGCTTTTTTATAAAAAAGGCTTGATTTATGATTGTAATGATTTTATTTCTAAGCGATCTGAAATCATATTGCAACCATGGCGCTTATGGAACGGAATGGTAAAGGTTCCGCATTTTTGGGAAGATGATGCTGAATGTATCTATAAAACCAGAACATCAATGCATGATCTTTTAGCTCATGAAGGTATTAAGGTGTTTGACTTTCACCCAATTCATGTATTTCTAAACACTGAAGATCTTAGTCGATATGATACAACTAGAGAGTTTCACTCAATCCCTGAAGAGCTGCTAAAATATCGATTTAAAGGCGAAGGAACTCGAACGATGTTGCTAAATCTTCTATCGGAATTTAAAAATGCATAACCATCGACTGCTAAAAGATCTCATTGTAAATTTTGATATTAACCTTGATGGACTCAATGTTTATACTGAGGCAGCATCAGGTCATTATGCTTATGGTCCTGTGCTTGCTGCATTTGCAGGCGCAAAGCATGTAACTGCACAAGTAAGTGATAGCAGATTTGGATTAGCAAAAGATATTATTGAACAAACTTACAAGATCGCTGAAGCCTATAAAGTTGCTGACAGAATTAAATGTGTTGATGCACGTAGTCATTTAGATCTTGCAAAAGCAGACATAGTCACTAATAGCGGTCATGTAAGACCAATTGACAGAGATTTAATAGATACATTACGACCAACAGCAGTTATTCCTCTTATGTGGGAAACCTGGGAGTTGAGAGAGTCAGATTTTGATTTGAATCGATGTCGAGAACGAGAAATATTAGTTCTTGGCACCAACGAGCGGACTCCGCCATGTGATATGCGTGGTTTTATAGGAATGACTGGATTAAAATTACTGTTAGACCTCGGATACGACGGCGGTTCTATTTTGGTACTTGGGAATTCTCCTATTCCTGGCGCCACCCTTGTAGAGGCCTTTGGCCGACTTGAATTAGATGTTACATGGGTCTCAGATGACACAAATGCAAACTTGCGATATGAAGATCTGTCAGAATATTTTTATAATAATGGTAATAAATATTCTCATATTATTATTGCTGAGCATCAAAATGAATCTATACTTTTAGGTTCAGAAGGATTTATAAAATTTGAAGAAATTAAGATGATTAATCCTAACATTCAAATTGGAGTAATGTGTGGAAATATAGATGTAAATGATCTTCTTGCATCAGGACTGTCATTCCTTCCAAAAGAAATTGCACCTCATGGATTTGTGAGTTTTCAACCATCTGAGTTGGGTCCGCGTCCAGTCCTCACTTTATTTGCAGCTGGATTAAAAGTTGGAGAGCGAATGTCTAGGGCCAGGCTTAGAGGTCAAACATTAGAACAAGCTGCAAGTACAGCTATTGAAGAAAGTCCAGCAATGCATTTTACGGAGTGAGAAACATGGATGAAGATATAAAAAACCTACATGATCAATTGATACGTCTTCATAAGCAACTTCGTAGCGAATCCAAATCAAAATTTAATAGAATTAATCCTTTTTCCGAAGATTTGTTTAGCTGGAAAGAGAGAGGAGAATATTGGGGAGAAGAAGGAAATAATGTAACTATTTACAATACAACAACAGTTGTAGGTGATGTCACAATTGGAGCGAATACCTGGGTAGGCCCTTACTGCGCTTTGGACGGCAGTGCCTCTCTAATTATTGGTGAAAATTGCTCTATAAGTTCAGGTGTTCAAATAGTAACTCATGATACTGTTATGTGGGCACTCAGTGGCGGAGACTTAAAGCGAGAGGTTTTGCCAATTAAGATTGGTAATTGTTGTTTTATAGGCTCACATGCCGTAGTTTCTAAAGGTGTTACTATAGGTGATCATTGTCTAATTGGTGCAGGCGCTGTTGTCACCAAAAATGTCCCATCATTTTCGATTGCTGCGGGTGTTCCTGCAAAAATCATTGGCCAAGTTGTTCTTGGGGATGACGGCAAGATAGATTTAGAATATTTTGATAAATAAAATAAACCATAATAGGAAGGTTATAAAATGAATGTTATGAAAGAAAAGATTATTTGTGAACGCTGCGTTTACGATAACGTTAATATAAGCAAAATTTCTTTTGATGAGGATGGTATTTGTAATTATTGTCGCCAAATTGAAGATATGCAGGCTAAATATAAAACAGGAACAGAAGAGGGCGAGAAGATATTCAGTGAAATTGTTGATAGGATCAAGCAGGATGGCAAGGGTAAGCCTTATGATTGCGTGATGGGTGTAAGCGGTGGAACAGATTCTTCATATTTGGCATATCTAGCTGTTGAGAAGTATGGACTTCGTCCCTTAGCTGTTCATCTTGATAATACATTCAACAATGCAATTGCAACTGAAAATATTCATAAGGTTCTTGGAGCACTAGACATTGATCTTGTCACACATGTTGTTGCAACAAAAGAAGCAGAGGATATATACAGATCTTTCTTTAAGGCAAGTGTCATAGATTTTGATGTCTTTGCAGACATCGGTGTGCCTCAATTATTATACAAGACAGCAGCAAAGTATGGCCTTAAGTATCAACTTGAAGGACATTCATATATTGCAGAAGGCATATCACCTCTTGGAACAATGTATGCAGATGGAAGGTATTTGGCTTCAGTCCATGGTATGTTTGGGAGTGTTCCGATAAAAACCTTTCCAAATATGTCACTATCTGACTTTATCAAATGGACAGCTTTATATAGGATTGAGAAAATCCGACCATTATGGTATCTAAAATATTCAAAAGAAGATGCTCGAGAGTTCCTCCAAAAGAGATTCAATTGGGTATATTATGACGGCCATCACTTGGAAAATAGAACAGGTGCTTTTCATCACAGTGTTTTAGGTCCACAAAAATTTGGCGTTGACTCCAGGGCTAATTCACTTTCTGCGTCTGTTCGATCTGGCAAAACAACTCGCCAATCCGCTCTTGGTGAATTAGAGCAACCCCCAGTTATTGAAGAAGATTTGGTAGATTATATGAAAAAACGTATGGGTTTTTCTGATGAAGAATATGACGCAATAATGTCAGCGCCCATTAAAACTTGGCAGGACTATCCTACCAATAAAAAGCGATTTGAGCGCCTACGTCCGTTTTTCTTTTTTTTACTTAAGCTTAATCTCATTCCTGAAAGCTTTTATATAAAATATTGCTTTCCTTTTGAAACAGATTAAGGCTTATAAAATTTGACATTTATCTATCCAGATGACTTAAATAAAACTATTGAGATGAAATGATTACCATCATAAATTATGGCATGGGCAACCTTGGATCTTTGGTTAATATGTTTAAGCGAATTGGTGTTAAAGCAACCATAGAGTCAGATCCAGATGTTATAAAAAAAGCAAAGAAGTTAATACTGCCCGGTGTAGGAGCTTTTGATACAGCTATGTCTACTATAAATAATGCTCCTGGTTTGCGTGAGGTACTCGATCAAAAAGTACTTGTTGAAAATACGCCTATACTAGGAATATGCTTGGGAATGCAACTATTAACTCGATCAAGTGAGGAGGGATCACTTCCTGGTTTGGGCTGGATACATGGTGAAACAATACGGTTTCCAAAATCCGATAATTTGAAAGTACCACATATGGGCTGGAATGTTGCATTACCAAACTCGCCAAGCATACTCACTAAAGAGCTTGTAGATGAGCCACGTTACTACTTTGTTCACTCATATAGGGTTCACGTTGATGATCCAGAACATTCCCTGATGAGGACTCACTATGGTATTGATTTTGATTCAGCAATTGGTCGAGATAATATTTTTGGTGTTCAGTTTCATCCAGAGAAAAGTCATCGTTTTGGAATGCAAATTCTGAAAAATTTTGCTGAGCATAATATATGATTCGAACCCGCATCATACCTGCTCTTCTATTATCAGATGACAGCTTGGTTAAAACAGTGCGTTTTAGGAACCCCACCTATGTTGGAGATCCTGCTAATACCGTTCGTATTTTTAACGAACTTGAGGTAGATGAATTATTGTTCTTAGATATTACTGCCGCGAAAGAGCGTCGTGGACCTAATTATGATGTACTTACTAATATTGCTAATGAATGTTTCATGCCTCTTGGTTATGGTGGCGGCATCTCTAGTTTAGATCAAGCTAAGAAAGTATTTGATATTGGATTTGAAAAGGTGGCTATAAACACTCAGTCAGCAGAGAATTCAGACCTAATAGGAGAAATAGCGCGCCATTTCGGCAGTCAAGCTGTTATAGCATCCATTGATGTGAAAAAAAATTTCTTTGGGAAGCAGACCGTAAGAACATTAGGTGGTAGGAAAAATATCAGACGAGATCCTGTCACTTGGGCTAAAGAAGTTGAAGAAATGGGCGCTGGTGAGATCCTTTTAACATCAATAGATAATGAGGGAACCTGGCAAGGTTTCGATATTGACATGGTAAAGTTTGTCTCAGACGCAGTTTCCATACCTGTGATTGCTCATGGAGGCGCAGGAAAGGTTGAACATATAGTTTCCGTGGTCCAGCAAGCAAATGCATCAGCAGTAGCTCTCGGAAGTATGGTGGTATTTCAGAAAAAAGGAATGGGTGTATTAATTAGTTTTCCTGAAAATATTAATTGGAATTAAATAACATAAGGTAGATTTATTTATATGTGTGGAATAGTTGGTATAAGCTCACTTGCTCCGGTTGAAAATAAAGATTGGTTAATTTTAGGGCGAGATTCAATGCGTCATCGAGGACCAGATAGTAAGGGTATTTTCTGGTCGACAGATGGTCAGGTTGGATTTGGGCACCGTCGTCTATCGATTCTAGATTTAACTGAAGGAGGTCATCAGCCAATGAGTTCATTGGATGGCCAACTTGTAACAGTATTTAATGGAGAAATTTACAATCATATTGAGCTTAGAAAGAAACTAATAGAACTTGGACACACATTCCAATCAAATTCAGATACGGAAGTTATTCTTAATGCTTATAAAGAGTGGAGCCATGATTGTGTTATCCATCTTCAAGGTATGTTCGCATTTGCTATTTATGATCTTGTTCAATCTAAAGTCTTTCTTGCACGCGATAGGGCAGGTGAAAAACCTTTGTTTTACAATATTAGCAAGGGAGAACTTCGTTTTGCTTCGGAATTAAAGGCATTGATCTCTGATCCAAGTTTTTCAAAAAATATAGATCCAAGAGCATTGGATTGTTATCTTAGTATGGGCTATGTTCCAGGTCACTTGTGTATTCTTGAAGGCGTTAATAAACTTCCAGCAGCCCACACTTTGAGCTTCAGCCTTAAAGATGGCTCATTTAAAATTTTACGTTACTGGGATTTACCTGATCTAACATCAGAAGAATATTGTCAGGAGGACCTCCTAAATGAACTTGAAAATCTTTTAGAGGACTCAGTTCGACGACAGCTTGTTGCAGATGTGCCAGTAAGTTTGTTATTGAGTGGAGGTGTTGATTCAAGCCTAATCACAGCATTAGCTGCTCGCAGCGAGTCACAAATTAAAACTTTTACAGTAGGCTTTAGTGGGAATAGGGATTATGATGAAAGCACTCATGCTCAGCTTATTGCAAAACATTTTGATACTGATCACACATTATTGGAAGCTGACGACGTAAAGCCTGAGATGATGTCTTTACTAGCAAGACAATACGATGAACCTATAGTTGATTCTTCAATGATCCCGACATTTTTGGTTAGTCAGCAGATAGGAAAGCACTGCAAAGTTGCTCTTGGTGGCGATGGAGGTGATGAATTATTTGGTGGATATTATTCAGCAAGCCGAATGGCTGCTTTACAGCAAAACTATTCATGGATACCACTGTCATTGAAGAAGAAAATATCTCAATGTGGAGTTGCTATGCTCCCAATTGAAGCAAGAGGGCGTCATTTTTTCAATCATTTAGGTGCCGACATCAGTAAAGATATTCCACCATTTATGCCAAAATTTGACCAATATGCTCGATCTAAACTCCTTGATCTTCACTACAAAGACTGGCCATTCGTGGCAGATAGTATTCGTAAAAGTCGAATTCCAAAACATTCAGATCCAGTGCAGAGAGTAACAAGATTCGATTTCATTAACTATATGGCTGAAGATATTTTAGTTAAAGTGGATCGAGCAAGTATGTTGAATTCCTTGGAAATAAGAGCACCATTTCTTGATGTTTCTGTTATCGAATTTGCTTATGGAAAAGTACCATCTAAGCTAAAAGCAACATCATTAGACAGAAAAATTCTCCTCAAAAAATTAGCATCACGAATATTGCCACCTGACTTTGATAAGAAACGTAAAATGGGGTTTGGAATTCCTCTTGATCGTTGGCTAGCTAAAGGTCCTTGGCGAAGTATGTTTGAGGCAGTGCTTTTGGATTCTAACTCAACATTTTCTAGAGAAGAAGTCCTTAAACTATTTCAAAGTCTTGATAAAGGCCGTCCAGTAAAGGAGCATTTATTTTGCTTAATGCAGTTTGAACTATGGCGAAAGGAATACAATCTTGCTTTGTAATTAAAAGCTTTGATTATAAAGCTCTAACTTTTTAAACACTATGTCTGGTAATTTAATATGGATTTTTTAAACTTTATTTGCCCACAAACAAAACAGTCACTTCACAAGAGCGATAATACATTAATAGCTAATGAGGCTTGTTACAAAATTAAGGGAGACATTCCTCGCTTCGTAGCTTCAGATAACTATGCAAAAGCCTTTGGGTTACAGTGGAATACATTTAAGCTCACACAATTCGATTCATATACTAAATCTCCCGTTACAGAGAAGCGTTTAGAAAAGGCATTTGGACGACCACTATCTTCATTAGCTGGAAAATGTATCCTGGAAGCTGGATCTGGTGCAGGCCGCTTTACTGAAATTCTTCTTAAATATGGTGCAATAGTATATTCATTCGATTTCAGTAATGCAGTAGAGGCAAACTACGAAAATAACATGCCTAATGAAAATCTAACTTTGTTTCAGGCTGATATAGAAAATATTCCATTCCAGGATGATTTTTTTGATGCGGTGCTATGTCTTGGAGTCCTGCAACATACCCCAAGTACTAAATCCAGTTTGAGAGAACTTTCCAGAGTCTTAAAGCCAAAAGGAGAATTGGTATGCGATCACTACAAATACCATATGGGTATGTTTACCTCAACTTATCTAATCTGGTGGCTTATGATTAAGCAGTTTAGCTCTGTTCGACAATTACAAATTACAGATTGGCTCACTCGCTTTTTCTTTCCTATTCACTGGAAATTTCGTGAAAACAGATTCATACAGATACTATTACGCAGGATATCACCAATTAATTTTTACTATGGACGATATGATCTACCAAAGAATATTCATTTTGAGTGGTCTCTATTGGATACGCATGATAGAAATACAGATCATTATAAGCGTCATGTAACTCGATCTAAATTTGAAAATATGTTGCGAGAAATTGGCTATGAAGAGTTTTCTGTTTTTGTAGGAGGAACAGGATATTGTTGTCGTGCAGTGAAAAGAGATGACTAATGTTTAATAACCAAAAACCTAGAATTGCCATTATTGGCAACATGAATAATAACGGTTTTAGTTTATTACGTTATTTTCGTGATCTTGGTGCGGATGCCTATCTCCTAACTTTTTCAAATGACGGTAGTGGAAATCTATCTCATTTTACACCTGAGGCTGACACCTGGGACATCGAAAGTTGGAAAGCATACATTCGTCCCCTGAGAATACCTAATAGTTCTAGAGGTATACTAACGTGTCTGCTAAGCAGATTTTGGCCAAGCAAATTAAAAAAAAACTTACTGTCAAACTATGATCTTTTTGTAGGTTCTGGCTCTGCACCTGCTATGTTTGCAGCTATGAAATTAAAACTTGATATCTTTTACCCTTATGGTGCAGGTATTGAATTTTATGGCGATCTTGAGTTTAAACATAATATCAAATCAAGGTCTATAAAAAGCCTTTTGTATCGTTATATTCGTAGTTTACAAGCAGAGGGAATTTGTAATGCAACTCATTGTCTTAATGCAGAGATGAGCATAACAAAAGATTCATTTGAGGAACTTAATAAGCAGTTTTTAAAGTTACCAATACCTATGGTCTACAATGGTAAAGATGATACAAATCAAACCTTGCATCCACAAGTTAATAATGCCATAGAGCGTATTCAAGCAGCTCAGCTATCCATATTTTGTTGTTCTCGTCTTCTTTGGGATAAGAAAACACTCAAGGCTGATGTAGGAGAAAATTGGAAAAGTTTTAGTAAGAATAGTGATTGGCTTTTTATTGGCTTATCTCAATTTATTGCAAAAAATACTGAAGCAAGACCGTTGCTAGTATGTGTTGAATACGGTCCTGACATCAAAGTAACTAAGAAACTTGTGGAAGATTTAGGCATTAGTGAATATGTCATTTGGCTAACTCCCATTCAACGAAAGGAAATTATTACCTTGATAGATGTTTGTGATGTTGGTGTAGGCGAATTTTATTCTGACCCTGGAGTTATTTGGGGTGGAACTGGTTGGGAGGTACTGTCCCGTGGCAAGCATTTTTTGCAAAGTTTCAATTTCTCAAATGAGTCCTTTGAATCACAGTTTGGTTATCCGCCACCGCCCATTCTTGATGTCAAATCAGCTCAAGACGTTGCCCGACATCTTAATACTCTTCATAGTGATATTCATAAGCGTGAAGCCATAAATAGGGAAGTTTCTATTTGGTTTGAACGTTATAACGGAATTGGTCTTGCCAAGGAGTGGCTTAATTTACTTCATAAAAATGATGAGGAGATATGAAGTTACCTAATAAATTGAATCAGTTTGAAAGATTTAGATTTCTTCTAAGTGATGCAGCGGTTTATGGCTTTGGTGGTGCGTTGAATAAACTGCTTGCGCTATTTACATTTCCTTTGCTGGCGAGATATTTTTCAGTAGAGCAATTTGGCATCATTGATTTATTAAATACAACAGTTGTACTTTTAGTTACTTTTTTAGTTTTTGGTCAAGATTCTGCAGTCGCTCGTTTTTTTTATGATGACGAAAACTCTAGTCATCGACGTCAAGTAGTAAGCCAATCATTGGCATTTCAAATCATAATTTTCGCTTTTGTCTGTTCTATCTTATGGTTAAATATAGGCTTAATTGTAGATGTTTTATCTCTAAAAACTGATGGAGAATTGATAGTAAAGTTTATAATTTTACAGGCTCCATTTTTTGTATTCATAAACTTTTCGCAAGGATTGCTTAAATGGACCTTTAAACGCAAACATTTTTTGTTCATCTCTGTTGGATCTACTGTTGCTACTTTAATTGGTCTTGTACTTGGAGTTGCTCTATTTGAACTAGATATCGTTGGTGTTTTTGCTATTTATTTTATAGTAAGAGGAACTTTTGGACTTTTAGGTATTTATTTGGTTAGACAGTGGATAACTATCCCAAATAATTTTAGGATATTAAAAGAAATGCTGCCTTTTGCAATACCATTTGGGTTGATATGTATAGCAGCATCATTTTTGCCTGTTTTTGAACGAAATGTAGCTCTTAATTATATTGGTGCTGATGAGCTAGGTTTTTTCGCCGCTGGAGCTAAAATAGCTCTTATTATAGGTTTACCAATATATGCTTTTGAAACAGCTTGGGGGCCATTTTCTTTATCAATATTTAAAGAGAATGATGCGACAAAAACTTACCAACTCATGCTCCCAATTTTTACAGCATTTATTTGTTGCACCTGCTTATTTCTGACGTCAATTTCTGAGTTTTTATTAATTTTATTAGTATCAGATAAATATGCTGGAGCAGGAATAGTAGTTTTCGCACTAAGCTTAACTAAAGCGATTCAGTCAATTGGAGGTGTTACAGGACTCGGAATAACCTTAGCAAAAAAATCTTATATAAAATTATATAGTTACCTACTTATGATTTTAGTTGCTTTTCTCATCTTACCTCTTTTATCAAAAAACTTTGGTTTGTCTGGACTAGCTTTTGGTAGTCTTATTGCCATGGTGACCTGGGCAGTAATGGAGACATATCTATCTCAACGAATTCATCCTATTGAATGGAGATTTACTTCCACAATTCTGATTTTATTGACAACAATTATCTTTGGTTTTTTACATCAAATTACCTTAGATTCTTATTTATTTAAAGGTGTGAGTTTTATTCCTTTAATAGGTATTTTATTAATAATATTTCTTGCCTGGTTTAAGGTTTTTAATGTTGATCAACGAACCTTGCTGACTAATATTTTTTTTCAAAAAATAAAACATTAATATTAAATGATTACGCTAGTTAAACTAATCTCAGTTTATGTTCTTTCGTTCATAATTTTTGGCGTTACAGGAAATATTTATATTGCTATTTTCTCTTTTTTTACGCTGTTAGGCCATTGGTTGGCAATATCTAAATTTCTCCAAGATCCTAGTCTTAAAAGTTCACGTAATATTTTAATCCTTTATTCTTTTTTGCTATGCCTAATTTCAATTATTTCATACAAACAGAGTGTAATTATTGGTGGAGAATTATCACCTTATCTGAGTGGGAGCGATGGTGAGGGTTATTTTGAGAATGCACTAGAACTTATGGGAGGAGACAAGTTTTATCAATTAGGGTTCTTAGGTAGTGCATATTTTGGCTATCAACTCATTTTGTCTTTCGCATTTGATATTTTTGGTGCAAACTTATTTGTAGGCTTGTTGTTAAACAATACAATAGTCTTATTGACAGCCATACTGGTTACTAGGATAACTTGGATTATAACGAGAGATAATCAAACCTGCTTTTATTCCGCTCTAGCTTTCATATTAACTACAAAATTTATCTTTTACTCTAATACTTTGCTTAAAGATCCATTCCTAATCTTTGGAGTTGCATTAGTTTCATATATGGTAACTATGATCAAC
The DNA here is from genome assembly GCA_902626385.1 of uncultured SAR86 cluster bacterium. GTDB lineage: Bacteria > Pseudomonadota > Gammaproteobacteria > Magnimaribacterales > D2472 > SAR86A. Next base: position 118,586 of record CACOEZ010000002.1, read on the forward strand.
ACTCGCAAAGCTATGATGCCATCCTCATATATAGCATTATTTTCTGCAGCCCTAATTTTTGGGATGATGCGACAACCCATGCTTGTTCTAATTCCCTTAAGTTTTATTGTACTTGGCCGTACAATTTTAAAAACTATTTGGATGCCTTTAATAATATTTTTTATGGCTGGAACTTCATTCTTTGCTTTAATAGGAACATTTACCACTCAGATTTTTACATTTGAGCAGATTGCTAATATAGTTTTTAATAATCAGCTTTTATCAAATGCAGCTGATGATGGGACAAACATTGACGGCGTAGTTGGAACAGTTTCAACTGCATTCGGACAATTACCAATATATATAAAGATGGTTCTTATACCGATTCCTGCAATTTTACAGTTTATCTTACCTTTCAATTTTTGGAGCACTAATTTTTTAAATGATCACTTTATTAATTTTTTTAATACCAATGCAAATATTATTTGGTATTTATTTATTGGAGTATTCATGATCTATGGGATGTTGTATTGGAGGCGATTACCTAAAAATATGAGTACACGTTTGTTTTTATTGGGTGCTGTTGCATATTTGGCTCACGCTCTTGTTTTTGGAGGAGTAGTACCTAGATATGGTAGCCCATATCTTGTGATGATGTTTCCTACTATTGGATACTTGATGAGTTGTGTTGTTAAAAAAAGAGGAAATTATATTCATATCAAGAAATTTTTTCAGTTTTACTACATGACAGTGCTTATTGCAGTTATTCTTTTCCTCTTTTTATTAATAACTCGTTATCAGTAAATATGAAACGCATTTTGAAAAAAAATTGTAACTCGATTCTTGTTGTTGGCAACGGGTCTATCGGCGTCTCTCAAGAAAATAGATTATTTATTTCCAATCATACAGGCGAACTTTTGCTTCAACTAAGAGCACGAGGATTTGCGCCAACTTATATGGCCCCAACTTCTAAATATAATTGCAATTCTAACCTTTTAAATTTTGAGCTTAATCAGCATGGATTAAAAGGATCTTTGATAAAAAAAAGTAATTTATTTAGACTAGTACGAATTCTTTTTACCGAAATATGGAATAATCAATTCGTCTACATATTTTACCCAGGTACAATTGGGATGATTATTGCTTTTCAATGCTTATTATTTGGTAAATCCTATGGTCTTTATGTTAGAGGCGGTCGATATAATCAAGGTTGGCTATCTAAATTAATCATGAGGTTTGCATCTTTTATTCTGACGGTTTCTCCATCTATTGAAGAAGATCTAAGGCTTTATTGTAAGAATGTTAAAACTATTCGACCTATGACTTTTATTGACGATTCTGACAAATTCAATCGTCCAGTTATAAAAGAAGCTCCAAAATGTTGGCAAGGGCTCTTTGTTGGCAATTTAATTGAGGCTAAAGGGGTACGCGAGTTATTAAATGCAGCTATTATTTTGCATCGAGAACAATTCCCATTCCATCTTACATTGGTAGGAGGTGGTTCGCTTTACGATGAGTTAAGCGAATGGTTGCCTTCCAGTCCCATAAAGCACAATGTAAAAATAGCAGGACTTATCAATAATAAGAAAGAGCTGATGAACGAATATAAAAATGCAAACTTTCTCATATTGCCGACTCACCATGAAGGTTTTCCGCGAGTTTTATATGAGGCCATGATAACTTCATTACCTATTATCACTACAATGGTTGGGGGAATTCCTGGGCGAATGCAGAGCCGAAAAAACTGTGTAGCGATTGATGTCAAGAGCAGTGAGTCTATAGTTTGTGCAATTAAAGAATTAGCAAGTGACTTAACGTTATATAATAAAATTGGTTTTGCTGGACAAAATACGGTTTTAAATGTTTTAAAGAATAGTAGAAGCCATATTGATCTCATAAGCGAGTTTTGGAGATTTTAAATGTTAAATAAAGTTTGGAATAGAAAAATAACAGGCTTACCTATGATGCTTGTTCAGGTATTCATAATTGTTTTGGGAAGATTAATCGATTTTTTTATGACATTTCTTTGGCGCATGAATCTCGGTAGTTCGGGTAAGGGCACCAAATTACAACGAGGTGTAGTAATTCGCAATCCTGGTAATATCACATTATCCGATTATGTTTCGGTGGGTCGATATGCAGAAATTACAACTGAATTTAATGATTCAAAGTGTAAGATTGGTCGATTGTCTCAAATAAATAAAAATGTGAAGCTAGACTACTCTGGTGGATTAGTTGTTGGAGAGAATGTGGTTATATCTGAGTCTTCAACTATTTACACACATGACCATGGCGCTGATCCAAAGTCTGTGCCAGATAAAACATCTTTAATTATAGAAGATAATGTGTGGATTGGCGGACACGCTATTATTATCGAAGGTGTTGGTCGAATAGGCCAGGGCGCAATGGTTGCAGCTGGTTCAGTGGTAACTAAAGAAGTTCCAGCCGGAGTTATTGTTGGTGGAATTCCAGCAAAAACCTTAGGCAAGAGAAAAATCTAAATTTTGGAGAAAAAGGAAATGAAAAAATTTGATAAGGAACTTAAATTAGATCTTTTTGAAGCCTTTAATGAACTCAAAATTCATTATCCCTTTAAAGGAGCAGTAGGCACTAGAGAGTATTATAGTAATAGAGCAATTGTTATGGAGTTAAATAAACATCTTGATGGATTTAAGGGAAAACGCTTGCTAGATATTGGATGTGGACCTATGAGTAAGACCGCAATTTTTCAATTGCTTGGCTGTAATTGCTTTGCAGTAGACGACTTAAGTGATCCTTGGCACTTAGAAGGAAACAATATTCAAAAAATTACAAATTTCGCTACTCAGATTGGAATAAATTTTTATAAACAAGCTGAGGGTGACTACTCAATACCATTCGAGGAATCATCCTTTGATCTGGTGACCTCTTTATCAGTTATAGAACATCTTCACGAATCTCCTCGTGCAATGTTAAATTCTATGGGAAAAATGGCAAGAGAAAACGGATTAATTGTAATAAAGATGCCAAACTCGGTAAATTTAAGGAAGAGACTATCAGTTCTAATCGGTAAAACTAATTATCCTCCTGTGAATCAATTTTATGACTCTGATCAAACCTGGAGAGGACATGTTAGAGAATATACGTTAGATGAAATAATATATATATGCAAACGAACTGGATTTGAAGTAGTGTCTGCAACAACGTTTGAACACCTTGCGCATGAAAAGCTCACTAGCCCAATTCGCGAAATTTATTTAATGATTTGCAATCTAATTCCGACTTTACGAAGTAGTCTTTTGGTGGTTTGTCGAAAACCGCCTTCATGGAAACCGAATTAATATTATAGTATTTCGTATAATCACATTAGCTTATAGATCAATATTTAAATTATAAGTTGGACATGACATAATTTTAATTGAATATATAGTTAGATTTTAATAGTTATAAATTATTATAAATGGCAACTAGATCCATACATATTTTGCCCAATATCCCTAAGGAAGCTAGTGGCTACTCTGCAAGTGTATATGGTCTATGTGAGGCGTTGGAAAAGAAAGGAATAACAACAAAACTTGCAACATTTAGTCCATTGGAGGAGCAATTTAAAAAAGGATTTGTAGAGTCTTTTAAGCTTAATTTTGGAGTTAATAGTCTTGGTGCATCTTTTGATATGAGAAGATGGTTAAGCAATCAAGTGAAATCAAAAAGCTTGGAGTTAATTCATGTTCATAGCCTTTGGAGAATGGCATGTTTATATCCCAGTAAACATGCAATTAATTTACCTATTAAGTTTATTGTTTCACCGAGGGGCACCCTCTCTCCTCAGGCATTAAAATATTCGCCTTTTTCAAAAAAGATATTCAGTAAATTATTACAGAATCCAGCATTTAGTTCTGTAACAGGTTTTCATGCTACATCTTTTCAAGAATATTGTGATATTAGAAATTATGGTTTTCGTCAACCTGTTGCAATAATCCCAAATGGTATATCAGTTCCTCGCAATATTGAAGATCACAAAAAATGTAATCAAGTACTTTTTGTTGGTCGCATTCATCCAATTAAAGGTATTGAAAACCTAATTAAGGCATGGAGTATGATCCAGCAATATCATGTAGATTTGGAATTAGTAATTGCTGGTCCAGGCGAAGATAAGTATATTGCGCAGCTTAAAAATTTGGCTCGTAAATTAAAACTTAAAAGATATAAGTTTTATGGACCAGCTTATGGAGTTAACAAATATAACCTTTATCAAAAATCTCAAATTACAGTTTTACCGACTCATAGTGAGAACTTTGGTATGGTGGTTGCGGAGTCGCTCTCAGTAGGCACGCCTGTTATTGTTACCAAAGGGGCGCCTTGGGAAAAAATTGTGAGTGAGGATGCTGGATGGTGGATTGATATTGGAGTTGAACCATTAGCAGAGGCTCTAAATCATGCTTTAGGTTTATCTAAAAACGAGCTTTATTCTAAAGGCAAAAATGGGCAAGATTGGATGTCTCGAGAATTTTCTTGGGAAGCCGTAGCGAATGATATGAAAAGTTTTTATGAGTGGCAAACTAAAAGTATCGAAAAGCCTGATTTCGTGCATTTAGATTAAAATAATATCTACTATAATGTCGAGTATATTTTTTAATATGCTATGCTAATTATGCGCGTAAATTTAATAAAAATGCTATACCTTCCTAGTTTACATATTTATTATTATCACCTGAGAGTTCAACTTAAATGAAACAAATTATCCAAAATTTAAAAAATGGAGAAACAACTCTTGTGGATGTACCTTCTCCACAAAATATTGACGGCCACATACTTATAAAAACCAATAAATCGCTTGTTTCTGTTGGTACAGAAAGAATGTTAGTCAATTTTGGAAAAGCAGGCTGGGTTGAAAAAGCTCGCTCTCAACCAGATAAAGTTAAGATGGTTTTGGATAAGATAAAGACTGATGGGTTTCCAGCAACTTTTGATGCTGTAAAGTCAAAGCTTGACCAACCGCTAACTCTTGGATATTGCAATGTGGGCACTGTTCTTGAAAATGGTGGAACAGGATTTGAAGTTGGAACTAGAGTTGTCTCCAATGGAAACCACGCTGAGATAGTTCGTGTTCCAAAAAATTTATGTGCAAAAGTACCTGATAGCGTTGATGATGATTCTGCGGCATTTACCGTTTTAGCAGCAATAGCGTTGCAAGGTGTTCGTCTAGTAAAACCTACATTAGGTGAATGCGTTGTTGTGACAGGTTTGGGTTTAGTAGGGCTAATCACAGTTCAATTGCTACGTGCTAATGGTTGCCGTGTTTTGGGTATAGATTTTGATTCAAATAAATGCAGGTTAGCTAGAGAATTTGGAGCTCAAACAGTTGATCTGTCTGAGGATGATGATCCAGTTATGGTAGCAGAAGGATTTTCTCGTGGCCGTGGTGTTGATGCTGTCATTATTACAGCCTCTACTAAAAGTAGTGAGCCTCTTAGTCAAGCTGCTACTATGAGTCGCAAGCGCGGACGGATTGTTCTTGTTGGGGTTATCGGACAAGAAATTTCCCGAGCTGATTTCTATGAAAAAGAATTGAGCTTTCAAGTTTCATGTTCTTATGGACCAGGTCGTTATGACATGGATTATGAAGACAAAGGTAATGATTATCCTGTTGGATTTGTACGATGGACAGAACAGCGAAATTTTGAGGCTATTTTAGATTTGATGGCTTCAGGTTGCATCGATGTCAAGCCATTAATAAGTCATAGATTTAAAATTGATTCTGCTTTATCAGCCTATAATGAGCTCAATAATAACTCTTCGTTAGGTATTCTGATTGACTATACCAATTCTCAAAAAAAATCATTAAACAAAAACATAGTTAAACTCACTGAGAATCATCAAAATCAAACACAAAAAGGAAATGTTGCCTTTATAGGCGGCGGAAATTATGCTTCAAGAATTCTTATACCAGCATTTAAAAAAGCTGGAGCAAATTGTACTGCTATAGTAACTAGTGGGGGTATCAGTGCCGTTCATCATGGAAAGAGAAATGGGTTTCTTTTCGCCTCAACTGACATCGAGCAAGCGCTTGGTGATTCTGTTGATACTGTGGTTATTGCTACTCAGCACAATCTTCATGCGCAACAAGCTGTATTAGCATTAGAAAAAGGTAAGCACGTTTTTGTGGAAAAACCATTAGCGCTTAATCATGAGGATATTAATGCGATTGAGGCAGCACAAAAATCATCCAAGACAATGCTAATGGTTGGATATAATCGTCGGTTTGCTCCGCATATTAGAAAAATTAAAAGCTTGCTTGATAAGAAAGTCATGCCAAAAACATTCATTATGACAATGAATGCAGGTGAAATTCCTCAGGATCATTGGACACAAAATGCTGAGATTGGCGGAGGGCGTATTATTGGGGAGGCATGTCATTACATTGATTTGATGCGTTATTTGTCTGGATCAAAAATAAAATCCTTTAATGTTGTTAAAATGGGTGAAAGTGATTTTATCAAAATAACCGAGGACAAGACTATAATTTCACTTACCTTTGAAGATGGATCAATAGGGTCTATTCACTACTTCGCTAACGGAGGAAAATCCTTTCCCAAGGAGCGTGTAGAAATTTTTTGTGAAAATGCGGTGCTACAACTTGATAATTTCAGAAAACTGCGTGGTTTTGGTTGGAAAGGTTTTTCTAGAATGAATCTTTGGTCGCAGGACAAGGGCCAAAGAAATTGTGTGGATACTTTTATGAAAAGCGTCAGAGATGGTGGAAAAAATCCGATTGCACAGAATGAAATATTTGAGGTAGCAAGAGTTTCTGTTGATATTGCAGAAATGCTGAGAAATAACTAGTTAAATTAATTTAAAATTTTTAACTAATTAAAATGAAAAAGATTATTCTGTTTTTTAACACTCTGCGATTTTTAAAGTGGCAGCAAATCTACTTCAGAGTAGTTCGCAAATTAATAAAGCCAAAGATCACAGAAATATTTAATGGAGTTGATCCTAAACGCTCTGTAAATTGGAAACATATTACTCTATACGAGGATTACATAAACCACGATTTAGACGTATGTTTCCTAAATCATACTAAAAAAATTGATTTACCAACAGATTGGAACAATAAATCACTCAGCAAATTATGGGTCTACAATTTACATTATTTTGAGGATTTATTATCTTTAAATGCTAAGAAAAAAATTGAACTCCATAAAGAATTATTAGATTGTTGGATTGATCAAAATCCAGTTGGATTTGGCAATGGTTGGGAGCCTTATACTTTATCTTTGCGGATTGTTAATATCTTAAAAGCATGGCTTGGTGGTTTTGAATTAAATAAAAAACAATTTAACAGTACCTTTGCACAGGCGAGCTATTTATCAAATAACCTTGAAAAGCATTTATTAGGAAATCATTATTTTGTAAATCTAAAGGCGTTGCTATTTGCAGGTACTATTTTTGGAAATAATCGCTGGCAAGGTATTGCTGAAGATGGGTTAATTGCTGAAATTCCTGAGCAAATTCTTGATGATGGCTCCAATTTTGAACTGAGTCCTATGTATCACTCATTAATATTGGTAGACATGTTGGATATTTTAAATTTAAGCAGAGCTTTTTCATCAAATATTTCTAGTGAGTTAACGTCTATGGTAGAAGAGCGCATTCCTAAAATGCTAGCATTTATGGAATCGATGGCTCATCCAGATGGCGGCGTGTCTTTTTTTAATGATTCTGTGGACGGAATTGCTCCAGCAAAAGATAAAATTGAAATTTATGCCAAAGAATTAGGATTTAAAATAAACCGTATTGATTCTAAAAAGTATCAAATAATCGATAATGCCAGCAGCGGTTATATTTGCTCAACAGCTGATAATAACAAGCTAATCTTTGATGCATCAGCAGTTGGGCCTGATTATATTCCAGGCCATGCGCACGCAGATACGCTATCGTTTGAATTATCAATTGGTAAACAGAGGGTATTCGTGAATTCAGGTACGTCTGAATATGGCTTAAGTTCATTACGACATAATCAAAGAAAAACAAGATCTCATAATACAGTTGAGGTGGATGGGAAAGATTCATCTCAGGTTTGGAGTAGTTTTAGAGTTGCTAATCGAGCAAAGATTATCGCTAGAAATGCCCAGCTAAGCCAAGATCACTGCATTGTATTGAATTCTTCGCATAATGGTTATAAGTCAATATTCGGTGGGTGTATTCATTCTCGAAAATTGACTTTCGGCAAAAACAGTCTTTGTGTATCTGACACACTTCAAGGAAAATTTAAATATGCAATATCTCGTTTTTATTTTCATCCCGATTCAATCGTAAATCTTGAGGATAATTTATTGAGTGTTAAAGGATCAAAGTTTTTTTTGCAAAGTAATCTTTCAGGCTTATCAGCATCACTTGTTAATTCATATTGGTATTATGAGTTTGGCTCAGAAAAGCCTAATAAAATGTTAGAGTTACAATTTGATAAATCTAAGCTAGATGTTGTTTTTAAATGGTCAAAGCATTAAGTATGCATATACTTTTTTTAACCGATAATTTCCCTCCTGAGGGAAATGCTCCTGCAACAAGAACTTTTGAGCATTGCCGAGAATGGATAACTAAAGGCAATAAAGTTACAGTAATTACCTGTGCTCCAAATTTTCCTGAAGGCAAAGTATTTGAAGGTTACAAAAATAAATGGTTGTCAAAACAAAAAATTGAAGGAATTAATGTTTGGCGAGTAAAATCCTATATCACCGCTAATGAAGGTTTTATAAAAAGAACAATTGATTTTGTTTCATTTATGATCTCTAGTCTATTTTTTGGCTTATTTACCCGAAAAGTAGACGTCGTAATTGGAACATCACCTCAGTTCTTCACGGTTATCTCAGCGTGGGCTCTGGCTAAATTAAAGCGCACTCCTTTTGTATTTGAACTGCGTGATATTTGGCCTGCTTCAATAGAGACTGTTGGGGTAATAAAAGGAAGTCGGATAATAACAATCTTCGAAAAAATAGAATTATTTTTATATCACCAAGCTGATTTAATCATAACAGTAACAAATAGCTTTAAAACAGAACTTCAAAATAGAGGTGTTTCAGCAGGAAAGATCAAACCTGTTCTTAATGGCGTAGATTTGTTTAGACATAGTCCTATTAAAGAAAAAGATGAAAGTCTTGCAAATAAGTATGGGTTAAAAAATAAATTTGTTATAGGGTATGTAGGTACTCATGGTTTAGCTCACGGTTTAGACAATGTTATCGAAGCAGCTAGGCTGATTGTGAAAGATGATAATATCAGAATTATTCTTGTTGGAGGAGGAGCGGATCGGCCAAGACTTGAAAAAATACTTCGCGAAGATCCTTTGAAGAATCTTGTTATGATACCGCTACAGACAAAAGATCAAATGCCAAAATTTTGGAGCTTGTGCGACATTTCTTTGGTACATTTGAAAGACGCACCTTTATTCAAAACTGTAATTCCTTCAAAAATATTTGAGTCTATGGCAATGGGTCTGCCAATTCTAATATCCTTACCGAAAGGAGAAGCTACAGACATCATAAAGGAACATAAGGCCGGTGTTAATGTTCTACCTGGAAATCCAGAGCAATTAAGCAAGAAATTTTTGGAATTAGCTAATGATAAAGAGTTGGTTAAAACTTTATCTAGCCAGAGTTTAAATGCTGCTCGAAATTACGATAGAAAAAAGTTAGCATTGGAGATGCTAAATCATATAAAGGAAGTTGTAAGTTGAAAAAAGTAATGGTTGTTTTTGGTACCCGCCCTGAAGCTATAAAGATGGCTCCTTTATGCCATAAATTGCTAGATCAAAAAGATATTAAAACTATTATCTGCACTACCGCACAGCATAGAGAGATGCTAGATCAAGTGCTCAGTATCTTTAAGCTAACTCCTGATATTGATTTAAATTTGATGAAGAAAGATCAAGATCTATTCGATGTAACTTCAAATATATTGCTTAAGATGCGCGACATCTTAAAACTAGAAAAGCCAGATATGGTTTTAGTGCACGGTGATACAACTACCACATTTGCAACATCTTTAGCATGTTTTTATATGGGAGTTAAAGTGGGACATGTTGAAGCAGGGCTTCGAACTTATGATATAAATGCCCCTTTTCCTGAGGAATATAATCGTCAAAGCACTGGAATAGTTGCTGATTATCATTTTGCACCAACTGATTTGAGTAAACAAAATCTTCTTACAGAGGGTAAAAATAAAGATAGCATTATTGTTACAGGAAATACCGTGATCGATGCTCTTAATCTCGTATTAAAAACAATAGATATTGATAAGAACAAATCAAAGAATATAACTCTTCGGATGAATAAACTTTTATTGTTTGATTGGAAAGTCACTCGCTTTGTTTTGATAACAGGCCATAGAAGAGAAAATTTTGGCCAAGGTTTTCTTGATATTTGTGAAGCTATTAAAGAGATCGCTACAAAAAATCCAGATGTTCACTTTGTATACCCTGTTCATTTAAATCCCAGTGTACAAAAACCAGTCAATAAGATTTTATTAGAGTTAGATAATGTTTGGTTGATAAATCCTCTTGATTATGAGGATTTTGTTTACTTGTTAAAACATTCTTATATGATTTTGACTGACTCTGGTGGCATACAAGAAGAAGCACCAAGTTTAGGAAAGCCAGTTCTAGTAATGAGGGATGTAACGGAGCGTCCAGAGGCAGTAGAGGCAGGAACAGTTAAACTCGTAGGCGCTTCAAAAGAGAATATTATTTTAAATATTGATCTTTTATTAAATGATGAAAATCAATATAAAAAAATGTCGCTAGCCCATAACCCCTATGGTGATGGTAGGGCCTGTGATCGAATAGTTAAACACATTAAAGAAATTTAAATTATGAATAGAAGAAAAAGTATTTCGGTAATTGGGCTTGGATATATAGGCTTACCAACGGCAGCATTGCTTGCATCCAAGGGCTATTCAGTAAATGGTACAGACGTCGATGATTATGTAGTTAAAACAATTAATAAGGGTAAAATTCACATCGTTGAGCCTGATTTGGACGCGTATGTTCGGTCCGGAGTAGCTAAAGGAAAGTTAAAGGCGTATTCAAAGGTTCAGGCAGGAGATATTTATATCATTTGTGTGCCTACTCCTTTTCATATCGACTCAGAACCCCCTAAACCAAATGTTGATTTTGTGATAGAAGCCGCCAAGAATATTAGTCCTCATCTCAAAGCTGGAGATATGGTAATTTTAGAATCAACTTCTCCAGTTGGAACCACTGAAATGATTAAAGATGTATTGTTTAACAATGGAGTAGATATAAATTCGATTTTCATAGCATATTGTCCTGAACGTGTTATGCCGGGTAGGGTAATGGTTGAACTTGTAGATAACGCTAGAGTTATTGGTGGCATCAATAGTCAATCTACTGAGATAGTTTCAGCCTTTTATAAAACTTTTGTAAATGGAAGAATACTTGAAACTGAAGCCAAGACAGCAGAAATGTGTAAATTAACCGAGAACAGTTTTAGGGACGTAAATATAGCTTTTGCAAATGAATTATCAATTTTATGTGATAAGAATGGAGTCGATGTATGGGAGTTAATCAAATTAGCAAATCATCACCCTCGTGTAAACATATTACATCCAAGCACAGGAGTTGGCGGTCATTGTATTGCAGTGGATCCTTGGTTCATAGTTTCACAAGATCATGAGAATTCTCATATTATAAGAGCTGCCAGAGAAGTTAATGATTCAAAACCAGATTGGGTAGTTAATAAAATAAAAGCAGCTGCAAAAGCAAATAATACAAAAAAAATAGCCTGTTTAGGTTTAGCATTCAAACCAAATATTGATGACTTAAGAGAGTCTCCGGCTGTTCAGGTGGTTGAATCACTTTTGAAACAAGGCTTCGAAGTTTTTTGTGTTGAACCCAATATCAATAGTCATGAAAAATATAATTTAATTGATATTAAAGAAGCTATTGCTAAATTAGATGTGATTGCTATCTTGGTCAAACACGACGAGTTTAGCAACGCCAAAACATTAACTGAGCTTGAGAGTAAGGGCTCGCTGGATTTCTGTGGTATATATTCTAATTAAATGATGCCATTGTCTTTGAGATGCAAAGAGCGAAATTATAGATCTTTAAAGATAAAAATGGTCAAAAGCTGCTATATGCAGCTTTTTTTTGTATATAGATTTTGTTCCTGAAGTTTTTTATTATCAATAAGACATATATAATTTGCTTATATTTTATGTCATGATCAAATTTAGTAACTTAAATCAAGAAACGCCTTATCTTCTTTTTAAAGAGAAATATGACGAAGCACTAAATAAAGGTCAAAAGGTAATAGAGGGTATTTCTATCTCCTCTTTCAACAAGGAAATAAATCTGGTCGATTCCAGATATGTAAATCTTAAATATATTACAGACAAAGAGTTTATTTTTTTTAGTAATTATAACTCTCCAAAAGCGTCTTCCTTTAATTCTCATAATCAAATAGCTGCATTGATATATTGGCAAAGCATTAATGTTCAGATAAGAATGAGGGCCAAGATAAAAAAAACTCCAAATGACTTCAATCAAAAATATTTTTTTGATAGATTAAAACAAAAAAATGCATTAGCTATTTCGTCCAAACAGTCAAAACCGATAGATTCCTACGATCAAGTTAAAGAAAATTTCAATAAATCTTTAAAAAACGATGATTTAAAAAAATGTCCTGAATACTGGGGTGGTTTTTCATTTACCCCATATTATTTTGAGTTTTGGGAGGGACATGAATCAAGAATTAATAAAAGAGAGGTTTTTAATCAAGTTAATGGCGTATGGAAGCATTCATTTCTTCAGCCATAAATATTGCCAAATATAATTTTTAGTATAAAATTCAGCATCTAAATGATAGATAATGTAACTCATTCATTCAAATTAAACTTCTTGATAAATTCTTAATGTTGTTCACTTTAATTTTTTCTAGCATGAGGGTATTCTCATAGTTTCTCCAAAAAAAAATACTAATCCAGTTAATGAAAAAATAAGGGCTGATAAGGTTATGCTAATCGGTGCTAATGGAGAGAAAATTGGATTATTATCATTCAGCGAGGCTCTTGAATTGGCTAGAGAAAAATCGTTAGACCTCGTTCAAGTTTCTCCCTCTAACTCTGATCCAGTCGTATGCAAGCTTTTAGATTATGGTAAACATCTTTTTGATAAGAAAAAAAGTGCATCCTCCTCTAAGGTCAAAGTAAAAAGAAACACTACTAAAGAAATTAAATTTAGACCATCTACAGATGTAGGTGATTACAATATCAAATTAAAAAAAATAAAAAGCTTTATTCTTGGCGGAGATAAGACTAAAATAAGCGTCCGATTTAGAGGCAGAGAGATTTTAAACAGTGATATGGGCCTTAATTTATTAAATAAGTTGAGAACAGAGCTTGAAGATATAGCTCAGGTTGACCAGGAACCTTCACTAGAAGGAAGACAACTTCTCATGGTTTTATCTCCTTTGAAAAGGAAAAACTAAAATACATTATGGGATATAAACTTAAAACACATTCAGGAGCTGCTAAACGCTTTAAAAAAAATGGATCATCTGTAAAAAGCAAAAGCGCTAACAGAAATCATATTTTAACTAAACAGTCTACCAAAAGAAAAAGACATAACAGGGGATTAAATAAACTTTCAGGCACTGTACTAAAAATGGCCTCAAAGCTTATAAATAAATAATATGCCTAGAGTAACAAAGTCAGTAACTGCAAAAAATAAGCATAAAAAAGTATTAACTGCTACAAAAGGACATTATGGAGCTAGAAGCAGGCTTTATAAGACCGCCAAACAGTCAAACATCAAAGCACTTCAATATGCATATAGAGATAGAAAAAATAGAAAAAGAGAATTTAGATCTTTGTGGATTGCTCGTATAAATGCTGGCACTCGGGGACTTGGAGTTTCATATTCTGTTTTTATGAATAGTTTAGCAAAAAATGAAATATTGCTTGATAGGAAAACTTTGTCTGACATAGCAATAAACGATGCTCCAACATTTGAGAAGATTGTTAAAAAAGCTGTAAACTAAATTCATAATGTCTAATTTAGACAACTATAAACCTCCAATTATTCCTGATAATTCTGGAACACTTCATCCTATAAATCAAACCAAAGACTATCTTTTGAAAGTTCTTGCTGAGATGGGTTTTAAAAAGGTTCATGGACCTGAAATTGAAACTGAGGAATTTAATTTTGACATGTTAAATATTAAAAAATCTCACCCAGCAAGACAGATGCATGATACTTTTTATGTCGAAGGCAAGAATAATGTTTTAAGAACTCATACGTCTCCAATTCAAATAAGAACTATGCTTGAGAGTAAACCACCGATAGCATTTTCATCTGCTGGCAAGGTCTATAGAAAAGACGATGATGCTACACATCTTCCTATGTTTCATCAGGTCGAGGGTATTTATGTAGATGAGAATGTTACTTTTGCCAATTTAAAAGATTTAGTACATAGGATACTCCACGAATTATTTGGTAATAATGTTGAAATAAGATTTAGGCCTTCCTACTTTCCATTTACAGAGCCTTCGGCTGAGGTTGACATACTTTCAGAAAGCGGAAAGTGGCTCGAGATACTTGGATGCGGCATTGTAAATCCTATCGTCTTAAGAAACTGCAACATCGACTCCAAAACGTATAGTGGTTTGGCATTTGGTTTGGGTGTTGAAAGAATAGCCATGCTTAAATATGGAGTTAATGATATCAGAGAATTTTATAAATCCAATCTAGATTTTCTAGCTCAATTCAAATGAAATTAATATATACGGATTTAATAAACCTTTTGTCTAAAAAACCCTCAAAAGAATTGCTTTCAGAAAAGCTTTTTCAACTTGGTCATGAGCATGAAATTCATGCTGATATATTTGATATGGAATTAACACCTAATAGAGGAGATTGCTTGTCTCTTTTGGGACTGTCAAGAGATCTAAATATTTTTTTTGGCAAATCTGAGCCTATAGATATATTTAAAGATAACATTGAAGAACTTGAAATTGATTTTGAAAACCGCTCTCCATCAGACTGTCCTCAGATTTCTTTTTTGGAAATCGAGATTGATGAGACAACAGATAGTTATAAACCCTACATAGAGAACTACTTTAATAAATTAGGTAATAAAAAAACGAATATATTTACTGATATATCAAACTTTGTTTCATATGAGTTAGGTCAGCCAACACATTGTTTTGATAGAGAAACCATAAAAAATAAGTTAATTTTTGAAAATAAAGAATGTAACAACACTTTTAAAACATTATTAGGTTCTGAAGTTATCTTAAAAGATAGCAACTGTGTATTTACAATTGACGGAGAGATAATAAGTCTTGCTGGTGTTATGGGTGGTGCATCAACTGCATGTTCAACCAAAACTAGAAAGGTATTAGTAGAGTGTGCTTACTTTAATTCAGAATCTATTATTGGAAAATCTATAAAATATAACTTAACTTCAGATGCTGCTCATAAGTTCGAAAGAGGTGTTGATATAGGATCACAAGAGATGGTGCTAAGAAGGTTTGCAAAAATCGTTCAAGATCATGCAGAAATTAAATCTATAAAATTAAAATCATTTAGATCAGATAACTTTCAAAATATATCAATTCCAATAGATATCAACAAAGTTAACAAAATACTTGGAACTAATCTCGATGAATCTGAATATTTAGGATATTTAAAAGATCTTGGCTTTAATATTTCAAATGAAATAGAAGTACCATCTTTTAGACATGATATTAAAACGAATAATGATCTAGCTGAAGAAATTGCCAGAATTATAGGCTATGACAACTTAAAAAGCTCTCCCATAAAGCTCGGTAAAATCGATCATAACAATGAGAGCGAGGTTGAGAAGTTAGAATCATTTCTTGTTGCAAATGGCTTTACTGAAGTTATCAATTTCCCATTTAGTTCAAAAAATGAAAAGAATTCCATTAATATAATTAACCCACTTGATTCAAATAGAAATAATTTCCGAATTTCTTTAAAAGACTCTCTTGTTAAGAACCTCTTGTATAATGAAAGAAGGCAGAAAGATTCCATAAAACTTTTTGAAATCAGCGATATCTACACTAAAGAAACAGAAATACTACAACAAAAGAAACTAGGGTTAATAATTAGCGGAAGGTTCGGCAATAATTATAGAGATTTTACAAAAACGCTTGATAATAAATACCTCAATGAATTATTAAATGAACATCTTAGCGAAGATATTTTTGAAATAATTGAGATTCCAAGAAATGAACTTGACACAAAGAGGAAAGAAAAAATTTATTATGTAGAAATTTCTTTGGAGGACATACCTAAAAATTTTTTTTCAAAACTTACCAATCACAAAAAAGATATAAATTTTGTTAGCTATAAACCGGTTTCCGAGTATCCATCTAGTATGCGAGATATCTCATTTTCTATTACCAACCCTGAAATGCTAGAAAGTCTTCAAAAATTAATATTAGAATATAAAAATGATTTATTAAAAGAAGTTTTTATTTTTGATTATTATTTAAATGATAAAGTTGGTGAAATTAAAATTGGCTTTAGATTTGTTTTTCAATCTAGTTTAAAAACTATTACCGATAATGAAATTAACTTTGTTATGAATAATATTATTGACTCTGCACTGAGTATTGATTCAATAAATATACCTGGCTTAATGAAAGATTTATAAAAATTAAAAATATATTGATATATAATGTTTAGCGTTATAGTTATCTTGAAATAATATGTTAAAAAAATATTCTATAGTCCTTTTTTTGTCCTTTTTTGCTCTTTCGATAATTTCTCAAGAGTTTGATAGTTCATACCTTGAGAGTTTGCCTGCTGATATAAAAGATGATGTTCTTGATAGAGTTGATAAAAAAGACGAGGATAAAAAGGTATATAGAAGTTCTGAATTTTCTTCAAAAATTCAAAAAGAAGAGGATCTTAAGGAGCTTAAGAAAAGAATTGAAGAAAGCTTAAAACAAATTGAGGAAAAGTTACAACAGGAAGATTCAAAAAAATCAGATGAATTCGTTTTATTTGGAAACGATTTTTTTAATACCATCCAGACCTCATTCATGCCTGTTAATGAACCAAATTTTGATTCATCTTATGTTCTAGACTATGGAGATGTAATTGAAGTTCAGCTAATTGGTAATTCGGACTCTGAAGATACTTATACCATATCTAGAGATGGTTCAATATTAATTCCAGAAATTGGTAAGGTCAATTTATCCGGCCTTACATTTTCAGATGCATCAAACTTAATTAAAAATAAGGTAAATGATGTATTTCTTGCTACAGAAGCTCTTATATCTCTTGTAGATGTTAGAGATGTAAATGTGCTTGTGTCTGGTAATTCTTTAAACCCAGGTGTTTATACGCTGAGTGGCAATTCAAATATTTTGCATGCAGTAAGTGTTTCTGGAGGAATTAATAAATATGGTAGCTATAGAGAAATAAATCTTGTTAGAAACAATCAAATAATAGAAACTCTAGACGTTTATGATCTTTTAATAGCTGGCAAATATAATCTTAAAAAACGTTTGCAAACTGGTGATATTATATTTGTTGAACCATTAAAAAATATTGTCACAATTGATGGAGCAGTGAAAAGACCAGGTAAATATGAATTAAAAGAAAATCAGAACTTAATTGATGCAATCTCATACTCAAATGGATTATCAAAAGAGGCAGATCAAAAGTATATAAACCTTCAGAGAATTCTTGACGGAAAAATAAAATCAATACCGATCACAAACATCTCTCAGTTTGAATCCTTGCAGGTTAAAGATGGCGATCATATTTTTATAAGAAAACATTCATTTAGAAATGTTGATATAGATGGTGCAGTTCTCAAGCCAGGAAGGTATGTCATGGTCGAAGGGGAAACTGTGGCTGATCTAATCAAAAAAGCAGGAGGCTATACGAAAAATGCATATCCTTTTGGAGCTGTGTTTGAAAATGAAAATGCATTAGAAATCAATAAGAAATCTAAAGAAATTTTATATCAAGAGTTTTTAGATAATATAATTGCCTTAAGTGAGCAGAACCCAACCGGCGATACTGATTTTGGCTCTATAATTGCTCTTACTAGAGACATTAAAAATTCAATGCCTAGTGGCAGAATAGTTATTGATCTTTCAGATGAAAATTACTCTGTGCCATTGTCAAATAATGATAAATTGTTAATACCTGAAAAAGTAAATCATATCTACATCTATGGAGAAGTTTCATCAGAAGGGACAATTGAATTCAATCGAAAACAAGATGTTGATTTTTATGTTCGTCAATCCGGAGGCTATAAAAAATATGCAGATAAAGAAGCCATTTACATCCTTCAGCCAAATGGAAACACCTTGAGATATGAAACAAAAAGAAGTTTATTTGCTTCACAACCTCTTGATATTCAAATATATCCTGGTTCTATAATATATGTACCAAGGAAGCTGGATAATTCAGCTTTTCAACGTTTATCCGCTCAAGCTTATGTATCAATTCTAGGTAATTTAGGAATTGCTCTTGCATCTCTATCTTCAATTACTGACTAGATTTATGCATGTCAAAGTACTTGGTAAATAATTTTATTGCTAGAAAAATATTATTAGTATTTTTTGTTTTTATTTCTAACATTATTTTAAGTGATAGCTTTGTATATAATTCTTACAATAACCATGGAGTAGTTGGCCTAATTAATACACCTAGCGCAAGGTTTTTTAATGAATCTGTGCATGGTGTGACAATATATGATGGTTCTCCTGATCAAAAGATAACCTTGACTTCAAATCCGTTTGACTGGATGGAGGCCTCATTTTTTTATACTAACATTCAAGGAAAACCCTATTGTTCTCAACAATATGACCCTGTTTGTAGACAGGACTACAAAGATAAGGGCTTTAACGTTAAATTGAGATTGAAGGAGGAGGGAATACTTCCAGCAATAGCGATTGGTTTAAATGATTTTGCTGGAACTGGTTACTACAGCTCTGAATACCTTGTTGGAAGTTATGGATTTTCAAATATTGATATTCATTTTGGCCTTGGATGGGGAACTTTAGATGGATCTAGTGAAAGTCTCAAGAACCCACTTGGCTATTTGAGTGATAATTTTTTTAATCGACCAATTGAGTTTGCAGATAGGGGTGGGCAATTTCAACCTTCAAGATATTTTTCTGGTAAAACAGCTTCACCATTTTATGGTTTTTCTTATATTTTAAATGATAAAACTATTATTAAAGCTGAGCGAGATACGACTCTAACATCAGGAAAGATGCCATATGAAATAAAAGAACACGAATATTCATTTTCTTTTGAATATATGATTAACGATAACTTTAGTGTTGGAATTGCCCATGAAAGAGGAAATTACCTCTCTTTTAAATTTTTGTATAAAAACAATCCTAAAAACGCTCAAAAATCTTACGAGTATAAGACAGCAGAGTCTAATCAAAACGATAGTAAATATGACAAATTAATTAGGAATCTAGAACAAAACGGCATAGGCGTTCAAAAAATATCAGAAACAAGCAGATCAATTGGACTAGAGTTGACTCAGTTTATTCATCCTAATTTAAATTTAGTAGAGGAAATTATTAAAGAAGCTTCAAGAGACGCAGGCATAGAAAAAAATATTAAAAAAAATATCAAAATTGCTGATTTAAACGCAATAAATGAGATAGACAATGCTTTTCAAAGGAGCGCAAAAACAATATATGAGAGAGCCTCATCAAGTTCTGTTAACAACTCTACACGTTTAAAGTTTAGACCATTTATTGCATCGAGAGAGGAGTTTTTTAAAGGCGCTATCCTAATAGAGAACGATACTGAATTTATTCTAAAAAAGAATTTATTCTTTAATGTGAACCTAAAATACAGTCTTGCTAATAATTTTAGTGACTTAAAGTATCCTCCAGTCGATACTTTTCCAGCTCAAGTTAGATCAGATGTGAAACAATATCTTAAAAGAATGGATAAAGGTATTCTTCTTGGACGGGCACAATTAGATTTTCATTTAACACCTAAAAAAAATCATCATTTAATGTTTTCTGGAGGAGTTTTTGAGGATATGTTTTCTGGAGCAGGGTTCGAGTATTTAAATTTTAAGGAAAATAATAATTATTCATTTGGTTTTGAAATGTTTAAGGTCTACAAAAGAGACTATGAATGGAGATTGGGGCATCTCGATTATGAAAATATTATATATTCAGCAAATTTTTATTATAGAAACTACGGATTAATTCCTTTTGACATGAAAATTAGTGCAGGGGAATATTTAGCAGGTGACAAAGGTTCAACCATAGAGTTTTCCAGAAGTTATAAAAGTGGTGTTCGTTTTGGTGTTTTTGCATCTTTAACAGACGTAAGCACTGCTGACTTTGGAGAAGGTTCCTTTGACAAGGGTATTTTTTTTAATATACCTATTTATGGAAACTTAATAAATTATACATGGAGACCACTTACAAAAGACCCTGGAGCAAAGCTTATCAGAAAGAATTCATTGTATGATCTATTAGTAAAGTTAAGACCAATAGAATAAAATTCAAGCTATCTATGTATTAAAATTAGACATTTATTATAAAAACGTGTGTTTTTTATAATAAAGTAGTATTATAATTAATTCGCGGTGATGATTTTGCCGAATAGTTTTATGATTAGAGAGGAATCAGCTTCGTAACTTAAGAAGCAAAAACGGGAAAAATTATGAGTAAATTATTAAAATTTTCATTTTCAATTTTAGCAATTTTTGCTATGAGCTATTCTCATACTTTATATGCTGAAAATGATGTTTCAGAAGTCAAATTAATTGAAATAGAGGACAGAGTTAATTCTCTTGGTGTTAAACAACTTTTCGATCAAAGAGCAGACCTTATTTCTGAAAGGGATAGTCTAATTGAAGAAAAAGATAGTACTCAAAGTCCTAGTAGAAGCAAAGGAATAACTTCTAGACTTGCCGAAATTACCGCTGAGCTTTCAGCAATCCAAAAAGCCTTAGTGGCTCTTGTTGGAGCTGGGGCAATTGCTGCAATTACAGACGATGGTTATGATGATAATGTTCCGCCAGTTATAACAATAATTGGATCAAATCCAGATAGCGTTGAATTAGGAACTTCATACACTGACCCGGGAGCTACTGCATTCGATGAATTTCATGGTGACACACCGGTAAGTGTTTCAGGTTCAGTCAACACAAATGAAGTTGGTTCATATACTCTTACATACACTGCAACAGATTTAGATGGAAACACTGCAACTGCAACAAGAACTGTTAACGTTGTTGATACTACAGCTCCTGTTGTAACCGTTACTGGAGATAATCCGGCTACTGCTGAGTTAGGGGTTGCATATACCGACGATGGCGCTACTGCAACAGATGCTTCAGGTAGTGTGACTGTAGTAACCACTGGTACTGTTGATACAGATACTTTGGGTTCATATACTCTTACTTATACATCCACTGACGCATCAGGAAATGTCGGTACTGCAACAAGAACTGTTAACGTTGTTGATTCGACTGCACCAGTCTTCACATCCTCAGCTACATTCGTTGTAGATGAAGGAGCTACTGCAGTTGGAACAGTTACTGCTACCGACATACAGACAGTCTCTTTTTCAATATCAAATACTACCGATCTTCAAATAACTTCTGGAGGTGTACTAACATTCATCTCTCCTGCTGATTATGAAGCACAGTCCAGCAATCCAGTTGAGCTACCTTATGACGGAAGCACTTATGATATCACTGCAACTGTTACAGCTACTGATGCAAGCTCTAATGCTGCAACACAAGAAATTACTGTAAGTATTCGTGATGTTGGCGGAATCGATGATAATACCGAAACTGGAACCGGAACAAATACAAGTACAAGCACTGGAGAAAGCACAAGTACTGGAACAAGTACAAGTACTGGAACAAGCACAAGTACTGGAACAAGCACAAGTACTGGAACTAGCACAAGTACTGGAACTAGTACAAGTACTGGAACTAGCACAAGTACTGGAACAAGAACAAGTACTGGAACAAGAACAAGTACTGGAACAAGCACAAGTACTGGAACTAGTACAAGTACTGGAACAGGAACTGGGACAGGAACCGGAACAGGCACAAGTACCGGAACAGGCACAAGTACTTAATCTAAAAATTATGAGCCTCGGCAAAAGAGATATTGAAAAAAATATCTCAAACGAGGCTCAAATTCCTTTAAAATCGTCTCAGCTTTTTTTAGAAGCATTTCTGAAATTAATAAAAGAAAAGTCTGTTGAAAAAAAAATAAAAATTTCAAACTTTGGTAGCTTTTATATTGATGAAACACCTCAAAGGATAGGAAGGAATCCTAAAACAAAAGAGGAATTTATCATATCTAAAAGATCAAAGTTGTATTTTAAGTCTTCACCGAGAGTAAAGAACTTTTTTAATTAGTGTGTTGGTCGGGATGGCCGGATTTGAACCGACGACCACTACACCCCCAGTGTAGTGCGCTACCAGACTGCGCTACATCCCGAAATTAATATATAATAGTTACTCACAATTTATATAACATTTATCATTTAAAATGAAATCTTTTTTAATTTTTTTAATTAGCTTATTTTTAGTAAATTCTTTATTGGGATCATCTGATCTATCAGTTAATACATCAAGTGGAGAAGTCATTGGTTCCAAAAAGAAAAATGTAATTGTTTATGAAGATATACCATATGCAAAACCTCCCCTTGGTGAGCTTAGGTGGAAGGCGCCAAGAGAATATTTTTCAAAAGATTTAATAATACCAAAAGATAATAATTTTTGTGTTCAAAGGCCATCAAATCTAGGCGGAGTTAATGGTGAAAGTTTTTTTGTAGGTTCTGAGGATTGTTTATATCTTGATGTTTTTACTCCAAAAAAAAATGATACGAGTAAAAAAATTCCAGTTATGTTTTGGATTCATGGAGGAGGCAACACTTCAGGCTTAAAAGACCTATATGACTTTTCTAAAATGGTCAAAAAACATGATGTAATTGTAGTTAGGATTAATTATAGATTAGGACCTTTTGGTTGGTTCACGCATCCTTCAATCCAGGACCTTCAAGAAGGTATTGATAAAACATCTAACTTCGGCACATTGGATATTGTTATGGCTTTGAAATGGGTAAAAAATAACATTTCAGAATTTGGAGGAGATCCTGAGAACGTAACAATTTTTGGTGAATCAGCTGGTGGACACAATGTTTTATCACTTCTTGTATCAAAAAAAGCTAAAGGCCTCTTTCATAAAGCTATATCGATGTCAGGTTATACCACTTCTATCTCCAGTGAAGATGCTTTTTCTCAATCAAAAAAATCACCAACATCTAATTTTTCTTCTAATCAAGTTGTAAGCAGCCTGATTAAAAAGTTTCATTCAAATACCTCAGATTTTGGAAATGAAATAAAAATAAGAGAAATGCTTTTAACCTTATCAACTGAACAATTTTTTCAAGAGTATGCAAACAGGGAGCCATATGAAGAAATTCCTTTGCTAACAGCTGATGGAATTGTGATACCTAAAATCGGATTAAGGGAATCTCTATCAAATTCAAAATATGTTAATTTAGTCCCAACAATAGCAGGGTACAATCGAGATGAGGTTAAATTATGGCTTGCAACTGCAACTTACTTCGTTGATTTGGATTATTCTTTGATTGGTTCTGTTTTAAGAATCCCAAAAGTAAAACTTTCAAACGAGGACTCGTTTGAGGCTTTCAATTTTTATAGAAGTTCAGCATGGAAAATTAGAGGTGTAGATTATCCTTTAATGTCTCTTGCCAAAGCTGGAAATAATAATTTGTATGCTTACAGATATGATTGGGATGACCATAGGAGATTAGTTGTTGCAGATTTTCAAAAGCTGATAGGAGCTGCTCACGCCACTGAAATTCCTTTACTAGCTGGAAACACAGATTTAGTAGGAGGCTACCCATTGTCAGATTTAATTTATCCACCTAGTTTTTCAAAGAGATTTACTTCAAAAAACATGATGAGATTTTGGACAAATTTTGCAAAAAATGGTGTGCCTGGAGATTCTACAAATTCAATTAGTTGGGATCCATACAAAATAAGTGATCAACAATCAAACTATATGATTCTTGACAAGAAAAATAATTTAAAGATGATTAGTGATTCAATATCTTTTGAATCACTAACAAAAAAATTGGTGAACGATAACAGATTAAATAATCTTGAAAAATGTGTTGTTCTACTTCAAATGTTTACATTTGTTGGCGATGATTTATATGATGAATACATTAAAGATTATCCAATAGAATGTTTAAGAGAAGATTCAGAAAAATTCCTTATTGAAAACGCAAGCTATATAGAATATTAATTTTTAGAAATATCCTTTAGTTTTAAAACATCAATATCTTTTATATTTATCATCACAGCTAGTCTTCTTATCAATCTTTCCTCATCTACTTCTAAAACTCCATCCGCATATGCAATTTTCCACATAAAATTTAACAATGATAATTTTTCATTTTTTGAATAGTGTTCATTAATATCTTCAACAAATTCATAGAAAGAAACACTGTCTTTTGAGTATATCTCAATAATTTTTAGTATTTCAAATTCATCTTTATTGACTTTTTTTGAAATGAGTTTTATCTCTTCCATGAGAATAGCTAATTCATCATTACTTATTTCACCGTCTATTCTAGCTATCTCATATGCTAATACAGCAGCGGTCAATTCAATCTCAAAATTTGCTTCATTTGATTCTTGATTGGGACTATTTTTCTTAAAAAAATTGAACATGTTATTTTTTATTCATATCATTGTTTATTTCATAGTAACTTGCAAAAACATAATATATAGCACCATATGTTAGAAATAGTATCAAAGAAACTGAAGGTGAAGAGAAATTTTCAATGAATATACCTAACATCCCAGAAAAAAGAGTTATCAAAAGAATAATTAATAATGTGCCCTCAGGAGAAAAACTTTTCATTAATTTATGATGAATGTGATCTCTTCCTGCTGAAGTCCAGCTGATACCTTTCTTAACTCTTGAAAATATCAAAATAATACAGTCTAAAAAGGGTATTGCAACAAACCAAAGCATAGTAATCGGTTCAACATCATATATTTCATTTTGGGAAGCATATATTGCAGACCAGGCAACCCAAAAACCAATTAAGTTGGAGCCGCTATCACCTAAAAACACTCCTCTTTTTTTACCGAAAAGCCCTATATTGAATAAAAGGAAACCCAGCATTGAACCAATAATTAGAACTAGCATAGAGTCATATATTAGACCAGAGAAAAATCCTATTAAAAGTAATGCAAGCATGGCACATCCAGCGCATAATCCATTTATACCATCCATCATATTAAATGCATTCATAATTCCAACAACGCAAAAAACAGTTATAGGAATGCTAAAAATGCCTAGCTTAATTTCACCAAATCCAAACAAATCACCTAAGGATTCAATATAAACATTTGTGCTCAATATCATATAAATTGTTAAAAAGGATTGCATGAATATTCTAATTTTTGCACTTAATCCTTTTAAATCATCAATTAAAAAAAGCACAAGTAGGGGGACTGAAATTAGCATTAATTGAAATGTAAAATCCGGAACATATCCATTTAAATTATTTAAGTCAATATACAATTTTCCAGTTATCAATAGAGCAATTAGAATTCCTATGCCGCCAGTTAATGGAGTAGGTCTTTTATGAAATTTTCGACTTCTGTCTGGAAGATCAACAAGAACATTATATTTTTTTGCATAATTTCGTAAAACTGAATTAATAGCCATTGATGCAATTATGCTTATAATTATGTAATCTAGTATTATTGTTAATTCCATTTCTATATTTTATAACTATTATGATTAAATTTAATACATGCTTTATCGATAATAAGAATATATCAATTATATATTTAATATACTTTTTTTCATTTTTTACAAATGCTGAAACTTATATAGATAAATTAAATGTGCCAGAGGGTTTTAAAATATCTATTTTTGCAGATGAACTTGATACCCCACGACAAATTACTGAAACTATGGACGGCCATATTGTGGTTGGATCAAAAAAAGGAGATAAAATTATTGCACTTGTTGACAGCAATGAAGATGGTAAATTTGAGGATAAATTCGTTTTAGCAGAAGGACTTCAAAATCCTACTGGAGTATCTTTTTTTAGAGGCGATTTATATTTTGCAGAAATTGATACGATATGGATTATCAAGGATATTGATAAATGGCTAGGATCAAATAATAAATCTAAACCAGTAAAAGCGATTTATATGAATAATCTACCTTCCGACACCTGGCATGGATTTAAATATATAGATTTTGGACCTGATGGAAATTTATATATTCCTGTTGGAGTTCCTTGTAATATTTGTATCGAGCCTCAGACCAAAGATCCTAGATTTGCAGCCATTCATAAATTTGTTGATGGAGAATTAATTACTATTGCTGACGGTGTCAGAAATAGCGTAGGTTTTGATTGGCATCCTGTAACTAAAAAAATGTATTTTTCTGATAATGGAAGAGATTGGCTTGGGGATGACACTCCTTCATGTGAGCTGAATGTTGTCAATGAAGAAGGAAGTTTTTATGGTTATCCATATAAACATGCAATCGACGTTATTGATCCAGAATTTGGACATCTTATCCCAGGAGTTGATAAAGAATTCGTTGATCCTATTGCAGAACTTGGTCCACATGTTGCTCCTCTTGGCATCACTTTTTATGATAACGACAAATTTCCAAGAAAATATAAAAATAGTGTTTTTGTAGCACTGCATGGATCATGGAATAAATATAATGGTAAATCTGGTTACAAAGTGGTCTTTGTTAAACTCGATGAGAATGGAGAATATTTATACCAAGAAGATTTTATAACTGGCTGGCTATCTAATGAAAATGCTTGGGGAAGACCTGTTTCACCTTTTGTTATGAGCGATGGCTCGATGTTAGTCTCTGATGATAAGCATAATGTAATCTATAAAATCACTTACGAAGGTTAAATTTTGGGTAAAAATTTTTCAATTGAAATTGATTTAGCAAAAAAAGCTGCATATGCTGCTGGGAAGCTTTTAGTTGAAAATAAAGCTGATCTAAATATAACCTCATCAAGTGATCCCAGAGATACTAAGCTTAAAGCAGACGTATCTTCAGAGAATTTGATCAAAAAAATTATTAAAAAAGGTTCTTCTTATGAGGTTCTTGCTGAGGAAAGTGGCAAGACATCAAATAATTTGGGAGATACATTCTGGGTTATAGATCCTCTTGACGGGACAGCGAATTACAACAGAAATATTCCAATATGTTGTATTTCTATTGGCATGGTTGTATCGCTCAAGCCTGTTTTTGGTGTCATATATGATTTTAATAATAATGAAATTTATGTTGGTGATAATTCAAATAACAGTGCAACGTTAAACGATGTTCCAATAAGCGTCTCTAATGTAGATCAAAAGAATAAGGGAATATTAGTTACAGGCTTGCCATTTAAGACTGACTATTCTGATATTGCACTGGATAAGCTGATATCGGATATGCAAACATGGAAAAAAACTCGCATGATCGGATCTGCTGCAATAGCATCCTGTTATATTGCATCTGGAAGGGCAGAAATGTACAAAGAAAATGGAATTTTCTTATGGGATATAGTTGCTGGAGCTGCAATTGTCGAAGCGGCAGGAGGTTCAGCCGAAATAATGAATATGAAAGACAATTTCCAAGTTGATGTAATTTTTTCTAATAAAAAGATAAAGGACTAAAAAATGAAGAGCTTAGTTTGGTTTAGAGCCGATCTTCGTATTGACGACAATCCTGCTCTTCGAGAAGCGTGTAAATTATCGGATGAAGTTCATGCTGTTTATATTTATTCAGCGATGCAAAATGAAGAGCATAGTGAAGCTAATTGCAAAACAGAGTTTATTATTAACAACCTTAAACTTTTACAGGAATCCTTAGATGAACTCAATATTCCACTCATAATATTTGATTCAGAGGGATTTCATGATAATCCAAAAATTTTGCTCGAATATGTTGAAAATCATTCTATAAATAATGTTTACCTTAATAATCAGTTTGGGGCAGACGAGGAGCAAAGAGATAAAAGAGTTGAGGAACATTTAAAAGCTAATAGAATCAATGTTCATACATTTGACGAAAAAGTAGTATTTGCTCCTGGAACCATTCTTACTGGTGATGGAAGGCCTTATTCTGTATTTACACCTTTTAAAAGAAGATGGATTGAAAACTTTAATTTAGACCTGCTTGATATCGAGTTCGCTTATACTCAAAAAAAACCACCCAGCTTAAACTCTAATTTCTCTGAATTTAATTTTAACTTCAAAAAATCACATAATGTAGATATGAGCCTTTGGCCAGCTGGTGAGAGCGAAGCACTTTTGAGATTAAATACATACTTGGATAAGGAAATTTTTAAATATGCTCAAGACAGAAATGATCCTATTATTGATGGAACTAGTAGACTTTCAGCATATTTAGCATCAGGGATTATTTCTCCAAAAAGGTGCATTTTGGAGGCTTTAAAAATTAATAATTTTCAATTAGATTCAGGAGAAAAAGGAGTCGTAAAATGGATTGATGAGATTATTTGGCGTGAATTTTATAAAAATATAATGTTTTCTTTTCCAAGAGTTAGCAAAAATAAACCTTTCCAAGAATATACAAACAATATTAGCTGGCGTTATGACGAAAAAGAATTTCAAGCATGGAAGAATGGCAAAACCGGGTTCCCTATTATTGATTCAGCAATGAAACAATTGGAATCTGAGGGCTGGATGCATAATAGATTAAGAATGGTTGTTGCAATGTTTTTTACAAAAAACATGCTTCATGACTGGAGGCTAGGTGAAGCCTTTTTTATGGAAAACTTAATCGATGGAGATTTTTCCTCAAATAATGGTGGGTGGCAGTGGAGTAGCTCCACCGGAACAGATGCTGCTCCGTACTTTAGGATCTTTAATCCTTTAACACAATCTAAAAATTTTGATTCAAATGGCTTATTCATTAAAAAGCATATAATCGAATTATCTGATGTTGATAAAAGTGAAATTCATGATCCAAGTGAAAGCACAAGAAAAATTTGTAATTATCCCTCGCAGATTTTAGATCTCAAGCAATCAAGACTGAGAGCAATTGAAGCATTTAATCGTGTTAAAAATACTTAAATTTTTCTAGTTAAGAATATTCCACTTATGTATACTAAAGTTTCAATTTTAGGGGAATAATTATAGACATGAGTAAGTATTTGAGTGACTTAGAGATTGCAAATTCTGCTTCCAAAAAATCAATAGATGATATAGCTAGATTATTAGATATTGATATAGGAGATTTAATAAAATTTGGTGATGACAAGGCAAAGCTTTCATCAGATTTAATTAACAGAGTTTCAAATAAAGAGGATGGAAAGCTGATATTGGTGACTGCAATTTCTCCAACGCCTGCTGGTGAAGGTAAAACAACAACAAGTGTAGGGTTAGTTGATGGTCTTTGTCATAATGGTAAGAAAGCAATGATATGTCTGAGGGAGCCCAGTCTTGGTCCATGTTTTGGTATGAAGGGCGGCGCAGCTGGCGGTGGATATGCGCAAGTTATTCCAATGACTGACATTAACCTCCATTTTACCGGAGATTTTCATGCTATAGGAGCAGCTCATAATTTGTTGTCCGCACTTATAGATAACCATATTCATTGGGAAAACGAATTAAATATAGATCCAAGACGGATAACTTGGAAACGAGTTGTCGATATGAATGATAGGTCTTTAAGAGATATAACATGCGGTCTCGGCGGAACTGGAAATGGCATTCCAAGACAAAGTGGATTTGATATAACAGTAGCCTCTGAGATTATGGCTGTATTTTGTTTGGCATCAGATATTGACGACCTCCAAAAAAGAATCGGAAATATAGTTATTGGTTATACAAGAAATAACGAACCTGTAAGAGCGAAAGAACTTAAAGCGGATGGTGCAATTACAGCTCTATTAAAAGATGCATTTAAACCAAATTTAGTTCAAACGTTAGAAAATAATCCAGCATTTATGCATGGAGGTCCTTTTGCAAATATTGCTCATGGGTGTAACTCAGTAATCTCAACAAAAACCGCGTTAAAATTAGCTGACTATGTAGTAACTGAGGCTGGTTTTGGTGCTGATCTTGGCGCTGAGAAATTCTTTAATATTAAATGTAGAAAATCTGGGCTAAAGCCTGATGTTGTTGTTTTGGTTGCAACAACAAAAGCACTTAAGATGCATGGAGGGATGAAGAAAAATGAACTAGATACAGAAAATATTCAGGCTTTAATAAAAGGATGTGAAAATCTTGGTAAGCATGTTGAGAACATATCAAAATTTGGAGTACCTGTCATTGTGGCAATAAATGATTATGTAACTGATACCAAGGAGGAACATGAGCAAATAGTTGGATTTTGTAGAAATATCGGTGTTCAATGTAAAATTTCCTCACACTGGGAACATGGTGGAGATGGCGCAAAAGATTTGGCTGAAGAGGTTTCAAAAATTGCTGATTCAAACATATCTGAGTTTAAAACATTATATTCTAATGAAATGTCCTTATGGGACAAAACTGAGCAAATTTCAAAGAGTATATATGGTGCATCTGGAATAATTGCAGATAAAAAAGTTAGAAATCAATTTGCAAAATTAGAAAAAGACGGCTTTGGTGAATATCCAATTTGTATGGCTAAAACCCAATATAGTTTCTCTACAGATCCTTTACTAATGGGCGCACCAAAGGGTCATGAAGTGCCAATTAGAGAAGTAAGACTTGCAGCTGGTGCAGAATTTATCGTTGTTGTCTGCGGTGAGATAATGACAATGCCTGGACTTCCCAGGATACCTGCAGCTGAAGCAATCGGATTAGATGAGAATAAAGAAATAAAGGGTCTCTTCTAATTAAAACTTTCTAGTTCATTTATAAGTATTTAGTTATAATTTTATATCTTAATTGATGGAGTAAAGTATGAGCAATGATTTAAATTTTTATATTGATGGTGAATGGGTTCAATCAAACTCTAATGAACTTATAGATGTTATAAATCCTGCAAATGAAGAAGTTATTGGACAGATAACAGCAGGAACAAAAGAAGATATTGATATGGCAGCAAATGCTGCAAGCGAAGCATTTAAGACATTTTCAAAAACAACCCAGCAAGAGAGAGTTGAGCTATTACAAAACATTATCAAAGAATATGAAAATAGATACAAAGATTTTGTAGAAGTTATTACTAAAGAAATGGGTGCTCCAGTCTGGTTGTCTGAAAGAGCTCAGGCTAACACAGGATTAATAAATTTTAAAGAAACATTAGAGGCTCTTCAGTCTTATGAGTTTGAAAAGGAAGAAGATGGATATTCTCTTCGCAAGGAACCAATCGGAGTTATTGGGATGATTACTCCATGGAATTGGCCAATGAATCAGATCACCACAAAAGTTTCTGCAGCAATTGCTGCAGGCTGTACCATGGTCTTAAAACCAAGCGAAATATCTCCATACTGCTCCATGTTACTTGCAGAGGTGATGCATGAAGCGGGCGTGCCCAAAGGAGTTTTTAATTTAGTAAATGGTTATGGGCCAATAGTTGGTGCAGCCCTATCAGAGCATGAAAAAATTGATATGATGTCATTTACTGGATCAACACGGGCTGGTATAGCTGTTGCTCAAGCATCTGCAGTCACTGTAAAAAGAGTTCAGCAAGAATTAGGTGGGAAATCAGCTAATATTATTTTAGATGATGTTGCTGATCTTGAAAAATCAGTTAAAGGTGGTGCTGGACATTGTTTCCTAAATTCTGGCCAATCATGTAATGCACCGACAAGAATGTTGGTATCAGCAAATAATTATGATAAGGCCGTTGAAGTTGCTGCTGCTACAGCAGAAACAACAACTGTTGGTGATCCTTACGGAGAATCTAGGCTAGGACCAATATCAAATAAAACTCAGTATGAAAAAGTGATAAAAATGATTGAGATTGGTATTGAGGAGGGTGCTAGGTTGGTTGCAGGAGGCGTTGAAAAACCTGAGGGTTATGACAAGGGTTATTATGTTAAGCCAACAGTTTTTGCAGATGTTACTAATGATATGACTATTGCAAAAGAAGAAATATTTGGACCAGTATTATGTGTTATGAAATATGAAACTGAAGAAGAAGCAATTCAGATAGCTAATGATACTGAGTATGGTCTAGCTGGATATGTGCAAGGAGAATTATCGCATGCCATTGAAGTTGGTAATCAAATCAGAGCAGGACAGATAACCATTAACGGGGGTGCAAGAGGTAATGCAGCACCATTTGGAGGCTATAAAGCTTCAGGAAATGGAAGAGAGCATGGAAAGCACGGAATAGAAGAGTGTCTTGAAACTAAGGCTGTTATTGTCCCTGCAAGCTAGTCCAAAAGATCTGGTTGCATCTTGATAATTTTGTCGAAAGCAGGCTGATAGCTTGCCCAAGCTGCAATATCATTTGCAATAAATTCCCTTGTTTTAATTGCAGTTTCGTGAGGAATTACAACTGGTTTTCCAGCTGCCTCAGCCATCAATTGAGCTTGGCAACATCTCTCCATGGACATATAAAACCATAAAGCAATGTCTACTGAGGGCCCTGTAGTTAATATGCCGTGATTTTGGAGAATTATGACTTTTTTTTCACCAAGAGCTTTTGCTATTTCATCACCTTCGTTAACTTCCTCAACCACTCCTGAAAAGTCTTTGTAGATAGCTTGATTTTCATAAAATGCACATGAGTCTTGAGCGATTGGATCTAAAAGTTTTCCAAGTGTTGAGAATGTTCTTCCATAAATTGAATGTGAATGAGCTGCAGCATTGACATCAGGTCTTGCTTTATGAAGTCTTGAATGAATTGCAAATGCAGCTACGTTGACATCTCGGTCACCTTGAACCACTTTACCGTCGTGGTTTACAAGCAAGAGATCAGAAACAGATATTTGTGAAAAATGAACTCCTAGCGGATTTACCCAAAAGTGATCACTAAATTCAGGGTCTCTATACGTAATATGGCCAGCTACGCCCTCATTGAAACCAAAATAATCAAAAAGTCTAAAGCCAGCAGCTAGCTTTTCAAGCTGGTTTCTTCTTTCTTCTGCTGGCGAGGCAAACTCTTGAAATACTAACCCCTTATCCTTTATAGGAAGTCTACCATCTGTTGTGTCTATTTTAATGGGTGCAACATTTGACATAGTTTTTATTCTCCTTTGCTCATTAATGTTAAAATAGCTTATCAAGAAAAAGGAAAAATATGAAATTTAGAACAGAAAAAGATAGTCTAGGCGAAGTTAAAGTTCCTTCAAAAGCGCTTTGGGGAGCACAAACTCAGCGTGCCATAAATAATTTTCCAATAAGCGGGATAAAAATGGATTTTCCTTTTACTAAATCATTCGTCTCATCTTTAGGACTTATAAAAGATGCTGCAGCCAAGGCAAATTTAAAACTCAAATTAATATCCGCAAAAAAATCAAAAGCTATTTCAAGGGCAGCTAAAGAAGTATGGAAAGAAAAACATCATCATCAATTTCCTATAGATGTTTTTCAAACTGGATCTGGAACAAGCTCAAATATGAACGCAAACGAAGTAATAGCCTCTCTTGCAACAAAATTTGCAAAAACTCAGATAAAACCAAATGATGATGTAAATATGAGCCAAAGCAGTAATGATGTAATTCCAACTGCTATAAAGATTAGCGCTCACATGGACCTAACAAAAAAAATGTTACCTGCTCTTAATGAATTAATTAAAGCAATTGAGAGAAAATCTCAATCAATCAAAGGAACTATAAAAACAGGAAGAACACACTTAATGGATGCAATGCCAATTGATTTTTCAGAGGAGCTTTTAGCATGGTCTAGTCAGTTAGAATCCTCTAAGGAAATGATCAATATTCTGAGTGAAAAATTACTAATACTCCCTCAAGGAGGAACGGCTGTTGGCAGTGGAATAAATGCGCATAAAAATTTCGCAAAATATTTTGCTCAGGAAATGACAAATATATATGATAAAAAAACTAGGTTTACAGCCAGTAAAAATTTCTATCATGAATTAAGTGCCCAGGATTGCTCTGTTCAATTATCAGGTGAGCTTAAAAACCTTGCAATAATCTTAATGAAGATATCAAACGATTTGAGATGGATGAATAGCGGTCCATTGAATGGATTGTCTGAGATTGAACTTAAAGCGCTTCAGCCTGGTAGCAGCATTATGCCAGGCAAAGTAAACCCAGTAATTCCTGAAGCAGTAGCAATGGCATCAGCAGATGTAATTGGAAATGATGTTTCAATTACTGTTGCAGCGCAATCCGGAAGTTTTCAATTGAATGTTATGTTGCCGGTGATTGCTTATAACTTACTCAAAAGTATCAATCTTTTGTCAGGAGCAATGAAGGCATTATCAAAGAATGCTATTAAGAGCTTTAAAGTAAATCACAAAAATTTAGAAATTTCTCTTTCTAAAAATCCAATATTGGTAACAGCTCTAAATCCTATAATCGGATACGATAAAGCGGCTTTAATAGCAAAAAAAGCATACAAGGAAAATAGACCGATACTAGAAGTTGCTGCCGAAATTACAAAAATTAGTGAAGCAAAACTTAAAAAATTATTAGATCCTTCAAAATTGGCAAAAGGAGGTGTATAAAAGTGCCAGAAAATTTATCAAAAAAAAGCTGCGAAGCATGTAGAGAAGGCGTTCCCGTTTTATCAGACAGAGAAATAAATGAACTAATGCCACAGATACCTTCATGGATTGTTCATGAAGAAGATGGATTAAAAAGATTAGTATGTTCTTTTGCTTTCTCCAGCTATCAAGATTCGGTAGATTT
Source organism: uncultured SAR86 cluster bacterium (assembly GCA_902626385.1). GTDB lineage: Bacteria > Pseudomonadota > Gammaproteobacteria > Magnimaribacterales > D2472 > SAR86A. The sequence goes on from CACOEZ010000002.1 coordinate 153,414, forward strand.
TACTAACAATATTGCCAGATTGGCTGAAGAAGAGGATCATCATCCTGAGATCGTATTAGAGTGGGGTAATGTAACAGTTTCTTGGTGGTCGCACAAAATAAAAGGCCTTCATAAAAATGACTTCATATGTGCCTCAAAAACTGACGATATTTTCAAAGCAGCCAATTAAGAAAATATAAATAAAATGAATCAAAATGAAAAACCTTTTCAGTTTTTAGCATGGATGGCAACTACAATATTAATTTTGGCTGCAATACTGGCAAGTTTTGTTCCAGCTCTTGAATATCATCATTGGGCTTTTATAATTGCAAACTCACTTTGGGTCATAGTTGGATTGTTATGGAAAGAGGCAACTTTGATAGTTCTTAATGCTGGGTTAACAATAATTTATGTTCTTGGATTAATTTTATAAGAAAATAAATTTTGATATGAATATTAAAGTTAAAAACCAAGCACCATATGAAATAGTTTTTATTTCTCCATTAGAAATCTTTAAAGATACGTAAGTCAAAAAACCTAAAGCAATACCATCAGCAATTGAGAACGTTAATGGAATCATTACAATTATTACTAGTGCTGGTAAAAGCTCAATTACATTTGACCAGTCTAGCTTTTCCATCCCACCAAGCATTAAAATAGCAACATATATCAATGCTCCTGCTGTTGCGTATGCTGGAATTACTGTTGCAAGGGGCGATAAGAACATTGCAAAAATAAATAGAATACCTACGATAACTGCTGTTAATCCTGTTCTTCCTCCTGCTTCGACACCAGCAGAACTTTCTACGTAACTTGTGACCGGTGAGCATCCAAAAAAAGTACCTAATATACTTGCTCCACTATCAGCTTTCAAAGCCTTATTAAGACCTATCGCTTCACCATCATTATTAATAAGACTTGCTCTAGTTGCCACTCCAACTAATGTGCCAGTTGTATCAAATAAATTTACAAAAAGAAAAGACATGATAACTGTTAGCATACCAAGATTAAGAGCTCCAACAACGTCCAATTTCATTAAAGTAGGGCTAATATCAGGCGGCATAGATATTATCCCGTTATACTCTATTAAACCTAATGTAACAGCAATTAAAGTTACTGAAAGGATACCAATAATTATTGCGCCAGGAATTTTTCTTACCGAAAGTGCAGATATTATTAAAAATCCAGCAACAGATAATAAGGTTTCAATATTTGTAAAATCTCCCAAAGACAATAAAGTTGCATCATTATTTATAATGATTCCACCATTTTTCAAACCGATAAGGCCTATAAATAATCCTACTCCAGCACCCATAGCTATTCTAAGGTTTAGAGGAATACTTGAGATCATCCAACCCCGAAGTTTCGTAATGCTCATTATGAAAAATAAAATACCTGCTAAAAATACCGCTCCAAGAGCAACCTCCCATGAATATCCCATCTCACCGACTACCGTGAAGGTAAAGAATGCATTTAATCCCATACCTGGAGCAAGTCCAATTGGCCAATTAGCAAAAAAACCCATCAAAAAAGAAGCTAATGCAGCGGCAAGACAAGTTCCTACAAATATTGCACCAAGATCCATGCCTGTGGCTGACATCATTTGTGGATTAACAAAAATGATGTATGCCATTGTTATAAACGTTGTAAAACCGCCTAATATTTCTTTTTTTATGTTTGTATTATTTGCTTCAAGTTCAAACAATTGGTTCAGATAGTCTTTCATTTCACTAAGTATATTCCATATGTAAATATTTATGCGTGATTAGCAAATTTTTTTAAATTTATTGGCATTAATTTCATATATCCATACTTTTTACTTTTTTTTTGGCATAATAGTTGCATCTAACATCATTAACTATTTTTTATAATTTAGAGGTTTAACCTATGAAATTTTCTTTTTTTTCGAAGACTGCTATAGCATTTTCTTTTTCTATTTTATTAACACCAAATATCATTTCTCAGGAAGACGAGCCTGTTTTTGAGGAAGTTATTGTTACAGCTGAAAAAAGAAACGAAAGTTTGCAGTCTGTATCACAAGCAGTTACCGCAATTACAAGCTCAGAAATTGAAAATAAGAATATAAATTCGTTCGTTGATTTGAGTAGCATTGTTCCAGGCGTAACTGTTGCTAAAAATGAAGGATATAAAACTGTTATATCCATCAGAGGTGTGGGTAACGAAACAAATCAGAATGCTATTGCAGCCCCATCTGTTGCTTATCATATGGATGGTATTTTTATTGCTTCCCCTTTTTCATTACAAACAGATTTTATAGATGTTCAAAGAATAGAAATTTTAAGAGGACCTCAGGGAACCTTATTTGGACAAAACTCTACTGGTGGTGCAATAAATGTAATTAGCAATGTGCCTACATCTGATGAAAGATTTACTAAAGCTGACTTAACAATTGGAGATTTTGGTCTTAGAAAAATTAGGACTACCTCAAATTTACCAATCTCTAATAAGGTTAGTACTAAATTTTCTTTTGCCTCGACTGAACGTGATGGCTTTTCAGAAAATATATTTACTGGTCAAGATTTAGATGATGCTTCAAATATTAGCATCAGATCAGATTGGATGATTGAATTATCTGATACATCAAGCATGAGAATTTTTGGACAATATTTTGATGTTGATAGAAATGGAGCAGCAATAAGAGGTATTGATGATCAATCATCTGGCATGAGAAAATTATCGCAAGATACCATATCTAAACAAGAATTAACCTCTTCAGTTTTTGCTCTTATATATGAAAATGATTTAGGTTATGCAAACTTAAAAATATTAGCTAGCACACAAGAAGACGATATTTTAGTAGTCAGGGATAACGACAGACATAACTTTGGAGACTCAGTTCTCTCAATACCTGGTTTGGGTGCTGGCGCAACATATCAAAGAGCAGAATTCAATCCTGAAACTTCAAAAGTTGATACTAAAACCCTTGAAATTAACTTAATTTCTAATGAAGCTGCGATGGACGGAAAGCTCGATTGGACCGTTGGAGCTTTTTACATGGAGCATGAAATTGAAAATCATATAAGAGGTTACAGAGACAATGATTTAACTGGACAATTAAAGTATGAATGCAGTGAAAGTTTTGCTAATCAAGCCTATTGTTATACTCATGATCCTGGTATTCCAGGAAGGTTTGCTGTGTTTGATGCCACAGCTGATTGGGATTTTGTTACTGATTCATATCCAAGTAGAGAATCATATTCTGTATATGGCCAAACAACATATAGCTTTACAGATACTTTTAGACTTGTTTCAGGGCTAAGATACTCTGAGGATACATTTACTACAGATGTGACTAATTTTTTCAATGTTGAGAGCTTTCAGGAAGAGGGAACATCTGATGAGATAACAAGCAGAATTACCGGAGAGTATGACGTAGCTGAAGCTACAATGGTGTATTTAACTTTTTCAAAGGGCTTTAAGCCTGGTGGAAGTAATTTAACTTTTGGCTTTGCTGATGATAACGCTCCGCCAATGGTATTTCCTACTTTTGAAGCTGAAACGGTAGACTCAACTGAATTTGGTGTAAAAACAGATTTGTTTGATGGTCAAGCTAGAGCAAATATTGCAGCTTTTATGTACGATTATGAAAATCTACAATTTCAGGCTACTGATCCAGATCCATACAGGGGCGGTGTTGCAAATATACCTGAATCTGAGATGTCTGGAGTTGAAATTGAGTTCACAGGACTAATTTCTGATAACTTAACATTTGATATGAATCTTGCATTCTTAAATTCTGAAGTGACTGCAGATTATGATGTCTTAGACAATGTTGATGCATATCAATATTTTTTTGGAGAAGAAGATCTTAGGTATGGACTCAGAGAAAATGTTAAAGGAAATAAGTTAGCTAAAACGCCAGAATTTACAGCAGATGCCAGCCTAGTTTACGAGACTGATTTAGCCTCAGGCAACTATATGACAGCAATTCTTCAATACGTTAAACGTGGCAAGTTTGAACAAAGGGTATCTAACAATCCTGCTGTTGACTCAATACCAGGTTACGATATTGTTAATCTTACTATTGGAGTTGAATTTCAAAATAATATGAGTATTGATTTTATGCTTTTAAATGCAACAGATGAAGACGGAATAAACTCAAGCATGACAGATGTTTTCGGTGTTGCAGCAACTGGATTAGAGCTAATTCCTCCGAGACAGATTATGACAAGAATTAGTTATGATTTTTGATATAAATCTCACAACATTGGAGATCTAATATTAGTTAATTACTTAATATGGAAAAGCTGTTTATTAAGTCAGATGACTTACTCAAAGATTCGTTTCAACTTGCTTGGAATGTCTATGAAAGTGGTTTTAAACCAAATTATATTGTTGGTGTATGGAGAGGAGGAGCTCCAATTGGAATAGCCGTTCAAGAATTTCTAAATGTGCTTGGAATTAAATCAGATCATGTCGCAATCAGAACTTCATACTATACAGGCATAGATAGCCATAAAGATAATGTTCAAGTTTATGGACTTAATTATGTAATAAGGCAACTTGAATCGGAAGACAGGTTACTTATTGTTGATGATGTGCACGATACTGGAAATTCAATAGCACAAATAATTTCTGATCTTAAAGCTGCATGCAAAAAAAACACACCAGAAATTAAGGTTGCTACGCCTTACTATAAGCCATCAAAAAACGAATCAAATTTCAAACCTGATTATTATCTTCATGAAACAGATCAATGGTTGGTTTTTCCTCATGAATTAGATGGTTTATCGCTCTCAGAAATTGAAGCTAATAAGCCAGAATTAAAGGATTTAATTAAAAAAATTAAACCACACATTTAATCGTACAAAAAATAATCAATTAATTTTCGGCCTTTTTTTTCTATTTTGCTTTAGTTATAATCTGTCATGGAAAAATTAAAACAAAAAGCGTTAACATTCGATGACGTTCTACTTTTACCAAAATATAGTGACTTTCTTCCAAGCGATGCAATTACTGAGTCAAAATTAACACGTAATATAAATCTAAAGTTACCTTTGATTTCTGCGGCTATGGATACAGTTACTGAGTCAAGTATGGCTATTGCTCTCGCTGAGGCTGGAGGAATAGGAATTATTCATAAAAATAATTCAATTAAAGATCAGGCAAATTTGGTTAGAGCCGTAAAGAAATATGAGAGTGGGATTGTTAGAGATCCTGTAACGATTAGCTCATCTAAATCTATCAGAGAATTAAAGCAACTTACCGCAGAACTAAGCATTTCCGGAATGCCGGTCGTTGATGATGGAGAATTAAAAGGTATTGTCACCAGCAGAGATTTTAGATATGCCGATAATATGGATTCGAATGTTTCCTCGATCATGACTCCCTTTGAAAAATTAGTAACTGTAAAAGAGGGTGTTTCTCAAGATGCAGTAATGCAACTTATGCATAAAAATAGAATCGAGAAAGTACTTGTTCTAGATGAAAAAGAAAAATTATCTGGATTAGTTACAATGAAAGATATTGAGAAGTCTGTACAAAATCCTGATGCAACAAAAGATGAATCAGGAAGATTAAAAGTTGGCGCAGCTTTGGGTACGGATAGCGATTCTCTCATAAGAGCGCAAGCTTTATTTGATGAAGGTGTTGATGTTTTTGTTATCGATAGTGCGCATGGACATTCTAAAAATGTTATTCAAATGATAAAAGACATAAAGTCAAAATTTCCTACTGTTGAGGTCATCGGAGGTAATATTGCTACAGCAGAAGCAGCAATTGCTTTGGAAAAAGCTGGAGCTGATGCAGTAAAAGTTGGCATGGGTCCTGGATCAATTTGTACAACTAGAATTATTGCTGGAATAGGTGTTCCTCAGATTACAGCTATCTTTGAAATAAAAAAAGCGCTTGCAAAAAGTGATGTGGCTATTATCGCTGACGGAGGTATTAGATTCTCTGGTGATATTGCGAAGGCAATTGCTGCTGGAGCAGATTCAGTGATGCTGGGGAGTTTATTTGCCGGAACTGAGGAAGCTCCAGGTAAAGTTGAGTTATTTCAGGGAAGAAGTTTTAAAACCTATCGTGGCATGGGTTCTCTAGGAGCGATGACAGAGAGAGAGGATGCCAACAGATATATGCAAGAAGACATTGATACTGATAAGCTAGTGCCAGAGGGTATAGAAGGAAGAGTTCCTTATAAAGGCTTAGTTTTAAATGTAATCAATCAATTAATTGGTGGCCTAAGGCAAAGTATGGGATATATAGGTTGTAAAAGTATTTCCGAAATGCACAAAAATAGTGAATTTGTAGAAATTACAAATGCTGGAATGACAGAAAGTCATGTCCATGATGTCATGATAACCAAAGAGGCTCCAAATTATCAAAGAAGTTAATTAATTGATGAAAGAGTTATCTGTTAATAGTAAAAACATAGATACAATCTTAGTTTTAGACTTTGGCTCTCAATATACCCAATTAATTGCGCGACGAGTAAGAGAGAGCAATGTTTACTCAGAAATACTCCCTTGGGACATTGACGAAAGTAAAATTAAACTTTTAAATCCAAAAGGAATTATCCTTTCGGGCGGACCAAATTCTGTAACAGAAGCATATACTCCTAGAATTCCTCAGATTATTTTTGATCTCTCAGTGCCTATATTGGGTATCTGTTATGGCATGCAAACTCTTGCTGAGCAGATGGGAGGACAAGTAATATCAGCTGATAATAAGGAGTTTGGACACTCAGAATTAAATATTCATGTTGAATCAGCCATGCTGAAAGGTATTGATAAAAGACTAAATGTGTGGATGAGTCATGGAGATCAAGTCCAAGACTTACCAGATAATTTTAAACTAATAGCCTCTACATCTACTGCTCCAATTGCGGTTATGGAGCATGAGTCTCTGCCTATATACGCATTGCAATTTCATCCCGAGGTTACTCATACAGATAAAGGCCAAAATATTATTGAAAACTTTATATTAGATATTTGCAATGCTGATACTGCATGGAAAATGGATCATCTAATTAATAAAAGAATAGAAGAAATAAAAGAAAAAGTTAAAGATGGAAAAGTTTTACTGGGATTATCTGGGGGAGTTGATTCGTCTGTAACTGCTGCTTTATTACACAAAGCAATTGGAAAAAAATTAACCTGTGTTTTTGTAAATAATGGATTGCTTAGAAAAGGAGAAGTTGAAGAGGTAATGCAAACTTTCAAAGAAAATATGAACTTAAACGTTATTAAATCTGAGAGTGAGGAAATTTTTCTTAGACATCTTAAAAATATTGACGATCCAGAGCAAAAAAGAAAGATAATCGGGAGGACTTTTATTGATATTTTTGATGCTGAAGCTATTAAGTTGAAGGAAATTAAATTCCTTGCACAAGGAACTATTTATCCAGATGTAATAGAATCGTCCGGAAGTGAGTCTAACGAGGCAAGAGTAATCAAATCGCATCACAATGTTGGAGGACTGCCGGAAGAGATGGAACTTGATTTGGTTGAACCGCTCAGAGATCTTTTCAAAGACGAAGTCAGAAAAATGGGTGTTGAGCTCGGCATTCCAAAAGAAATGCTTGAAAGACATCCTTTTCCAGGACCAGGACTTGGAGTAAGGATAATAGGTGAGATAACTAAAGAAAAAACAAAAATACTACAACATGCAGATCATATTTTTATTGAAGAATTAATCAAAGCAGATTTGTATGACAAGGTTAGCCAAGCTTTTGCTGTACTATTACCTGTTAAGTCGGTTGGTGTTGTTGGTGATGAAAGAAGATATGCTGAAGTTATAGGTTTACGCGCAGTTGAAACGGTAGATTTTATGACTGCAAGATGGGCCCATCTTCCTTATGAGTTTTTAGAACATGTCTCTAACAGGATAGTAAACGAAATAGAGCAGGTGAGCAGAGTTGTATATGATATTTCAAGCAAACCTCCAGCAACTATTGAGTGGGAATAGTTACATTGGCTCAAACCCTTATTCCTAAGCTGTTTCCCTTGTTGTAAAGTTGTTGTAAAAACGCATTCCTTCGCTTTTGTTGTAAACATTATTGTAAAGTTTTGCTATTACTGCACTTCATAAGAAATAATATAATTTATTTAAGGTTAAAATCTAAATATGAAATACAGAGCAGAAATTGATGGCTTAAGAGCATTGGCAGTATTGCCTGTTATTTTCTTTCATGCTGGTTTCGAGTTTTTCAACGGAGGGTTTGTTGGAGTTGACATTTTCTTTGTTATAAGTGGGTACTTAATTACAACCATTATTATTTCTGAGATGGCTGAGGACAACTTCAGCATCGTTAATTTTTATGAACGTCGTGCTCGTAGGATTCTACCAGCCTTATTTTTTGTTATGGCTGCCTGTTTGCCCTTTGCTTGGCTGTGGTTTTTGCCTAGTGACTTAAAAGACTTTGGTCAAAGTTTGGTTGCCGTGTCAATATTTTCTTCTAACATTCTTTTTTGGATAGAAGGTGGTTACTTCGGAACAGCTACTGAACTAAAACCTTTAATTCATACATGGAGTTTGGCAGTTGAAGAACAGTACTACATACTTTTTCCAATTTTCTTAATGCTCACTTGGAAGCTGGGTATTAAATGGATATTAATTTTATTATCGATAATTTTTCTGATTAGTTTAGGAGTAGCTGAATGGGGTGCTTACAATTCTCCATCTGGCGCTTTCTTCTTACTACCAACAAGGGGTTGGGAAATACTTGTTGGTGTATTTGCTGCTTTTTACCTTAATTATAATACTCACTTAAAATCTCATACTATAAACCAAGTATTGAGTTTGCTAGGTTTTGGAATGATCAGTTATTCAATTATCGCTTTTAATGAAACAACTCCTTTTCCGAGTTTATATACTTTGATACCTACAATTGGAACAGGGTTATTAATTTTATATGCTGTTCCAAAAACTTATGCTCACAAATTACTAAGCATGAAATTTATTGTTGGGATCGGGCTTATTTCATATAGTACTTACCTTTGGCATCAACCCTTATTGGCGTTTACGAAGTATAGAGTTTTGGGAGAGCCTTCTGACCTCAATCTTATTATTTTATGCGCTGCCTCATTAGTGATAGCTTGGTTTAGTTGGAAGTTTGTTGAGATGCCTTTTAGATCAAAAACGAAAGTTAGTAGAAGATCTATTTTTAAATTTGCATTAATTTTTACTCTTTTCTTTTCGGTCACTGGACTTTGGTTACATAATAATAATGGGGCCTTAGAGTATTATCCTAAAGAAAAGCAAAAAATATTAGTAAATTTTATTAATCCTTCAGCCTATGTAAACAAAAGGCATAAACAAATCAGACTTTTAGAGTTCTCTAAAAGTAATGATAAAAATGATATTTTAATAATTGGAGACAGTCATTCAGAAGATTTAGTTAATGCTGTTTTTGAAGCAGGCTTGAATAATGATATGGAATTTTCTTCATATTATATTCCAGTAGGATGTGGCGTCTTATTTGTAAGAGATAAAAAGGACAGGGAGGCCACTAACTTAAATTGTCAAAGAGAGGACGGTTCTTTTTTTAATAATGATCTGCAAATACAAATGTCTTTGGCTGATGAAGTATGGATCATTTCAAGTTGGACACAAAGAGATCTAATTTACATGTCTAAATCCATAGAGAATATTAAGACTATAAATAAAAATATTAAATTATTTGGCACTAAAAACTTTGGAACCCCAAGCTCCAAATGGTACAACACAGTGGACATAGATGATTGGTCTTCTGCAATATTTGATGATTCTGACAAAAGCAAATATGCAACAATCTCAAAAGTTAATAATGATTTGAGTAATATATCTAAATCTTTAAGTGTTGAATTTTTTAATACACAGCATCTTATATGCAGAGGTGAAGCTTTTTGTTCTAACTATATTGATGGAAATATCATCTCATATGATGGAACTCATCTAACAAAACATGGTGCAAAAATATTAGGTTTATCTCTAAAGAACGAGCTTAATAAAAATAATAGGTTAAAAGACTGAAATCTTTAAGAATGATAGATTTAGGAGGCATTAGCGTTGTAAACTTTACAACAACAGAAATACTAAACTACTGATAATAGAAGGATATTAAGATAGTGAGACACACAGAAACAAACCACAAATGTTGTAAAAATGTTCTAAAGACACATTTGCCCCTCGCAAACCTTTTCTGCATACGGGATTGTAAAACTGCGACTATTGAGTGGGAATAAATTAAAAATATAAAAAATGAAGTTTTTTGGTTGGAGAATGGTATTTACGGGTCTTGCTGTTGAATTCACTGTTATAGGTTTCCTCTTTTATAGCTTTCCTGTTTTTTGGCCTTACCTAATATCAGAACTTGGTATGACCGAAAGTCAGCTTGGCATGATCACCGCATTTTATTTTATACCTGTTTCAATTTTGGCTATTTTTATAGGCCGCGGTCTTGATAAGTATTCTGTCAAAAACTTTATGATGATAGGATCCATATTTTATGCTGTAGGACTATTTTCTTTAAGTTTCATAAATTCTTATTGGTCGCTTGTGATGATTTATCTGACTATTCTTGCCTTGGGATCAATTATGATGGGAAATTTAGCTGTAGCTAAATTAATATCAAATTGGTTCGATAAAAACGCTGGAAGAGCGTTGGGTATTGCAGCAGTCGGCATTTCATTTTCAGGAGTTGTGCTTCCATTGGTTGTAGATCCTCTTCTTGACTTAGTGGGCTGGAGAAATGTTTATGTAATCTTTGCTTCTGTTGTTCTTTTTATCATCTTACCTCTTATTTTTTTTGTTGTGATCGATGATCCAAAGACCGTCAACCAAGTTAAAGATGGTATTAAAAGAGATAATGAAGAAGAATCCTCACCACAAGAAATGACTTCAAAAGATCTTTTATCTAAAAAAGTATTTTGGATAATTTCTTTAGCGTTTGCTTTCCAATTTCTTTCCATGATGGGTGTAATTGCTTTCTTACCTATTCATGCAAGTAAAATGGGGTTAGATGAAATATGGAATCTTTTAGGTTTTCCGGTTAAACAATATGTTTTTGCATATGCCTTAGCTGCTTTCGGAGGAGTCTTAGGAAAATTAATATTTGGATATCTTATGGATCTTATGAAGGCAGCATATCCTTCAATGATAGCAATGTCTCTTCAAGCAATCGGAATCTTTGGGTTTACTTATTTTAATGAACCAATTATCTTTTTTTTAAGCGCATTGATATTTGGTTTGGGTTATGGAGCTGCAACGCCACTTATGACTGCGTGTTATCTGAGAGCATTTGGTTCACATAATCTTGGGAAAGCCAGAGGTATATCATCTCCAATTGTTGCTCCGCTTCAACCAATCGGAATTCTTATAACAAGCATTCTCATAGGTTTTCAAGATACTTACTTTTTAGCTTTCAATATTATGGGATGTTTTGCTCTATTAGCATTAGTTTTGGCAAGCCAAATACAGGAGCCTCATAAATCTGAGATGTTTACCGATTGATATAAATTTATATCAACCATAGTTGAAAAAAAAGAAAATGATATTACCTATTTAGATGATATATTGAGATAAGCAATTTTAGAGATTCAAATGATAAAAATCATATTTTGTGACAAAAACTTTACAGATTTTGCTGGGAAACTTTTTTAGAGGAGTTTCAAAGGTGCTTTTATATCCATTCAAAATAAAGATTAATAAATTAATAATCTCATCACTTTTATTTTTTACATGTCTAATGCACAGCAATCAAGAAGTTGATATTAATAGTCCAGAAGGTTGGGGAATGGCATTTATGACAAGCGCTGGTCTTAATCTTGGGCAATCACCACCAAGCTCAGGAGATGACATTGGAACTTTTTCAATTTCTGCAGAGCTCAGTTCAATACCTCATCTTACTAGAGAACAGCAAAAAATTGGATTTGGAGGTTTTAAAGATGAGGATTTAAATAAATCTCCAGTTTTTGGAAAATTGCGGGCTAACATTGTATTACCATTAGATTTCAATGCAGAAATATCTTGGACTCCCCCCTTCAAAATTGACGATAGCAAACCAGATGATATTTGGGGCGCAGCTATTTCTAAATCCTTAGTTAACAACGATCGCTTTGGTTTAGGACTCAGACTATTTATGCTTAGGGGTGGAGCCATAGCTAGCGTTACATGTAGTAAAGATGTTATTGAATATGAGCCTTATACTCCAAAAAATACTTCAGGATGTATTGATAAGTCAAAGGATAAATTACAAATGGATCATGAAGGAGCTGAACTTTTTATATCCTTTAATGCTCCATCAAATGTTCATCCCTGGATATCATTAGCTTCAATAAATATTGATACTTCAGTAGAAATTGATGCTCTACTTAAAACAGGCAGAGAAAATTTAATTGTTCGCTCAGATGGATCCCTTAAAACATATTCTATTGGAATAAACTACGATTTTGATGAAAATAGGGCGCTAAGTTTTGCAAGTTCTTATACACCACTTGATGTTGAAAGGCCAAGAAATACATCAGGAAATGATAACTTCTGGAACTTAAGAGTTGGAATAATTATCAAGTTCTAGAAAATTTATTTCTCAATCTATTAAACACCCCATATAATTGGTTGTCATGGGGGAAACAAGTAAAAATTATAGAAATTTTGTATTAGTTCTTCTTACAATTGTCTACGGCTTTAATTTTATTGATCGACAAATAATGGGCATTCTAGCCCCATTTATTCAAAAAGATTTAGGACTTACAAATACTGAACTTGGTCTTTTGATAGGGCTAGCTTTCGCTGTTTTTTATACTTTTGTTGCAATTCCGATAGCATGGTTAGCTGATAGATATAACAGGGTAAATATCTTATCTATAGCGCTAGCAACATGGAGTGGTTTTACAGCATTAACTGGATTAGCTAATAATTTTATTCAAATAGGTCTTGCTAGAATGGGCGTAGGTATTGGAGAAGCAGGAGGAAGTCCTCCTTCGCATTCAATAATTTCAGATTTGTTTCCAAAAGAAGAGAGAGCTAGCGCGCTTGGTGTTTATTCAATGGGAATTCCTCTAGGTATCATGGCGGCATATTTCGTAACAGCATCTTTGATGGGATCATCTGAAAGTGTTGATTGGAGAAGGATATTTATTGTTTTAGGCTTAACTGGAATTGGCCTTGCTGTTATTGTAAAACTTGTTCTTAGAGAGCCAGTAAGAGGAGCAATGGAGCTTAAAAAAGATACGGTTATTCAGAAACCTCCATTTAAAGACTCTTTAAAAATATTAATGAAAATTCCAGCTTGGTGGGCAATGTGTTTTGGAATAGCATTTGGCTCATTTGTTTCATATTCAAAATCCGCATTTCAAACTAAATATTTAGTTACTTTAGATCCAAGTTTTGATTTTCAAACTCTAGTAATAATTTTAGGTATTATGAACGGAACAACTTATGCTGCAGGTGCATTTTTTGGTGCTCGACTAGCAGACAAGTGGGGGAAAAAGGACGTTAGAGCATATGGATGGCTTCCTGCTATATCAATTGCTTTGTGCCTGCCTGTCGGAATATTAACTTGGTGGGTCCCTTCAATAGAAGTGCATCTAGTTTTTGCCACTTTATTTTTACTCTTAATAGGAATATATCTAGGCCCAAGTTTTGCTATAGCACAAACCTTAGCTCCAATTCATATGAGAGCAATGTCTACAGCCTTATTTTTCTTTATTTTGAATATGATAGCCTTAGGAGGAGGCCCAACATTTGCTGGATGGATAATGGATATTTTTAAGGAAAGTTATAATGATCTTGAGTCTATAAGATTTTCTATGACTGTTACCTCTTTAGTTTTTATTCCATCGGTTTTAAGTTTTTTATTAGTATCAAAATTTTTACCAAGAGACTGGAAGAAAGCTGAGGAGAGGAACTTAAACCTAGCAAAAGAGTAACTATGAAAAAGATTTGTATCATATTTGGTCATCACAATACTAAAGATTCTTTCAATGCTGCAATTAGGGACACTTTTATTGATGAGGCAACTAAGATAGGCCATCAAATAGATTTAATAAATTTATTTGATGAAGAAGAACAACTGCCTTTTTATAGAAGTGACATAAATCCACCTCCTGAGCTTGTGTTGAAATATAGAAAAAGATTAGAGAATGCTGATGTAATGTTTCTTATGAGTGCATGTCATAACTTAAGAATGAATGGCATACTTGAAAATTGGATAGATTGGGTACTTCATCCAAAATGGTTTTTCTCATATAGATCACTACTTCCAGATAGTAAATTTTTTGGAAATTATGGATTTCCAGTAGCTGGCGCAATGAAAAACAAGATTGGAGTGGTGTCAATGACCTATGGTGGGCCGATGGTTAGCTATTTCAATTTTTCTTTATTTGATAATATTCCTTTTCGAAGGTTAAAGAAGTCTGTTTTTCAACTAGGCGGCCTAAAAACAAAATATCTGAGATTTTACTCTGTTTTACCAAACATGGATCAGCAGATGTTTGAAAGAAATATGAAAAAGGTAAGAGCATTTGCCAGAAAGTTATAACCTGAAGTATGTCTAGAGAGCCTAAGGAAATTTTACGAGATATCAAGACAATTGCTGTTGTAGGCATTAGCAAAGATGAGTATAAAGACAGCTTTAAAGTAATGAAATTTCTTATTGATAAAGGTTATACAGTTTTTCCAGTTAATCCAAAACATAAAGATGAATTTATACAAGACAGAAAATGTTATGCAGGATTAAAAAACATAGATGAAAAGATTGACATGGTAGAAATATTTAGAAAAAAAGAATTTGTATTTGAGCATACAAAACAGGCAATAGAAATTGAAGCTAAAGTTTTATGGACTCAGCTAAATATCTTTTGCGATGATTCGAAAAAACTAGCAAAAAGTGCAGGATTAGAAGTGGTCATGAATAGGTGTCCTAAAATAGAACTACAACAATGATATTGGACATATAAAAAAATATAGATTTAAATTAATTATGAAGAATATTCTAGAGATTGAAAATAATCACGAATCAATTACTCGTTTGGTAATGAATGACGAAAAAACAGGAAATTCATTATCTAATGAGATGATATCAAGAATGAAAGAAGCCATAGAAGAAATTGTGCAAGATCGACATGCAAAGGTAGTTATTATTGCTGCAAAAGGCAACATATTTTGTGCAGGTCATAACTTAAAGGAAATGACTGAGGCGAGGAGCAGTAGAGATGAAGGAAAAAATTATTTCGAAAAATTATTCAACTCATGCTCAGAGCTTATGCAGTCTTTGGTGAATTGTCCAATACCAGTCATTGCTGAAATTAATGGAATTGCAACAGCAGCAGGATGTCAGTTAGTAGCAAGTTGCGATTTGGCTTTAGCATCTGAATCCTCTTCTTTTGCAACTCCAGGTGTAAATTTAGGATTATTCTGTTCAACTCCAATGGTCGCTTTATCAAGAAATGTAAAGAAAAAAGATGCCATGAAAATGCTATTAACAGGAGAAATGATTGATTCAAAAGAAGCAAAAAGAATTTCCTTAATTAACGATTATTTTTCGTCTGAAAAATTATCTGAAGAGGTATTAATTTTAGCAAAGAAGATCGCAAGTAAGTCTTCAGAGACAGTAAAAATTGGCAAGTCTGCATTTTACAAGCAATCAGAGCTAAGCTTGTCTGAAGCTTATAAATACACATCCGAGGTGATGGCAAAAAATGTAATGAAAGATGATGCGAAAGAAGGAATTGAATCTTTTTTAGAAAAAAGAGATCCAAATTGGAATTAAGACATTATGGATGACAGATTAAACTTAAAGAGATTTATAAGAACCGTAAATAACTTCCCTATAGATGGAATTGTTTTTCGAGATATAACAAGCCTAATTGAAACTCCGGAGGCTTTTATAAAAACTTGCGATGAACTTACAAGAATTACGAAAGATTTTGGAGCTGACTTAGTTGCAAGTATAGAGAGCAGAGGCTTCATTTTTGCAGGAACAATTGCTAGAGACCTTTCCTTGCCTTTTGTCCTTGCAAGAAAACCTGGCAAGCTTCCAAATAAAACATATAAAAAAAGTTTTGATTTGGAATATGGCAGCACTTCTATCGAGATACAGCAGAATACTCATGCTAAAAAAGGTCAAAAAATTGTAATTGTTGATGACTTAGTTGCAACTGGCGGCACTGCAATTGCGTGCGCTGAACTTTTTACACAAAATTTCGGTATTAAAGAATCAGATATTTTAATCCTTGCAGTGATAGACTTGCCAGATCTGGGAGGTAGCAATTTAATAATCAATAAAGAATATAATCTTGAATGTTTAGTTTCATATGAGTAGTAATGATAAAAGTGTAATCTTTAACTTAGAGAGCGTTCTGGTTGAAATTGAAAAAGAAGAAAAAAAATTTCCAATTGGTAATGTATATTGCGTAGGCAGAAATTATGAAAAACACGCGATTGAAATGGGCAATGATACTAAAGAAGAGCCATTTTTCTTTTCAAAGTTTCCTCAATCAGTAACAAATAAGACAGAAATTTTTATTCCCGAAGATACAAATAATTTTCAACATGAAGTTGAATTAGTTGTTTTCATTGGCAGGAACTGTTCAAATATTGAGCCTAATCAGGCAAAAGAATATATTTTTGGTTATTCAGTTGGCATTGATTTAACTAAAAGAGATCTTCAGAAAATTGCTAAAGATAAAAGCAGGCCTTGGACCTTAAGTAAAGGATTTGAATATTCAGCCCCAATTTCCAAAATTAAAAGAAATGAAAATTTTTCTATTAATAATGGAGAAATTAGTTTAATTAAAAATGGTGTGATATCTCAAAAAGGAAATATTTGTGAAATGACATGGTCTGTTGATGAAATTATTAGCAAACTTTCAAAAAATTTTAAACTTTTCCCAGGAGACTTAATCTTCACAGGAACTCCCTCAGGAGTTGGCAGAATTGAACAAGGTGACAGAATAGAGGCAATTATTGAAAATGTAGGAATTTTAGAACTAACATTTTTATAGTTAATCAATTTTTTTTTGTAAGTTTGTTCCAAATATTTGTAGCAATTTTGAATCCTAATAAAGGCTTAACAATCTTATAAACAAAACCAGGAATAATCTCTGATTTACCTTTTAAAGATGCTTTTTCAGTTTCTAAGACCACTTGTTCTGGATTAATCCACATCCATTGAGGTACTTTTTTTATAAGGTGACTCAAGCCTGATCTTTCATGAGCGTTAGTTCTCACATATCCGGGCAAACTCACAGTTACAGAAATATTATTATTTCTTAATTCAGTCGATATAGATTTACCATATGCATAAATACCAGCTTTTATTGAGGAATAAAGTGAAGATTTGGGCATAGGGGTTGTTGCACCAATACTTGAAATAATAACAATTCTCCCAGAGCCTTTCTCAATCATTCTTGGAACAAAGCCCTCAATGAGGTCAATAACACCACCGCACATAAGATAATAATAGTAATCTTTATCTTCCAGACTTAATTCACCTATTGCTCCATTTATGGCAATACCAGCATTTGCTACAATTAAATCAGGCACATCAATATTTTCAACAATAAATTGTATTGATTCCTTTTTACCTAAATCATATGTATGAAAATTAGCATTTTCATATGACAAATTTTCTTTAGATTTGATCGATCTTTCTTCATTTTGAGATATTAATTCTAGTTTCCAACCCTTCAATGCTAAATATTTAGCATACTGGTAGCCAATACCCGTTGAAGATCCTGTAATTAAAGCTTTATGACTCATAAACAATCTTATAATAACCTCAATCATTTTTCTTTGATATGATTTAGTTATGAAAGATTTGTTTGGAAGAATAATGATTGATGTTGCCGGTACATCACTCTCACAAGAAGACAAGCATCTTATTGCAAATAAAAATATTGGCGGGATAATTTTTTTTTCTAGAAACTATGTTTCACTTGAGCAAATACGAAACCTAGTAAATGAAATTAAATCTGTCAAAGAAAATATTTTATTTGCAGTAGATCAGGAGGGTGGAAGAGTTCAAAGATTTACTGGTGAATTTTCAAAATTACCTTCCTTGCAAGATATATATAAATATTCAAAAAAAAATAATGATTCTGATTTTTGTAAAGAAATTGCATGGCTGACATCATCTGAATTAATCGCTGCCGGTATTGATATAAATTTTGCACCTGTTGTTGATCTAAATGAGAGCAGCTCATTGATAATTGGCGATAGATCATTTTCTTCAAACAGTCATGATGTGATTAAATTTGCAGAAGATTATATTGAAGGAATGCATCAGGCCGGCATGAAAGCAACCGCAAAGCATTTTCCGGGACATGGAGGAGTGGTTGAGGACAGTCATATAGTATTACCTGAGGACAAAAGATCTTTAGATGAGCTTATGTTGTCAGATATTCAGCCGTATTTAAAATTATCTGAAAAAATAGATGCTGTAATGTGTGCTCATGTTCTATTTTCATCTATTGATAAAAATATACCAAGTTATTCAAATTTTTGGCTAAATGAATTTCTTAGAGAGCAATTAAAATATAAAGGTATAGTTTTTAGTGATGATTTATCAATGGTTGGAGCTGGAGATCATGAATGCAAATACAGAGCTCAAAAATCTATTGAAGCTGGTTGTGACATGATACTGATATGTAACAGCAGACAGGATGTAATTGATACGGTTAAACATTTTGATGAGTTAGGCGTTGATCCTGTCAAAAAAATTTCTAATATGAAAATAAATAATCAGATTAATTGGGATAAGTTGATTGAATCTGAAAAAGTGATAAAAATAAAAAATAAACTTAAACAGATATGGAGATAATATGAGAAGAATCGTTACCGGGCATAATGAGAAAGGAAAATCAATAATCACACTTGATGGACCGCCAGCAAGATCAATTGGAGAGGATGTTGGAGGCCTTTTTGAATTATGGAATACAGATGGAGAAGAAGTAATTTCTACTGATAATCTAGATCGTGCAGATCAAGAAATAATCCTATCTCCACCTAGTGGAGGTACAAAGTTTAGATACTTCCAAATAAATCCTATACCAGAAGGAATACCTGAGGATGTAATGCAAGATATGGCAGCCGAAGCTTTTGAAAAAATTGGTGCCGCTCATCACAGGATTGATACATCAAAGCATCCTGCAATGCACAAAACCGAAACAATTGATTATATTATTTTGTTGAAAGGCGATGTCACACTAATTTTGGATGAGGAGGAGATAGATCTCGAGCCATTCGATGTTGTGGTGCAAAGAGGTACAAATCATGCATGGGTAAATAATGGAACGGAACCGGCACTCCTGATAGCAGTTTTAGTTGATAGTAAGATTATTTGAAATTAGAAACCAGCTGAGCCATTCATTATGACTTCATAAAAATCCTTATCTAGAGGGACATAGCTATTTTCACCTGGCTTTTTAACAAATATATTGTCATCACTTACTTTATCTAGATGATAGGCCTCTTCCCTTAAGTCATTTTTTTTCAATTTAAATGTTCCAGTAGTTTCAAGCTCCTCAATGATTCTTATAAATACTGGCTGTGCATAACTTGGGAGTTTATTTGAAACAAATTCAGAAAATTCGTTCCACTTAAAATCATTTATTGCACAATTAAATGCAACCATACCGGCTCTACCTTCGCTTTGTGGAACCTTCACTCCAAAAACATTTGCCATATTTACTTGATCAAATGTGTTGAGGATTTCTGCAACCTCATTAGTTGAAACATTTTCAGATTTCCATCTAAAAGTATCTCCGACTCTATCTACAAATTGATAATGTTTTCTTCCAAGAGAAAATCCAACATCCATCGTTTTTATTAGATCGCCAGTATTAAACCATCTATCACCATCCTCAAAAACATTAGATATAACTTTTTCTTCACTAGCTTTTTTATCCGTATAGCCGTTATAAACTGCATTTGGACCAATTTTCACTAATGCTAAACCGGGTTGATGTTCTTTAACTTCTATATATTTTCCATTTTCATCAGTCTTTAATTTATCTTCGGCAACATCGTATTCAAGTAGAGTGAGATCTACATTTGTCATACCAATTGTCTGATCTTTATTTAATAAGTTCATGAACATTCCATTTCCTTCACTTGCGCCGTAAATTTCACAGATCCTATCAACACCAAATCTGTTTCTGAAACAATCCCAAAGATCAGGCCTAAGCCCGTTACCGACCATCTTTGAAATAGGGTTATTTTTTTCCTCTTCACATGGCTCCTGAAAGCTTAAATATCTGCAAAGTTCTCCTACATACACAAACGCAGTAGTATTAAATTTTTGAGCTTCTTTCCAAAATGATGATGCTGAAAATTTACGTCTTATAAAAGTTGAAGCTCCTACATGAACACAGGCACATAATCCAAGCATGAGCCCTGTAGAATGATACAAAGGCAAACAGTTATACATACAATCATTTTCATTCATTCTGTATCCGCCTCTTGTGATATTTGTCGAAGCAGCAACAATTTTAGTATTTGGAAATAAGGCTGCTTTGGGAACACCAGTTGTTCCAGAGGTAAATATATAAAATGCAGTGTCTTTGGCTGTTACATTCTCAATTTCTTTAGGCGTATCAGTTTCAGATTTATTTAATAAGTTATTGAGATCAGATGCCCATTCTGGACATGAGTAGCTTTTACCATCTGCAACCCAATATAAATTAGTTTTATCTTTAACATTGATTTCCTCTAGAACATCCTCAATTGAGGAGGCAAGCTCTGCACCAACAATGCATTTTTTTGAATCTGAAGCATTTATACAATGAATTAATGGGGTTCCAGTAAGACTAGTATTAATTAGAACACCAATAGCACCAATCTTATTTAAAGCCAAAATAGATATTACAAATTCTGGCCTATTTTCCATAAGCAGTACAACTCTATCACTATGCACAATACCTTCTTTTACAAGTTTATTTGCAAGAATATTTGCGGCTTCATTAGTTTGAGAATATGTCCAAGTTTGATCTTCAAAGTAGATAAAATCTTTTTCCCCAAACTTATCAACACTTTCTTGAAAAGTGTGTGCAAGTGAAGCACTATCATCTGGCTCAGGCCATTTATATGTTAAAAGTGGAACAATAAATCGAAGTTCGCCGATAACTCTGAAAAATTCAAGAATATTTTTAATCATTTATTAAACTATTGTTTATTTACTTTATATTATAATCTGCAGACACTTTAATATATAGGATTAATCGCAATGAATGATTTAAAAAATTTTGACTTTGTAATTTTTGGAGCTACTGGATTTACAGGTAAATTAGTAGTTGAGTATGCTTTAGAAAACTATTCTGATAGAGAAATAAGTTGGGCAATTGCTGGAAGAAACACTGAGAAACTTCAAGATCTTAAAAATAAAATGAATCTCCCTGAAGAAATTCAGATTTTCAAAGTGGATGGCGATGATCAGGATTCAATAGATAATATGATCAACCAGACTAAATGTGTTCTGACCACAGTAGGACCATACCAATTATACGGAGAGAAATTGATAAGAAGTTGTATTAGATCTGGCACGGATTATGTTGACTTATGTGGTGAGCCTGGCTTTATGCATAAGATAATAAACGAATGTTCTGATGAAGCCAAAAACTCTGGTTCAAGGGTGGTATTCTCATGCGGATTTGACAGCATTCCTTTTGATTTGGGAGTTCTTTTTGTTCAAGAAGAGGCAATGAAACAAACAAATAAATATGCTACTTCAGTAAGAGGCAGGGTAAGAGTAATGGAAGGTGAATTCTCAGGAGGCACTGCGGCATCTATGAAAGCAACAATGTCGTCACTCAAAACAAATCCAGACTTGATAAATGTCCTTATAAATCCCCATGGATTATGTGAAGGATTTCAAGGCGCTCAGCAAGAAGATGATACAAAACCTAAATATGATGAAGAATTAGAAACTTGGGTCGCTCCTTTTTTTATGGCGCCGATAAATACAAAAAATATCCATAGAACTAACAAATTAATGAATCATCCTTATGGCGAAGATTTTCTATATAACGAGATGTGGATATCTGGGCCTGGTGAAGAAGGAAAAGCAGTTGCTGAAATGATAGGAAGCACCAATCCAATTGCAGGTGATGATGTTCCTAAACCAGGAGAGGGACCGTCCAGAGAGAAAAGAGAAAACGGAAGTTACGAAATACTTTTTTGTGCTGATGTTGATGATGATGTTTTTAAAATATCTGTTTCTGGAGATATGGATCCTGGATATGGATCAACTTCAAAAATGATCGCTGAAAGTGCAATTTGTCTTGTTAAAGATATGGTTGATCTTGAAGGTGGGATATATACTCCTGCAGCTTCTATGGGGAAGAAATTAATAAAAAGACTTGAGGATAACGCTGGTTTAACTTTTAAAGTTGAGTAGTTAAAGATCACCCTTTTTTCTGAGCTCAGCTCTAATTTTTGTAGCGCTTATTTTAGAAATTTCCTCTTCAAATACTTCTTCCTCAATTTTATAACCTACGCCTCTACCATAAGTAATATTAGTAATGTTTGGTACTAACATAATTTCATAATCAAATCCTCTTTTATAGCCATCTTCTAAAAGATTTTCTTCAATACTTTTACAAACAGTATCCCAGCAAAAAGGATTATCGTCTTGTCCATCTCCACCAGAAACACCTTCGACATCTCTTACTTGAATAATAACTTGACCCGTCTTCTCAATACATCTTTTGAATAGCTCTTGATGACCTCTGTGCCATGGTTGCCACCTACCTAACATCTGGACAGTAGGCTTTTTCCAATCAAACACGTTTTAAAATCTCCTCAGCAATAACTTTGTGATTTTCATTATTTTTTTCTTTAATTCTAAAGTCTACCTCACTTGGTTCTTCAAACATTTTATTCGTATCTTCATATCTGCCTGACTTGATAGTATTCATCCAAACTGTAATATCGGGATCAAAATTTTTCTGAGTTTCCTTGGTTGGGCAAACAAAATCACATATTACCAATCGACCATGTCTTTTCTCAAAATCTGCTAAATTCTTCATTCTTAAACTTTGTCTTATTCTTCCTTCTGGAGAGAAATCCCAATCATTTGCCATCTCTCTAACAATGTCAGCGTTATACCACGCTGCTTTAAGCAATGGCTGTAATTTTTTTGCTAGATAGGTTTTACCACTTCCAGGTAAGCCCATAATTAATATTTTCATTACCTCACTTTTACAATACTAAAAATTTCGTTTTTAAATTGAATTTGCCTCTCACTTGCTATTAATTTTTTTACTTTATTATAGAGCGTTTTATTTTTTTCTAACCTTAAAATATCTTTTTCCGGGATTTGTCCTACATAAAGAATATTTGCCCATTTCGCGTCAACGTTGTGTCCAAATAATTCAGATACTGTCTGATCAGGAGCTTTTTTAAAATTAAATAAGTAACTTTTTGGAGT
This sequence comes from uncultured SAR86 cluster bacterium, assembly GCA_902626385.1. Lineage (GTDB taxonomy): Bacteria > Pseudomonadota > Gammaproteobacteria > Magnimaribacterales > D2472 > SAR86A. The sequence goes on from CACOEZ010000002.1 coordinate 176,758, forward strand.
TATATATTTGAATATACTATTTTCACCAATTGGATTACTTTTTAGATATTCAATAATTTCCTTTCCTGAGTTAGGAAATGCTTCTTTGTCTTTAAAGGCAAGCTTAAGAATTTTTTGTATATTATCTCCACCTAAAGAATGTGTAATCAATAATTCACCAGATTTATTTAGCAATCTCATCAAAGGACCTATTACATTATTTACCTTAGTTTTTACAGAGGATGCAGCTCTATATGCTTGAGATGCAATTATCAGATCATAGTTATTATTTTCATAATCATTTTTTAAGAATTGTTTTAGATGTCTTTCATGATCTTCTCTATAAATCTTTATCAAACAAGGATTAGAATACGAAGTCCTATCATTTTTATCTATCTCAATGCCCCAATTTTTCTTTATGAAATTACCAAGACTATTACCTGTGATTTGTGAATTAAAATCATATGAATTATCACTCTTGAGAACTAAGTTATATTCTTTGACTTTTTTGTTATTTATTTTTGAGGAGTTCTCGATTAAACCAAGTTCTGAGAATTTAACATTTGTCATTGTTATCAAAAGATTGGGATGTTCTACAAATCTATCTGGCATTTTTTCTAAAGTATTTTTTAGATCTTCATAACTGATCTCTTTTCCTGTTATTAGAAGCGATGTGTAAGGGTGATATCTGTGAAAAGCTTTTATTACATTTGATTTAATCGTCCCATCACCAGTGCCAGCATCCAAAATTCTTAAATAGGATTTATTTTGTGACATATTAGCTAGATAGGGATAAATTTTGGATGAAATTGCCTTTTTTTCGCTTGTATTTTGAATAAAAGATAAATACTTCAGCCTGTCGTCGAAGAATCGTTTTTTCCCCATAAAAGTCCTCTAAATAAGATTTTTAATGATAATCTAATTAAGTAAATAATGCATTTACTCGAGTGATATTTTGCTATTAAAATATGGTTAAATTTTAGGGAGCATAATGTCTAATTCAAAAAATAAACCTCTTATAGGTATAGGAACTCGTGTAAGAAAATCTCCCTACTATGATTCAAATATTAAGTATGGAGTAAAAGGTTTTACGATCTACAATAAGATGTATCTACCTACTGGTTTTGATGATCCAGAAAAGGAATATGAAAGTCTTATAAATGATGTAACTTTCGGTGATTTTGCTGCAGAGAGACAAATAGAAATAAGTGGATCTGATGCATATGATTTTATAAGGTACATTCAACCTAGGAACCTTGAAAAATGTCAGATTGGCTATTGTAAATATATTATCCTGACTGACAATGAGGGTGGCATAATAAATGATGCTTGCTTACTGAGACTGGAGGATGATAAGTTCTGGATTTCTCCTGGTGACGGTGATGTAATTCTGTGGCTTCAAGGTCTGGCTATTAATTCAGGCATGAACGTATCTATTCACGAGCCAGATGTTTCACCACTTCAGATAAGTGGACCAAAATCAGGAAAGCTAATCCAAAAATTATTTGACGGAGAGCATGACGATTTAGGATATTACAAAGCACGAAAAACTGCTTTGGATAATATTCCAATGGTCATTGCAAGAACAGGCTGGAGTGGTGAATTAAGTTACGAGCTATATCTTCAAGATGGTTCATTAGGCAACGATCTATTTGAAAAAGTTTATGATGCTGCAAAAGAATTTAATGGTAGGGTAATTGCTCCAAATACCATAAGAACTATAGAGGGCGGTATCCTCTCATACGGAAGTGATTTTGACAGAAGTCATAATCCTTTCACTATTGGATTTGACAGACTTGTAGATCTTGATCAAAAGAATGATTTTATTGGCAAAGACGCATTGAGAAAAATTAAAGAAAGGGGATTAACAGAAAAATTAGTTGGTATTGAATTAGAGGGCGACCCAATTATGAAAGCACCAGAAAATTTTTGGAATGTTAAAAGTAATAACTTAAAAGTTGGAAGAGTTTCAAGAGCATTTTTCTCACCCAGACTAGAAAAAAACATTGCGCTTGCAATTGTTGATATTGATAATGCTGAAGAAGGTACATCCGTGGTTGTCGAAACACCCAATGGTGATTTAAACTCTACAATTGTATCTCTGCCTTGGTTTAAAGCGGATAAAGATACACACTTAGATTAATTATGCATACTAAATATAATTTATTGCTTTTATTTTTAATTTTATCAATTAATGCCATGTCTGATATTTCAAATAATCCCTCAAATTGGTATGTTGTTACCGATCAGGTCATGGGGGGTAAATCAGAATTAAAAGCAGATTATGATAACGGAGTTTTTAGTTTAAGTGGATTTGTGACAACTGAAAATAATGGTGGTTTTGTTAGGTTGGCATATAGGCCAAAAAATATAGATGAAGAAGTCAATGGGATTCGTTTTATGGCAAAAGGTAATAACGAAACATACGAAGTCCATGTAACTATGCAAGGTGTGAGGATACCACCTTGGGCATATCACAGCTCAACTTTTGATGTTAAAAACGATTGGCAAATGTTTGAAATTAATTTCTCTAACTTCGAAAAAAAATCTGGAGTATCTCCAAAACTTCGTCCAAACAATATAAGAGACATTAGCTTTGCAGGATACGGTAGAGATTTTAATGTTGACCTTCATATAAAAGAGATAAGCTTTTATTAATGTTCTCACCCAAAGAAAGGCTGTTTATGGAAAGAGCTTTTGAGTTGGCTGTAGAATGCTTTAATAATGAAGAGGTGCCAGTTGGAGCAGTTGTCGTCAAAGATGAGAAGATAATAGGTGAGGGTAGAAATAAAGTCATATCTGAAAATGACGTAACTTCTCATGCAGAAATAAATGCAATAAGAGATGCATCTCGCAACATAAAAAATTATCGACTTAATAATTGTTCTATGTATGTGACGCTTGAGCCATGTCATATGTGTGCAAAAGCTTTAGTTGATGCAAGAATAAGCTCAATGGTTTTTGCAGCATTAGAACCAAAAACCGGAAGTGTAGTTTCTATTGATAATTTTTTAGATAAAAAGATACTTAATCATCATGTCACTTACAACTATGGGTTGATGGCAGACGAGAGTTCAAACTTGCTCAAGGAATTTTTTAAAATAAGAAGATAATCAAATGTCTTTTGACATTGTGGTGTGAGGTATTCCGGTGTCAGAGCCAAAATATTTTTTTAAGGTTTTGTATTTAGATGCTGCGTAGAAATCTATCGCATGATCTCTAGCATTGAGAATAATTTTCTTCGCATTATTTTCAATAGCATGATTTTCCAGAACAGCAAGTATTTTAGAGCCAATGCCTTTACCTCGATATTTTTCGTCTACAGCCATGTATCTTATTTGAGCTTTTGTTTCATTGATAAAGTGCAGTCTGCCACACGCAATTATTTTTTTATTAATAACTCCTATTATGTGAAAACTACCTTCATCATAATCATCCTTAAGAGATTCAATAGTTTTTCCAATAGGTTCTCTTAACATTCGCCATCTAAACAAATCATATTCTTTGAATTCTGATTTACTTTCAGGACATCTAAATTGAATTTTACTCACTGATTTCTAACCAAACAGGACAATGATCAGATGGTTTTTCCATTGCTCTAGCATCATAATCAATTCCAACATCCTTTATAGAACCTACAAGATTATTTGTAACTAAAATATGGTCAATTCTGAGACCTCTTTTAGGATTTTGATCAAACATTCTCGAACGATAATCAAACCATGAATAGATAGAAGACTCATTCGGATGAATTACTCTCCATGAATCTGAAAAACCTAGCTCTTTTATACTATTCCACATATCTCTTTCTTCAGGTTGAAAAGAGGTCTTACCATCTCTTAGCCATCTTTTTGCATTTTCTTCACCGATGCCTATATCAATATCCTCTGGCGATACGTTAAAATCACCCATAACAATAAGATTACTTTTAGTTTTCATGAATGATTCAATATGTTTTTTTAGATCCGCGTAATATTTTATTTTTTTTGGAAATTTGGTTTCGTGCTTGATATTTTCTCCCTGTGGAAAATATCCATTCATAATTGTTATTTCTTCATCTCCATAATTAAAAGTAGCTTGAATAAACCTTTTTTGATCTTCCTCAGTATCATTGATAAAACCTTTAACTGTATCTATGGGCTTATCTTTGCTTAAAATAGCTACACCGTAATGGCCTTTTTGACCCCAGAATTCAACGTGATAGCCTATTTCATTAATGACCTCAATGGGAAATTCAGGATCATTTACCTTTGTTTCTTGAAGACCAATAACATCAGGATCTAATGTATCTCTTAAATGCTCAATTTGATGAGGTCTGGCACGTATGCTATTGATATTAAATGATACGATCTTCATATTAATTTACCATTGTAATGATTTTTTTCTCTTGTAGATTTATAAAATCATTTACTATTCTGGCCGATTCAATTAGCTGAAAGTCATTTTGAAGATCAATTCTGTTGGACGATATTTCATCATCATTATTTTTATTAAAATCCTCTAATTCTTCATATGAGATAAATTGTTTCAGGCCATTAGAATCTCTTCTTTTATTTTCAATTTCAAGCAACCAATCTTTTCTTAGGTCCTTTTGAATATTTCTTTCCCCAAGCTTCAAGCTTAAGAATTTTTTATTTTTATTTAAATCGTATCTTTTTCTAACTTCCTTTAAATAATTGAGGTTAGGCTCAAAGTCCAGCCTTGATTCATGAAGTTTTAAAACATTTTCAATAATTGTGTTATCTATTGCGAATTTTTTGTGCCTATATGGTCTGATTTCATCCCAAGCTAATGCAGTAGGGTATGAGCTTTCTCCGACTGAATTAATGTCCCAAGTTGCAGGAAGTTCGATATCCGGTGAGATCCCCTTATTTTGAGTGCTCATTCCATTAATTCTGTAATATTTTGATTGTGTAATTTTAATTTGGCCTTCTGATAATTTTTCTAAACTTTGTACAGTACCTTTGCCAAAAGTTCTCTGTCCAACTACAAGTCCTCTTCTATAATCTTGAATTGCACCCGCGACAATCTCGGATGCCGATGCAGAGTATCTATTTACAAGAACTACTAGGGGCTTATTCCAAACTTGGACTGCTCTGGTATCTCCATAAGGTTGAATGTAACCTCTACTTTGTTTTACTTGCACTGTAGGACCAGAAGAAACAAATAATCCAATAATTTTATTTGCTTCTACTAGAGCTCCGCCACCATTATTTCTTAAATCCAAAACAACGGCATCAACATCGTTTTTGTTAAAATCTTCAAGGATATTTTTTACATCTTTACTACTACTTTTATAATCGGCATTTCTTTTTGAATATTCATCAAAGTCTATATAAAAGGAGGGTAGGTCAATTACTCCTATTTTATTTTCATTTATTTCATAAATATCTGCTTGAGCTGCTCTGTCCTCAAGCTTTACTTCCTCTCTTTTTAAAGTAACAATTTTAGTGCTGTCAATATCTGATTCAAATGAAATAAATTCAATTTGAACTTCCGTATCAATTTCACCTCTTATCAAATCAACAACCTCATCAATTCTCCAACCAACAACATCAGTAAATTCATCATCACCTTTTTGTTTTATTTTAGAAATCCTATCCTCTGGCTGAATTTTCCCAGACTTTTCAGCAGGACCGCCTGGAACTAGACTAATTACTTTTGTATAGTCATCTTCAACACCTAATAACGCTCCAATCCCACTTAATTTTAGACTCATATTCATGTCAAAATCTTCAGCTGATCTTGGAGAAAGATATGATGAATGAGGGTCAAATTGATTTGTTAAGATATTCATAGCCAATGAAAAAATATCTTCTTCTTTCTGTTGTCCAATTCTTCTAATTCTATTTTTATACCTTTTAAGAATATCTTTTTTAGGATTATCGCTTGCAGAATCTGATAATTTTGCAACCAATAAATCATTTTTAGTTTCTAATCTCCATATTTCTTTAAGATCAGATAAATTAATTTGCCAAATATTATCTTCTTCATAAATATCGAGGTATTCTTCAATAGTAAAATCAAAAGTTGAGTTTTCTATCAAATCAATTTGAAACTCTGAAAATATTATTAATTTTTCAAAATATAGATTTATTAGTTCATATGCTAATTCAATATCGTATTCATTATTTTCAAATTGATTTGCATTATTTATAAAATAATTAAACTCTTCTTGAGTAAAGTAATTTTTCTCTTTGTCTAATCTTTCAAAAACTGCTTCTATATATTTTTTGTTGAAATCTTTATCTTTAAAATTTCTGACGTAATGTTCCCGAGATAATTTTTTAAAAATCTCATTACTTAATTTTTTTTTCTTTTCACTTATCTCAATTACTTCATAATTATCTGAAGAAATAAAAAAAGAAAAAAAGAATACTAAAACGTATAGAATTTTCATGTTCAATTTCTTATAAACCTTGAATCTTTGCAGCTTCACTTCTGATTATTTCTGGAGCTCCAAGCAATTGTCTATTTAGGCCAATCCTTTTAAACCAAAAATGTAATCCTAACAGATCAGTAAAACCCATTCCACCATGAACTTCCGTAGCTTTTTTTGATACTTTTTTTGCAACATCTGAAACATGTGATTTTGCATGACAAGCCATCAATCTCGCATCGTTTTCATCTTTATCAAAACTATGCGCTGCGTGCCAAACCAGTGAGTAACAGGGTTCAAGCTCAGCTACCATTTCGGCACACATATGTTTAACAGCCTGAAATGATCCAATTGCTCTATTAAATTGTTTCCGTTCTTTAGAATATGAGACTGCCTTATCAATCATTGCCTGAGCTGCCCCAAGTGAGTCTGCTGCTGTCACTATCCTGCCTGCATCAAGAGATTTTTCAATTGCAGTTGAAGAGCTCAATGTCTTTTCCAAAACTTCCACTGTGACATTATTAAAATTGATTTCTTTGAATACTCTCGTTTTATCAACTGTTATTAAATCAACACAATCAATACCCTGACTATCTAAAGATACACTTCCAATTACTCCGTTTGAGTTTGATACTAAAAGATGAGATGCATGGTCACAATCAAGAGCAAATAGGGTAGTTCCATTAACCTTTCCATTAGAAAAAACGATCTTAGAATCACCTCTTGATCCAAAATATTCAGAAAAACTGATTCCGAAATTCACTTTACCATTACTCATTTCATTAAAGATTTTATTAATTTGATCTTTGCTGCCGCCATGACTAATGGCAATTGGTGCCATTACATAAGCTCCAAAAAATGGAATTGGTGCTAAGGCTTCACCCAGGCTTTGACTGATTGCAGTGGCAAATAAAAGGTTTAATCCCAAGCCTCCATTTTCTTCAGGTATCAATAAGTTATTTATGCCAAGATTTACTATTCCTTTATGAATATCTTTTTTATAAATTGACTCATGATCTTCGATAATCTTTCTAATGATGTCCAAAGAGGCATTATCCTCAAGATATTTCTTGACGTTATCTTGAAAGAAAACTTGATCCTCAGAAAGTCCAAAATACATCTTATTCTCCCTTTTGAACCTTTGGTTCTCTGGGCATACCCAACCCTCTTTCAGAAATTATATTTTTTTGAATTTGACTTGTTCCACCACCAATAATCAATCCAAGAAAATACATATACGCTACTTGCCATGAGCCACCATCTCTTATGTGAGGACTATTTTCATACAATGTCCCCAATTCACCCATAACATCTATTGCGAAGCCTTCTAATTCATGTCTAAGCTCGGTTCCAACTAGCTTTTGAATCATCCCAGCAATTTTCGTATTTTGATTTTTATTTAACTTTGCTGACAGCACTCTTAATGAATTAGATTGAAAGGCAATTACTTTTCCTTGAATTTTCATTAGTCTATCCCTATAAACTGCGTTATCAATTGCTTTTTCACCATTTATTGTTTCATTTTTCATTATCTCAATTAAAGCATTTAACCGATTCATCATTGCATTAGGATCTGAAAGTGATCCTCTTTCGTGCCCTAAAGTTGCATTTGCTACAGCCCAACCATCACCTCTTTTTCCGACAATATTTTTTTCAGGAACTGTTACATCTGTAAAAAATACTTCGTTGAATCCAGCGTTAAGAGTCATATCTACCAATGGCCTAATTTCAATTCCTGGAGTATCCATTGGAATTAATAGATAACTTATTCCAGCATGCTTTGAAGCATCTGGCTCTGTTCTTACTAAACAAAACATCATTTGAGAGTACTGGGCAGTGCTTGTCCATATTTTTTGACCATTAATTACCCAATTTCCATCAATTAATTCACCTTTGGTTTGTAAACTAGCTAAATCACTACCAGCATTTGGTTCTGAATAACCTTGGCACCATATAATTTCACCATGTAAAGTAGGTTTTATATACTGCTTTTTTTGCTCCTCAGTTCCAAGCTCTAGAAGTGTAGGCACTAGCATATCTATTCCTTGACCACCCATAGGAGGTGGTATATTTTCCTTCGAAAATTCTGTAGCAATTATTCTATTTTTGATTATGTCGCTTTCGCCACCATAACCGCCATACTCTTTTGGAATTGATCTCGCAAAATATCCTTTTTCAATTAGAATTTTTTGCCACTCAGACCTTTTCATCTTAATTCCGCCAGATTTAAATGAACCTGACAATGGAACTTTTGCAGAGTCTGAAAAGTGTATACCCGAGTATTCTTTACAAAATTCTCTCACTTCATTTGTAAAACTTTTATATTCTGATCCGTAGTTTAAGTCCATATTTGTTTAATCCCAGTTCGGCTTTCTTTTTTCTAGGAATGCTGTAATTCCTTCTTTAGCATCTTTTCCCTCAAAACACTTTGCTATTTGTTCTTTAAGATATGGTAACGCTTCATTAAAGTCTTTTGAATCTTGTTTTTCGTATGCCTCAAGACCAAACTGCATAGTTTCTGGTGCTAAAGATGCTAATTCTTCTGCAAGTGATTGTACTTTTTGATCTAAATGTTCTACCTCGACAGATTCATTTATTAATCCCCATTTTTCTGCTTCTGTAGCATCAATAGGTTGACCCCGCATGATGAAATCTAGACCAGCTCTTTTTGGCATTACTCTAAAAAGACCAGCCATTACCATAAAAGGCCAAAGCCCTCTATGGATCTCTGGAGCAGAAAATTTGGCAGTATTGACTGAGATTGCGTGTGTGGAGTTTGTAACCATTAAAAGCGCTCCCGCAAGAACAGATCCTTGAATTTTGCATATCACAGGTTTATAGATATGTCTTAGAGATAGACTTATATCTTCAGCATGAGGCAATTTAGGAACATTTGAGTGAGATTCCGATCTATTAAGATCAGCACCGGCACAAAAAATATCTCCTTCAGCAGCAATTACAATTACTCTGATAGATTTTTCTTGTTTTGCAAAAGCTAGAGAATAGTTTAATTCATTCATCATTACATTATTAATAGCATTCTTTTTTTCAGGTCTATTAAGAGTAATAGTTAAGATTTTTTCTTTTATTTCTAAATTGATTGTTTCAAAATTAAGACCCTCAAGAGATAATTTATCCATACTTAAGCTCCCTCTAGTATTTCTTTAGGTACAAGAATTTTCTTTGCTCTCAAATATTCTCCAAGTGACTTGGCTTGGCTATCTTTGCGATTATTTGAAGATACTCCATCTTGCAAGATATCATGTATATAAAAATTGAGTGAGTAAATATTTGGTAACTCAAATCTTTCTATTTTGTATTTATTTAAATCAGGCATTAATTCTTTAATTCTTTCAACAGTCAAAAAATTATATAGAAAAGAATATGTATTTTTATTTTTTGCCCAAACGCCCAGATTAGCACATCCACCTTTGTCGCCAGATCTAGTTCCAAAAAGATCACCAAAAAAGATTTCTAATTGATCAGTCATTTTGATTTCTTCAATGTTAAAAGGCTCCCTTTGATAATAAATCTCCTCAAAATCTAGTTGAGTTGTAGGTAATACCTCTATTTCTTTTCCATCAATATGAACTTTTTCTTTAACATGTTTGCTATCGATTAATGCTGGCCAGTAAACAATTACTGGGCCACTAGATTTAGGTCCGCTTTGAGCAAAAAAACCTGGAATATTTGCAAGAGCAAGCTCAATTATTTTTGCACTAAAAAGTCTTCCAACAAGATCAGGATTGCTTGATTTAACTGATATTACCAATGATGCCATTGCCTCTTCGTTTGTTATTGGATTTTCTTTATCGGTTCTGTGTAACTGGATAGATACTTCTTCAAATTGATCTTGGCCGCCAACTGAATTGAAAAGAGCGTCTGTAAAAACTTTTGCTTTTTCATCTATATCAATCCCTGTCAATATTATTTCCATTCCGTTTCTGAAGCCGCCAGCTAAATTGATGCATACTTTATGATCTTTCGGTGGAGAGCTCCCCCTACATCCGGATATATGTACCTTATCTTTTGCTATTTCTTCAATTTTAAGAGTATCAAAATGAGAAATAACATCAGGATTTATATACGCAGGAGAGCTAATTTCATATAACAATTGAGCCGTAACAGTTCCCTTAGAAACTAATCCACCAGTATTAGGATGTTTTGTTATATTAAAACTGCCATCCTCAAAAATTTCTGCAATGGGGTAACCAACGTTATCAAAGCTAGGAACTTCTTTAAAAAATGAATAATTTCCACCAGTTGCCTGACAACCACATTCAATAATATGACCTGCAGCTAATGCTCCCGCCAATGCATCATAATCATTTCTTTTCCAATTAAATTTCCATGCAGCTGGACCAATAACAACTGCTGCATCTGTTACTCTTGGACAAACTACAATATCTGCATCATGATCAAGCGCTTCTTTTATACCCCACGCTCCTAAATAGATATTTGAAGTAAGAGGGCTGTAACCTGAATCTTTCAGAGAAATATTTTTATCAATATTCATGAATTTCTCGCCTTCGCCCATTAAAGAATCCATTTTTGGCAACAAGTCATCTCCATCAATATATGCAACTTTCATTTCAATAGACTGATCTATAAGAATTTTTTCAATTTCAGACGCCATAGATTTAGGATTAAGTCCTCCAGCATTTGTAACAATTTTTATATTTTTTTCGTTACAAGTTTTAGCAATTTCTTTAATTTGTTTTAAAAATGTTCCAACGTATCCTTTATCCTCACCCCTTTGTAATTTTTGACTATAAAGAATTGTCATAGTTAACTCAGCTAAGTAATCACCTGTTAAAACATCTATCGGACCGCCATCAACTAATTCTTTGGCTGCAGATAGCTTATCCCCATAGAAACCACTGCAATTTGCAATTTTAATAAAATCGTTTTCCATTTAATTTTTTAACTTTATTCCATTTAGTATTATTGAAATAACCGAATTAGCAGATTCATCAGGTGTTTGCTTAATAGACTTTCTATTCTTTTCAGAGAGAAACTCTCTTCCAATGCTGCTAAATAGTATTGAGAAAGACCTAGTGTCAATTTTTATAATTTCTTTTTTTTCAATTGCTTCCTCTAAAAGTTTTTCTGTATATTCTGAAATAAAGTTTTCATGAAAATCTGCCATTTTTTTTGAACCCTCAATTTTTTCAATATCATTCATGAATTTATTGAATTTTGGCCCAACTGCTTGATTCACTATAAATAGATACTTTTCAAGTCTATCAATTGGTGATGATATTTTTGATACCGAATCAAAGGCATGTTTACCAAGTTTTCTCAAAATGTTATCCATCGTCATTAATATAAGTTTATTTTTGCTTGGCGCTATTTCATACAATGTCCTTAATGAAATTTTTAGCTTTGATGCTATTTCAGACATTGTTAAGTCTGGTACTCCTTTCTCTAGCATTTTTTCAAGAGAATCAATTATTTCAGAGTGTCTTTTTGTAATTATTTTGGGTTTATGAACAATTATGCTTTCTTGAAAATCTGTATGCATTATTTATTTTACAACCATTAATAGTGCACCATTTTCAACTTGATCATTAACAGCAATTAATAACTGAGATACTGTTCCGTCTTCAGATGCTTTAATTGAGTGTTCCATTTTCATAGCCTCAAGAATTACAAGAGTGTCACCAGCTTTTACTTTCTTTCCTTTTTTAACTTTTATTTCAATTACTTTACCTGGCATTGGAGCAACTAGACCTCCTGCGGTAATCTCCTGTCCCGGAATTACAAATTTAGGCTTTATTGATAACATCACATCTCCAAAAGGCATATGAACTAGAATGTTTGATGATCCCATTGTGACTCTAGAAAAATGTCTTTTAGACCCGTAAACACAGTCAATTCCATCGTCATTTACTTTATGAACATATGCTGACTTTCCTGATGCAAATTTAAAAGTTCCATCTCTCATTAGCTCGTAGTCTACTTTTATATCGGAGCCTTCGAATTCAAAAGAAACACTTTGTGATGGAAGCCTCCCGTTTGTCCAACCTGATGGCATAAATTTTGCAACATTAGAATTCATTCTATTGCTCTCTTGAATCCATAATGCTGCAATTGCTGTTGCATGTTCCAGAGACTCTTTTTGAATAACTAATTTTCTTGCTGGATCAACACGATCAATGAAATCTGACGTTGTATCTCCTTTAATAAATTCAGTAGTCTTTAGGCAGTTAACTAAAAAATCTCTATTTGTTTTGACACCACCAATGTGAGCAGATTCCAATGCTTTTGCAAGTTTACTTGCGGCATCGGTTCTATTAGGAGCATAGGTAATTATTTTCGCCAACATTGGATCAAAGTCTGTGCCAACAATTGTTCCCTTTGACACACCAGTATCCCATCTTGCATCTATCGTAGGATCCTTTTCAAAAGCAATTAATGTTCCAATTTCAGGAAGGAAATCATTATTTGGATCTTCGGCATACAATCTAGCCTCTATTGCAGAACCATTCCATTTTATATCATCCTGCGAAAATTGAAGTTTCTCACCCCTAGCAACTTTTAATTGTTCACTCACTAGATCTATACCTGTAACCTCCTCAGTAACAGGGTGCTCAACTTGCAGTCGAGTATTGACCTCTAAAAACCAAAACTCACCTGTTAAATCATCAAATAAAAATTCTACAGTACCTGCTGATTCATACTTTATTTCTTTTGCTAATTTAACAGCTGCATCTCCCATTTTGTTTCTTATTTCCTCAGAAACCCTAGGTGAGGGAGATTCTTCAATAATTTTTTGATATCTTCTTTGTATAGAGCATTCTCTTTCACCAAGATGAACAACATTACCATGGGAATCTCCAAGAATCTGAATTTCAATATGTCGTGATTTTTCAACATATCTTTCAATGAATATTCTCTCATCATTAAAACCATTTAGAGCTTCTCTTTGAGCACTTTCAATTGAGTCTTTAAGCTCACTTGATTTATTGACTATACGCATTCCTTTTCCACCGCCACCTGCTGCAGCTTTAATTAAAAGTGGATATCCAATATTTTTAGCGTCTTTAGGGCTTGAAGTCATTGGAAGTGTAGGAACATCAGCTTTAACAGCAAGCTCTTTTGCCTTTAGCTTATCTCCCATAACTGAAATAACATGAGGAGAAGGACCAATCCAAACCAAACCTTCTTTTTTGACCTTTCTAGCAAATGATGAATTCTCTGACAAAAAACCATATCCGGGATGGATTGCTTGAGCCCCAGTTTTTTTTGCAGCATCAATAATTTGGTTTCCATCAAGATATCCACCATCAGAGAGTTTTATGGCTTCGTCTGCTTGTTTAACAAACAAAGCATCTTTATCTGCATCAACGTATACAGCAACAGAACGAATACCCATTTCTTTTGCAGTTTTAATAATCCTGCATGCAATTTCACCTCTGTTAGCAATCAGTACTGAATTAAATATCATAGTCTAAATACTCCGTATTCTTTCGCGCCTTCAACTTCATTGTTATTAACTATTGATAGACAAAAACCTATCACGTCTCGAGTATCCCTCGGATCAATAATTCCATCATCTGTTAGCATACTGCTTGCTACAAGCCCATGGGATAACTTTTCTAAATAATCTACAACCATTTCTTTTAACTGTTTATCTGCTTTATTATCGAATTTTTTACCATCTCTCTTAGCTTTCGCTTTTCTAACTATGGACATGACACCAGCCATTTGCTCTGGGCCCATGACAGCAATTTTTGCTGTCGGCCATAAAAAAGTAAATCTATTATTGTAGGCTTTTCCAGACATTGCATAAGTTCCAGCACCATATGAGGCGCCAACGATAAATGTTATATGAGGTACAGTTGAGTTAGAAACAGCATTTATAAGCTGAGAACCCTTTTTAATTATTCCTTGTCTTTCAAAGTCTTTACCAACTAAGAAACCAGTAACGTTATGTAAAAAAATTAGAGGTATATTTCTTTTATTACATAATTGAATAAAACTAGCGCCTTTTTCAGCTGATTCAGGATATATAGGTCCATTGTTACCTATTATTCCAATTTGATAGCCATGAACAGAAGCCCATCCACAGACTAGTGAAGAACCGTACAATGGTTTAAATTCCTCAAATTTTGACCCATCAGTAAATCTTGCGATAATTTCTCTTATGTCAACAGCAGATTTTAAATCTTCACTCAAAATACCAAGTAATTCCTCTTTATTATATTTTGGCTCAGTACTTTTTATACTTGGTTCAAGTCCTTTCTTGTTCCAATTCAAATGAGAAACTACTTCTCTGCAAATTCTCAAAGCATCCATTTCATCTTCAGCTAAATAATCAGACAAACCTGAGATTTCAGAATGCATTTGTGCTCCTCCTAGAGTTTCATCATCTGACTCTTCACCAGTTGCCATTTTTACAAGAGGAGGCCCAGCTAAAAATGCTTTAGATTGATCTTTAATAAAAATATTATAGTCTGACATTCCAGGCTGATAGGCACCTCCAGCAGTAGACGAACCAAATACTACAGATATTACCGGTATTCTTAATTTAGATAATTCTGTCATCTCATAGAAAAATCTACCCGTAGATGCAAAGTGAGATTGTTGAAGAGTAGGGGCAATTGGAGGTTCACCACCTCCGCCAATATTTGATACATTAAGATCGCCACCAGCAGATTCTACAAAACTTATAAAAGGTATTTTATTGTCTCTAGAAATTTCGATTGCTCTTTTCCATTTCTCAGCAACATATACTGTCATTGCTCCAGCTTTGACAGAAGGATCATTTGCAAAGATTACACATTCAACTCCTGAAATTATTCCAATACCTGAAACACATCCACCACCAACATTATAGTTATTAGTTCCATAAGCAGCATAAGGCTGTATCTCTAAGAAAGGACTATCTGGATCTAAAACATTCATTACACGATGTCTTACAGGCATCTTGCCTCTTTTTGCAAGACGTTCGTGATGATGCATTCCACCCCCTATTTCAGCAAGATCTAAAAGTCCATCAAGAAACTTTAGCTTTTCAAGCATCATTTCTTTATTCTTTAGAAATTGATCAGAGTTTATATCAATATTTGATTTTAATTTTGGAGCAATATTTTTTTTCTTCATAGACTAACAATTAATAAGGACAAATTATGGTAATATATTATCATTAATATTACCACTATTTAAAGGTAGAATACCCAACTTTAATTTAATAATAATGATAAAAATATACGGAACAGAAAACTCCAGGGCTGTAAGACCAATATGGACCGCAGAAGAAATGGGCTTAGATTACGAATTAATAATGATGCCATTTCCTCCGAGAGTCTTCATGAAAGAATATTTAGATATTAATATGCTTGGCACAATACCTTATTTAATTGATGGGAATATTGAGATGACAGAGTCAGTTGCAATATCTCAGTATCTTGTTGAAAAATATGGACCTACTGATCTTCAAGTCAGACCTGACGAAGAAGACTATCCTCTTTACTTAAATTGGTTATTCCATGCAGATGCTACTCTCACATTTCCTCAAACTGTTGTACTGAGATATAAGATTCAAGAGCCTGGAGTTGCAGATGCTGCAGTTGAGGGTTACAGCAGATGGTTTGTTTCAAGATTAAAACTTCTTGAAAAATCATTAGAAAATAGAGAGTATTTATGCTCAAACAGATTTACTATTGCAGACATATGTGTAAGTTATGCAATAAATCTTGCAGAGGCCCTTGGAATTGAACAAGCATTTAAACCAAACATTAAAAGGTGGTCTGAAAAATTATTCGCAAGGCCAGCATTTATTAAAAGTAAAGGATATAAATATGAACCTGAAAAGTAAATTAAATTACAGCGTACTAATACTAGCTTTTTTTTCCTCATTGTTAATAGCTAATCAGACAAATCATATTCAAACAATTTATTTAGGTTCAGGATGTTTTTGGGGAGCTGAAAAGGGTTATGAATCATTAAATGGAGTTATTGATGCTGAATCAGGCTATGCAAATGGTTACGGCATAAATCCCGACTATAGTTCAATTATCCAATTAAAAAATAAGTTTAATCCAGATAATTTTGCAGAGGTTGTAAAGGTTACTTTTAATTCAAACTTTATTAGTTTGGAAGAAATTTTAATTCACTTTTTTGAGACTCATGATCCAACACAATATAATAGACAAGGAAATGACATAGGAACTCAATACCGATCAACAATCTTGTTTACAAATGAAGATCAAAAAAAACTTTCAGAGTCGTTAAAAGGCGAGTTTCAAATACTACTAAGTGAAAATGGTTATGGAAAAATCAAGACCAAGATCGAGCCTTTAGAAAATTTTTATTTAGCTGAAGAATATCATCAAGATTATTTGAAAAAAAATCCTAATGGATATTGTCCAGATCTTTCAACTGGAATAGTTTTCAACAAAGAAGAGTTACCCATAATTGATAATTCTCAATTACAAGTTGGTAAACAAATATTAGTTCTTGATTCAAGAAACTACTGTCCGTATTGCGAAAAATTGAAGCTAGATGTTACAGATGAATATAAAGGTAGCATACCTATAAGCTACAGAACATCAGATCAGTTGCAAGGACTTGAAATCAATTCTCCAACCTGGGCAACTCCTTCAATTTTATTTCTTGAAAATGGAATTGAAGTCTTTGCTCATCAAGGATACCTTGATGCAAAAGAATTCTATAAATTATTAGGTAAATTTAAGCTAGGTAAAACAGAGGCTTATAATGTAGCCTTCAATGAGGGAACAGATGCCAGATTTTGCAGGGAGTATCAAATATTTAAAAATACTCCTGATGGAGTATTTGTTGATAAATTAAGTGGTGCTCCACTTTTTGATACCAGAGATAGGTTTGTCTCAAGGTCAGGCTGGTTATCATTCACTAGTCCGGTTGAGGGCTCAGTTTATGAGCTACCTGATAATAGATATGGAATGAGACGAACAGAAATACGCTCAGTTTCTAGCGATATCCATTTAGGTCATGTTTTTGATGATGGGCCAAATGGCATGCCGAGATATTGTATAAATGCAACTGTTTTAGAGTTTTTGCCAAGAGCTAAAAGTACATAATTAATAACTTTTACCAAACCCAAAGTCATAAGTTGGACTTTCACTATCATCAGGAAGATCTTCTTTTTGATTAACAACAGCATTCATTGATGATGGTATCTCAAATGGCAGCTTGCCACTTGGATTAAAATGCCCAAAGATTGCTTCAAATATTACCTCATCAAGAACACCAAATGTCCCAATTAATCCTGATGATAGATCTTTAATTTCATGCAGTATTGCTGGCCTATTTAAATCTACAACCACAATTAATTTTCCATTTTGAGAATATTTTCTTATTTTATTTAAAATTTCTTCATTAAAATTTAAATCTCCATTTGGAAATAATGTACTGAGAAAATTATCAAACATCCTATTTAATCCAGACTCCTGATTTCCATTAAAAACAGTGTGAACATACATGATTGTTACATCAGCTTTGGATGGATCATTGACGATCTCACCAAAACGAGAAGCCGTTTGTTTGTCTAATCCTTCAACAAAAACCTTCTGATCTTTTTTAAGAGGCAAAACCCCATCATTTTCAAGCAAAACAATTGATTTTCTTTGGGCATCAAGTC
>CACOEZ010000003.1 GCA_902626385.1 uncultured SAR86 cluster bacterium
GAGTGGTGAGAAGATGTCAAGTAACAGGAAGGCCTCATGCTGTTTATAGAAAATTTGGCTTAAGTCGAATTAAATTGAGAGAAGCAGCCATGAGAGGTGACATTCCAGGTTTAGTTAAATCAAGTTGGTAATATTATGAGTTTTCAAGATCCTATATCAGACTGTCTTACTAGAATTCGAAACGGACTTATGCGTGGTAAAACGCATGTAGAAATTCCTTATTCTAAGTTAAAACACGACTTAGTAAATGTTCTTGTATCAGAGGGCTATTTAAAGTCTGTGAATAAAATAGATTCGGGTATGAAACCAACAATGAAAGTTGAATTGAAATATCACAATTCTGAACCAGTTATCAAAGAGCTTAAGAGAATAAGCAAGCCAAGCTTAAGAAAATATTCAGGTGCATCTACTTTAGATACAGTAAAGGGTGGCTTAGGCTCCTTCATCTTATCGACAAATCAAGGTCTGATGACTGATAGAGATGCAAAAGCAAAAAATGTTGGTGGCGAAATTTTGTGTGAGGTATTTTAATGTCTAGAGTTGCAAAAAATCCAATCTCAATCAACGACGGAGTTAACATTTCAGTCGATAATAATAAGGTTATTGTAAAAGGCCCAAAAGGTGAACTTGAGTTTGTATTGCCCGAAACAGTTTCTTTAAATATTTCGGATGAATTTATTAATGTTGAATATAACGAAGCTGTTCAGCAATCAGTTGCATTAGCCGGTACAACAAGATCTATTGTAAACAACATGATTATTGGAGTATCACAGGGGTTTGAGAAAAAACTAGAACTTATTGGGGTAGGATATAGAGCAAAAGCTTCAGGAAAATTATTAGAATTAACTCTCGGATTTTCCCATCCTATAAAATATCAATTGCCTCCAGAAGTTGAAGTTGAAACACCTTCTCAAACGGAGGTTGTTCTAAAGAGTCACAATAAACAGATACTTGGTCAAGCTGCTGCTGAAATAAGAGCTTTTAGACCACCTGAACCATATAAGGGCAAGGGAGTAAGATATTCTGATGAGCAAGTGAAGAGAAAAGAAGCTAAGAAAGCTGCCGGGGCAGGAGCATAATTATGAGTATTAAAAATACCTCAAGAATTAGAAGAGCTAAGAAATCTAGGATTCATATAAAAAATCAAGAATCACCTAGGTTATCAGTATTCAGATCATCTAGACATTTTTATGCACAAATATTTGATAGTGTTGGTTCAAAAGTAATTGTTTCAGCCTCAACTGTTGAAAAAGATCTCAAAATAGACTCCAACAATGTTGAGGGCGCGGTTTCTGTTGGAAAAAAAATCGCTGAAAGAGCGCTTGAAAACGGTATCAAGAAAGTCGTATTTGATAGATCTGGATATAAATATCATGGACGTATCAAAGCTTTGGCAGATTCTGCAAGAGAAGCAGGATTGGAGTTTTAATTTATGAAAGAAGATAACACTATGACAAATCAACAGGTTGATACACTTGAAGAAAAGTTAGTTCAAGTTAACAGAGTAGCCAAAGTTGTTAAAGGTGGAAGAATTTTTGGGTTTACCGCTTTAACAGTAGTTGGTGATGGAAATGGTAGGGTAGGATTCGGAAGAGGTAAGGCCAAAGAGGTACCAATCGCAATTCAAAAAGCCATGGAAAATGCCAGACGAAGCATGGTTGAAGTTGAACTAAACAATACAACTCTATGGTATCCAATTAAAGCGAAACATGGATCGGCTAATGTTTATATGCAGCCGGCTTCAGAAGGAACAGGAATTATTGCCGGTGGTGCCATGAGAGCAGTTTTAGAATTAGCTGGTGTTCAAAACGTTCTGGCAAAATGTTACGGCTCAACTAATCCTGTAAATGTTGTAAGAGCAACAATAAATGCATTAAGTGCTATGGAATCTCCTGAAACTGTTGCTGCTAGAAGAGGTAAGAAAGTAGAAGAAATATCATGAGTAAAGATCAAACAATAACAATAAAATTAGTTAAAAGTGGAATTGGTCGGATGAACAATCACAAACTATGTATCAAAGGACTCGGCTTTAAGAAACTTAATCAAGTTGTTACTGTTTTAGACACACCAAGCAATAGAGGCATGATTAATAAAATTTCAGATATGTTAGAAATTATTGAGAGTTAAGATGACGGAAGAAACTACAAATAACATGAATTTAAACACTCTTACCAATATTGGAACATCCAAAAATAGAAAGAGAGTTGGAAGAGGCATAGGTTCTGGAACTGGTAAAACTGCAGGAAGAGGCCATAAGGGTCAAAAATCAAGATCAGGAGGCAATGTAAGACTTGGATTTGAGGGCGGACAAATGCCACTTCAAATGAGATTACCTAAATTTGGTTTCTCATCTAGAGTAAATAATTCATTTAAAGAGGTGAATGTCAAAAATATTGATGGCATGGATGTTGTAAGTCTTGAGACATTAAAAGCTAAGAAAATCATAGGAAAATCTATCAAGAAAGTAAAAATATTTGGTAATACTGATATTCAATCAAAAGTAGTTGTAGAAGGTATAAGCGTTTCTAAAGGCGCTAGAAAATCTATTGAGAAGGCAGGTGGAAAAATTTCAGAGGTTGCTTCAGCGAAACAAGATAAATCTGAAGAAAAACAAGAGGGTAATGAATAAATATGGCTGATCAAGGAAGCAGTATGAGCGATCTTTGGAAGAGATTACGTTTCGTATTCGTTGCTATTTTGGTTTACAGGATTGGAACTCATATTCCAATACCTGGAATAGATCCTGACAGACTCGCTGCGCTATTTGCTCAAAATCAGGGAACGATAATTGAAATGTTCAACTTATTCTCTGGAGGAGCTCTTGAGAGAATGAGCATATTTGCACTAAATGTTGTCCCATATATATCATCAGCAATTATTATGCAGTTATTTTCAAACTCGATACCTTATCTGCAGGAATTAAAAAAAGATGGTCAAGCTGGTAGAAATGCAATTACTCAATATACAAGATATGGAACCGCAGTACTCGCGTTTATTCAAGCATCCGCACTTGCAGTCACTCTTTCAGCAAGTGGGCTTGCTTACGTTCCTGGTCCATCATTCTTTGTTTCAGCAGTATTTTCGGTAGTAGCTGGAACAATGTTCTTAATGTGGCTAGGTGAGCAAGTGTCTGAGAGAGGAATAGGAAATGGTATTTCAATAATAATTGCTACTAGTATATTAACTGGGATTCCTGGAGCTATTGGCCAGGCATTAGAACAATCAAGACAGGGCGACTTAAGTATCTTATTACTGATTGGAATTGGATTATTATCAATGGCAGTAATCGCAGTTGTTGTTTTTATAGAAAGAGGACAAAGAAGAATTACTGTTAATTACGCTCAGAGACAACAGGGAAGAAGAATGATGCAGGCACAAACAAGTCATCTTCCTTTTAAAGTAAATATGGCTGGAGTGATACCTGCAATATTTGCAAGTACATTTCTACTTTTCCCAGCTTCACTTTCAACATGGTTTGGTGAGAATGAATCATTGAGTTTTCTTCAGAGCTTTTCATTAGCCCTTAATCCTGGACAACCACTTTACATATTAGTTTTTGCTGGATTAATTATAAGTTTTTGCTTTATTTGGCTAGCTTTAACATTCAATACAAAAGATGTGTCTGATAATTTAAAAAGATCGGGAGCATACATTGCTGGAATAAGACCGGGCGAACAAACAGCAAATTATATTGATTCTGTTCTCGCAAGGCTTACTGTTTTTGGAGCAATATATTTAACTCTAATTTGTTTATTACCACTTGCTTTAATTAATTTTGCAGGAATATCTCCAACAATATCAGTAGGTGGAACATCTGTGTTAATTATAGTTGTGGTTCTAATGGATTTTATGGCACAGGTTCAGTCGCATATGATGTCTTCACAGTATGCATCATTGATGAAAAAAGCAAATATTAAAAATTATAGAAGGTAGTATGAAAGTCAAGGCATCAGTAAAGAAGATTTGTAGAAATTGCAAAATTGTAAGAAGAAAGGGTGTTTTGTATGTCATATGTAAAACAGATCAAAAACATAAACAGAGGCAAGGTTAAGTTATGGCTAGAATAGCAGGTGTAAACATACCAGAAAATAAACATGTCGAAATTTCATTAACTCATATTTTTGGTATAGGTAGAAAGACGGCGCAAAATATTTGCGTTGACTTGAAAATTGATTACACAAGAAAGATATCTGATTTATCTGAAGAAGAAATTGAGAATATTAGAACAGCAGTTTCTTCAATAGTTGTAGAGGGTGATTTAAGAAGGAACATAAGTACCAACATTAAAAGGTTACAAGATTTGGCTAGCTATAGAGGTATCAGGCATAGAAGAAAGCTGCCAACAAGAGGTCAAAATACAAAGAATAATGCAAGAACTAGAAAAGGCCCTAAAAAGCCAATGAGAGGTTAATAATGGCAGCGAAAGGTAAGAAAAATAAAAAAATTGTTACAGATGGAGTGGCACACATTCATTCATCTTTTAACAATACTATTGTCACAATAACAGACAAACAGGGTAATACAATTTGCTGGGCTACTTCAGGCGGCAGTGGTTTCAAAGGCTCAAGAAAGAGCACACCATTTGCAGCACAAATTGCTGCAGATAAAGCTGGCAATGCTGCAAAAGAATTTGGGATGATAAATCTGGATGTGAAAGTAAAAGGTCCTGGAGGTGGCAGAGAGTCTGCTATCAGATCATTGAATGCATGCGGTTTAAAAATTAAAAGTATTACAGATGTAACACCCTTACCTCATAACGGGTGTCGACCATCTAAAAAAAGAAGAGTTTAAGGGAGTATTAAATGGCAAGATATAGAGGACCATCATTAAGATTATCTAGAAGAGAAGGAACTGATCTGCTTTTAAAAAGTGGCGTTAGAGCTATCGAGTCTAAGTGTAATATGGATACCCAACCAGGTGTGCATGGAGCTAGAAGAGGAAGGCTATCTGACTATGGACTCCAGCTTAGAGAGAAACAGAAAGTAAGAAGAATGTACGGTGTGCTAGAAAAACAATTCAGAAACTATTATAAAAAAGCAGCTTCATCAAAGGGCAATACTGGTGAGAACTTATTATCTCTTTTGGAAAAAAGACTTGATAATGTTGTTTATAGAATGGGATTCGGTTCAACAAGAGCTGAAGCTAGACAAATGGTCACACACAAAGCTTTTATGTTAAACGGAAAAGTAGTCAATATTCCTTCATATCAAGTTCAGGCTGGTGATGAAATTGAAGTAAGAGAATCTAAAAAAAGTCATCTTAGAATTGCTGCTGCTCTTAAAATTGCTGCTACAAGAGAAGATTGTGACTGGCTTGAAGTTGACGATAAAAATTTAAAAGGCGTATTTAAATCGGTTCCTGACAGAACAGATTTAAGTTCGGAAATTAACGAAAATCTTATTGTTGAGCTTTACTCAAAATAATATAAAGGCGGAGAAAATTATGCAAACATCAGTAATAGACCTATTAGTACCAACTGAAATTCAAGTTGATGATGTAACACCAACTTTATCTAAGGTAACTTTAGAACCTTTAGAAAGAGGTTTTGGACACACTCTTGGTAATGCTCTTAGAAGGATTTTATTATCTTCAATGCCTGGCGCTGCTGTAACAGACGTAGCAATTGATGGAATCTCCCATGAATACAGCACCATTGAAGGAATAAGAGAAGATGTAATAGACATTTTGCTTAACATTAAAGATATGCCAATTAATTTGATTGAAGGAGATACTGCAGAGGTAACTCTAGATGTAACTGGGCCTTGTGATGTGCTCGCTTCTTCTTTTGATGTACCTGGTAATGTTGAATTAGTTGATCAAGATTTCCACGTTGCAACTATAGTTGATAAAGTCAAACTAAAAATGACTCTTACAGTTAAGACTGGCAGAGGATATGAGCCTGCTGACTTAAGAGATGATGAAGACAGAGTAGTTGGAGCTTTAAAAGTTGACGCATCATATAGTCCAGTAAGAAGAGTTTCTTATACTGTTGATAATGCTAGATTTGGTAAAAGAACTGACCTAGATAAGCTAGTAGTCGAATTAGAGACTGATGGTACATTAGATCCTAAAATGGCTATTGAGCATTCCGCAACTATATTACAGCAACAGCTTAGTGCTTTTGTTAATTTAGATGCAATAGCAGAGCAAGAAGCTAAGAAAGATCAAAATGACTTTGACCCAATATTGCTTAGATCAATTGAGGAGCTCGAACTTACTGTTAGGTCAACTAATTGCCTTAAGGCAGAAAGTATCTTCTTAATAGGCGATTTGATTCACAGATCTGAGTTCGATTTACTTAAAACACCAAATTTAGGTAAAAAATCTCTTAATGAAATAAAAGATGTTTTAGCTTCTAAAGATCTTTCTTTAGGTATGAACGTTGAAAACTGGCCACCAGTAGGATAAATAATGAGACACAAAAAATCTGGAAGAAAACTTAATAGAAATTCTTCACATAGAAAAGCCTTGTTTAAGAATCTTGCAATTGCATTGATTGAGAGAGATATCATTAAAACTACTCTTCCAAAAGCTAAGGAATTGAGAGGGTTTATTGAACCACTCATTACCATGGCAAAAGAGGATTCTGTTGCTAACAGGAGACATGTCTTTAACAAATTGCGGTCCGATAGCGCAGTCGCTAAACTTTTTACAGAAGTTGCAGTAAATTCAAAAGATCGTAACGGTGGTTATACAAGAATCATTAAAGCTGGATTTAGAGCAGGTGATAAAGCAGATATGGCTTACATTGAATTAGTTGATAGAGATTTAGGTGAAGATATTGTTGAGGATAATAAATCTGAAGAGGAGAGTGCTGCCTAGGATAAAATTGGCTTGAGAAAGTTGCCAGTAAAAGATCCTTTAACTTTTGCAACCTCTTCCGGTGTTCCTTCTGCAACTATTGCCCCTCCGTCACTTCCTCCTTCCGGTCCAAGATCAATAATCCAGTCCGCTGTTTTAATCACATCCAGATTATGCTCTATTACAACTACTGTGTTACCTTGATCTTTTAATCTATTTAAAACCTTCAATAATAATTCAATATCTGCAAAATGAAGTCCAGTGGTTGGCTCATCGAGTATAAATAATGTTTTACCAGTACTTCTTTTTGATAACTCTTTTGCAAGCTTTATTCTTTGAGCTTCTCCACCAGAAAGAGTTAAAGCAGATTGCCCAAGTGTTATATATCCAAGACCTACGTCATTAAGCGTTACTAATTTTTTCTTAATCGAAGGATGTGCGTCAAAGAAATTTAATGCGTCTTCGACAGTCATATTCAAAATGTCACTTATATTTTTTTCCTTAAATTTTACTTCTAGTGTTTGTTCGTTGTATCTGTTTCCATCACATATATCACACTTTACATAGACGTCAGCAAGAAAATGCATTTCAACTTTAATCATTCCGTCTCCCTGACATGCTTCACATCTTCCGCCCTTCACATTAAAACTAAACCTTCCGGGCTTATAACCTCTTGATCTTGCTTCAACAGTTTGAGATAGAAGATCTCGAATATGTGAAAATAAACCAGTATAAGTTGCTGGATTAGATCTAGGCGTTCTGCCAATAGGAGATTGATCGATATTAATTACCTTATCTAGATGATCAAGACCTTCTATCTTTTCACATTTAATTTCTTTAGAAAGCTTTGATTTATTTAACATAAATGAACTTATCGGCATTAAAGTTTGATTTATTAAGGAAGACTTTCCAGAGCCAGAAACTCCGGTAACACATGTAAAAAGACCAATCGGTATTTCTACATTAATATCTTTTAAATTATTTTCACATGCATTGATAATTCGAATTTTTTCTTCTTTAATTTTTGTTCTTTTTTTTGGAATTTTGATTTCTTTTTTGCCAGATAAATACTGCGCAGTAATTGAATCTTTATTTTTTAAGATTGATTGAATATCACCTTGAGCACATATTTCTCCTCCATGTTTTCCAGCACCAGGTCCAATATCTATAATATGATCTGCTGACCTAATAGCCTCTTCATCATGCTCAACAACTATCACAGTATTTCCTAGATTTTTAAGATTATTTAGGGTTCTTATAAGTTTAGAATTATCTCTTTGATGAAGTCCAATGGATGGCTCGTCAAGAACATATGTAACACCTACCAATCCTGAACCTATTTGGCTGGCTAGCCTTATTCGCTGTGCCTCTCCACCAGATAATGTTTCAGCACTTCTATCTAGTGTTAAGTAATTTAACCCAACATCTTCTAAAAAAGTGAGTCTATCTGAAATTTCTTTGAGAATTTTCTCGGCTATTTTTTTCTTTGATCCTTTAAGATTCATATTTTTAATAAACTTAAGAGAATCATTTATTCTCATACTCGTAATTTTGTGAATTTGAGTATCATTTATAAAAACATTTCTTGAATATGTGTTAAGTCTTGAGCCACCACATTCATCACATGAGCTCTCAGACATTAATTTAGCTAATTCATTTCTTATGTATTCTGAGTCAGTTTCTTTAAATCTTCTTTCAGTACTAGGGATAATTCCTTCAAAACGATGCTTTCTAATTATTCTACTTCCACTTCTAAATCTATGTGAAAAGTCAATTTTCTCTTTTGTTCCCCATAGGATAATATCTTTAATATTTTGAGGATAATCTTTCCATTTTGTTGTGAGAGTGAAATCAAAATGATTACTTAAGCATCTCAACTGATAATAATAAAACCTATTTCTTCTAGTCCAACCTTTAATAGCTCCATTAGCAATTGAAACTTCATCATCTTGAATAAGCATTTTTTCGTTAAAAAACTGGATAACCCCTAGTCCATCGCATTTTGTACATGCACCATAAGGGTTGTTGAATGAGAACATTCTAGGTTCTAGCTCCGGAACAGCATAACCACATTTTGAACAAGAGAAATTTGATGAATACAAAGTAATTTCACCTTTATCCATATTTTCAATCTCAATTAGACCGTCTGAGAGTTGTAATGATGTTTCAATTGATTCGGAGATTCTCGATCTTATATCGTCATCTTTTTTAATTACTAATCTATCGATGACGGCTGATATATCATGTTTTTTATTTTTATCTAAATCTGGAAATTCTTCCATAGGATATACAACATCATTTACTTTAACTCTTACATATCCACTCTTTCTTAATTCTTCATATACCCCCAAATGTTCACCTTTTTTTCCTCTTACTACAGGAGATAAAAGCATTATCTTTGTATTCTCTTTCATCGTAAGTATTTCATCACATATTTCTGAGACAGTTTTGGCTTTTAATTCTTGATTATGATCGGGACAAACAGGAGTACCAATCCTAGAGAATAATAATCGAAGATAGTCATAAACTTCTGTAACAGTTCCAACGGTCGATCTTGGATTGTGTGACGTTGCTTTTTGTTCAATGGATATTGCAGGTGAAAGACCTTCAATTTGATCTACATCGGGTTTTTCCATCATTGATAAAAAGCGTCTAGCGTATGTCGATAGTGACTCTACATATCTTCTTTGACCTTCGGCATAAAGTGTATCGAAGGCGAGGGAAGATTTGCCAGAACCGGAAAGACCTGTAATTACAATAATTTTATTTCTTGGTATTTCAAGACTTACATTTTTTAAATTATGCGTTCGAGCGCCTTTGATAAAAATACTATCCATATGAAATAAAAATTCCGTGATGAAAAAATTAAATTAGGTTAAACTTCTAACATATTATAAGAGGTAATTATGAGCAGAGGAGTAAATAAAGTAATTTTAGTTGGAAATTTAGGCCAAAAGCCTGAAATGAGATATACAGCTACTCAAACAGCCGTAGCAAACCTATCAATAGCTACAACAGAATCATGGAAAGATAAGGAAAGTGGAGAAAATAGGGATAAGACTGAGTGGCATAGAGTTGTTTTTTTCGGGAATCTTGCTGAAATCGCAGAAAGATATCTAGATAAAGGTTCAAGTGTGTACGTTGAAGGAAAAATACAGACAAGAAAATGGCAAGACAAAGACGGAAATGATAGATGGACAACTGAGATATTAGGAAATCAACTTACAATGCTAGGCTCAAGAGGTTCTAGTGACTCTAATATGCAACAAGAGAGCTCATCTGACACACCTTTTCCAGAAGATGATACTGGCCAAGGACTCACCGATGATGATATCCCTTTTTAAAAATAAATTTTGATTAAAGAATATAAAACAGTCCTTTTAGAGGAATCAGATTCTATAGCAATTCTTACACTTAACAGGCCTGAAAAACTTAATGCATTCAATATGCAAATGTTAGAGGATATGATCGATGCAATCGATTATGTTAATAAAGAGGATGGAATTAATTCTTTAATAATTACAGGAGCTGGAAAAGCATTCTGTGCAGGCGCTGATCTCTCAGCTGGTGAAAAAACATTTGATAAAGGTTTTGATACAAGCGGTATTTTTGAATCAGATTTTAGAAGAGATGCTGGCGGAATATTGACACTAAAGATATTCAACTCTTTAAAGCCTGTAATAGCTGCATGTAACGGCGATGCTGTTGGTGTAGGGGCTACTATGCAACTTGCTGCTGATATAAGAATCGCAAATAAGTCGGCAAGATATGGTTTTGTATTTGCGAGAAGAGGAATTGTTCCTGACGGATGCGCTAGTTGGTTTCTTCCAAAACTTGTTGGTGTTTCGAAATCTCTTGAATTATGTTATTCAGGAGAGCTGATAACCGCAGAGGATGGACAGAAATTTGGCTTAGTGAATTATCTTGAGGATGATCCTAATAATTTGCTCAAAAAAGCAGTTGAAATTGCAAAAAAATTTACAGAAAATACTGCCCAAGTTTCTGTAGCTATGACAAGACAAATGTTATGGAATTACTCTTCTGATACTGATCCAGAAAATGCTCACATAATGGAGAGCAAGCTAATTGATTCAAGAGGTGCATCAGATGATGCGAAAGAGGGCGTTATGTCCTTCTTAGAAAAAAGAAAGCCAGTTTTTAAAAATAAAATTTCAAAAGATTTACCTGATTTTTTTCCATGGAGAAAATCAAAATTTAAGGATGAATAGATGTTATTTGAGCCCTATAAACTTAAAAAATTAAATCTACGAAATCGAATAGTTATGGCTCCCATGACAAGAAATCAGTCACCTGAAGGAGTCCCAACTGATCAAGTAGCAAAATATTATCAAAGAAGAGCTCAAGGAGAAGTTGGGTTAATTATTACTGAAGGAATTGAGGTCAGTCACAAAGCTTCTAGTGCATATCCAAATGTACCAAGACTAGATTCAGTAAAAGCCAGAGATGGTTGGAAAAAAGTAGTTCAAGGCATTAAAGAAGATAATGGTTCAGTAATTGCTCAACTTTGGCATTGCGGTGGGTTTAGAAAACTTGGAATGGGCCCTGATCCAGAAGTGCCGGGACATACAGCTTCAGGACTTGTCAAACCAGGAAAAAAAGTTGCACATGAGATGACATTGAGAGATATAGAAGAAACAATTGAGGCTTATGCATCTGATGCAGAGTTTTGTGAAAATATTGGTTTTGATGGAGTAGAAATACATGGTGCGCACGGATATTTGATAGACAACTTTTTCTGGGAGGGTACAAATGTTCGTGAGGATGAATATGGTGGAACAATTGAAAAAAGATCACAATTTGTAACTGACATTGTAAAAGCAGTCAGATCGAGAGTAAGTGATGATTTTATTGTTGGGCTCAGATTTTCCCAATGGAAGCAACATGATTTTAATGCGAAGTTAGCTGATACAGCTGCAGAGCTTGAGGAAGTTATCATGCCACCGGTCAATGCTGGTTTAGACTACCTTCATTCAAGCATGAGAAGGTTTTGGGAGAGTGAATTTCCAAATTCAGATGAAAATTTAGCATTTTGGACAAAAAAAATATCAAATATTCCAACAATTGCTGTTGGGAGTGTAGGATTAGACACCGATTTCATTGACATGACTGCCTCTGCAAATCCAACAAGTATTGATAGAGCAATTGAAGATATCTCTCAAAACAAATATGAATTAATTGCTGTTGGGAGGGCGCTCATAGCTGATCCAAATTGGGTAGTAAAGATGAAAGAGGGAAGATTGAAAGATTTAGTGCCTTATACTAAAGAAGCTTTGATGACGCTTTATTAATTCTTGCTAAGTATTAGACTTGCATTAGTTCCGCCAAACCCAAAAGAGTTGCTCAAAATATGATTTACTTCGCAATTTCTAGTTTCAGTAACTATATCCAAATTTTTTGCTTCATCACATAGTTCCGATACATTTATTGTTGGGGCAATAAAGTTTTCATTAAGCATCATTACTGAGTATATTGCTTCGTGGACACCTGTAGCCCCAAGTGAATGGCCTGTCATAGATTTTGTAGAGCTGATAGGAGGACAGCTAGATCCAAAAACTTCATTGATTGCATTTAATTCGGCCACATCACCGACAGGAGTACTTGTACCATGAGTATTTATATATCCAATCTCTAATTGAGAATCCTCCATGGCTCCTTTCATGCACCTTATTGCGCCCTCACCGGAAGGTGCAACCATATCGTAGCCATCAGAGTTAGCATAATATCCCGAAATTTTAGCTAAAATATTTGCATTTCTTTTCTTTGCGTGTTCCTCATCCTCAAGAATTATCATCCCAGCACCTCCTGCAATAACAAAGCCATCTCTATTTACATCATATGGTCTTGAGGCTAATTCAGGGTCAGAATTAAATTTAGAGGACAAAGCTCCCATAGCATCAAACAAACAAGATGAACTCCAATGTTCGTCGTCACTTCCTCCAGCAATAACTATATCTTGTTGACCATTTCTAATTAGGTCTGCTGCATGACCAATACAATGTGCGCTAGTAGCACAAGCCGATGAGATTGAATAATTTATACCCTTTAGTTTAAATGCGGTCGCAACGATTGCTGATATAGAGCTAGACATACTTCTTGTAACTCCATAGGGGCCGATCCTTTTTGGTCCTTTTTCTCTCGCAATATCCCCATTAGCAACCATAATTCTAGTTGAAGAGCCTCCGGATCCTGCAACAATACCAACTCTAGGTGAATCAAGCGCATCTTCACTAATACCCGCCATGCTTAATGCGTCTTTAGTAGCTAAATAAGCATATCCTGCAGATTCTCCCATAAATCGTAATAGCTTTCGATCAATGTGTTCTGAAAGATCTATATCAATAGATCCAGATACACAACTTCTAAAGCCCATATCTGAATATGTTTGATTAAAGGTTATACCTGAATTGCCGTTTTTAAGGTTAAATAAAACATCATCATAAGTATTGCCAATACATGATTTTATTCCCACACCTGTTATAACTACATTCTTCATTAGAAATTGCTTGGGTCTTTAAAGAGTCCAACTTTAAGCTTTTCAGCACTATAAATTTTCTTATCATCTACAAACATTTCACCATCTGCCAAGCCCACAATTGCACCCCTATTAATAACTCTCTTTATGTCAATTTTATATTTTACTTTTTTTGCACTTGGAAGAACTTGTCCAAAAAATTTTACATTTTCTGCTCCAAGAGCTCTTCCAATTCCTGGAAGACCAGACCAGAGTAAATAAAAACCAAGAAGTTGCCACATTGCATCAAGTCCAAGACAACCGGGCATAACAGGATCTGTCTTAAAATGACATTTAAAAAACCACAAATCAGGATTTATATTAAGATGTGCTTCGATCGATCCTTTTTTATAATTACCACTAGAATCATTGATATTTGATATCTCATCAAACATCAACATATTATCTGAGGGAAGCCTGCCATCTCCCTCTTTTGTAAATAGCTCCCCATTTGCACATGCTATCAAGTCACTTTTTGAATAACTATTTTTAGGTATGAATGTCATTTGTCCCTGTTATAAGCGATATTGGTTAATTCTATCATTTCTTTTTTAACTTTAAGATTATCAATCCCTCCAGCAAAGATTATCGCATTTTTATGAAATTGTTTTGCAAGAAGCTCTGTTTTACGTATACCTTGTAAATTTTTTATGACTTCCAATACTTTATCTGCATTAATTCTCTGGTTCCCCAAGAAATTTAGTAATATTTTTTTTTCACTGCTTTTTGCGTTTTTGTAAGCGAAATAGAATGGATAAGTGATTTTTCCTTCTTTTAGATCCTGAAAAAGCGGTTTGCCCATTTTTTTGTTAAATGAATAATCTAAAAGATCATCTTTTATTTGAAATAGTATGCCAATATTTTTTGCACACTCACTAATATTTTTTATATATTTTTTATCAGCATTTACCAAAAGTGCGCCTGTTCTTGCTGAAGCCTCAAACAACCTTCCGGTTTTAAAATAACTTATTTTTTTTAATTTATTTAGAGATATATTTTCATTATTGATTGCATCAAGCTGAATTAATTCTCCTTGGGATATATCATTAGTTGCCCTAGATAGCTCATTTAGAATTTCTTGATTGCCGATATCAACCATATACATAAAGGCTTTGGAATAAATATAATCACCTATCAAAACTCCGTGAGCGTTAGACCATAGTTTATTGACAGACTCTTTTCCTCTTCTAAATGACGAATCATCAACGACATCGTCATGCACCAAAGTTGCTGTATGTAACAACTCAATTATCGCAGCAAGCTTAATTCTGTCTTTTTTCTTTCTGTTTGCTGATGACGCTATGAGATTAAGTTTTGACCTAATTTTTTTTCCATTCGATTTGAAGATATGCTTATAAAGATTTTTTATGGTTTTTTCTTTTACAACATCATTTTTTATTATTTTTTCAACAAGTCGCACTTCTTTTAATGTTGATTGCATTGATTTCATTTTTATAGACTATTTAAGTCAAAATTATACATAAGTATTGATAATTTCTTCATTAAAGCGTATATTTTGCGGGCTTTAAAGGATTATATTATGTACGCGGTTATTGAAACAGGTGGAAAACAACATAAAGTTGAGAAAGGCATGGTTTTATCGATTGATCTCACAAAAGATGAGGTTGGTAAAAAGATAACTTTTGAAAATGTTCTTTTGTACGTTGATGGTGATAATGTTGAGGTTGGTCAACCTTACCTCAGTAATGTAAAAGTAACAGCTGAAGTTAAAGATGTTGTTAAATCTGATAAAATTTCAGTTCTTCGATTTAGAAGAAGAAAGCATAGTATGAGAAAAGTAGGACATAGAGCAAAGCATACTCAGATAGAAATTAAGAATATTAAATTAGAGAGTTAAAATGGCACATAAGAAAGCAGGTGGATCAAGTAAGAACGGTCGAGATTCCAACTCCAAACGTCTTGGAGTAAAGAGGTTTGGTGGTCAGATAGTTAAAGCTGGAGAGATTTTAATTCGTCAACGTGGTACCAATACTCATCCTGGTCTAAATGTGGGGATAGGAAAAGACGATACTCTTTTTGCAAAAGCTTCAGGTATGGTTCAATTCACATACAAAGGTCCAAAGAAAAGAAAAACTGCTAACGTTATTCCTCAGTAGTTTAATCA
This sequence comes from uncultured SAR86 cluster bacterium, assembly GCA_902626385.1. Lineage (GTDB taxonomy): Bacteria > Pseudomonadota > Gammaproteobacteria > Magnimaribacterales > D2472 > SAR86A. The sequence goes on from CACOEZ010000003.1 coordinate 15,459, forward strand.
AATGAACTTCATTGATGAGGCCTATCTCGAAGTCAGGGCAGGAGATGGGGGTTCTGGCGCGTCTAGTTTTAGAAGAGAAAAGTATATTCCATTTGGTGGTCCTGATGGCGGTGATGGTGGTAAGGGCGGAGACGTCTTATTTAGAGTGAATCCAAACTCTAATACGCTAATAGATTTCCAGAATAGAAAAATATTTGAGGCAAAGAATGGTGAAAGAGGTTCAGGTAAAAATAAGTCTGGATCTGCTGGAGAAGATCTAATCATTAATGTGCCAAATGGTACAGTCATATATGATGATGTTACTAATGAGGAGTTGTTAGATTGCGTTGATGAAACAAAAGAATATTTGATTGCCAAAGGCGGAGAGGGTGGACATGGGAATGCAAGATTTAAATCCTCTACAAATAGAGCTCCAAGGAAGTCAACACCTGGTTTTAAAGGCGAGATCCGATCATTAAGGTTGGAGTTAAAATCACTTGCAGATGTTGGTTTAGTTGGATTTCCTAATGCTGGAAAATCAACTTTTCTCAATTATGTATCATCGGCTAAGCCTAAAATAGGTAATTATCCTTTTACAACTTTAAGACCTCACCTTGGCACAATTAAAGGCTCAGAATCAAGTTATGTAATCGCTGATATCCCCGGCCTTATTGAAGGTGCATCTGATGGAGCAGGTCTAGGAACAAAGTTTCTAAAGCATATCTCTAGGACAGGCTTACTTCTAATATTTGTTGATTTATATCCAACAGAGAATTTAAGTCCGACTAAGCAAGCAAGCTTGCTTTATAAGGAGCTTGAGACCTACAAAGATGATTTGACTCAAAAAATTTCATGGATTGTTTGCAATAAAACAGATTTATTAGAAGAAGATGAGCTTAGAAAAATCAAAGTCGAAATTCTTACAAATCTTAATTTCTCGGAAAATGAAATTTTTATGATCTCAGCAGCTACGGGTAATGGAATAGACCAGCTTCTAAAAAAACTGGAAACGGAAGTTTGTCAAAATTAGCCTAAGCTTTTAACAGCTTTTGATAACCTGCTTTTAGTCCTAGCAGCAGCATTTTTGTGGATAACATTTTTAGAAGCTGCAGAATCAATTACTTTTTCTGCATTTTTTAACAGTTCTTTAGCTTTTACAGGATCGTTATTATCGATACTTGCACGAACATTTTTTACCGCTGTTCTCACCATTGATCTCTGAGCATGCCTTAATTTATACCTTTCAGTATTTTGCTTAGCTCTTTTAATTGCTTGTTTTGAATTAGCCATAATGTTTAATTAGGTGCGTAGTTTAATAATGAAACGCTTCAATGTCCATATTTCAGCCCATTATTTGAAATAAAAAAAAGGCAGCTAGAACGCTGCCTTTTAATTATATTCTTACTATTTAGAATATTTAAGTCCAATATAAACCATTCTTCCTCTAGGATCATGATGTTTAGGATCATAGCTGAAATTAGCTGCATCATAAACTTCCGGTACATCCTCATCAAATGCATTAGTCATACCTAATGTAAGAAGAAGATTACTATCATTCATATCAAACTTGTATGAATACTTAAGATCTACAGTAAAGAAACTATCTATATTTTGATCGAATCCTCTCGATGTTGCGAACGCATCTAAAGGTCTAGTAGTTTCGTAATCTGAAACATATCTTCCATAAGCAACCGCAGAATGATTTCCATTTTTTAGTGCTGCGTGAAGAACCATTTTTGTCTCAGGTAATGATCTTGCAAAGTTATCGTGATTAAAGAGCCCAACAACATCCGCAGTAGTTCCTGTTTGAAGAGGAATTTTATACTGAAGCATGTGCATTGATTTTAATCCAACCTGAGCAGAGCCCATATTAGTATCAAAATCATAAGTCATCTCTAAGTCAAAACCATTTGTATCAACAGAAGAAGCATTAAAGTAGCTAGTGGTCACACCTGTTAAGGTTCCATCAACTGTTCTTTTAACATCTGGATCTAGTGGATTAGCTATTACTTTACCTTGTGCGCTCTCAATTGTAATCAAGTCAGAATAGTCGATAGCCCAATAATCAAGTTTGAGATTGAAATTATCACCTGGTGACCAAATTAAACCTATATTGGTATTATCTGATTCTTCTGGTTCTAAATTAGGATTGTTTGCTTGAGAAATTCTTATAAATGCAACACCACCTACAGGAGCACCAGTTGTATCAAAATCTTGAATACCCTGAAGACCAATCGTTGTAGCTGTTAATTGAGATAGTGATGCTTCTCTGAAAGAAGTACTAAGTGAAGCACGTAATATTAAATCATCTGAAACCTCATATCTTGCTGAAATTTTTGGATTTACTGAACTATCACTTTCAAGACTTTCATATCTTAGTGCACCCCTAACTTCTAGTCGATCAGAGACCTGATTAGATGCCTCAACAAAAATAGCTTTTGCATTTCTACTTGCGTCACTATCTAGACCACCACCTAAGAATAATAAATCTGCAGGTACCGCAATACTTCCATCTGCTGCAAATTGAGCAATAGATTCCGGACCACGTTTTATTGAGAAAGATTCATCCCTGAATTGAAAGCCTGCAGCAACTTCCATTTTTCCTACAGTTCCAGACATAACATAATCAAGAACTGTAAGATCAGTATCAGTCCATGTTTGCTGAGCAGTTGAGATATAGTCAATTAACTCTTGAGAGTTTGCAGTTGGATCAAAAAGATTCCAACTTTGATTGCCTGATGCACCGCCAGTGCCAGCAATAGCTGCTGTAAATCTTGACGTGCTAGTATCTGGTTGACGACCATAACCTGAATCACTGCTATCTGTATAAGAAAGATCCCATGAGAATCCATTATCAAATTCACCTGTTAAGCTCATTGACAGTCTATCTGTTTCACCCTCTCTTGGTGCAAGTGGCGATGGAAAAGCAGAACCTAAAGGTCTACCCAGCCATAACAAAGGAACTCCAAAAGGATTTCCAGCTTGTCCAGGTAAAATTGCATTTGCTGGACTTAGGTATGATAAAGCAGGGTAAGAAGGAGATTGTGGATTATCATTCACATCAATTTCTGTGTGTGTAATATTTACATTAAATGTTATTCCACTCTCTAATTCGTTTGTAAATGAAGCAAACGTACTCATATGGTCTTCATCATTAACAAGATTAAATCTCGGACCATAATGAAACCCACAACGTGAACCACTAGTTTGAGGTATTAAGAAACCTCCATTAGCTAAACAGTTTGCATCAGGAACATTTTGAAATGGAGTATAAGTTCCAGCATAAGGCCCACTATCAACAGTGCTAGGACCAAAAAGTAAGAAGCTGTTTCCTAAAGTACTTATAGCTAGTTCAGATGTTTTAGGACGAAGAGAAGAGCTCATTGGTGATCGGTCAAGTTGACTAAAAGCAACTACTAAATTGCTGTTACCGTTCTCAACTCCCCAAATAACACCAACTCTATCATCAGTTTGTCCGCCAATATCTGCTTCTTGCCTAGAAACTTCTACTTCTAAACCAGTGAAATCCTTTCTTAGAATGTAGTTAACAACACCAGCAACAGCATCTGAACCGTAAATAGATGCAGCACCTTCTTTTAGCACTTCAACTCTGTCAAGCGCTATAACTGGGATAGCATTAGTATTTACAAAGACACTTCCATCATTAGCAGTTGCTGTAGCTAGAGTATGTCTTTTGCCATCCACCAACACTAAGGTTGAAGATAGACCTAAGCCTCTCAGATTAATATTTGATGTTCCTTGAGTAGCTCCCTGTGTAAATGAATCAGGATTATTTTCCGATCCTGAATTAACAGCTATGTTTGCAGTAATATCTGCAATTGTAGTAGCATTTAAGTTATCAATTTCATCTCTATTAATAATCTCAACAGGCGATGCTCCATCTGTTGGACTTGCCTTAATATATGAACCAGTAACTACAACTTCTTCAACAGACTCTTCTTGTGCATTAATGGCAAATGAATTGAATATGAGAAAAATTGAAAGACACCGGACAAATAATTTTTTTGAATTTTGCATAAGTTCCCCCCTTATTGTTTAAATTTCAAAATAATTTTTAAACCCTATTGAGTTAATATTACTACTTTTGGGTTATTTTGAACAGAAAAGAAAATCATGACATTTTGGTGGAGGCGGCGGGAATTGAACCCGCGTCCGCTAATCCTTCAGCCTAACTTCTACATGCTTAGCTCATTCTATTATTTTTGACTTTCAAGGCCCGAAGAGCAGGGTTTGAAAGCGAGCTTGATTAAGTTTAACCAAACTGTATCCAAGCAATACAGCCTGGCTAGACTATGTGTTTATCCGATGCTTCAAACCATAGTCAATTTTTGCATCGGTTAGCATTAAGCTGCTAAAGCGTAGTTGTCGTTATTTGCAACTATTTTTTTATAGTATGTTTTACAAGAGTTACTACAATCTTGGCATGCGCTTTGGAGTCCAGTAGAAACGTCGAACCCTATTCGCCCCCAACGGGAAAAAGATTATACATTATTAATAGTATCTAGCTTTTAATTTAGATTATTTATTCTTATTTTTAAGAATTCTAGCTTGATCTCTCTGCCAATCTCTTTTTTTAATATCTTCTCTTTGGTCTCTTTGTTTCTTTCCTGTACCAAGTGCAATTTCACATTTAGCGTTATTATTTTTCCAATATAGCTTGGTTAAAACACAAGTAAGCCCTTTTTCCCCTTTGAGCTTTTGAATTTTTAAAATTTCTTTTTTATGAAGCAAAAGTTTTCTAGATCTAGTTATATCTATATCCTCACCAATTAATGAAGCAGGGCTATCTATTTTTACACCTATCAACCATGCTTCATTTTTTTTAATATTTACATAAGAATTCTTAACATCTACTTTATTTTGTCTTAGTGATTTAACTTCCCATCCTTCCAGAACAATGCCAGCCTCAAAAGATTCATTAAGCTTATAGTTTCTTGATGCATTTTTATTTTTTACAATTAATGCAGGTTTTTCATTAGACATACTTTATTATGTATTGTGAAAAGTGATATGCAATAAATTTTAGACTTAAATTGAACATTACAAATATAAAATCAACATATGGATACATTGGATTTATTCCCTTTGCGATCTTTTCTCTTATACCCTGGATAATAGATGGCGATCTTGGCAAAACATCAATTCAATTTCAGCTTGCATATGGATCGATAATAATTACATTTCTCGGTGGTTTTGCTTGGGGGTGGAGTGATGAAGAAAAAAATCAGCCTAGAAATCTCTCAATTGGAATTGGATTTAGCTTGTTAGGCTGCTTGATGCTTTTAATAACATATTTTGATTTTATTTTTACAGGATTAATTTTATCAATAATAAGTTTTTATTTATTTTATGTTTTCGAAAGCTCAACAGAGATATTTCAAAATAAAGACGAAGATTATAAGAAATTTAGAAAAATACTCACTTTACTTGTTTGCATTAGTTTCCTAATATCTTCTGGATATTGGATAAATCCTTACAGTAGCCCATACTTATAAAATAATTATGCAAAAAACATTAAAGTCACATGGAACTTGGATCGGAAAATGGACATTTGTACTTGCTGCAACTGGTTCAGCTGTCGGTTTAGGTAATATATGGGGCTTTCCATATAAGGCTGGTACAGAGGGTGGAGCCGCTTTTGTTCTTATTTATTTGCTTTGCATCGTTGTAATTGGAGTTCCGATTATGATTAGTGAAATTTTAATTGGACGTCGCTCAGGAAACAGTCCAATAAATGCGATGAAGAAATCTGCGGTTGATTCTGGTGCTTCATCTTGGTGGCAATTGGTTGGTTGGACTGGAATCATTGCTGGAGTTTTCATTTTATCTTTCTACAGCGTAATAGCTGGCATTTGTCTAAATTACATTTTCATATCTGCGTCGCCAAATGAGCTTTTAAGCGCTTCTGAACAATTTGGTCAAGTTACTTCATCTCCTGAAAATCTTATATTTTGGCACACAATATTTATGGTTCTTACTCTCTTAATTGTTTCGGCAGGCATTGAAGACGGTATTGGAAGGATGGTAAAAATCTTGATGCCTTTGTTAGGTTTTTTATTAATATTTATGGTCATTTATGGAATGATAAATGGTGCCTTTCTTAAAGCCCTTTCTTTTTTGTTCACACCTGATTTTAGCAATGTAGGTACCGATACTTTTTTATCTGCTATGGGCCAAGCTTTTTTTAGTATGAGTTTAGGAATGGGTTCAATAATGGCTTACGGAGCTTATATGCCAAAAGAACAGGAAATTGTATCTACATCATTTAGTGTTGGTTCTCTAGATACTTTGGTCGCCATATTGGCGGGATTAGCAATTTTCCCAATTATTTTTGCATTTAATCTTGAACCAGGAAGTGGCCCAGGCTTGGTATTTGTATCTCTTCTCTCAGCATTTAATCAAATGGAGTTTGGCCAATTAATCGGACCAATTTTCTTTATTCTCTTATCCATTGCAGCATTGAGTTCATCTATTTCTATTTTAGAGCCAGGTGTGGCCTATCTTGCAGAGGAGGGTTTTCTTTCAAGAAAGCAATCTGCAATCACAATCTCAGCTTTATGTTGGGTAATTGGCATCGGAACAGCAACTGGCTTTAATATATTTTCAGCAGTAGATTCTTCCGGCGAAACTATTAATCCTTTTTTAAACTTAGTTGAAATGATCTCAGTTCAATATTTGCAACCATTCGGTGGCATGATGATTGCAATATTTGTTGGATGGTTTATGAGTGAGTCATTGATAAAGAATGAAATTAAAACGATTAATCCTCTGTTGTACAAACTTTGGAGATTTTTTATAAAATTCGTTGCGCCTTTAAGCGTTGTGTCTATTTTTATATCTCAATTAACGTGATAAAAAATCTTGAGATTGCTAGAACAATACCAACAAATAGTGATAAAGCATTTAGAGTAATAGCTAATTTTGAGAACTACATGAACTTCATTCCCGGCTGTTCAAATGCAAAACTTGTTGAAAAATTGGAAGATTATGAAATAGGTATTCTCGAGTTTGATTTTTTAACGAAGAAATATCAGATAAAATCTAAAAATACTCTTTCTAAAAATCACATCAAAATTGAACAAATCGAAGGTCCTTTTGAGATATTTGAGGGCCAATGGCATTTAAATCCTATAAGTGAAGAGTCGTGTGAAGCGAAACTAACCGCAAGATTTAAGTTACCATTTTTATTGGATAAACTTGTACCTGAAAATGTAATTAATTCTTTTTGTGAAGCCGCTTTAGACGGCTTTTTAAAAAATATCGATAGTTAATTTGAGTCTTTTATTTCTTCAATTGTCCAACTGTCTACGAGACCCTGAGTGTTAAAAAAGATTGAAAGTTTATTTTCATTTAGTTTTTTATCACCGACTTGAACGGAATAATAATAATCCCATCTATCAGAATGAAAGGGATCTTTTATAAGCGCAGTCCCAAATATAAATTGAACCTGATCTCGCGTAAGGCCCTCTGATAACTTCTCAATGTCTTTCTCTTCAAAGATATTTCCTTGCAAGATTGGAACTTTGTAAGGGCTTAATGATGAGCATGAAACAATCATAGCCATTATTAAAAAAGAAAATAAAATTTGACGGAACATAATATGTTTAGGTTGTTTCATGATTAAAATTAATTATACTTTCTTATAATTTCAATGTCCCTTTGTAAATTAAAAAACATGCGAAGAGACTGTTATAATAAATAAATGAATAACCAAAACAAAGAACTTAAAAAAGCAGGACTGAAGGCAACTTTGCCAAGAGTAAAAATTATGGAGGTTCTTGAATCCACTGTTATACAAGAAGAAGCTCATTTTAGCGCTGAAGATATATATAAAGAACTTATAAAAAAGGGTGAGAATATTGGCTTAGCTTCTGTATATAGAGTATTAACTCAATTCGAAGCCGCTGGAATGGTTAAAAAACATCATTTCGAAGGAAGTACTGCTGTTTACGAGGTACTAGGCGATCATGAGCACATGGTAGACGTTGAAACTGGAAAGGTTTTGGAATTTCAAGACAATGATTTAATAAATAGATTGAATAAAATTGCTAATGATGCAGGATACCAATTAGTTGATCATAATCTCGTTCTTCACGTCAAAAAACAAGAATCATAAATAAATCCTAGTGCTCTTGAACTGAGCTTTTAAATCCCAATATATTTGATGAGTGGGTTTTAAAAATGACAAAAAAAGAAAAGAAAAATATTCAAAACGGGGCTGATGTTGAATCTCCTGCAAATGAAGATTCTTTGGATACCGAAGTTGATAACAATGAGAATCTAGCTACACCGAGTTACGAAGAATTATTTGATAAAAATGAAGATCTTGAAAAAGCCTTGCTTAGAGCAAATGCTGACCTTGATAATGCCTTAAAGAGAACGCTTTCTGAAGTAGAAAAAGCTCATAAATATGGTGTAGAGAAGCTCATACAAGAGCTTTTACCAGTTATAGACAATCTTGAACATGCGCTATCAAATCTTTCTAAAGATGCAACAAATGAAGATAAAGAGGGCATCGAATTAACATTAAAATCTTTTGAATCTACCCTTGATAAATTTGGATTGATACCCATTTATCCTGTTAATGAGGAATTTAATCCTGAGAAGCATGAAGCTGTTTCAATGGAGAAAGATGATAAGAAAAAAGATGGAGATATTGGGAGTATCTTCCAAAGAGGTTGGGAACTTCACTCTAGAGTCTTAAGACCAGCTAGAGTTACTGTCATCAAAAATTAGAGGAATAATATGTCAAAAATAATAGGTATTGATTTAGGAACAACTAACAGTTGTGTTGCTGTGGTTGAAGGGCAACAGCATAAGGTAATTGAGAATGCTGAAGGTGGAAGAACCACGCCTTCCGTTATTGCCTACACCGAAAACGATGAAGTTCTTGTTGGTCTTCCAGCAAAGAGACAAGCTGTTACCAATCCAGAAAATACGCTGTATGCCATTAAGAGACTAATTGGTAGAACCTTCGATGATGAAGTTGTTAGCAAGGATGCAGATATGGTTCCATACAAAATTATAAAAGCTGATAACGGAGATGCTTGGGTTGAAGCATCTAATAAAAAATTAGCACCACCACAAGTTGCCGCTGAAGTTTTAAAGAAAATGAAAAAGACTGCTGAGGACTATCTTGGTCATGAAGTCAAAGAAGCAGTTATTACTGTTCCAGCATATTTTAATGATTCCCAAAGACAGGCAACTAAAGATGCTGGAAAAATTGCTGGCCTAGATGTAAAAAGAATAATTAATGAGCCAACTGCAGCAGCTCTGGCATATGGTCTAGATAAAAATAAAGGAGATGCAACTGTTGCTGTATATGATCTCGGTGGGGGTACCTTTGATATTTCAATAATAGAGATTTCTGACGTTGATGGCGAACATCAATTTGAAGTTTTATCTACTAATGGAGATACATTTTTAGGCGGTGAAGATTTCGATCTTAGACTAATTGATTATTTTGTAGATAAATTTAAGGAAGAATCTGGGTTTGATCTTAAAAGTGATCCTCTTGCTTTACAAAGGCTAAAAGAAGCTGCAGAAAAAGCAAAAATTGAACTATCTTCTTCAGAACAGACAGAAGTTAATCTGCCATACATAACTGCTGACAGTTCTGGACCAAAGCATTTTGTTCATAAAATTACTAGAGCAAAACTTGAATCGCTTGTAGAGGATCTCGTCGATAAAAGCTTAGAACCCTTAAAACTAGCATTAAAAGATGCAAAAATTTCAAAGGGCGATATAAATGAAATATTGCTTGTAGGCGGACAGACCAGAATGCCTTTAGTACAAAAAAAGGTCTCAGAATTTTTTGGAAAAGAGCCCAGAAAAGACTTGAACCCTGACGAGGCAGTTGCTGTTGGTGCTGCAATACAAGGTTCCGTTTTATCTGGAGATACAACTGATGTTTTATTACTTGATGTTACGCCTCTTACTCTTGGTATAGAAACACTCGGAGGAGTAGCAACACCTTTAATAGAAAAAAATACAACTATACCTACGCAAAAATCTCAGGTATTTTCAACTGCTGAGGATAATCAGACCGCTGTGACAGTTCACGTATTGCAGGGAGAAAGAACTCAGGCCACTCAGAACAAATCTTTGGGACAGTTTAATTTAACAGATATACCTCCAGCTAGTAGAGGTGTGCCTCAAATAGAAGTTTCATTTGACTTGGATGCTAATGGTATTTTGAACGTATCTGCTAAAGATAAAAATACAGGAAAAGAACAATCTATTGTTATTAAGGCATCTAGTGGTCTCTCAGACGAAGATATTGAGAAAATGGTAAAAGATGCTGAAGCTAATGCAGAGGATGATAAGAAGTTTGAAGAATTAGTTAAAACTAAAAATAATGCAGATATGCTTGTTCATGCAACTCGAAAAACTATTGATGAATCTGGAGACGCCTTAAGTGAGGAAGAAAAAAATCAGGTAGAAGATGCAATTAAATCACTTGAGGATTCAATATCTTCTGAAGATACTTCATCTATTGAGTCTGCTACAAAGAACCTAAACGATGTTTTAACTCCTTTAACACAAAAACTATACAAGCAGGAAAATGCTGAGAGTCAACAAGAAGCTCAAGCTGACGAAGATAGTAATTCAGAAAATACTGTCGATGCTGAATTTGAAGAAGTAAAAGAAGACGAAAAGTAATAATCAATTATGTCAAAGAGAGACTACTATGAAACTCTGGGAGTCTCTCGCGATTCATCACCAAGTGAGTTAAAAAAAGCCTTCAAAAAGAAGGCTATGAAATATCATCCTGACAGAAATCCAGATAATCCCGAGGCTGCAGAAAAGTTTAAAGAAGCAGCCGAAGCTTATGATGTATTGTCTGACTCACAAAAAAAATCTGCATATGATCAGTTTGGACACTCTGGTGTAGAAGGCATGGGCGGAGGGCCAAATTTTAATGACATAAACATAAATGATATTTTTGGAGATATTTTTGGTGATGTTTTTGGAACTAGGTCTCAGTCAAGAAGACAAAGAAGAGGTTCCGATCTTCAATATAATCTTGAGTTAGATTTAAAAGAGGCTGTTCTTGGAGTTCAGAAAAAAATAAAAATACCTACTCATGTTGAATGTATTGATTGTAAAGGTTCTGGTGCTGAAAAAGGCTCTAGTCCATCTGTGTGTCCAAATTGTAATGGCGCAGGTCAAGTTAGAATGCAACAAGGCTTCTTTTCTGTGCAACAAACTTGTGGCACATGTTCAGGAAGCGGCCAGATAATAAAAAACTTATGTAGACCTTGTAGAGGAAATGGAGCTATAAAAGATAACAAAACCCTTTCAGTTAATATACCAGCTGGAGTTGATAATGGTGATAAGGTTAGACTTTCTGGAGAGGGTGAATGGATGAAAGGCGGACAAAGAGGCGACCTTTACGTTGCAATAAGAGTGGTTGAAAGTCCAATTTTTGAGAGAGACGGAAGACATCTATACATAGAAGCTCCAATACCTTTTGATATTTCAGTCACGGGTGGATCAATAAAAATCCCAACATTAGAGAACAATATTTCATTAAAAATTCCTGCAAACACTCAAACTGGAAAGATTTTTAGAGTAAAAGGGAAAGGTGCATCAATTGTTAGGGATAGACGAAGAGGGGATATACTATGCAGAGTAATTGTCGAAACACCTTCAAATTTAACAAAAAAACAACTAGAAACACTCAACAATTTTAAAGACTCTCTAGATAAAGAAAAAAATTATCCCGGTAGCAATACATTCTCTAAAGCTATTTCAAAATTGAATAAATAATATGCAAAAAGTCTATTTAAATGGTCGATCGGGCAAGATGGGCCAGGTAATAGTTAGTCGTGCAAAAATTTTAAATTTACATATTGTTGATAATATTCAAGATAGCGATGTCGTTATAGATTTTTCACATCCAAGCTCGATATCTGATCTTCTTGATCAATGTATATTTCATCAAAAACCTTTGATATCAGGAACAACAGGGTTTTGCGAAACAGAATTATTCAAGCTAAAACTTGCCTCAAAAAAAATAGCAATTTTGCATGCATCAAACTTTTCAAGCGGTATTTCTTCTTTAAAAAACTCAATTTTAAAATTTTTAGACTCCAGTAGTGAAAAATTTCATTGCGAGATTGAAGAAGTGCACCATAGAGAAAAAGTTGATTTTCCATCTGGAACCGCTTTGCAACTAAAAGATTTTATTGAATCCATAGACAAGGAAAAAAAAATAAAATCTTTAAAAATAATATCTAGGCGAGTAAAAAATATTTTTGGTGCACACAAAGTAATTTTTAAAAATTCAAAAAATTATAGTGAATTTATTCATGAGGCTTTGTCTAGAGATGTTTTCGCAGACGGAGCATTAATAAACATAAAAAAAATTCTTAATTTAAAGCCAGATTTATATGAATTATCAGATTTTTAAAATTATTAAAATTTCTTTAATAATTTACTTTTTTTCTATAGAATACAGACACTTTTAACACGAAGATTCTATATAGATAAGGTTGGGGTGCTTTTTAAGTCAACCTTATTATGAATTGGAGAATAACCCCAAGGAGAAAAAAATTGAGTATAGTTTCAATAAAAGACCTACTTCAAGCAGGCGTTCATTTCGGTCATCAACAAAGATTCTGGAATCCAAAAATGGAGCAGTTTATTTTTGATACACGTAAACAAATTAGCATAATAAATCTCGACTTAACTCAAGAGCACTTAAGTGCCGCAGCTTCAAAAGTTGAAGATATTTGCTCTAAAGGAAATAAGATTTTATTTGTTGGCACTAAAAGATCAGCAAGCAAGACAATTAAAGAAGAGGCCTCTTCTATAGGATTGCCATATGTTGATAAAAGATGGCTTGGTGGAACATTAACAAACTGGAAAACTATCAGAGGCTCAATAAGAAGGTTGTTAGATATTGAAGAAATGATTTCATCTGGAAGGATTGAAAAATTAATTAAAAAAGAAGCTGTAGAAATTCAAAAAGAGTACGCGAAGCTTCAAGCAAGTGTTGGAGGTATAAAGGATATGAAAGGACTTCCAGATGCGATATTTGTTATTGATGTTAAGTACGAAAAAATAGCAGTGCTAGAAGCCCAAAAAATGGGCATTCCAGTAATCGCGCTTGTAGATACAAACTCTGATCCAGATGGAATAGATGTCATTATTCCAGGTAATGACGATGCTATTAGATCCATAAGGTTGGTTACAAAGGTAATAGCTGACGCTTGCTCCCGCGGGATAGAGTCATCTAAAGGTTTTGCCCCAAAATCTGATTCACCAGTTATACAAACAGTTAAAAAAGATAAGGAAATCAAAGTTGACGATGAAGACAACACTAAAAAACCGAGTAATGAACCAAAAGATGATACTTCAAATGAGGAGGAAAAAGTCTCAGAGGTTGAATCTGAGCCTGAAGACTCTAATATCGAAGAAGTAAGTGAAGAAACTCCATCTGAGGACGCTATTGACAAGGAAGATTAAAAATGGAAATTAAAGCATCGCAAGTAAAAGAACTCAGAGATATGACAGGTGTTGCAATGATGGACTGTAAAAAGGCATTAGTTGAATGCTCAGGCGACATTGAGAAAGCCTTAGATCTTTTAAGATCAAATAGCGCTTTAAAAGCTGAAAAAAAATCTTCTAGGGTTGCAGCTGACGGCGTGTTAGTAGCCGCAGTAAATGATGATTATGCAACTATTCTTGAAATAAATTCAGAAACTGATTTTGCTGCAAAAGATGCAAATTTCTTGGCATTTGCAGATAAAGTAAAGACATATATTACTAATAATCAAGTTACCGATGTAGAAGCATTGAGTTCAACTGAAATAGAAGAAGATAGAAAATCATTGGTGCAAACAATTGGTGAAAATATTCAATTAAGAAGACTTATTACTGTTAGTCTGGAAGATCAGTCCAATTTAGGCCTTTACGTTCACTCTGATTCAAAATTAGGTGCTTTAGTAGTTCTTAATGGCGGCAACAGTGAGATGGCAAAAGATATAGCTATGCATGTGGCTGCATTCAATCCATTGTGCCTTTCTAAAGAAGATATTGATTCTGAAGTATTAAATCGCGAAAAAGCAATTTATGAAAATCAAGCTCAAGAGTCAGGAAAGCCTCAAGAAATAATGGACAAGATGGTAGAGGGAAAATTAAATAGGTTTTTATCAGAAGTTTCACTTCTATCACAAGGTTTTGTTAAAGATGCCGACATCACTGTGAATGAGTATATATCTAGTGAAGGTGCCTCAATTGCTTCTTTCAGCAGATTGAAGGTTGGAGAGGGCATTCAGGTTGAAACTAAAGATTTTGCAGAAGAGGTTGCAGAACAGTTAAAGTAAAAATATGGCAGAAGTAAAGCATAAAAGAATACTTCTAAAATTTAGCGGAGAGTCTGTTGCGGGCAACGATGAGCATGGCATTGATCCAAAAATTTTAGATCAAATGGCTGAATCAGTTAAGTCATGCAAAAGTATTGGAACTGAAATTGGTATTGTCATTGGTGGTGGTAATTTATTCAGAGGAGAAAAATTAAACCAAGCTGGAATGGATAGAGTCGCAGGTGATCATATGGGTATGCTTGCCACCGTGATGAATGGAATTGCTCTAAGAGATGCTCTTGAAAGAGCTGGTATAAAAACAAGAGTTATGTCAGCAATTTCTATGTCCGGTATAGTTGAACACTACGATAGACGACTCGCTATTCAGTTACTAAATGACGGATTTGTTGTCATCTTTACTGCTGGGACTGGGAATCCATTTTTTACCACTGATACTGCTGGTTGTCTAAGAGCAATTGAAACAGAAGCTGATTTAATGTTAAAAGCAACAAGAGTTGACGGAGTTTATGATTCTGATCCTGAAACCAATCAGGAAGCAAAATTATTTGATGAATTATCATTTGATGATGCAATTTCAAAAAATTTAAAAGTCATGGATGCAACTGCACTTACTTTAGCTAGAGATCATAAACTTCCAATTAAAGTTTTTAATGTTAACGAGCATGATGCTCTTAAAAATATAATTTGTGGAAAGAACATAGGTACTCTAATATCTTAATTATGGATATGATTCTTAAGGATGTTACTGAGAGAATGGATAAATCAGTCCTTGCTCTCAGAAACGCATTTAATAAAATAAGAACAGGCAGAGCCAACCCGGCAATCCTTGATGACGTAAAAGTTGACTACTATGGAAACTTAACTCCAATAAATCAAACATCAAATATAACTGTTGAAGAGGGAAGATCTATTGTCATCTCACCATGGGATAAAAGTCTGATACCAGAAATTGAAAAGGCGATATTAAATTCAGATTTAGGTTTAAATCCAAGTACCAGCTCAGATCTTATTAGAGTAAATATGCCTGCCCTTACTGAAGAAACTCGACAAAATTATATTAAACAAGCAAGATCAGAGGCAGAAAACTCTCGTGTTTCAATCAGAAATATTAGACGCGATGCTAATCAGTCTGTTAAAGACAAACAACAATCATCTGAAATATCCGAAGATGAGCATAGAAGAATCGAAGACCTAATCCAAAAAGAAACTGATAAATTTATATCAATTGTTGATTCTGAACTGAAAAACAAAGAGTCAGATCTTCTTGAAATCTAACAGCCAACATGGCTAAAAATAACAATAAGTTTCCAAAAAATGTTGGAATCATTATGGATGGCAATGGCAGGTGGGCACTTAAAAACTCTTTACAAGTAAGCCAAGGGCATAAAAAAGGGGTTGATACAGTAAGGGAAATTGTTGAGGTGTCTGTTGAAAAAAAAATTAAGTCTCTTACACTTTATGCATTTAGTTCTGAAAATTGGCAAAGACCAAAGTCTGAAATTAATGCAATAAAAAATCTCGTTATTGATGCTATTAACGATCAAGTACCTGAATTAAAAGAACAAAGAGTTCAACTAAAGTTTTTCGGCCATCTAGAAGAATTCGGTAATAAAGTGATCAATAAAATTAAGTACGCAGAATCAGAGACAAATTTTGAAGATCCAAAATTAAACTTAAATATTGCACTCAGTTATGGAGGTCAACAAGACATTCTTGATATTGTTAAAGGTATTGCTGCAGATGTTTTAGACAAAAAAATTAATCTTAAAGATATTGATCAAAAAATAATTAGCGAGTTCTCTTGTGCTCCTGTTGAAAGTATTGATCTTTTAATAAGAACAGGTGGTGATAAAAGGGTGAGCAATTTCTTGTTATATCAAATAGCATATGCAGAAATTATGTTCATCGATAAATTCTGGCCAGATTTTAAAAAAACAGATTTTATTGAATGTTTAAATAATTTTAAAAAAGTGAGTAGAAGGTTTGGAAAAAGACTATAGAAAAAATCTATTAAAGAGATTTTTTACCTCATTGGTAATTTTATTTCCTATTGCAATAATTATTCACATTGAAAGCATTCTTTTGTTTTCTGTTTTAATAAGTCTAGTTTGTATCGGCGGGCTTTTTGAATGGATAAAAAACAGAATGGGTAATAATTTTTTGGGAATTTTTTTAATTTCCAGTTTTGGAATAAGCTCAATTATTTTTGTAGATACTTTTGTAGAAAAGTTTATTTCCGCTTATCTAGTTTTTCTACTTGTTATTTTAAATACAGCAATATTTGATACCTTTGCTTATATAGTTGGATCAAATTTTGGCCGCACTAAAATTGCAAAAGAAATTAGTCCAAATAAAACATACGAAGGTTTGGTTGCTGGGACAATATTTTCTGTTATTTATGGATATTTAGTCTGTATTTTTTTAAATATAGATTTATTGATCATTCCTTGTTTTGTCATAGGTTGTTTATTTGCATTTTTAGGAGATCTCTTAATTAGTTATTTTAAAAGAAGATCAGGTATCAAAGATACTGGATCATTATTACCAGGTCATGGTGGAGTTCTCGACAGATTAGACTCTCATCTACTTGCCACTCCTTTATTACTAGGGTTAATTTCATTAGTTCTATGAATATTTTGTTATTGGGTGCCACAGGAAGCATTGGCAAGAGCGTTCTAAGTGTTATTGAACAAAATAAATCATCTCTAAATCTTTTTGGAATTGCATTAAATAAAAATACATTAGAATCAAATAAAATAATCCATAGTTTTTCACCAGCATTTGTATATATAGAGAATAAAGATGCTTTTGAAAAACAAAAAAAAATAGATAAAACAACTTTTTTAAATGGTGACTCTGAATTAAAAGACTTAATCAATCACGAAGATGTTGATGTCATAGTATGCGCAATCTCTGGATTTGCTGGACTAAAGGCAACACATTTAGCAGCAAGTTCAGGCAAGAGAATATTATTAGCAAACAAAGAGAGTATTGTTTCTGGCGGCGACCTGATACTTCCTATAGCAAAAGAAAATAAATCTGAAATCATACCAATTGATAGTGAGCATAATGCTATTTTTCAGTGTTTATCCGGCGAGAGAACAACAGATGATGTTAAAAAAATAATTATTACTGCATCAGGTGGACCATTTTTAAATAAAAAACTATCTGATCTAAGGGACGTAACAAAAAAAGACGCACTTAATCATCCAAATTGGAAGATGGGCAGTAAAGTTTCTATTGATTCTGCAACACTTGTTAACAAATGCTTAGAATTAATTGAAGCAAAATATCTATTTGATCTTGAAGAAAAATATTTCGAACTTGTTGTCCATCCTCAAAGCATTGTGCACTCAATAGTAACCTACATTGATGGATCTAGTATATGTCAACTAAGTATGCCTGATATGAGGGTTCCAATAGCTCATGCATTGTCTAATAAAAGTAGATTGCCAATAGATTTTAATTCGATAGATTTTAGTTCCTTGAGTCTCACATTTCAGGAATTTCCAAAAGACAGAGAAAAAATTCAGGAGATTGCGCGAATTGTTTGCAATAAAGGAGGCCATCTTGGAACCATATTTAATGCTGCAAATGAAGTAGCCGTTGAAAGTTTCTTAAAAGAAGAAATAAGTTTTGAAAAAATATATGAAGTAATATATCGAACTTTTGACGATAATGAGGTGTCTAAAGATATATCGATTGAATCAATAAATGAGGTTGATGCGCAAACACGCAATCATGCAAAGAAGGTGGTAAAATCGATTGCTTAAAATAATTTAAATATGACTTATCTAATATATTTCTTAGCTTTTATGGTTCTAGTTGGAATTCTTGTAACTATCCACGAGTTTGGACATTTTATTGTCGCTAGAATGTGCAAAGTTCATGTCCAAAGATTTTCAATCGGCATGGGGCCAGTTTTTTATAAAAGAAACGATAAATATGGCACAGAATTTGCGCTTTCGGCAATTCCTCTTGGCGGATATGTCTCTATGATTACTAATAAATTAATTGAGTTAGAACCTGAAATTAAACAAAACTTAACTGAGGAGCAAATTAAAAATACATTTGATTCGAAGCCAAAGTGGCAAAGAGCTTCAATTATGTTTGCAGGACCATTAGCAAATTTCTTATTATCAATATTTATTTTTACCGCAATTTTCCTCAATACGCCTGACCCTCAAACTGTCCCTGTTATTAATAATCTCAGCGAGGAAACTAGAAATTACACATCTGAACAGATCTTAAAATTAGATGATCAGATTTTAAAAATAAATAACGTCGATATCAGAGATGCAAAAGATTTTAATTTGGAGTTACTTTCATATGCAGGATATTCAGGACCATTAACTTTAGAGATCTTGAGATCATCAGAAAATGAATCAAATCTTGTTGAAATTTTTGTCACTGATTTTTTACCAACTTCTGAATCACAAAATGATCCTTTAGAGTATCTTGGAATTGGTATTGATTACAAAATGAAACCTTATATCGGGAGTGTGATATCTGGTGGTGCAGCAGATATAGGTTTGCTTAAGGCTAATGATAAAATTTTGAGCATTGCGGATACTGAAGTGACATATGCAGAAGATATTCGGTCAGTCGTTTCAATGTATCCAAACTCCAATTTAGTTTTTAAAGTTGAAAGAAATAGTGAAATACTTTACCTGCCAGTCACAATCGGATCATCAATAAGAGATGGGAAAGAAGTTGGAGTTTTGGGAGTTTCTTTTGGAACATCAAGAAGTTTTCTTCAATCGCTTAACAAAGGCGTATACGAAACCTATAACTTAAGTTTAAAAACACTTCAGTTTGTAGGAAAAATGATTTCTGGAAACATGGGTACTGAAAATCTCAGCGGCCCAATAGGTATTGCTCAAATGGCAGGAAATACAGCACAAGCTGGATTTCTTCCTTTTATGTATCTAATGGCTCTTTTAAGCATTAGTTTAGCAGTACTGAATCTTCTACCAATACCCGTCCTTGATGGAGGTCAGTTAACACTTTTGGGAATTGAAGCATTAAGGGGCAAACCATTGCCTGAAAAAGTTGAAAATTTAATATACTCTGGTGGAGTAGTGCTTGTTTTGATGCTAATGATATTTGCTATATTTAATGATGTATCAAGATTTTTGTAGGAAAAATTTGTGAAAAATACAAAAATATTCATCATTTCTCTCCTCCTAGCAATTCAAATCAATGCATTTGATGAATTTCTTGTGAGTGATATCAGAATTATTGGTTTACAAAGAGTTTCAACTGGTAGCATCTTTAATGTAATACCTATAAGTGTCGGGGATAGAATTGATCAAAGAAAGTCTAATGATATTGTTAGGTCTCTTTTCTCAACTGAGCAATTTGATGACATCCAGATCGGAAAAGATGGGAATACACTAATAATAACAGTAGTGGAGAGACCGTCAATATCCGCCATTGAGCTTTCAGGAAATAAAGCCTTGAAGACTGAACAACTTTTAGAGAGTTTAGATGGAGTAGGTATCAAAGAAGGTGAAGTGTATAAAAGATCCACTTTAGAAAAAGTTAAATCAGAGCTGGTCAGATCTTATGCATCAAATGGAAGATATGGCGCATCAGTAAGCATTGAAGAAATTAAAAAGCCCAGAAACAGAATAGAAATATTTATTGATGTTGATGAAGGAAAAAATGCCAAAATTGAAAAAATAAGCATCATCGGTAATGAAGTTTTCAGCACTGATGAATTATTAGATAGTTTTGAATTATCTGAAGGATCATTTTTTTCTTTTCTTTCTAACGATGATCAATATTCAAGAGAAAAGCTTCAAGGAGACATTGAATCGCTTGAATCATATTATAGAGATAGAGGCTATTTAAAATTCTCAATTGAATCCTCACAAATCAGTCTTTCAAGAGATAAGAAATCTATATTTATTACATTTAATGTAAATGAAGGTGAAAAATATTCTATAAAAGACGTAAATGTAGTTGGTGATATACCTTTTGAAGAATCAATATACATTAATATAACCGATTCTCTTAAGGATCAGACATATTCTCAAGCAGCAATTACTGGAATTGAAGAATTTTTCACTAGCGTTCTAGGTAATAGGGGTTATGCATTTGCTGAAGTTAAGGGCGAGCCAGAAGTTGAAGATGATTCAACTGAAGTAGAGCTTACATTTATTGTCCAGCCTGGTAAAAAGACATATACAAGAAAAATTTTATTTACAGGCAATCACATAACTCAGGATCATGTTTTAAGACGAGAAATGAGACAATTTGAGGGGGCTTGGAGTTCAGATAATAGTATTGAAGCTGGCAAAATAAGATTAGAAAGACTAGGTTATTTTAAAGAGGTATCTGTTGAGACAATTCCTGTTCCAGGTACTGATGATCAAATAGATGTTATTTATAGTGTTGAAGAAGAGACAACTGGAAGTCTAGGCGGAAATATTGGATATAGTGATTTCGGCCTAATGCTCGGCTTCAATTTACAAGAGCAAAATTTCTTAGGGACCGGAAATACTGTAGGCATCGGGATAAATAAAAGTATTTATAGCGAGGTTTACAATATTTCATTTTTAAATCCATATGCTACCAAAGATGCTGTAAGTTTGGGATATAACCTTTATTTCAGAGAAACAGACTACGGAGAATTTAATGTAGCTAATTATTTAACCAACTCAATGGGTTTTGGAGCACAATTTGGTTATCCAATATCTGATACAAGAAGATTAAGTTTTAGCATTACGTATGATAAGACAGATATTGACATTGGTAGTTTGCCTGCAAGGGAAATATATGATTTTGTCGCAACAGAAGGAAATATATTTGAAACTCTATCTGCTGGCCTTTCTTGGCAATCTGTAACGTTAAATAGAGGCTTGTTTCCAACTGATGGGGCATCAACAGTAGTTGGTTTGAGTACTACCGTTCCCGGAAGTGATCTCAGTTACTATAGATTAAATTTAAGACAGAGATTTTATCAACCATTGTCGTCGAGTTTAATTTTTGGTTTTCAGGGTGAATTAGGTTATTTAAGTGCTTATGGAGAAACAGAGGTTACACCATTCTTTCAAAATTTTTATGCAGGTGGGCCCAGATCGCTCAGAGGATTTGAATCAAATACTTTAGGACCAAGAAGCACAGATGCACCATGTTATGAGTTTAATTATGAAGAGGGAACATGCCCAAATTTAGTAGATACCGACGGTGATGGTGAATTTGATGCACCATTTTATAACCCCTACGCAAATAACACCTCACGATACAGGGACGCACCCATTGGAGGTAACATAAAAGTTGAGGGAAGTCTCCAATTAATTTTTAAATTACCATTTATAGAAGACCAAAGATCAATGAGATCGGCTTTTTTCTTCGATTTTGGTAATGTTTTCTCAGATAACTGTAAAGATTATCAAATTAATTGCTATAAACCTTCTATTGACGATTTAAGATATTCTTATGGTGTTGGTGTTACTTGGATAACAGGATTTGGACCAATGAGCTTTGCAATATCAAAACCAACAAACGCAGGACCGCAGGAGAGAACGGAAGAATTCCAATTTACAGTAGGAAATGTTTTCTAGTTAATATAAAATGATCAAATCCATTAAGGGGTAATTATGAAAAATATATTAAAAATTTATTTAACAGCGTTTTTATTTATTGCTGCACCTTTATTCGCAGTCGAAGGAGTTGCTGTAATTGATATGAGAACAGCGGTTCTGTCAACTCAAGCAGCTGCCGATGCATTTAAGGCGCTCGAAGAAGATGCCGATTACTCATCAAATCTTGAAGAAGCACAATCACTGCAGGCAGAGAGACAAGCCATTGCTGAAAAACTTCAAAAAGAACTTGAGACTTTATCTCAAGCTGAAATTGCACAAATGCAAAAAGATATTCAAGACAAAGGTAAGGATTTAGAATTTCTTGCTGGCAAAATACAGCAAGCTCAAGAAGAGACCGCTCAACAAGTTTTTGCTAGTAGTGGTCCCGCAATGCAAAAAATTATTAGTGAATTAATTGCAGCAAAACAAATTAAAGTTCTCTTAGCTAAAAATGAGACAATGCTTTTCAGCGATCCAGCATTAGACCTCACAGATGATGTTACATCGATGCTAGACGTAGCAAATGCTGAGGCTAACACACAGTCTGAGTAGTGCCGAAGCACAAAAGTTTTAAACTAATTGAGTTAGAAAAATTACTTGATGCAAAGCTAGAGGGCAACCCCGATTGCCTAGTTGATAATATATCAACTACCTTAAACTCTAATGATTCTTCAATCACCTTTGTAACTAATAAAAAATATTTTGGCCATATTGATAACTGCAAGGCTGCAGCAATTATTGTTTCAAAACAGTTTGAAATTAAAGATGAAAAAAATTATCTAGTTTGCGATGATCCCTATGCAGCATATGCAAGATTGAGCAACCTTTTTTCAGACGATCATCTCGCATTGCCATATATTCATGATTCTGCCGTTATTTCTGATAATTCAGAAATTCATGACAATGTTTATATCGGTCCAAATGTTTATATTGGCCCAGATTGTAAGATTGGAAATAATGTCATTATTCATGCAAATTGTTCTATCGTCAAAAATGTAACAATTTCGGAAGATGTTGTAATCCACCATGGGAGTGTACTTGGTTCGGATGGATTTGGCTTCGCTCCTACATCAAATGGATATATAAAGATTGAACAACTTGGCGGACTTTACATAGGAAAAAGAGTTGAAATTGGTGCTAATTGCACAATTGATAGAGGTGCTATAGACGATACCGTAATTAAAGATGGAGTTATTTTTGATAATCTTATCCACATTGCTCATAATGTCGTGATTGGTGAGAACTCAGCAATTGCTGCTTCATGTGCAATAGCTGGATCAACAAATATAGGTAAAAATTTCCAAATGGGAGGTCTCTCTGGTGTTCTTGGGCATTTAAATATCTGTGACAATGTGAAAATAGGGGCTCATACTTTAATCACAAAAGATATTCATGAGCCTGGAGAATACGTAGGTATTATGCCTGCTCAAGATCACAAGGCGTGGGCAAAATCCTCTGTGTATATTAAAAAGAAGGGAAAATAATATGAATATCAACAAAGATGATATCAAAAGATATTTGCCTCACAGAGAGCCATTTTTATTTATTGATGAAGTTGTAGATATTAAAGATAATGAAATAATTCATGCTAAGAAGACTATTTCAGAAGATGAATATTTTTTAGAAGGTCATTTTCCTGGTAATCCCATTTTTCCAGGAGTCATTATTATAGAGGCTTTGGGCCAAGCTTCAGGCATTTTGGGTTTTACTACAATGAATAAAACTCCTGAGGAAGGATCAATATATGTTCTTGCTGGAGTTGATAAAGTAAGATTTAGGAGGAGGGTAAGACCGGGAGATACGATTGACTTGTTTAGTAAAGTTGTAAGTGAGAAAAGAGGTATTTGGAAATTTGATTGCAGAGCAGAATTAGATAATGAAATAGTTTGCACTGCTACTATATTGTGCGCAGACAGGAAAGCTTAATGAGTATTCATTCAACATCGATTGTACATGCTTCATCTAAAATTCATGATTCCGTTGAAATAGGACCATTTTGTACTATAGGAGAGAATGTAGAAATTTTAGAGGGCACTAAAATTATAAGCCATGCGGTCATAAAGGGACCAACTAAGATCGGGAGAGATAACATCATATATCAATTCTGTACAATCGGAGATGATACTCCTGATAAAAAATTTCAAGGAGAAGAGACAAAACTCATTATAGGTGACAAGAATATTTTCAGGGAAGGTGTAACAATACACCGAGGAACAGTTCAGGATAGATCCTTAACCTCAATAGGTTCTAATAATTTATTAATGCCTTTTGCTCATGTTGCTCATGATTGTATTGTCGGTGATGATAATGTCTTTGCTAATTTAGCCGCTTTAGCTGGGCATGTTGAGGTTGGCAATAATGTGAATATTGGAGGTATAACAACTGTCCATCAATACTGCAAATTAGGCGATTTTTGTTTTGCTGGGATGAATTCCTCTATAACAATGGATGTTCCGGCATTTGTGAAAGTTGCATCCGACCCTGCAAGAGTCGTAGGAATTAATTCAGTAGGCATGTCTAGAAATGATATTTCAGATGAATCAATCGCTGTGATCAAGAAAGCTTATAAGATTGTATACAGAAAGGGTTATAAGCTTGATTATGCAATTAATGAGCTTAAGTCATTGTATGCTGAGAAAAATGAACCTCTGATCAAGATATTTATTGAGTCTATTGAAGCTTCAAAGAGAGGAATCCTTCGTTAGCCGATGACTGGCAATCATTTAAAGGTTGGTATTGTTTGTGGAGAGCAGTCAGGTGATTTACTTGGATCAGAGCTAATCCAGGAGTTAAAAAAATATAAAAATGTTAAATTATTTGGTATTGGCGGACCAAAATTAAAGAATCTTGGCTTAAATTCATACTTTGACTTCGAAGAGCTCCAAATTATGGGGATCGTTGAACCTCTTCTAAATTACAAAAGAATTTCAAACAGAAGGAAACAATTAATCAAAAATTTTAAAAAAGAAAAGATTGATATTTTTGTTGGTATAGATTCACCAGATTTTAATATTTCAATTCATAAGCAACTCAAAAAAGAGCAAATCTGTAAAAACATTCAAGTTGTTAGTCCTTCTGTATGGGCATGGCGGCAGAATCGCATAAAAGCTATTTTAAAATACATAGATCTAACCTTATGTTTATTTAATTTTGAGCATAAGTTTTATCAAGAAGTTGGACACACGAGCTCTCATCTAGGACATCCATTTAGCAAAATTGAAAAAATTTCTAAACATTATGTCTTTGATAAATTTCAATTAGATCAAGCCAAAAAATATGTTTCTGTTCTTCCTGGAAGTAGAGAATCCGAAATAAAGTATATGCTTCCAATCTACAAAGACTTCATAGAACTCCACTCAGGCGAAAATCCAGATTATATTTACTTAATACCTACAAGTAATGAGAAATTGCATAAAGAGATTGAGAAAATAATAGGGACAAACAAAAATGTAATTATAAGGATGAATTCTATTAGAGAATTTCTTTCGATATCAGAATTTTCTGTTGTCACTTCTGGGACTGCTTCGCTTGAGTCAGCAATTTTGGAATGCCCACCCATTATTTGTTACAAAACAAATCCAATTAACTATTTTATTATTTCAAAAATGTTAAAAGTTCAGAATGTAGGCCTACCAAATTTGCTTTTAAGAAAACAAATGTTTCCTGAACTAATTCAAAAAGAGTGTAATTCTGAGAATATAAACAAAGCCATTAATGATTTGGACGAGATAATATCTAAAAGTTCAGAAATTCAAGATGAATTGAAGCAAGGCCTTTGTGGAATCGGTCCTAGTAATGCTTGTAAATTAATTTTAGGACTTTGAAAGAAAAAATAGCTGGTACTGATGAAGTTGGACGGGGAGCGCTCGCTGGACCAGTTATAGCTGCGGCAGTTATTTTAAAAAAAAACATTGATGGTTTAAAAGACTCAAAAAAGCTTTCTGCCAAGAAAAGATTTGAGCTTTCCGAGAAAATTTTAAAAAACTCATACTATGCATTCGGCCAAGCAACAAATATAGAAATTGACAAAATTAATATTCTTAATGCTTCTTTATTAGCAATGAAAAGAGCTATACTAAAGCTACCAGTAAAACCAACTTTGGTTTTAGTCGATGGAATATATAAACCTGATTTAAATGTCCAAATGGAGGCAATAGTGAGCGGTGATTCTCTAAAAAAAGAGATAAGTGCAGCATCAATAATAGCTAAAGTATATAGAGATAATCTAATGTTAAATTACGATAAAGAATTTCCTGCATATAGTTTTAAAGACAATAAAGGTTATGGGACTAAAAAACATCTTGATTCAATAAAAATTTATGGGTCAACTGAAATTCATAGAAAATCATTTAAGGGAGTTTCATAAGAATGAGTTTATTTTCTCATTTGAGAGTCTCTTCTGAATACAGTATTTCTCAAGGCTTGTTGACAGTAAATCAAATAGTCGAAAATGCTGTTAAAAAGTCAATACCTTCTGTAGCTATGACTGATAGAGCAAATATGTTTGGCCTAGTAAAATTTTTTGATAAGTGTGAAGCATCAGGTATTAAGCCAATTTCAGGTTGTTCTTTGAATGTAGTTTTTAAAGATGACGATGAGTCATATGAGCTTTTGTGTCTTGCTAAATCAAATAAAGGACACAAAAATTTAATGAAAATTATTTCAAGTGCTCACAATAATATCTCATTTACATCTCCAATCATTAAATTTGAGGAATTAGTTGAATTAAAGGATGACATTGTTGTAATTTCTGGTGGAAAAGGCAGCCACGTATTTGAGTTACTTAGAAGAAATAACATATTAGATACTAATAAAAAAATAGATCAATTTACAAAATATTTTAAAGATGATTTTGTACTAGAAATTCAAAGAACTAATAGAACTGATGAATCAGATTATATCGAAAAGGTTATTCCTATTTCTATTGAAAAAAGTATTCCGATCATAGCAACTAACGATGTGCTCTTCTCATCATCGGAAGATTATGAAATTCATGAAACAAAAGTATGCATCAATACTGGGAAGACCCTCAATGATCCAAATAGAGAGAAAAAATTTTCTGATCAGCAATATTTTAAATCTGCTGAAGAAATGACAAATTTATTTAAAGAAGCAATTTCTTTTATAGAAAATACAAATGAGATTTCAAAGAAGTGCAATGTATCTTTAAAAACAAAAGGATATTTTTTGCCAGAGTATCCTGTTCCCAAAGAACATGATTTTGATTCTTATCTTACTGACTTATCTCATCAGCGTCTTAAACAATATCTTGAAAATTTTAATATAGAGAAAAAAGCAGAATACGTAAAAAGACTAGATTATGAATTAGAACAAATTAAAACAATGGGTTTTTCCAGCTACTTTTTAATTGTTTATGATTTTATTCAATGGTCCAAAAACAATGATGTTCCTGTTGGCCCTGGTAGAGGTTCTGGTGCTGGATCATTAGTTGCTTTTGCACTTGGTATAACTACCTTAGATCCAATCATTCATGGTCTCCTATTTGAAAGATTTCTTAATCCAGAGCGTCTGTCAATGCCTGATTTCGATGTTGATTTTTGCATGGAGAAAAGAGATCTAGTAATTGATTATGTAAGTAACAAATATGGATCAGGTGCTGTATCACAAATTGCAACTTTTGGAACAATGGCTGCAAGAGCAGTAGTAAGAGACGTTGCTAGAGCAATGGGCAAACCATATGCACTTGGAGATAGAATATCTAAAATGATACCGTTCGCACCGGGAATGACGCTAGATAAAGCAAAAATAGAGCAACCAATATTTGCTCAAACAATCAAAAATGATTCCGAAGTAAGAGAAATTGTAGATTTATCATATAAATTAGAGGGTATAGCAAGAAATGTTGGTAAACATGCTGGCGGGGTTGTTATAGCGCCAGGAAGCATTTCAGATTTTTGTCCAGTATATGTTGATCGTCAATCTTCATCAGTAATGACTCAATATGATAAAGATGATGTTGAAAAAATAGGATTAGTAAAATTCGACTTTTTAGGATTAAGAACCCTGACCGTTATCGATCGTGCTGTAAAGTCAATTAATCTTGATAAAGATGAGGCAAAGAAATTCGACATTGAATCTATTCCATTGAATGATGATAAAGTTTTCAAGTTGCTATCATCAGGAAAAACAATGGCTGTTTTTCAATTAGAATCTTCTGGAATGCGAGATCTTATAAAGAGATTAAAACCTACAAAATTTGAGGAAATTACCGCTCTACTAGCATTATATAGACCAGGTCCTCTTAATTCTGGCATGCATGACGAATTCGTTGACAGAAAACATGGCGATAGTCCTGTCACATATCCACACGAGCTTTTAGAAGAAGTGCTTGAGGAAACATATGGAGTAATTGTTTATCAAGAACAAGTGATGGAAGCTGCTAGAGTGTTGGCAGGATTTTCTTTGGGTCAAGCAGACATCCTTAGAAGAGCAATGGGGAAAAAGAAAAAAGAGGAGATGGAGGAGCAAAGAGAAATATTTGTAAAGGGCTGTGTAAAAAATAATATCAAAGAAAAAAATGCTGAACAAATTTTTGATTTAATTAATCAATTTGCAGAATATGGATTCAATAAGTCACACTCAGCAGCTTATGCACTTATTTCATATCAAACTGCCTATCTAAAGGCTTACTATCCTGAACATTTTATGGCATCGGTTATGTCATCTGAGTTAGGAAATACTGATAAAATCTATGCACTGACTCAAGAGTGTGTCCGAATGGGCATTAAGGTTCTTAAGCCTAACATAGTTTCTAGTAGCAAAAGATTTCTTGTAAATGATAAAAATGAAATTGAATATGGCCTTGGAGCAATAAAAGGCGTAGCAGACACCTTTATTAAACATGTATGCGAATCACGAAAAAACAGAAAATTTAGAGATTTATGGGATTTTTCCAAGAAAGTAGATATAAAGCTTGGAGGAAAAAAATCTTTAGAGGCCTTGTCGCAATCCGGAGCATTTGATAGCTTGAGTCCATCGAGAAGCATTGCAATAGCATGTGTTGAAGACATGCTTAAAGATGGATCATTGCAAAATGGTGAAAATCTTAAAAGTGGAGATTTGTTTGCAGACTTTGATGAGAGCTTCGATCCATATGAAAAATATAAGAATATTCAAAATCTTACCTTAAGTGAAAAATTAGAACTAGAAAAAAAATCACTTGGATACTACATGTCTGGCCATCCTGTAATTGCTATCGAAAATAAAGTTAGCAGAATTAGAGCAAATAAAATATCTGATTTGACAAATGATATTAAAAGATCATCACTTGTATGTTTAATAAATAGCGTCAGACAAATTAAGGATAGAAAAGGGAAGCCACTCACGTTTGTTAATTTCGATGATGGTACTGGAGTAATGGATGGAATAATATCAAGTGAAGTTTTAGAAAATTGCCACGTTTTCCTTAAAGAGGGGTCAATTTTATGCTTAAAAGGCTCTATTGAAGTTGATGATTATAGAACTAATGATATTGGTGCATTAATGTTTAGAATGCGCGTGAAAGAGGTAAGCACAATAGATAACGAACTTAAAAGAAAAATAAGCAGTATTGAAATCGATGTCAGTAAGTCAGATTTATTATCTTTAGAAAATTTTGGCGACAAGTTAGAACTTATTGATTCAGAATTTTGGTCTGATGGATCTTGTAGAATTAATCTTAAAGTTCAATCAAATAATTCAGAAGCTATAATAGAACTTGGAGATGAGTATAAATTTGTTCCAAATATTGAAAACTTATTTTATTTAGAGGATTTGTTTGGAAAGGACACATTAAAAGTTTAATTTTAGTGAGTTTTTACAATAATGGTAATTAAATGGATGAAGAAAAATTTTTAAATTTTGAGGAGCCAATAAAGGAACTTGCTCAAAAGCTGAGTGCACTGAGAACAGCTGCCGTAGATTCACCAGCTCTGAATGAAGAGATCCTAAGTTTAGAAAAAGAGAATAAGGCACTTACAAAGAAAATATATTCTAAATTAGATACGTGGCAAATTGTTCAAGTAGCAAGACACCCAAACAGACCTCATACTTCTGATTTTATCGAAAGAATATTTGATGACTTTGATGAATTGCATGGTGATAGACAATTTGGAGATGATGCATCAATAATTGGTGGAATTGGCATGCTAGAAAATATGCCCGTGATGGCAATTGGTCATGAAAAAGGAAGAGATACTGACGAAAAAGTAAAAAGAAATTTTGGAATGACAAATCCTGAGGGATATAGGAAAGCAAAAAGATTAATGTTGCTTGCTGAACAATTTTCTCTACCTGTAATAACTTTTGTCGATACAGCAGGTGCTTACCCGGGAGTTGAAGGTGAGGAGAGATGTCAAAGTGAAGCCATAGCAAGAAATTTGGCAACAATGTCCGAGCTTAAAACACCGATAATAGTAGTTGTGACTGGAGAGGGTGGTTCTGGCGGAGCTTTAGCAATAAGTGTAGGTGATCATCTTTCGATGCTCGAGTATGCTATATATTCTGTTGCTTCTCCGGAGGCATGTGCATCTATTATTTGGCGATCTTCTGAAAAGGCTCCAGATGCAGCTGAAGCAATGAAAGTGTCTTCGAATGAGCTAAAAAAAATAAAAATCGTAGATGAAGTTATACAAGAACCTCTCGGAGGAGCTCATAGAGACTATGATCTAATTTCTCAAAATATTAAAGGATCTCTTATTAGAAATTTATCAATATTAAACAAGCTTTCGATTGAAGATTTGCTTGATAGACGATATCAAAGAATTTTGAGCGTTGGCGCATAAATTGTTATCAATAGAAGATTTAAAACAGAAAATAGACTTCACGAAGAAGATTTTTGTTGGTTTTAGTGGTGGTTCAGATTCATCAGCATTACTTCATGTGCTTGCAAAAACAGCTTTTAAATATAAGCTTGATTTGAATGCAATTCATATCAACCATAAACTTTCTAAAAATTGCGATGACTGGGAAGAACATTGCAGAAATATGTGTAATAACTTGAATGTAAATTTAATAACTGAGACAGTGAAAATAGAATCATCTGGAGGTGGTACCGAAGCAGCAGCAAGAAAAGCAAGATATAAAATTTTTGAAAAATATATCGATATAAATGATCAGCTGCTAACCGCTCATCACTCAGATGACATAACAGAAACAATTTTCTTGAGATTGATGAGAGGCACTGGCCTTGAGGGTCTTCAAGGTTTGTCAGTTTCAAGAAAGTTTGGTAAAGGCTTCATAATAAGACCTTTATTAGAATGTTCTAAAAAAGACATTATTAAATATGTTGAAGATAATAAAATTCAACATATATGTGATGAGTCTAATGACAATAATTTAATTGATAGAAACTTTTTAAGAAACGAAATATTTCCAATGCTTGATAAAAGATGGAATGATTTTTCTTTACGAATTTCAAAAACATCGAAGATCATTTCAAATAGAAATAAAAATTTCTCTAAATTGCTTAAAAAAAATTATAAAGATTTAATTTCAGATTCAATCGAAAAAAAAGCATTATCTGATTTAGATAATGAAATTATCAAAGAAATCTTAAGACATGTCATTAAAGATAAAGGCATAGCTATGCCAAGTTCAAAAGTGCTTGATGAAGTTTTAAAAACTTTTATTAATTCAAATCCATCACAAAAATCAATTGTCACTTGGTCAAGAGCTGACAAAGAAGACCAACCAGGTAAAATAACTTACAAAGATGGAAAAATTTTGATTTCTGCAAACAAAACAAAGGAGAAATAATGAATCTGAAAACTATCGAAATAATTAATCAGGAAAAAGTTTCAACTATTAAATTAAATAGGCCCGACTTGTTAAACGCTGTAAATGAACAACTTGTTTGGGATCTTCAAAAGGCTACTGAACAGGTAATGAATGATGAAAAAATAAAGGTTGTTATTTTGACTGGGGCTGGCAGAGGTTTTTCAGCTGGAGCAGATTTGAGTGAAAGAAAAGCAAGCTGGGAAGGTTCAAAAGATGCATTGTTAAGAGGATATAAACCATCTTTTGAAAATATAATTACTATGCCAAAGCCTGTAATTGCTTCTGTATCAGGTCCTGCTGCTGGCATTGGAGCAGCCTTAGCTATGTCATGTGACTTAAGGGTTATGTCTGAAGATTCTTATTTATTATCTGTTTTTAGTAATATTGCTTTAGTCCCAGATGGAGGCCTTTCATGGTTTTTACCAAAGTTTATGGGTTATGCAAAAGCTTATGAATATGCTGTGGAAGCAAAAAAAATATCTGCATCAGATTGTTTGAAGTATGGTATTGCAAACAAATTGGTTCCTGCAGATAAAATTGAAGAGACAACGCTTGAATGGGCAAATAAGTTATCAAAAAGATCTTCACAGTCTTTGAATCATACAAAACGACTTATGCGTGAGTCATTGGCAGTAGGTTATTGGGATACCTTTAATAATGAAGCTGAAATTCAAAATGAACTTACTGTAAGTCCACAAAATCGTGAGGCTGTAAAAGCATTTTTAGAGAAAAGAGAACCAAATTTTGATTAAAGCTAAAGGAGTTTGCTTAAACCGACAATGATGGCATCAAAAGATGCTCTTGTGGTATTGGGATTAATACCAACGCCCCAAAAAGTTTTACCATCTTTTTCTAATTCAATATATGCAGCAGCTTTAGCATCTGATCCAGATGAAATAGCTGTTTGATGATAATCTGCAACTTTTATTTGCATACCAATTTTTTCAGACAGACCGTTAATAAAAGAATCAATTGGCCCATTCCCCGAACCTTTAATTAATGTCTCAGAATTTTGCATGTTCATTGTTAATTCCAAGGTATGAATTTCATCTTTTGAAGATGATTCATGTTTTATGTAGGAAAAATTATTTTTCGGTGATAAATAACTTTCCTCAAAAATCTCCCATATTTGCGAACTAGAAATTTCTTTTCCAGTTTCGTCAGCTAATTTTTGAATTTTTTGACTTAGGCTAATCTGTAATCTTCTTGGCAGAGAGACTCCATGATCTTTCTCTAATAGAAATGCAACTCCGCCTTTTCCTGACTGAGAGTTAATTCTAACAACGGCTTCATAGTTTCTTCCTAGATCAGCAGGATCTATTGGTAAATATGGAACCTCCCACTTGGGATCGTTTGAATTTTTAATAGCATTAAAACCTTTTTTTATCGCATCTTGATGAGATCCAGAGAATGCTGTGAATACCAAATCTCCAGCATATGGATGCCTCGGATGAACAGGTAATTGATTACAATACTCAACTTCTCTCATTACAGAATTGATATTTGAGAAGTCTAATTTAGGATCAATTCCTTGTGTAAGCATATTCAATGCAATTGTTACAACATCTACATTCCCTGTTCTTTCGCCATTACCAAATAATGTACCCTCTACTCTGTCAGCTCCTGCCATTAAACCAAATTCAGATGCAGCTACTGCAGTACCTCGATCATTGTGAGGATGAAGACTAAGACAAATATCATTTCTATTTTTAAGATTTTTATTCATCCACTCAATTTGATCACCATAGATATTTGGAGTTGACATTTCGACAGTTGCAGGGAGATTAATGATAATTTTATTTTTAGACACCGATTTGAGAATATCTACAACTGCGTCACACACGTCTCTAGCATAATCAAGCTCAGTGCCTGTAAAACTTTCTGGTGAATATTCAAAAGTCCATTCAGTTGAACTATTTTCTTCTGCAAGATTTTTTATTAGCTGCGCGGCATCAGTAGCAATTTTTTTTACTCCGTTTTTATCCTGATTAAAAACAACTTTTCTTTGAAGGGTAGAGGTTGAATTGTAAAAATGAACTATAGCTTTTGAGGAACCTTTTAGTGACTCAAATGTCTTTTTAATTAAATCCTCTCTTGCTTGGGTGAGAACTTGGATTTTGACGTCACTCGGTATTTTTTTATTCTCTATAAGATCTCGAACAAAATCATAATCTGTTTGCGAAGCAGAGGGAAAACCAACTTCAATTTCTTTGAAGCCTATATTACATAGCAAGTCAAACATTCTATTTTTTCGTTCAGCTCCCATAGGTTCAATTAATGCTTGATTTCCATCTCGCAAATCAACTGAACACCATATAGGGGCATTCTTAATAGTTTTTTCAGGCCATTTTCGATTTTCTAAGTCAATTGGCTTAAATGCTGAATATTTGTTCGTAGGATTGTCCATGCTTTAATAAGTAAATGATATTATGTATCTTATGCTTACTCCGGAAATAAAAACTAACCTTATATTAAAAGAGATTGGAATTAAAAGATATTCATTAAGGCCTAAGAAAACAGATATTTCAAAAAAAACATACAATTCTTTTCAAAAAGGTGCCATTCTCGCAATTTTAGATAAACCTTTTGATAATTTTATAAAAGAACAACAGGATCTTTTAAAAGCTGTTCTTGCTTCAACTAAACTCGATAAAGATAAAGAGTGCACGGAGGGTCTTACTTTCACATCACCTGATGAATTAAAAAAGAAGTTATCTAATTTTAATGAAATTAAACTTATTATTATTTTTGGGAAGATCTGGAGCAATCTAAATTTTGACTGTTTAGTAATAAACTCCCCATCTCTTAGTGAATTAGCTCTCAAGAAAGAAGCAAAAGCTAAGCTTTGGACTGAAATAAAAAATAAATTAAATTTATAGAAATTAATGTTTAAGATTTCACTAACAGATTCTTCTGAATTAGAAAAGCTATATGAGATTGAAAAAAATACAAATCCATCACCATGGTCGAAAAAAAACTTTTATTCATCTTTTGAAGTTGGACATAAATCACTTGTTTGTAAGAAAGATAAAAAAATTATTGGATTTATAATTTTTTCTATTGTTAACAGAGAATGTCATCTTTTAAGTATCGCAGTAGTAAGGAAATTTCAAAGATCTGGTGCCGGCACTATTTTGA
Organism: uncultured SAR86 cluster bacterium; assembly: GCA_902626385.1. Classification (GTDB taxonomy): domain Bacteria; phylum Pseudomonadota; class Gammaproteobacteria; order Magnimaribacterales; family D2472; genus SAR86A. Next base: position 50,299 of record CACOEZ010000003.1, read on the forward strand.
TAGAATCAATGATAAGGCAATCAAAAGTGCTTGGAGCAAAGAAAATATTTTTAGAGGTAAGGTCTAAAAACAAAAAAGCAATCAGCTTTTATAAAAAATTTAATTTTGAAACAGATGCTATTCGAGCAAATTACTATACGGGCAAAACACCTGATGATGCAATATTGATGAGCCTCAATATCGGCTAAAGTAATTTTATTATTTCAGGCTCGATTTCGCTTACTTCACTTTGTGGACTAAATCTCTCTTTCACCTCACCATTTTTATTAATTAGAAATTTAGTAAAATTCCATTTTATTTGTTTTGTTCCCGCAACTCCTGGGATTTTATTTTTTAGAAACTTGTAAAAAGGATCAGCATTAGAACCATTAACTTTAACTTTATTAAATATTTTAAAAGTCACACCATATTCTGAATCACAAAATTTTTGTATTTCTTCATTAGTACCAGGTTCTTGAAGGGCAAATTGATTGCATGGGAATGCCAAGATATCAAAACCATCTTTTGTGTATTTTTTATATAATTTTTCTAGTCCTTTATATTGATATGTAAGTCCACAATAACTTGCTACATTCACTACAAGAAGAACCCTCCCTTTATAAACGCTTAAAGATACTTCATTTAATAAAGCATCTTTGACAGAGAAATCATAAATTGTTTTCATAAAATTTAGACATGTGTGCAAGAATTTCGAATATTATATATGTATTCAAAATTAAACGACACAATGAGTATGATCTAAAAATGAACTTTAAAATTGAATATTCTTGGAAAAACTTCAAAGATTTATCTTTGGACGATCTATATGCTATTTTGAACTTAAGACAAGAAGTCTTTGTTCTAGAGCAAAATTGTCCATACATAGATGCGGATTACTCAGATCAAGATGCAATTCATCTTTTGGGATATTGTAAAGATGAACTTATCTCATATTTGAGGGCATTTCCGCCAAATATAAAATATGAAGGCTCATCCATGGGAAGGATCGTAGTTAAAGAATCAATGAGAAAAAAAGCTATTGGCAAGGAAATAACTAAAATCGGCGCATCTTTTCTTAAAAAAAAGTATCCAAATTATGAAATTGTAATTTCAGCCCAGCACAGACTTGAGAAGTTTTATGAGGATCTTGGCTTTATTTCCAGAGGTGGAGTTTACTTAGAAGATAACATCGATCATATTCAGATGTATTTACCAGTTACTCAATAATAGATTCTTTGAATAACAAATCACTAATTTCTTCTGTCAAAAATGGAGCAAATGGATGCAAAACGTGAAGTATCTCTTTTAAAAGTGGTCTTAAATTTTTTGTTTCACCTGATTTTTTACACTTTTCAATATACACATCACAGAACTTATTCCAAAAAAATTCGTAAATTTCATTAACTGCAAAATCTAATCTGTAGTCGTTAATATTTTTTTCTATTTGCTTCTTTGTCTTAATGAATTCTTCAAAAATCCACTTGTCATCATCATTTTGAGCTTTAAACGATTCACTTTCGCTTGGGTAACCCTCAATAAATCTAGCTGCATTCCATACCTTATTACAAAAGTTTCGGTATCCCTTCAAACGGCCAAACTCAAAGCTTATATCTTTTGTATGAGTAGCCATTGAGAAAAATGACATTCTCAAAGCATCCGTTCCATATGATTCAATACCTTTTGGAAATTGATTTCTAGTTTTTTTCTCAATTTTTTGAGCAATACTTTCTTGCATTAAGTTTGAAGTTCTTTTTTGGACAAGTTCATCTTGAGTGATTCCATAAACTAAATCTAAAGGATCAATAATATTACCTTTCGATTTTGACATTTTTTGTCCATTTTCATCTCTTATCAAACCAGTAACATATACATCTTTGAAAGGTATTTGATTTGTAAATTCAAGACTCATCATCATCATTCTTGCAACCCAAAAAAATATTATGTCAAAACCAGTTACAAGTAATGATGTTGGAAAGTGTTTTTTAAAATCGATTGTTTCTTCAGGCCAGCCCAAAGAAGAAAATGGCCATAAGCTTGAAGAGAACCATGTGTCCAAAACATCTTCATCTTGAGTCAGCTCTCTATCATCAAGTTTGTAATATTCTCTAACTTCAGATTCATCTTTACCAACATAAACATTTTTTTCTTCGTCATACCATGCGGGAATTCTATGGCCCCACCAAATTTGTCTACTTATGCACCAATCTTCAATGTTATTCATCCAATTAAAATATGTTTTTATCCAATTATCTGGATGAAATTTAATATCACCTTTTTTAACAGCTTCATTTGCTTTTTTTGCCATTTCAGCTGTTTTCACATACCACTGATGGCTAAGCTTCGGTTCAATTACAATATTTGATCTTTCACCTCTCGGGATACTTACATTATGCTTTTCTTCCTTTTCAAGAAGATCTAGTTCTTTTAAATTTTCTAGAACCAATTTTCTTACTTTAAATCTATCAAGGTTTCTAAAAGGTTCCGGAACATTATCATTTGTCCATGCATCTTCATTAAATATATTTATGGGTTCAAACTTACTCAAGTCATCTGATACAAATACCTTTCCATTGATTTCATGCAACGAATGCTTTTTACCTATCTCATAATCATTAAAGTCATGCCCAGGAGTAATCTTTAAGCAACCTGTTCCAAACGCCATATCTACGTATTCTTCTGCGATGATTGGAATTTTTCTTCCAACAAATGGAAGAATTGCATTTTTCCCAATAATTTCATTGTATCTTCTGTCATCAGGATTAACTGCGATGGCCATATCTCCAAACATTGTCTCTGGTCTTGTAGTTGCAACTATTAAGTGATTTTCACTGTCTTCAATTTGATATTTAATGTGCCACAAAAATCCTTCTTTTTCTTGTCTAACCACCTCAAGATCTGAAACAGCTGTTTTTAGAGAGGGATCCCAATTAACCAATCTATAGCCTCTATAAATTTTATCCTTTCTATATAATTCAACAAATGCTTTTAGGACAGCATCAGAACAACCTTTATCAAGTGTAAATCTGTATTTATTCCAATCTACGGTACATCCAAGTCTTTTAATTTGATTGGTAATATTTTTTTCTGAATGATCTTTCCATTTCCATACTTCATCAAGAAACTTTTCTCGTCCAAGATCTGACCTTGAGATATTCTCTTTTGATAAATTGTTTTCTACCACCATTTGAGTAGCTATGCCTGCATGATCGCTTCCAACCTGCCAGTAAGAATCTTTTCCTTTCATATGATGATATCTGGTATAAAAATCCATAATTGCATACTGAAAGCTATGACCCATATGAAGGGTTCCAGTAACATTAGGTGGGGGTATTACCTGTGAAAACGATTCTTTAGAGTTAGAATTTGAAACTTTTCTGTTAGACCAAATTTTTACCCACTTTTCCTCAATTTCAACAGGGTGATACTGCTTATCCATATGATTTTAAATATCTATTTTAATCTTTTACTCAGCAGAAGCTCGCTTATTAATGGAACTGGTCTCCCAGTTCCTGCTTTAACTGGCGTGCTGTATGAAGCAGTCGCCGCAATGTCTATGTGCGCCCATTTATATTCATTAGTAAATTTAGACAAAAATGCAGCTGCATGAATAGTTCCTGCTTCTCTCCCTCCACCAATATTAGCTAAATCTGCATATTTTGTTTTAGTACACGACTGATGTTCATCCCATAAAGGCAATTGCCATGCTCTATCACCAGACTCTTCTCCAGATTCTATAATCATATCTGCTAAATTTTGATCATTTGCCATAACGCCACTAGCATGTCTTCCAAGTGCTATAACAACTGCACCTGTGAGAGTAGCCATATCAATTACGTATGATGGTTTGTACTTTCCTACATATGTCAAACAGTCAGCAAGAATAAGTCTGCCTTCGGCATCAGTATTTAGTATCTCAATCGTTTGTCCAGACATTGATGTAACAACGTCACCAGGTTTTGTTGCTTTAGAAGAGCACATGTTCTCAGCACAACCCATTACCCCAACAACATTTACATTTGCATTAAGTCTAGCAAGCATAGACATTACCCCAAAGACTGTTGCCGCACCACACATATCCCATTTCATTTCATCCATTCCTGGACTAGGTTTTATAGATACACCACCAGTATCAAAAGTTACTCCTTTGCCTACTAAAGCAATTGGTTTCTCAGAGGACTTGCCTCCTTTGTATTCTATGACCATCATTCTTGCTGGCTCTTCACTACCTCGAGAAACACTGAGAAATGATCCCATACCCATTTTCTGCATTTGATTTTCATTAAAAGTTTTAACTTTCAATTTTGGGAAATCTTTTGTCATAGCCTTAACTTTTCTTTCTATAATTTTAGGCGTGCAGTGGTTAGCAGGTAAATCCCCAAGATATTTTGCAGTATTAACACCTTCACCAATTGCATATCCTTTCTTTGCTGCTTGCTTTGCATTATTTAATTCAGATTTGGAAAGTCCTGAAACAAGAATATTAAGTTTCTTAACACTTGGTTTTTTTGCTGTTTTATTAACCGTTTCTGAGAAGATATATACATTTGACTCAATAGTTTTTGCAACCATTTCAATAAGCCACATTTCATTTTTTCCTTTTGGCGTTACATTTCCAGGCATCACAGAAATATCTTTTGCTTTAAGTTGATTTCCCTTATGAGCAATAGATTGATACATACTTAACCATTTATGAGTAGGTTGATTTGGATCTTTACCCTTAACTAAAAGAATATTTGATGCATTTATGTTGTTAAGTTTTGGAATTAGAACAGAACTACCAGCATCTTTAAGATGTGTTTGTATTGTTTTAGAAATATAATTTTTTGAAATTTTATTAAGATCTTTAAAAGATTTGTTGGTCTTTGTATTGTTATTTATAACCAAAACTAAAAGGTCAGTTTTTAGCGAAGCAAGTCCAGAGGTTGATACATCTTTTAAAGATACGTTATTTAAAACTTTATATGCCATTTAAGTTCTCCTGTAATGGTATTTACTGATAAGATAAATATTGTAATGCATGATACTTCACAAGGCATAAATAAAAAAAATATTCTTTCAAAAAGCTTGAATGTTGAAGTTTTTAAAACTACAACTGGAATATTATTGATTTTCTTTCTTTTGGTTGTTGGATCAAGGTTTGTGGGGTATTTTGAGCAAGCATCTGAGGGTTTAATAGATCCAAATATAATATTTAGAGTAGTCCTTCTAAGGTTTCCAGACTTTATAACTTTATTGTTGCCATTCTCTTTTTTCCTTGGAATTATTCTCACAATCAGTAGGCTTTATGCTGAGAGTGAAATTTATGGATATTTTTCTGTCGGCTTGTCTAAAATTGATATGATTAAGTTTCTATTGCCTCAATCTCTTGTTTTCTTTTTCATAACTCTAGCTTTGAGCTTATATATTGCACCCTACACAAAAGATCTTTCCAAGGAGCTTATTTCCATAGATACATTCGAAGAAAAATTTAAATCTATTAAACCAAAGAAATTGACAACATTTGCTCGAAGCGATGGCTTCATTTACATAGAAGCCAAGAAGGACAACACTTTTTTGGATGTGACATCATTAATGTCCAACGAAAAATCTTCCATGCTCATAGTAGCTGAAAATATGAATTTTCAGGATGAGGGTTCAACATTAGATCTAGAGTTCAATAATGGAAGTCTGCATGAGGGTGTTCTTAGCGATGAGAATAAAATTATTTCAAATTTTAATAAATTGAAAATTCCTGTAGACAAGGATACCGAAATACAGAAAAATTCATCATTAACAAAATTATTTGATTACTCTTTAAGTTCATCTAAGTCAGAAATATTATGGAATGTATCAATTCCATTAACTGTATTTGTCCTACTAATATTAGGAGTAAGTTTATCCAAAGTTGAGCCAAGGCAAGGAAGATATTCGGTGATGTTGCCTGCTCTGGCTTTTTATGTTTTTTATTTGAGCTTACTTATTTTATCCAGAGACTTTTCAGAGAGTAATACTGCAAGCTCTCATTATTATTTTGGTCTAATACACATATCTTTTCTACTTATTGGACTATTTAGCTTATTGAGATCCAGTACTAGTTTTTTTAACAACATATTGATTTTTAACCAAATTAATCTTTCTTCAAAAATTATTCTAGCAGCTATAAGCATTGTCATTTTTTTATGGATGGTTAACTAATGAAAATTTTTTATATCTATCTAATTAAAAGATCTTTCTTATTTTCGTTATTTATACTGTTAGTTTTTGGAGTTCTGGATTCAGTTTTTAGACTTCTTTCAGAATTAGAAAATATTTCGGACTCATATGATTTTTTAAATATAATTAATTTTATTTTTGCTTCAATGCCTCATAACATTGTTGGTTTCGTTGAGGGCGCATGTTTACTGGGAGTAATGGTCTCACTTGGTATTTCGCATAAAGAAGGAAACCTTAATGTATTAAGATCAGCTGGCTCTTCACCCTTTAAAATAGTTGCTTTAAGTTCGGTAGGGGCACTTTTAATAGTTATTCCTATGTTAGTGCTTGATGATATTTCGTTTAGGCATATTTATTTGGATTCGCAGATAGATAAAAATGTTCTTTTAGAAAAAAAAGTTAATCAAGACGATATAAAATGGATTAAATATAAAAATTCATTTTTGAGTTATAACAATATAATCAATAATAAGGTTTTCAATCCACAACTCATTAAGATTGTTAAAAAAGATAAGATTGTCTCAATCAAATCATCTGTTGCGGAAATAAAAGATAACAATTTAATCTTTGATAACAATAAATCAGAGTATTTTGAGCTACCTCTTCGAGCAAAGGTCTCATATCAAAATATTGATCATGAAGGCATTTTAAAGATAGCCTTATATAGATCCTATTTTGCAAGTAGCATTATTAAAGAGGACATCTTATTTAAAGCTCATTTAGATAAGGTTTTTTTCAAAACTATATTTTTACCATTCTCCATATTTATCTTAATAACATATTTTGGATCACTAATTTTTACTTCTTTAAGAGACTCAAATTTAGGTATGAGAATAACAGTTGCAGTTTTTGGAGCCTTTATTTATAAATTATTGCAAGATTTATCAATTGGAATTTTTATATCATATAATTTGCCAATGCTACTTGGTGTTATTTTGCCTGCTATGATACTTGCTTTACTAAGCCTTGATGCTTATAGGAAGATTTAGATTTTTTTATAGCTTGTACCAGACAGATAATCACTCAGTGAGAGATTACCTTTAGAAAAATACATATAAATAAGAGGAACTCCAAAAAGAAAAAAAGTTAAAGTATTTACAAAGTACCTTATTGAAATTTGAGATATTGAAATTTTTTGGTTATTTAAACTATAAATCTCAAATTTCCAAACAGCCATACCAAGTGTTTTGCCTCCGTGTGTCCAAAAATAACCATAGAATACCCACGAACTAATAAAAACAATAATTGGACCTATCCATTTAATTTCAATGACACCACCATTTATCCAGACTGCTAGAGAACCAACTGCAAACCAGACCCCCAATAATAAAAACAAATCGTATATGGTTGCAGCTATTCGTTTTAGAGGAAAAACAATATATGATTTATTGGACATTTTGGTATAGTACAAGATTATTAAAAAAAATAAATTGCTATGAATACAGATAAAGGTTTCTTTGGTCATCCTATTGGTCTCCGTACATTATTTCTCACTGAGATGTGGGAAAGGATGTCTTACTATGGAATGAGGGCTCTGCTAGTTTTATATATGACAGGCTCAATTACAGGTTTTAATCCTGGTATGGGAATGTCAGCAATTGATGCTAATGCAATTTATGGAATATATGTAGGTTTTGTATACTTTATGGTGGTTCCTGGTGGTTGGATTGCAGATAATATTCTTGGTCATCAGAAAGCTGTTCTTATTGGAGCAGTAATTATTGCACTTGGTCATTTCACCTTAGCTATTCCACTTGAACAAACCTTCTTTTTAGGATTAATTTTAGTAGTTTTAGGTACAGGACTTCTAAAGGGCAATATATCAACCATTGTTGGAAAATTGTATTCTGATAATGATTCAAGAAGGGATTCAGGCTACACAATTTTTTATATGTCTATAAACATTGGATCAACTCTCGGTTTTTTAATATGTGCGTGGCTAGGTGAAAAAATTGGATGGCACTTTGGTTTTGGTGCTGCAGGAATTGGTATGGCATTTGGAGTATATCAATTTATAAATTATAAGCATTTGCTTGGTGATGCTGGAGAAAAACCTAATGATATGGAAGACTCCAAAAGAAAGAAATTAATTCAATGGACAAAAAATAGTCTTGCTTTGATGTTTATTGTAATTGTCCTCGGATTATTTGGAATTATTTCTATTGATCCGAGAACTTTTGCCGAAAATTTCGCATATTTCTTGACTATTGTCGCAGGAGCATATTTTTTATATTTATATTTTATGGCTGGATTAAATAGCAATGAGAAAAAGAATTTACTGCTGCTATTTGTTCTTTTTGTGGGTGCAGCGGCCTTCTGGTCTGGGTTTGATCAATCTGCTAGTTCTCTTAGTATTTTTGCAAGAGACTTCACTGATTTGTCAGTAGGCGGGTACATTATTCCAATCGGATGGCTTCAATTTGCCAATCCAATTTTTGTTGTTACTTTTGCCCCAATCTTTGCAGGAATTTGGGCTAACCTAGCTAGAAGAAATATGGATCCATCATTGCCAATTAAGTTTGCAATTGGTTTGTTTTTTATGGCAATCAGCTTCATGATTATGGTTTTTGCAGTAGGTCTCGCTATGGAATCTGCCCCTGTGGGGATGCAATGGCTTTTAATAACATACCTTCTTCAGACATGGGGTGAGCTTGCTTTATCTCCAATTGGTTTATCTGCATTTTCAAAATATTCTCCAAAAAGGTACATGGGTCAAATGTTTGGGTTATGGTTCTTAGCATCTGCAATAGGTGGTGTTTTAGCAGGGTTGCTTGGAGGTGATGCAACTGCTGATGGACTAGACTCCGTTCAACCTATATTTACTTTTATGATTCAGTATTATCTTGTTATAGGTATTATTTTAGTTGGCCTTTCATTTTTATTTAAAAATAAGGACAAAAATAATCTTGAACAGGCAAATTTGAATTAAAAATTTGAAGAATAAAAAAAAGAAAGATCCTGTTAAAAAAAATATGGATAAATTTCATAAACCCAAAACTCATAAAGATAAAACAAAGTATGATAGAAAGAAAAAGATTAAAGGTTTTGATTCAGATTGATTAAGACTTTTTTATAAATATCTTTGAGTATCCAAAGTTCGCTAATTTTAATATGTTCATCAATTTGGTGTATTGATTTATTTACTGGGCCTAATTCAATAATTTCAGTATTCATTTTTGCTACGAAACGACCATCTGAGGTCCCACCTTTTGCATTTAATTCAGGAATATATCCAGTAACATCTTTAACAGCGCTAGAAACTATTTCTTTAAAAAAACTACTTTCAGTATAGTAGGGTGTTCCATTTAAATCCCAATCTAAATCATAATTGAGGTTTAACTCGCTCAGTATTGATTCAAAATCAGACTTTAAACTTGTTTCAGATGATTCTGGTGAAAATCTAAAATTAAATATTAGCTTTAACTCTCCAGGAACTACATTATGAGCTCCGGTACCAGAGTTAATATTAGATATCTGAAAACTGGTTGGATCGAAAGCATCATTGCCTTTATCCCATTCTTTTTGGTTTAGTCTAGAAATTAAATCTCCTGATAAAAGAATCGGGTTAATAACTTTTTCAGGATATGCAACATGACCCTGTTTCCCATGAATTGTTAAGCAACCACCAAGAGAACCTCTTCTTCCAATCCTTGCGCAGTCAGCTACTTTTTTATCAGAGGTCGGTTCGCCTACAAGACAAAAATCTATAATTTCTTTTTGTTGTATCATTTTTTCAATTATTTTGTCTATAAAACCATCTTTTGAAGTTCCTTCCTCATTTGAAGTAAGCAAAATAGCTATTTTGAAATTAATTTCATCTGTTGATTTAATAAATTCTTTTGCTGACTCAATAAAAGCCGCAACAGATGCTTTCATATCAGCTACTCCTCTACCATATAAGATGTCATCCTCAATTGTTGCTGAGAAAGGAGGGTACTTCCATTTTTCTTCAGGCCCGCTTGGAACAACATCTGTGTGACCTAAGAAGCAAAATAATTTTTCTCCCTCGCCATAAGTTGCATAAAGGTTCTCGATATTAAGATAATTAATTCTCTGGCAATTAAAATTTATTTGTTCTAATTCAGTCTCTATCAAATTAAAACAACCCATGTCCTTTGGAGATATAGACCTAATTCTTATTAAATTTTGAAGAAGTTCAATCATTGTTATGAAGCTCTGTGTTTAGCAAAGACTTTTTTGAGTTTCTTTTAGCAAGAACTTTACCGGATAAAGAATCTCTTAAAAATAACAAGTTTGACTTTCCAGAAATTTCCCTAGCCTTAACAATTTCAAATTTTTTACTATTTTGATCCATTAAATGAATTTTTGTACCAGCAGTTAAATAAAGTCCTGCTTCAACAGTACAATTATCTCCTAGAGATATACCAATACCTGCATTTGCACCTAGTAGGCAATTTTCACCTATAGAAATTTTAGTTTCGTTACCACCTGATAGTGTTCCCATCGTACTTGAACCACCTCCAATGTCAGAGTTATTCCCAACAACTACTCCTGAAGAAATTCTTCCCTCTATCATTGCTTTTCCTAATGTTCCAGCATTAAAGTTTACAAATCCTTCATGCATTACAGTAGTACCTTCGCTTAGGTATGCTCCTAGTCTTACTCTGGTTGCATCTGCAATTCGTACATTTTTAGGTATGACGTAGTCTGTCATGCAAGGAAATTTGTCAAGAGACCTTATATGAAGATTATTTTTTGTAATTTTAGAATTATGTAAAATTTCATCTATTTCATCAGCAGCAATTGGACCATTATTTGTCCATGCTATATTTGGAAGTGCATTAAATAGACCATTTAGGTTTATAGAATTAGGCAAAACAAACTTATTGGACAAAAGTTGTAATTTTAAATAAGCACTAATAGGATCACTAACGCCGTCATTTAATTCAGATTTTATCCATTCAACTTCTACAACCTCCTGAAGGTGATTTGTTATTTCAGGAACTTGAAAGTTGATAGACATCATTTCAGTTTCAATTATCGGAAAATAAACATCTAATATTTTCCCTGATTGTGATTTATTTGCTATTCCTATTGCCTTGAGTTTCATTTATAAATTATAAGTTCAATTTTTGATTATCACACAACCAATTTGAGTTCCTTTATAAGCTTCTTAATTTTAGTATTTGATATGATCTTATTTTGCATGTTTACTATTTCAAAAGTATCCTCAACTCTTTCACCAAGTGTGTTTATTCTTGCGCAAAATATTGAAATTTCATTTTCATGAAATACCTTTGCTATTTTTGCCAAGAGCCCAACACTATCAGAAGTTTCTATGGTAATCATGTTTCTTTGCTTCTCATGATTAATTGAATGAGATATCTCAACAATTTTTTTAAAACTAAGGTTTTTTTGATTTTGTGCCTCGGGTAATTCTGAAATATTCTTAAAATTTTTAAAGTTCTTTTTAATTCTTTCAGAAAGTTCAATTAATTCAGATTTATTCAATTGCCTATCATGAGGACTATATTTTGTAATAAATGTATTTGCTGCAACTAAGTTATCATTTGATGAAAAAATATTTGCGTCTATTACATTTAAACCAGAATGCTCTAGGACCTTAGCAAGCTTATGAAAGAGTCCGTCCGAATTATTAACTTTTATAAATATTTCAATAAGTTCATCAAATTTTCTTCTACAACCTACTATAAATTCATCCTCTTTACTTTTGGTCAATAGTTCTATCTGCCAAGTCAATACTTCAGTACTATTCTTGGTAAAATAATATTCATCGAATGAATCCAAATGCTGTAAAGTTGCGTCTTTATTTTTATGTTTATTTGATAGATGTAAAATTTTATTTTTTCTTTCACTGGCAATTTCAGAAAACGCCTTTTCAGGCTCTTTATTTAACTTAGACCTTGTAAGAATGTATAAATCCCTTAAAAGCTGGTGTTTCCAGCCGTTCCATAATTTAGGATTGGTAGACTTTATATCATTTATTGTCAATAGATAAAGATAGTCTAGTCTCTCATTAATCTTCACTTCATTTGCAAAATCTTCAATGGTTTTCGCATCAGATATATCTCTTTTTTGTGATACTGAGGACATAATTAAATGTTTTTTTACAAGCCATGAAATTAGGCTAGCATCTGTGTCAGACATACCTAATCTTTTAGCAAATTTATAGCTTGTTTTTGCACCAATTTCAGAATGATCACCTTTTTTTCCTTTACCAAGATCATGAAAAAGGCCTGCAATATAAAGAATTTCAATTTTGGGCAACTTATTAATTAATTCATTTTCAAGTTTATATTCTTGCTGCTCAAGAGTTTTCATTTCCCTCATACTTTTAACAACTTTAAAGGTATGCTCATCAACTGTATAAACATGAAAAAGGTCAAATTGCATTTGACCAATGACATCTTCAAATTCTGGTATATATTTTTGGAGAATTCCTGTGTTTTTTAGAATATTAAGTATTGAGGAAAGATTATGTTTAGAACGTAAAATCTCCAGAAATTGATTTGCATATTTTTTATTTTTCCTAAAATTAGCATCAATTAAATCTACATTCTTTTTAAGGAATGCCATTGTTTTTGTATCCAAACCATTTATTGATTTATTAGAACCCATCTCAAGAAACAATTTGAAGACAAGTGATTTATTGAGTTTATGTTTTTCATCAAGACCTATCTTATTTTTTAAAAAATAAATATCTTTGTTTTGAGGTTTAATTTTTAAATTTTCTTCCTCAAAAGTTTCAAATACTAAATTATTAAAATAAGACAAAGATGATGCCATTTCATAAAAACTTTTCATCATTTCCTCAACAGCTTTATTTGAATTATATAATTTGAGCTTTGCTAATTTTGATATATCTAGCTGTGATTCAAAGTTTAATCTATTTCCCTTGTTAATAATGTTTAAAGCGAATCTGAGAGTTTTGATGAAGTCATAACTTTTAGAAGCTAATTTAAATTCATCTTTAAATATTGGAGAATCTTTGATAGATTTTATATTTGAAAAACTAAAGCAATGTTGAAGTATCCACAAAGCAGTTTGAAAGTCTCTAAGTGTGCCTGGTGATTCTTTTAAATTTGGCTCGAGATTGAATGATGTTGAATGATACTCCCTATGTCTAATAATCTGTTCATCCTTTTTAGCTTTGTAAAATTTTTCTTTTGACCAAAGTGATGAAAGAGTTTTTGAAATTTCGTCATCAATTTTCTTTTCAGATACGAGGGGTCTTCTTGTTAAGTATGATGTATATTCCTTTACATCTGCCTTTGCAATTTTTCTTAAATCTTTAATTGACCTAACTGAATGGCCTACATCGAAGCCTTTATCCCAAAGGCCGCTTATAAATGTTTCAAGGCTCTCAAAATTTTTTATTCTTGATTTTTCTACGATAGAAATATCAATATCTGATGAAGGAAAAATTTCTTTTCTGCCAAAACCACCATTTGCATATATACAGAAATTACCTTCAAGGCCAAGATCTAGAAATGACTTTTTAATATCTTTTTCAATAGCCTCTGAATTTTTTTTTAAATAAAAATTAATTTTTTTGGGATTTTGATAAATTTCGGCGAAGTTCTTTACAAAGTTTTGATTTATCTTCTCAGAACTTTCTAACATTAAATTTCTTCTTTTCTCCTTGTAAGAATTTCTGCACCATTTTTTTGAACAGCAATTGTGTGCTCCCATTGTGCAGAGTTTCTTCCATCTCGTGTTTCAACAGTCCATCCATCTTTCAAAGTTTTACAATATTTTGCACCTTGATTGATCATTGGCTCGATCGTGAAGCACATTCCTTCTTGAATCTTTATACCTTGACCTTTTTTTCCATAGTGAAGAATTTGTGGCTCTTCATGATAAACATTTCCAATTCCATGACCACAATATTCTTCAACAACGCTGTAGTAATTTTTTTCAGCATGTTGCTGTATAGCGTGACCAATATCTCCAAGATATGCCCCAGGTTTTACAGCTTCAATTCCTTTATAAAGACATTCCTGAGTAACTTTTACCAATCTTTCATTATGAGGCGCACATTTTCCAACAAGAAACATCTTTGAAGTATCACCATGCCAACCATCTTTTATAACTGTTACATCAATGTTTAAGATATCACCTGCTTTAAGGATTTTATTTTTATCAGGAATTCCGTGGCATATGACTTGATTAACACTAGAACAAATTGTTTTTTCGTAACCCTTATAACCAACATTAGCAGGTATTGCATTTTGGACATTTACTATATGATTAAAACAAATTTCGTCTAATTCCCCAGTGGAAACCCCAGGAACAACATAAGGCACAATCATTTCTAAAACTTCAGCTGCCAGACCGCCAGCAACCCTCATTTTTTCTATATCTGCGTTATTTTTTAAAGATATTTTCATTTTTTTTCAATTACATCTAGACATAACATGACTTAATCTATAAAGTACAATTTTAATGTCAGCATGTTATTTTAGCTCATTAAATACTAAAAATTCTTTTAATAGTTTACCCAAAATTTACTCTCTTATTTCCTATTTTATGGTGATTTTATAATGTCTTTTCCATCTATATTGGCTTTCGAGGACGGTAGTGTATTCCATGGCATTGGTTATGGCAAAGAAAAATATGATGTTGGTGAAATTGTTTTCAATACATCAATGTCAGGGTATCAAGAAATAATTACAGATCCATCATATAAGAAACAAATTATTACATTTACTCATCCTCATATTGGAAATACAGGAACCAATCCTGAAGATAATGAGTCTAATATGGTTCACGCATCAGGCGTTGTTGTTAAGAACTTTTGTGAAAAACCAAGTAATTGGAGATCCTCTAAGACTCTAGAAGAATTTTTGCTTGAAAACGATGTTATGGCTATTTCGAATGTTGATACAAGACAAATCACATCAATTTTAAGAGAAAAGGGCGCTCAAAATTGTTGTATTGGATCACTTTCTAAAATTACAGAACAGGATGCTGTAAAAAAGGCTAAGGAATTTTCTGGTCTTAAAGGTTTGGACTTAGCAAAAGTTGTTTCAACTGAAAAATACTTCATTTGGGATGAGGGCACTTGGCCAAATCATTCTCAATCAAAAATCGATTATCCTGTAGTGGCATTGGATTTTGGAATTAAAAAAAATATTCTAAGACTATTATCAGACAGCGTTGGAAAAGTTCATGTTTTAAATGCAAAAACATCATACGATGAAATTATTCGGCTTAATCCAAAAGGCCTTTTCTTATCAAATGGTCCAGGGGATCCAGAGCCATGTGATTACGCAATAGAAAATATAAAAAAATTCCTTGAAAATAAAATTCCAATTTTTGGAATTTGTTTAGGACATCAATTATTAGCCTTAGCTGCAGGAGCAAAAACTTTTAAGATGAAGTTTGGTCATCATGGAGCAAATCATCCCGTTCAAGATTCTCATACAAAAGAAGTATTTATAACTAGCCAAAATCATGGATTTGCAGTTGATATAGATACACTTCCTAAAAATGTAAAAATCACGCATAAATCACTTTTTGATAAATCACTTCAAGGAATTGAGCTCACAGACAGGCCAGCTTTCAGTTTTCAAGGCCATCCTGAAGCAAGTCCTGGTCCAAGAGAAATTCAAATTTTGTTTAAAAAATTTCATGCAATGGTAGAAGAGTATGCCAAGACGTAAAGATATTTCATCAATATTAATTATTGGAGCAGGGCCTATTATTATTGGTCAAGCATGTGAGTTTGACTATTCAGGTGCTCAAGCATGCAAGGCTCTCAAGGAGGAGGGGTTTAGAGTTATCTTAGTCAATTCAAATCCTGCAACAATCATGACAGATCCCTTGCTTGCTGATGCGACATATATTGAGCCAATTCACTGGGAATCTGTCGCTAAAATTATTGAAAAAGAAAAACCTGATGCAATTTTACCGACTATGGGAGGACAAACTGCTCTAAATACCGCTTTAACATTAGACAAGAAAGGCATTCTAAAAAAGAATAATGTTTTTTTAATTGGAGCGAACAGGGAAGCTATCGATAAGGCAGAAGATAGACAATTATTTGATGAAACAATGCAGAAGATTAATCTTGAAACTCCTGCTTCAGGAATAGCTCATTCAATGGAAGATGCAATTGAGGTTCAAAAGGAAATTGGGTTCCCTTGTATTATTAGGCCCTCATTTACTATGGGTGGAACAGGCGGAGGGATTGCATACAATATCGCTGAATTTCGAACTATTTGTGAAAAAGGATTGGAACTATCTCCTACAAATGAATTATTAATAGATGAGTCTCTGATTGGCTGGAAAGAATATGAAATGGAAGTTGTAAGAGATTGTGAAGATAATTGCATAATTATTTGTTCAATAGAAAATTTTGATCCAATGGGCATTCATACTGGAGACTCAATAACAATTGCCCCTGCACAAACACTTACTGATAAAGAATTCCAAATTATGAGAGATGCTTCATTTAAGATTCTCAGAGAAATTGGCGTTGACACTGGAGGATCTAATGTTCAATTCGCTGTAAATCCTGAAAATGGAAAAATGGTTGTCATTGAAATGAATCCCAGAGTCAGCAGATCATCAGCGTTAGCATCAAAAGCAACTGGTTTTCCTATTGCAAAAGTTGCAGCTTTATTGTCTGTAGGTTACACACTAGATGAACTCAAAAATGATATTACAGGGGGCCTCACCCCAGCGTCATTTGAACCAAGCATTGATTATATTGTTACAAAAATACCAAAATTTGCATTTGAAAAGTTTCCACAAGCTAGTCCTAAATTAACAACTCAGATGAAATCAGTTGGAGAGGTTATGTCAATAGGTTCTAATTTTCAAGAATCTCTTCAAAAAGCGCTTTGTAGCATGGAGGAAGGTCTGGACGGACTTAACTCAATGCAAAAAGAAAATACTGTAATTTCTGAGGAAACATATGTAAATGAAATGACCATTCCTGGTCCCAAGAGAATTTTTTATGTTGCTGATGCAATGAGAGTAGGTTGGAGCATTGAGAAAATTCATAACCTCACTAGAATCGATTATTGGTTTTTAGATCAATTATATGAGCTTATTAAAATTGAAATGAAGCTCAGCAAACAATCAATAAATGAACTTGACCTTGAAAGCTTAAAAAATTACAAAATCAAAGGCTTCTCAGATAGTAGAATTGCATCACTAGTAAAAGCTTCCGAGGAGGAAATAAGATCTCTAAGAAAAAATAATAATATAAAACCTGCGTATAGAAGAGTTGACACATGTGCTGCTGAGTTTGCTACTTCAACTTGTTACATGTACTCAACCTATGATGATAAATGTGAAGCTGAACCATCTAATAAAGAGAAGATTCTTGTATTAGGAAGTGGGCCTAATAGGATTGGACAAGGAATCGAATTTGACTATTGTTGCGTTCATGCATCGTTAGCTATGCAAGAAGAAGGATATGAATCAATCATGGTTAACTGTAATCCTGAGACTGTATCTACTGATTACGATGTCTCAAATAGATTATATTTTGAACCAATAACTGCCGAAAGAATTTTAGATATTATTGAAATTGAAAACCCATTTGGTGTTGTTATTCAATTTGGTGGACAAACTCCACTCAAACTTGCAGATATTTTATCCGATAAAGGTGTAAATATTTTAGGGACTAATGTAGATGCAATTGACAGATCTGAGGATCGTGAGAGATTCCAAGAATTGGTAAATAAGCTGGAATTGAAGCAACCATCTAATTCAACTGCAAAGAATGTAAGCGAAGCTATGGAAAAAGCCAATGAGATTGGTTTTCCAATTGTTGTAAGGCCCTCATACGTTCTTGGAGGAAGAGCAATGCAACTTGTTAATAACTTGCAAGAGTTAGAAAAATATCTAACCGAGGCAGTTGAGGTTTCAAATAGCAAACCTATATTGCTTGATAGTTACTTAACTGATGCTATCGAGGTAGATGTTGATGTGGTTTCTGATGGTCACGAAATTCAAATTGGCGGAATTCTGCAACATATTGAACAGGCCGGCATTCACTCTGGTGATTCAGCATGCTCTTTGCCCCCATACAGCCTATCGATGGATATTCAATCTGTTATGACTGATCAAGCAATAAGTATTGCCAAAGAATTAAATGTTATTGGATTGATGAATATTCAATTTGCAGTTAAAGATAATGAAGTTTTTATTATTGAAGTAAATCCTCGTGCATCTAGAACAGTACCTTTTATATCAAAAGCAATTGGTAATTCACTAGCCAAAGTTGCTTCAAAAGCAATGATCGGAAAAAGTTTAAGTGAGCAAAATTTTTCTTCAAAACTTCCTAATAATTTATTTTTTGTAAAAGAGGCTGTAATGCCATTTGATAAATTTCCTCATGTTGATCCAATACTTGGGCCTGAAATGAAATCTACAGGTGAAGTCATGGGTATAGGACCAAATTTTGGTGAAGCATATGCAAAAGCACAAAAAGGAGCAAATAAAATTCTAAGACGCGGCGGTAAAGTTTTTATAAGTGTCAAAAAAACTGATAAAAAATACCTTAATGATTTTGTACCGGCAATCATTGAAGCAGGTTTTGAGGTAGTTGCTACTTCTGGAACTGCAAAACATATTGAAGACTTAGGTTATAAAGTTAAAAAAGTTAATAAAGTTATGGAAGGAAGGCCACATATTGTTGATAGCTTACTAAATAATGAAATAGATTTAGTAATAAATACAACTGAGGGATCTCAATCTATTGTGGACTCTGCTTCAATTAGACAAAGCGCACTTAGAAACAAAATCTTTTGTACCACTACAATGTTTGGTGCTTTTGCAATCATTGATGCCTTAAAAGGTTCCGAAGATCAATGGACATATACGACACTTCAGGAATTAAATAATTAATTATTTAGTTGTTATAATCAATTAATGAGCAGAATTCCACTTACAAAAGATGGAGAGATTTTATTAAAAGAAAAACTTTCTAACTTAAAATTTGTTGAAAGACCACAAATATCTCAGGCTATTGCTGAAGCAAGAGCTCATGGTGACTTAAAGGAAAATGCTGAATATCATGCAGCTAAAGAACTTCAAGGTTTAGTAGAAGCAAAAATTAGTGAAATGGAAAATACTCTTGCAAATGCACAAGTAATTGACGTCAAAGAAATTCCTGAAACTGGAAGAGTTGTATTTGGATCTACAGTTAAAGTTTATGATGTTGATAAAGAGAAAGAGATTACATATAAAATTGTTGGAAATTTAGAGTCAGATCCTGAAAATGGTGAGATTTCAATTGATACTCCAATTGCGAAATGTATGGTTGGAAAATTTGTTGACGATGAGATTGATATTCAAACTCCCTCAGGAAATCTGAGATATGAAATATTAGAAGTTAAGCACATTTAAAGTATGCATGCTGATAGTTGGGCCATAAAAGCAAAAAAACTTGGCTACCGTTCTAGAGCTGTATTTAAATTAGAAGAAATTTTAAACAAACTGCATAAAAAAAAATCTCTTAAGAATGTTTTAGATCTTGGATCTGCACCAGGCGGATGGTCACAATATATCTCAGTAAATTATCCAAGCACAAAAGTCATAGCTATTGATGTATTAGATATGCAGCCAGTCGAAAAAGTAACTTTTATAAAAGACAGCATTGAAAACATTGAAAATATAGATGAAATAAAAATTATTAAAGGTAGATTTGATCTTGTAATTTCAGATATAGCCCCAAACTTGACTGGTATAAACACAGTTGATGATGAAAATATTCTTGAACTTAATTTACTCTCAGTAAACATAGCTGAAAAATATTTAACAGATCAAAATGCTGCAGTTGTGATTAAAACTTTTCAAAATAATAATTTAAAAAGTTTGAGAAAACATATGGAATTATTTTTTAAGATAGTTCAAACTTATAAACCTGCAGCGTCAAAGAACAAATCAGCTGAAATTTATCTATACGGAGCGAGATAAAATATGAATAGTGTCATGAGAAATTTAGTTGTCTGGGTAGTGCTTGGTTCCTTAATGGTTTACGTTTTTAATAACATTGAAAACTCAACTGCACGAGAACAAATAAGCTATAGCCAATTTAAACAGGAGGTCTTATCAGACAGAATTGCAAAAGTAGTTTATAAGGGCGATCAGATGACAATCATTGGTGACAGGCTTGATGGATCTAAGTTTGAGACAACTCACCCAATCTTTAAAAAAGATGAAGCTGTAGATAATGCTATTGAAGAAAATGGTGTTATTGCTGTTTACGAAAAAGTCGAACAACCATCACTATTTTCTCAGTTATTAGTTGGCGCGTTTCCTATAATTTTACTTTTAGCAATATTTTTCTTCTTTATGAGACAGATGCAAGGTGGTATGTCAGGAAAAGGCGGGCCGATGTCATTTGGAAGAAGTAAGGCCAAATTAATGGAGGGTGGAAAAGTAAAAACAACTTTTAAGGATGTTGCTGGTTGTGAAGAAGCAAAACAGGATGTGCAAGAGTTAGTAGATTTTTTAAAAGACCCAACTAAATTTCAAAAACTTGGAGGAAAAATCCCTAGGGGTGTTTTGATGGTTGGTCCTCCTGGAACAGGGAAGACTCTTATAGCTAGAGCTGTTGCAGGAGAGGCAAAAGTACCATTCTTTACAATATCAGGTTCAGATTTCGTTGAGATGTTTGTCGGGGTTGGAGCATCTAGGGTTAGAGATATGTTTGATCAAGCAAAAAAACAATCTCCTTGTATAGTTTTTATTGATGAAATAGATGCTGTTGGTAGGCATAGAGGTGCTGGTCTTGGCGGTGGTCATGACGAAAGAGAGCAAACACTTAATCAGTTATTGGTTGAAATGGATGGTTTTGAAGGAAATGATGGAGTTATTGTAATTGCTGCTACAAATAGACCCGATGTTCTAGATCCTGCACTATTGAGACCTGGTAGATTCGATAGGCAGGTTGTTGTCGACTTACCAGACATAAGAGGAAGAGAAGCAATTCTTAAAGTTCATATGAGAAAAGTTCCGTTGGATGCTGATGTTGATCCACTTGTCATAGCAAGAGGAACCCCAGGATTTTCTGGAGCTGACCTAGCCAATCTTATCAATGAGGCTGCTTTATTTGCTGCGAGATATTCTGACAAAAAAATAGACCAATCTCATTTAGATTTAGCAAAAGATAAAATTATGATGGGAGCTGAGAGAAAATCGATGATCCTTAGCGAAGAGCAAAAAAGAATTACGGCATATCACGAAGCTGGCCATGCGATAGTTGGCAGACTTTCACCAAAACATGATCCTGTATACAAAGTAACAATTATCCCTAGAGGAAGAGCACTTGGAGTGACTATGTTTCTCCCAGAAGAAGACACATACATGCAAAGCAAAGAATATCTGGAAGGAAGAATTGCAGCATTATTCGGGGGTAGAATTGCCGAAAGTATTATTAATGGTGATAAAGGTATTACAACAGGAGCTTCAAATGATATTGAAGTTGCGACAAACATAGCAACTAACATGGTAACAAAATGGGGACTTTCAAAAGCTGTTGGTCCTTTGAAATATGGTGAAGATGAGGGAAGCCCTTTTTTAGGAAGATCAGCTACTGCACCAGCACAAAATATAAGCGGAGAAACAGCTAAACTTATTGATAAAGAAGTTAAATCAATTATCGACACCTGCTATGCAAAGGCAGAGAATATACTCAAAGAAAATCTAGATAAATTGAATATCATGGCTGATGCTTTGTTAAAATATGAGACCATTGATGCAGATCAAATCGATGACATTATGGCAGGAGCATCTCCACGTGAGCCTAAGGGTTGGTCGGATGACAGTCCAAAGGGCAAATCAACTAAAAAAACTTCAATAAAAGGTGCTGCAGAAGAGTTATAATTCTTTTCCATGAATCTTAAATTTGGCACCGATGGTATTAGGGGACCTGTCGAAAGTGTTATAACACCCGAAGCTTGCCTTAAAATTGGCCACGCAACTGGTTTGGCTATGAAAGAGTTGGGCTGGAATACTGTAGTAATTGGAAAAGATACAAGAATTTCTGGATATATGCTTGAGGCAGCTCTTCAAGCAGGTTTCATTGCTTCTGGAGTAAATGTGAGATTGTTAGGCCCTCTACCTACGCCAGGGGTCGCTTACCTAACTAAAACACTTAGAAACAAGTTTGGTGTTGTTATTAGTGCTTCACATAATGATTTTTTAGACAATGGTATTAAGATTTTTAACGAAGATGGAGAAAAAATATCAAGAGATGTTGAGAAAAGAATTGAAAAATATCTTTCAGGAGATCTTTTATCAGTTAAAACAGAGTCAATTGGTAAGGCATATAGATTTGATGAATCTGGCCCAAGATATATTGAATTCTGTAAGTCAACAGTACCTCCAGAGATTAATTTTTCGTCTTTAAGAGTGGTTCTTGATTGTGCAAATGGTGCTTGTTACAGGGTCAGTCCAGAAGTATTCGAAGAATTAGGCGCAGAAGTAATATGTATTGGAACAGATCCGGATGGTT
This sequence comes from uncultured SAR86 cluster bacterium, assembly GCA_902626385.1. Classification (GTDB taxonomy): domain Bacteria; phylum Pseudomonadota; class Gammaproteobacteria; order Magnimaribacterales; family D2472; genus SAR86A. The sequence goes on from CACOEZ010000003.1 coordinate 72,929, forward strand.
ATAACATCAATAAAGATTGTGGTTCCACACATCCAAATATTGTAAAAGAAGCAGTTATCAATCATAGAGCAGATTTTGGAGTATCTCTTGATGGCGATGGAGATAGAGTTATTCTTGTTGATGAAAAAGGAAATATTCTTGACGGAGATGATCTCCTTTATATCTTAGCTTTTGCTAATCCTAATAGAACAGGCGCTTGGTCTGGAGTTGTTGGCACAAAGATGAGTAATCTTGGATTAGAGGATGGAATCAAAAAATTAGGCTACAAATTTATAAGAGCCGATGTAGGCGATAAATATGTAAGTGATATGCTAACAAAAAAAGGATGGATGTTAGGTGGTGAAACATCGGGACATATTATTTGTAAGGATCTTGTGAGCACTGGTGATGGAACTATTGCTGCACTTAAGGTGATCTCTTCATTGCTAATGTTAGAAAAAAAACCAAGTGAAGTTTTAGCAAATTATACAAAGATTCCTCAGATTAATATCGCTGTCCCAGTTAAAAATAAAGATATTGTTAATGATAAAGATTTACAATCTTTAATAAAAGAAATTGAATCTGATATGACCATTGGGCGAGTATTAGTAAGGCCATCTGGTACCGAATCTAAAATTAGGATCATGATTGAAGCACCTCAAATTGAGGTAGCGGAGAAATTTGCAATCGATATCGAATCTTTAATATTAAAAAAATCATAAATATGATAATAGCTAACTGGAAATGTAATGGATCAAAGAAAATGATTCATGAGTGGGTGAAAGAATTTAAAGGTACATATATTTCATCTGATGAGTTATATCTTGGTATTGCACCTGCATATATTCATGTAGAATACTTGGCTGATTCTTTAACTTCCAATGATTTAGATATCAAATATGGTGTTCAAAATGTTGACCTTTCTAGTGGAGCAAGAACTGGTGCTATTTCTCTTGATATGGTTCACGATATGGCATGTAGTTTTTCATTAATTGGGCATTCCGAGATGAGAAATATATATGGTGAAACAAATGAAAACATTTCTGGAAAATTAGATTTAATCGATAAAGGTTTAGATGTTATTTTGTGTATAGGTGAGTCAGCTGAAGAAAATCATAATAGCAAAACAAAAGAAGTTCTCAAAAATCAACTCCAGGTTTTAAAAGGTAGAAATCTTGCTGAGAATTTTACTATCGCATATGAACCAGTTTGGGCAATCGGTACTGGCCAAACACCAACATCAGAACAAATAAATGAAATTCATAATTTTATAAAAGATGTTGTACAATCCTCATCTGGTAGCAACGCAGTGCCAAAAGTTTTATACGGAGGTAGCGTAGATGAGAATAATGCTCAAAGTTTCTTTAACGAAGATTTTGTTGATGGAGCATTAATAGGTGGAGCTTCATTAAATGGAAACAGCTTTGCTAAAATTGTAAATTTATACAATGGTGTGGATTAGATGATTATATTTATAAAAGTATTATGCATTTTACTAGCGGTTGTAATTATCGCTCTGGTTCTTTTGCAACAAGGTAAAGGTTCCGATCTTGGTTCTGCTTTTGGAGGTGGTTCATCTAATTCTATGTTTGGTGCTTTAGGACCATCAGATTTTTTAGGTAAGTTAACAAAATATATTGTTGCTATATGGTTAATTTTGTCCCTGTTGTTAGCATATCTGTATAAGACGGAAAATTCTGCTGTAATTTTTGATGAGCCTCTTATTGAGCAAGCTGTTGAAGAGGGCCTCTCCGACGAAATACCCGTAGATTAATTTTAAATGGTGCCGAAGGCGGGACTTGAACCCGCACGAGTTTTCACTCACTAGCCCCTCAAGCTAGCGTGTCTACCAATTCCACCACTTCGGCAAGGAACGAAATTATAGCAATATTATCTTTGTTCTTGTTCAAAATAAACTTGACCTAATTGAGTTACTTTCTTACACTTCATGTTCGCTGCGTTGCGGGGTGGAGCAGTCTGGTAGCTCGTCGGGCTCATAACCCGAAGGTCGTTGGTTCAAATCCAGCCCCCGCTACCACAGTTAAATATTTTTTGTGGGGCTAATGCCCTTTTTTTGTATAAGAAAGATGTATAAAGAAGAGATTGAAAAGATAATTATTCCAGTAATCGTGAGGAATAACTGTTTTTTATGGGGAACAGAAATTTTAAGAGGTAGAAAGAATACCACATTGAGAATTTTTATTGATTCTGAAAAAGGTGTTGATATTAATGATTGTGAAAATATTTCGAAAGATCTCAATTATGAACCAACTTTGGACCTAAATTTTGGTGAGGATTATGTATTAGAAGTTTCGACACCAGGATTAGACAGGAAATTTTTTGATATTAATCAGTTAAAAGACTATATTGGCGAAGAATTATCATTAAAATCTAAGGAACTATTATTTGGAAAAAGAAATTTTACAGGCACTTTATTGGATTTTAGTGGTAAAAATTTTAAGCTAGATGTAAATGGTAAAACTATTAAGTTTAATTTTGATGATACTGATTTTTGTAGATTGAAACCAAATTTTAATGAAATTATGAAGGAAAATAGCTATGCAAAGTAATGAAATTTTAGCAGTTGTTGATTCAGTTTCTACTGAAAAGGGACTCGAAAAAGATGTGATTTTTAAAGCAATTGAAGTTGCTATTGCATCAGCATCACAAAGACATTTTCATGAAGATGCAGATTTGTTTGTAACAATTGATAGAGATACTGGCAAATATTCTACACATAGAAACTGGATAGTTTTTGATAAAGATAATGAAGAGTTTCACCATGAGACACACGTTACGTCTGACGATTCGGGACTACAGCTTGATGATATTTATACTGTTAAACAAGAAAATGTTGTATTTGGAAGAATAGAAACACAAGCTGCTAGGCAAGTCATGCTTCAAAAAGTTCGAGAAGCCGAAAGAGAAAAAATTGTTGAACAATTTAGAACACAGAATAATAAACTTGTTTCAGGATCTGTTAAGAGAGTAACAAGAGATAACATAATAGTTGATATCACTCATGAAGCAGAAGCTCTGCTGCCTCGAGATAAGTTAATGCCAGGTGAAATCTATAAAATAAACGACAGAATAAGAGCAATTCTTCAAATTGTAGAAGTTGAGGGAAGAGGCCCCCAATTAATGTTAAACAGATCATGTCCTGAAATGGTTACAGAATTATTTAGTATCGAAGTGCCCGAAATAAATGAGGATGTTATTGAAATCAGAGGAGTAGCTAGAGATGCTGGCTCTAGGTCAAAAATTGCAGTAAAGACTAATGATGGCAGAATAGATCCTGTTGGAGCCTGTGTTGGAATGAGAGGCTCCAGAGTTCAAGCTGTTTCATCTGAGTTAGGAAATGAAAGGATAGATATAATTATTTATGATGATAATCCTGCACAATTGGTCATCAATGCTTTATCGCCTGCAAAGGTTGAATCCATTGTAATGGATGAAGATTCAAGATCAATGGATATTGCTGTGAATGAAGATAATTTAGCACTTGCAATCGGATCGAGGGGACAAAATATTAGGCTTGCTTCTAAATTGGTAGGGTGGGATTTGAATATTATTTCGAACGAAGAAGCTGAAGCAAAAATAAAAGTTGATGAAACAGAATTTCTGGCAAAAATTATCGACAGTCTCAACGTTTCAGATGATATCGCAGAGCAAATATCGTCTCTAGGTATGACTACTTTTGATGATATAGCCTATGCAGAAAATACTGTTTTCAGTAAATTTATTGATTCTGAAGAAGAAATTGAAAGAATTAAGACTGCAGCAGAAGATGCAGCTCTTTTAGAAGCTATGGGAGCTGTTACCGAAGAAGAGGATAATATTGAATCTTTATCTGACTTAAATTTAGATGAAGATAATATCTCGAAGCTATCAAACAAAGGCATTAAAAATAAGGATGATTTAGCAGAGTTATCAATTGACGAATTACAAGAAATTATTGATATCTCAGAAGAGGATGCATCTGCAATGATAATGAAAGCAAGGGAACATTGGTTTAATTAGGAGATAAATTGGGTATCACAGTAAAAGATTTTGCAAAAACTCTAAAAATAGCTGATAAGGCTCTAATAGAGCGCATGCAAAAGGCTGGTCTCAGTCATTCAAAATCTTCTGATGAGGTAACACCAAAAGATAAACAGGCATTATTAAAATTTCTCAAGGGTGCTAAAACTACTGCATCTAAATCTGTAACTTCTGAGTCAGGAGTCAAAGTAACCTCAAGAGGAAAATCTTCTTCAACAACTTCATCTAGCAAGAGTTACTCTGACAATATAGAAGCCAAGAGAGCAGCAGCATCAGAACAACTCAAAGAGCAACAAATAAAAAGAGAAGAGCAATTAAAGGCTGCAGTTAAGCAAAAGCAAGAAATAAAAAAAGCAAAATCTAAAAAAATACAACAAACTTCAGAAAAGCCTGTTGATGTGAAAGATCAATTATCAAGTGCAGTTAATGCATATAAGAAAAAAGAAGTAATTTTTGAGGAATCACAACATCAATTTGAAGCTCCAAAAGAATTTATTAAAAAAGACATTGAGATACCAGAGACCATCCAAGTTGGTGATTTAGCAAAATCAATGGCTGTAAAAGGCGGAGAAGTTGTTAAGAACTTAATGAGCCTTGGTGTCGTAGCAACAATAAATGATTTTATCGATCAAGAAACTGCAATATTAGTTGTTGAAGAGATTGGACATAACGGAATTGCTATTAAAGAAGAAAATATCGAAGAGGATTTGGCAAATTTAATAAAATATAAGGATAAACCAAAATCTCGACCACCTGTTATTACTGTGATGGGACATGTTGATCATGGAAAGACAACTTTATTGGATTTTATCAGAAAGACTAAGGTTGTTGATGGAGAAGCAGGGGGAATAACACAACATATTGGTGCATATCAGGTCGAAACTTCAAAAGGCACATTAACCTTTATTGATACGCCTGGTCATGCTGCTTTTTCATCGATGAGGGCTAGAGGTGCAAATACTACTGATATTGTAGTTCTTGTAGTAGCTGCAAACGATGGAATAAAACCTCAAACAGAAGAAGCTATCAATCATGCAAAAGCTGCAGGAGTGTCAATAGTTGTTGCAATAAATAAAATCGACTTAGATGGAGCTGATATTGATAAAGTTAAAGGTGACTTGGCTGCAAAAGATCTGACACCTGAAGATTGGGGCGGAAATATTCAGATGGTACCAGTATCGGCCCTCAAGGGTGACGGCGTTGATGATTTATTAGAGAGAATTTCTTTAGAGGCTGAAATTTTAGAACTTCAAGCTCACTACGATGGCGCTGCTCAAGGCGTTGTTATCGAATCAGAACTAGATAAGTTCAGAGGATCAGTTGCAACATTCTTGATTCAAAATGGTACTTTGAAAGTTGGAGATTTGGTAGTGTCCGGAAATGCAATTGGAAAAATTAAAAGCATTGTAGACAGTGATGGTCAAAAAATTAAAATTGCTGGACCTTCTGCCGCAGTTGAAGTTTTGGGCTTGAATTCTGTACCAAATGCGGGAGATCAATTTCAAGTTGTTAAAAATGAAAAACAGGCAAGAGAAATAGTAGAATTTAGAGAAAATAAAGAAAAAGAAAAAAAACTTCTAAAACAAAAAGATGAATCTGCTGGAGATCTCTTTGAAACACTTGGTCAAGAGGCTAAAAAAGTTCTAAATGTTATTGTTAAAACAGATGTTGGAGGAACCTGTGAAGCAATTCTAGCTGCACTTAATGATCTAGGCACCGATAAAGCGAAAGTAAAAATCGTATCAAGTGGTGTCGGAGGTATTAGCGAATCGGATGCAAATTTAGCGGTAGCAGTTGATTCGATAATAATTGGCTTTAATGTAAGGGCAGACAATACTGCAAAAAAAATTATCGAATCAGAGTCAATACCTTTGAGTTATCACAGTATTATTTATGAACTTCTTGATGATGTAAAAGCTAGAATGAGTGGTTTATTAGACCCAATTGTAAAAGAGGTTATAGTTGGAACTGCCGAAGTTCTCGAAGTATTTAATTCACCAAAATTTGGTCAAGTTGCAGGTTGTAACGTTGTTGAAGGGAACGTATTAAGAAATAAACCGGTGAGGGTATTGAGAGACGAAATTGTGATTTTTGAGGGTGAGCTAAACTCTCTCAGAAGATTCAAAGAAGATGTCAATGAAGTTAAAAATGGAAACGAATGTGGAATGGGTATTAAAAACTATAAAGATATTAAACCTGGCGATAAGATTGAAGTTTTTGACAGAAAGGAAGAGGCTCAGGAAATATAGAATAAATGTCTTCTAATAGATCTGAGAAAATTGCAGATTTACTCAAAAGAGAAGTGTCATTGATCTTGTCTAAGGAAGTAAAGGATCCAAGATTACAAAACATAAATATTACAGCAGTTAAGGTAACTGATGATATAGGCATAGCCTATCTTTATTACACAGTTATTGGAAAATCAATTAAAAAAAGTGATAGCAAAATTGAGAGCAGCATCTTATTAAAACTATCTGGAATGATAAGGTCTAAGTTATCTAAAATTATCGAGATTAGGAGAGTTCCCAAGATAATATTTAAATTCGATGAAAGCATTGAATACAGTGAAAATATAGAAAAACTTTTAAACAATCTCAAATAAAATGAATGGTTTTTTGCTCGTAAATAAGGAATCAGGCCTGTCATCAAATCAGATAGTACAAAAAGTAAAGAATAAATTCTCTTTTAAAAAAGTTGGTCATCTAGGAACATTAGATCCTGCTGCAGAGGGCTTGCTTATTCTAGCAATTAACAGAGCTACAAAATTTTCAAGTTATTTTTTAAACTCTGATAAATCTTATTTTGTAAAGGTTGAACTTGGTATTTCAACAAACACCGATGACGCAACAGGAGAGGTAATTGCAAAATCAGAAGTACAATGCTCCAGTGAGGATGTAAAAAGAGCAGTTAATAATTTTCTGGGAAAGTCTCTTCAAAAGCCTCCATATTACTCTGCTTTAAAATTTAAAGGTAAGCCTTTGTACAAATATGCAAGAAAAGGCAAATTCATTGATAAAGAACCACGCAAAATTGAAATTAAAGAGATTCGGAATATTATTTATAAAAATAAAATATGCTCATTTGAGTTATCTTGCTCAAAGGGAACATATATTAGATCGATAGCAAGAGATTTAGGTGAAAATCTAGGTTGCGGCGGACACATGATTTCTTTAAAGAGGTTATCACAACACAATTTTAATATTAAGGATTCTAAAATTTTTGAAAATCTTTCTGAGAATCAATTAATTTCAATAGATGATGCATTCACAGAATATGAAAAACTTACACTAACTAAGGATAATTCAAAAATTTTTCAAAATGGAGGAAAGCTAAGAGTTAACATTGAGCCCAAAAATATTCTAAGAGTATATAACCAATTTAAAGAATTTATTGGCCTGGGAGAAGTTACCGAGGGTAGCTTAAAGCATAAACAACTTGTTTAAAGTGTTAATAAGTTATAATATTCGCACGCTTACTTTAGTAATGTGAGGTTTGCAGAATTCATATACAACATTACGAGGATAAAAATATGGCATTATTAACTGAAGAAAAAGCTAGTATAGTCGAGAAATATAAAAGAAATGAGGGCGATACTGGATCGCCAGAAGTGCAAATTGCACTTTTAACAGAAAATATTAATAAACTTCAAAGTCATTTTAAAAGTCACAACAAAGACCATCACTCCAGAGCTGGTTTAATAAGGATGGTTAATCTTAGAAGAAAATTATTAGCATATCTTAAAAGAAAAGATGCTGATAGTTATTCGGAGTTAGTCAAAAAACTCAATCTAAGAGGATAGCGTCATATACACTAAAAAGGAAAATCGTGGAAAATAATAAATTAGAATCTACACAAGTAGAATTTCAGTACGGAAATCAAACAGTAAAATTAGAAACAAATAAAGTAGCCAGACAAGCAACAGCTGCAGTAATGGTAACTATAGGAGATCTAGTAGTTCTCACAACTGTAGTTGCAAAAAAAGAGGCTGATCCAAGCAAAGATTTTTTTCCATTAGCAGTTTTTTATCAAGAAAAATTTTATGCTACTGGAAGAATCCCAGGAGGATTTTTTAAAAGAGAAGCTAGACCTACAGAAAGAGAGACTCTTACATCAAGACTTATTGATAGACCGATAAGACCAATGTTTCCAGATCATTTCACCAATGAAATACAAATTTTTTGTACTGTCATGTCTTCAGATAAAAAACAAAATCCTGACATTGCAGCTATGATTGGTGCATCTGCTGCTCTTTCAATTTCAGGTGTTCCATTTGATGGTCCGATGGGAGCAGCTCGCGTTGGATTTATAGATGGTGAATACGTTCTTAATCCAAATTTTGAGGAGTTAGATGATTCGTATTTAGATATGGTAGTTGCTGGAACAGATGATGCTGTTTTGATGGTTGAATCCGAAGCAAAAGAGTTAAATGAAGATTTAATGCTTGGTGCAGTACTTTTTGGGCATCAAGAAATGAAAGCCGTTATAAATGCTTGCAATGAATTAAAAGAAAAGACCGGTAACGAAATGTGGGATATTGAGATTCCTGAAGATCAGCATAGTTATTACCAAGATCTTGAAACAAACTTCAAGTCACAAATTTCAGAAGCTTTTAAAATATCAATTAAATCTGATCGTAATGAAGCTTTGAAGGAGATTAGAACTCAAATTCTAGAAAAATACGAAGAGCTTGAAGAGATGGAAATGGGAAAATTGATGGGAGATTTCAAGAAACTAGAGAAAGATATTGTTCGAGGAAATATTCTTAATAATCAACCAAGAATAGATGGAAGAGACCTAGATACTGTCAGACCAATTTTTGTTGAAACAGATGTTTTACCTGGGTCTCACGGTTCAGCTCTGTTTACAAGGGGAGAGACTCAAGCAATAGTTGTTGCAACTCTTGGTTCCTCCAGAGATGCGCAAAGAATAGAATCAATTGAAGGAGAGGGAAGTGATAACTTTATGTTGCATTACAACTTTCCCGCATACAGTGTTGGTGAGATTGGAATGCCAATGGGTCCAAAGAGACGTGAAATTGGCCATGGAAATTTAGCAAAAAGAGCAATTAAGGCAGTATTACCTGATGTTGATGACTTTGGATATACAATGCGAGTAGTTTCTGAAATTACAGAGTCTAATGGTTCTAGTTCAATGGCATCAGTGTGTGGAACCTCTTTGTCTTTAATGGATGCTGGAGTACCCCTTTCAAGTCCTGTAGCAGGCATTGCAATGGGACTAATTAAAGAAGGCGAAGAATTTGCTGTTTTAACCGATATTTTAGGAGATGAAGATCATCTTGGTGATATGGACTTTAAAGTTGCTGGAACAGAATCAGGAATTACAGCCCTACAAATGGATATAAAGATATCTGGTATAAATGAGTCTATTATGGAAACGGCTCTAATTAAGGCTAAAGCTGCTAGAGATCATATTCTTGGTATCATGAACGAAGTTATATCAAAACCAAAAGAATTATCAGAGAATGCTCCTGCTATGAAGTCATTTATGGTTGACAAAGATAAGATTAAAGAAATTATTGGCAAAGGTGGAGCAGTTATAAAGTCAATGCAAGAAAAAACTGGAGCTACAGTTGACATCAATGACGATGGTGTTGTTTCAGTCTTTGGTCAAAATCAGTCATCAATGCAAGAATGCTTAGCAATTATTGAGGAAATATTAGAAGAGCCTGAAATTAATAAAGTATATAAAGGCACTGTTGTTAAGATTGTTGAATTCGGTGCTTTCGTAAATATTTTACCGGGTAAAGATGGATTGCTTCATATTTCTGAGATATCTGAGGAGCGAACAGACGACGTTAATGATGTTCTAGAAGAAGGACAGGAAGTAGATGTCAAGCTCATAGGATTTGATAGGGGCAAAATGAAACTATCAATGAAAGCTTTAGCTGAAAATAAAGAATAAGTCTTCAAAAAGCTCATTTTTTCTCCCTATTTGATAAATTTGTAAATGTCAAATATTGTGTCTAAATTTTGTTTACATAATTTGATTCATAGCATTATTTATGTTCTCATTGTCCCTGCAAAACATAAAAAAACCTAATGGGGGGAAATATTATGGATAATGCATTTAAAATGATAAAAGGCCTAGTTGCTGAATTAACTAGCGTCGTAATTGGACTTGCTGGTCTTGGCATCGTTGCTGCCATTGTATTTGGTGGTCCAGTTTTTGGTCTTGATGTCATTGGCGGTATCACAACTTTGGTTGAGGATTTATCATCTAGCGGTGTTGTAGGATTGCTTGTATTAGCAATTTTATATACCTTGGTTAATAAATAAGCCGAATTTTATAATTAGGAAGGGTGTATAACCCTTCCTAATTTTTATATTATGAATTTAAATACTTCTATAACTAAAGTTACGACTTTTCTAAATAAGTTAACAAAATTATTGATACCTTTAGTGGCGGTATCTCTTCTTCTCGGTGTTATTTTTGGTCCTTCCACACCGTTTGTAGGCACAGTGTATAAAAATGTAACGGATATTCTTCAAATGTTTGGAGAAGATGCCTTGCTCGCTTTTGTCTCAATACTTATCATCGCTCTTTATCTAAAGAAATAAATATTTATTGGTGGCTATGGGTGGAATTGAACCACCGACCCCAGCGTTATGAGTGCTGTGCTCTAACCATCTGAGCTACATAGCCAATCGTTGAATGATAAGCTGAAAAATATAAGAGTCAATATTTTTTTATTTCCTTACACATTAAATTTGAAATGTATTATATCTCCATCTTTTACAAGATAATCCTTGCCCTCTAAACGCATCTTGCCATTTTCTTTTGCTCCAAGCTCACCGTTATTTTTAATAAAGTCATTAAAATCTATCACTTCTGCTTTAATAAAACCTTTTTCAAAATCTGTATGAATTACGCCTGCAGCATTGGGAGCGGTAAAGCCATTTTTAATGGTCCATGCTCTAATTTCTGATGGACCTGCTGTAAAAAAGGTCTTGAGACCTAACAATTTATAACCTTCAAAAATGATCTTGTTTATAACAGGTTCATCCATTTCAAGTAATTCAAGATACTCTAATTTTTCACTCTCACTTAGAGCAGAAATTTCTTGCTCTATTTTAATAGAAGCTGGAATTACAAATGTATTTAATTCCTCTGCAACCTTTTTAACTTCCTCTATATGTTTTTTTGATACATCACTATCATCGATGTTGCCAATAAAAAAAGTTGGCTTTGACGACAATAACTGAAAACTTTTAATTAATTTTATTTCTTCTTGATTGAAATTTTTAAGATCAATAAGACTACCATTTTCTAAGATATTCTTTAGATGCTGCAACATATCAAATTGAACTTTATTATCCTTATCATTTGTTTTTAAAAGTTTTTCACATTTAGAAATTCTCTTAGAAATAGTTTCAAGGTCTGCAAATATTAACTCTAAGTTTATAACTTCAATATCTCTTATTGGATTAACTGTGCCATCAACATGAGTAATGTTTTCATCATCAAAACATCTAACAACATGCGCAAGTGCAGACATTTCTCTAATATTTGATAAAAACGAATTTCCCAAACCTTCTCCATCGGCAGCACCTTTAACAAGTCCAGCAATATCGACAAGGTCTAATGCTGCAGGAATAATCTTTTTTGTGTTAACAATCTTATTTAGCTCAATTAGTCTTTTGTCTGGCAGGGGCACTCGGCCAATATTTGGATCTATAGTGCAGAAAGGAAAATTTTCAGCTGGAATATCTGATTTGGTTAGAGCATTAAATAATGTTGATTTTCCTACATTTGGAAGTCCAATTATCCCGCATTTAAATCCCACAACAATTATTCCGTATGGAGAAATTTTTGAGCTTCAGAAATTTTATTAGATTTAATTAATTCAAATACATCGACTAATTTAAAATAAGATTTTTCAAGTTCAATTTTTTCGTTTGGCGTAAATTTATTTAATACCCAATCAGTAACTTCATCCTTTGAGCCCGGATGCCCTATACCAACTCTGAGTCTATAAAATTTTTCAGTACCGATTTTATTAATTATGTCCCTGATTCCATTATGGCCACCATGGCCGCCAGAATCTTTTAGTTTAATATTTCCAACTTCTAGATCTAGCTCATCGTGAATAATTAAAAAATTTTTAGGCTCAAGATTTGTTGACTTAATAATTTTTGAAACGGTCCTTCCAGAATTGTTCACATAATTAGAGGGTATTACCCATAGAATATCTCCTGAAAGTGATTCTCCGATCTCAGCCTCAAACTTGGCTTTTTTTCTGAAATCTATTCTTTGATTTTTTGATAAACTTAGGATCCAATCTTTACCAATATTATGTCGGGTATTATTATATTTAGTGTCCGGATTGCCTAATCCAACAATACAGAGCTTGTACATGAAATTATCCCTCTTCGGGATTATCTTTTTCAGCAGTTTCTTCAGTAGTTGCAGGTTCATCTCCAGTAGTCTCTTCAGATGTTTCCTCGCCCTCAGGTACTTCACCATCTTCTAATTCATCTTCAATTGGATCCTCTTCAACTGCTTTAGGCGCGTTAACAGAAACGACCATTTGATCAGTTTCATCAGATAATCCAGGTATTTCGGATCCTTCAGGTAATGAAATTTCGGTGAGTCTTAAAGATTCTCCAAGATGTAAATTTTCAATATCAACATCAATTGATTCAGGAATATTTCCTGCTAAGCACATAATTTCAATTTCTCTAATAGCTTTAGCTACAACGCCACCATCCTCTCTAATACCGACACATTCATCTTCGTTAACAAAATTCACAGGTATTACAACTTTAAGTTTCGTCTTCCTAGAAACTCTTTGAAAATCAGCATGAAGGAATTTACCTTTAGCCGGATCTTTTTGAAGTTCTTTTAAAACAACTTTTTCTTCGTTTTCACCAGTCTTTATAAGAAGCACTTGAGTATAAAAAAGCTCATTTTCTGCAGCTTTTGTTAATTCATTTAGCTTTAATTTAATATTAAGAGTTTCTTTTTCATCTCCATAAACAATCGCTGGAACCATTCCATCAATTTTTCGAATGACCCTGGCTTTATTTGATCCAGTTCTTTCTCTTGGATCAGCATTTAAAATTATTTGATCTGTCATAATTATCTCTATAAAAACATTTCACTTAGTGATTCTTCATTGCTAAGTCTTTTGATACACTCAGCAATTATATTCGCAATTGAAATGACGCGTATTTTACTGCATTTTTTAGCTTCTTGGGACAATGGAATAGAATTTGTTACAACTAATTCATCTATAGCTGAGCTTTCAAGTCTCTCTATTGCTGGTCCAGATAAAACAGGATGAGTGATATATGCTTTTACAGCTTTTGCTCCATTTTCTTTTAAAGCATTTGCTGCATTACAAAGTGTCCCAGCTGTATCAATAATATCATCTGGCACAATACAAACTTTTCCATCAATATCACCAATTATGTTCATTACTTCAGATTGATTTGCTGCAGCTCTTCTTTTATCAATTATTGCCAAATCAGTGTCGTCAAGTAATTTTGCTAAAGCTCTTGCTCTTACTACACCGCCCACATCCGGAGATACTACGACAACTTCATTCCTCTCATTATTATCTTTGATATCGTCGACCATAAACTTAGTTGCGTAAACATTATCTGCAGGCATATCGAAAAAACCTTGAATAGTCTCAGAGTGCAGATCAATTGTTAGAACTCTATCTATTCCAACAGAAGCAAACATATCAGCTACTACTTTTGCACTTATAGGCACTCTAGCTGATCTCACTCTTCTATCTTGTCTTGCATATCCATAATAGGGAACAACGGCAGTAATTTTTGATGCAGATGATCTTTTTAGTGCATCAGCAATCAACATGATTTCCATAACATTTTTATTTGTTGGAGCACACGTAGACTGAATTATAAAAGTATCATGACCTCTTACATTTCCTTGTATTTCAACTTTAAGCTCACCGTCAGAGAAATAGCCAACATCTGCTGGTGCAATTGCAATTCCAAGTATTTTTGATACCTCTGAAGCTAATTCAGGATTTGAAGTTCCTGTGAAAATGTCCAATCCGTTATTATTTTTCATAATTTTCCCCAAGATCTATTATAAAACATGGCTGGGGTGGTAGGATTCGAACCTACGCATGACGGGATCAAAACCCGTTGCCTTACCGCTTGGCGACACCCCAAAGCTCTTAGATATAACATATCGGCGAATATTGTAATGGTTTACAGAAAAAGAGTCTCCAATTAGTTGGTATTTTTTTTAAAATTTTATCAATTTCATTTTTTTTGTTGAACCTTAAATATATACAAGAACCGCTTCCAGAAAGATTTAATTCATAGTCTTGTGAGTAACTATAATAAAATTCTTCAACTTGCTTACTTCGGGAAATATAAGCATCCCAAAAATCATTTTGATCTGAGTTAACACTTAATTTATTTTTTATTCTAAGAATATCAAGTTCATCAAACATTTCTTTTGTAGAATTCTGTATATCTGGACAAATCAAAAGCAAATTTTCTTCAATAGACTCTGTAAATTCTAATTTTTCACCTATTCCTTTACCAATTGAATTTTTTCCATATATGAAAAGTGGAACGTCTGCTCCGATATTTTTTGCTATGTCAAACATATCTTTTTTTTCAAGACTTAGATTCCATAGCTTATTAAGCGCAACAATTGTTGTTGCTGCATTTGAACTTCCTCCACCAAGACCCGCACCTAGAGGTATATTTTTCTTAATATTAATTTTAGCTCCATCAGAGACATTAAACATTTTTTTAAGCTTTTCAGCAGACTTATAAATCGTATTATCAGTTCCTCTTAACAATTCCTCATCTGATTCAATTACAATATCCGTATCACAAATTTCAAAAGTCATTTGGTCACTTAAATCAATCAGTTGAAAAGATGTCTCAATTTCATGATATCCATCATTTCTCTTGCTACCTACTTTTAGAAAAAGATTTAACTTAGAAGGACATTCAGTTTTTATCATACTCATTGCCTTATTAAAAAACCCTCAATATAAAACTCATTATATTCAATTATTATGTTTGTATTATCTTTGTTTTTGTTACAAAGAAATTTAAAGCTAAGATCTTCAGTTGATTTAAATATATTAAAATCCTTTGAGAACAAACATTGTGTTAGCCAATATCTAAAGTTTCGATCAATATAATCAGGTATATAAAATTGCTCATCATATTGAGTAGAGAAAAAAGAGGCCTTTTCCCCCTGAATAAGCTCAATTTTTAATACATTTCCATAAAATGTTCTCTTAATCTGTATAATAGATGAGTTTTTATAGATACTTACGTTAATATTAAAAGATAATGATTCAGAATTTTTCTCGTTTATTATTGCTTTTCCTTTAAACTGCGAAGTATTTTTATCATCGATGACACTTGTACATGACGAAAATGAGACAATAACAAAAATATAACAAAATATTATTGAAATGGAACTACAACTTTTTGGCATAAATCACAAGACCTCAAATGTCTCTGAAAGAGAAAAGTTTATTATAAATGAGTCCAATCAAATTTTATTAGATAATCATTTAAAAGAATTTTTTAAACAAGACATTGAATCTTTTTATGGAATTTCTACTTGCAATAGAACCGAAATTTATTTTATTGGCAAAAAAAATATTGGAAAAAGTGTTTTAAAGGAAGTTTTTAAAGTACTAAAGATAAGTGATGTACCATTAAAAAGTTTTTATTTTTTAGACAATCATGATGCTCTCGTTCACATGAGCAAGGTTGCATCAGGAATAGATTCACAAGTTCTTGGAGAGCAGGAAATATTTGGTCAGTTTAAATCTGCTTTTAAAAAGGCAAAAGATATTGGTATTGTTGGTAGAAATTTAGCTTTTTTATCAGATAAAGTTATTGAGATTTCAAAAAAAGCAAGAACAGAAACTAATATAGGACTAAATTCTTTATCTGTAAGCGGATTAGCCCTTAAGCTTGTAAAAAATATTTTTGAAAATCCAAACGAACAAAATGTACTAGTTGTTGGTGCAGGATCATTAGCGCAGAGCGTCATTGATAATCTTTATAAAAAGGGAATAAACAACATTAAGTCTGTAAATAGGACAGTTCGTAAGATTAAGCTGGATGATAATTATGAAATATTATCCTCCTCCCTAGAATCTTTGCACGATCAATTAGAGATAGCAGATATAGTTATTGCATCTTCTTCAACTGATCTCCCTTTAATCGGAAAAGGCGCGATAGAGAATGCTCTAAAGATAAGGAAAAATAAACCGATGCTTCTTATTGATTTGGGAGTGCCTAGAAACATCGAAGAGGAAATAAGAAATATTGAACAAGCATATCTTTTCTCTATTGATGATATAGAAAAAATTACACAAGATAACTATGGCCAACGCTCCATTGAAGCCGAAAAAGCTATGAATATAATTGTTCTTCAAGCTCAGGCAGCTTTAGATTCATTTATCAATAAAGCTTCGAAGGATAATATTAATATTCAGCTTGAAGCATTCTTAAAAAGTTTATCAATAGAAGAAGTTAGTCAGTTCAAACAGTCAAAAGACTTTTCTGAACTAGTAAAAGCTATAAAGACCATGAAAATTAGTGATAAAGATTTAAATAATTTTAAGGATATAAAGAATATTGACGATCATATTATTGAGTCTATGATCAAAAATTTTTTTGATAATGCATGACTCAATGCTCAAGAAGCTAGATCAGCTTCAAAATAGGATTAGTGAAATCGAAAGCCTATTAGTTGATTCTGAAACAGTTAAAGATATTGATAAATATACCCAGTTAAATAAAGAATTTTCAGAACTAAAACCTATCGTCGAAAAATTTCACGAATATAATGAGGTTATAGAAAGTATTAAAGATGCCAATGAAATTCTTAATTCCGATGATGAAGATCTTAAAATACTTGCAGAAGACGATTTAAAGAAATTTTCAGATAAACCAGAAATTCTCGAGCAAGAATTAAAGTTAATGCTTCTTCCAAAAGATTCTGCAGATGATGGTTCTGCTTATCTAGAAATTAGAGCTGGAGCAGGGGGAGATGAGGCAAGTATTTTTGCTGGTGATTTATTTAGGATGTATTCCCGATTAGTTGAAAGAGAAGGATGGAATCTTGAAATAATTGACATAAAACCTTCTGAGCAAGGTGGCTTAAAAGAAGTTGTTGCAAAGTTAAATGGTAAGAGCGTATTCAAGGTACTTAAATTTGAATCAGGCGTTCATAGGGTTCAAAGAGTGCCAGAGACGGAGTCACAAGGAAGAATTCATACATCTACTTGTACAGTTGCCATTTTGCCTGAGGTAGAGGAAGTTAAAGATATTAATATTGATAAAAATGATTTAAGAGTTGATACCTTTAGGGCCTCTGGTGCTGGAGGCCAGCATGTAAATAAAACTGATTCTGCTGTTCGTCTAACTCATATTCCCACAGGATTAGTAGTTGAGTGTCAAGACGGCAGATCTCAACATAAAAATAAAGAAAAAGCACTTTCCCTCTTGGCAGCTAAACTAAAGCAGCAAGAGATTGACAGCCAACAAGAGACTATTGCTAGCGAGAGAAAAATTCTCGTTGGCACTGGAGACAGAAGTGAGAAGATAAGGACATACAACTTCCCTCAAGGCAGAATGACAGATCATAGGATTAAACTTACTCAGCATAATTTAGATCAAATTATGGATGGTGACATAAAAACAATTTGTGATGCTCTTCTTGCAGAAAATCAGCTAGCTATGCTTTCACAACTCGAATCCGAATAATTGAAAAATAAATTAAGCCATTATCAAAAAATGTTTTATAGCGATGAAGCGAAAAATGAATTTATTTATTACTTAAAAGAAAGTTTAGGTTTTAATTACAACGATATTTATCTTAATTCGGAACGTTTTTTAACTGAACAAGAAGAGAATTTAATAAAAGACTTTAAAAAGAAAAAAGAAGAAGGTATGCCACTCGATTATATTTTAAATTCGAGTAAATTTTATGAAAATGATTTTTATATTGATGATAGAGTATTAATCCCTAGACCAGAAACAGAGATATTAGTTGAATATGTAAACAATCACTTTTCATCCACACTGAAACTGCTAGATGTTGGAACAGGCTCAGGATGTATTGGAATCTCAATTGCTTTAAAAAATTTAAGTGCTACTGTTTATGGTTCTGACAATTCAATTGGTGCACTAGAAGTAGCCTCAATTAACAAAAGAAATCTGAATGCTGATAATTTTTTACTTATTCATGCGAACTGGTTATCATGTTTTGGGAATAAATCATTTGATCTTATAGTAAGCAATCCTCCATACATTGATGAGAACGATGAGCATTTGAATGATTTAAAACATGAACCTTATAGTGCTTTGGTATCAAAAGATCATGGTTTAGGAGACATTAAAAAAATAGTTTCACAGTCAACTTCAATTCTCAGAGAGGGAGGTGTTCTAATGATAGAACATGGTCATGATCAAGAATCTGAGGTTAAAAATATTTTTAGTACGAGTAACTTTTCAAATATATTATGCTTAAAAGATCTCAGCAGTATTCCAAGAATAACAATTGGGACTTTGAAGATTTAATTTAAGTACCACAGAAAGTAGTATATGGCTGATTATAGTCAGATGAAAAATAGTACCTTGAATCAATTTTTTGTTTTTTATAAGGCATTTTTAAGTATTCACTCATTATTTCTATTTCAGACATATTCCCATTTATCGCCTCTTTAAGAGCATTCTCAATAATATAATTTCTTGGAATATAGCATGGGTTATATCCGTCCATATGTTCAGAAACTATGTCTTTAGGGACATTTTTAATATTTACAGTGTTAGAAAAATCTTCGTACCATTTATCAAAAACCTTGACCCTTTTAAAAATTGATTCAGAAACTTTGATTTTATTAGAATGAATCATTGAGAGGTCTCTGAAAGATATCGTGTAATCAATATTTTCAGTTTTTAAAATATCTAAATATTTATCAATTAGTCTTATGATTTTTTCATTAACATCTTTTATGCCTAACTTAATTGACATCTCTGTATAGAAATATTCTTCATAGGTTGGCATTGCTAGATTAAGAACTTCCGAGAGATCTTTTACAGCCTTATCAATATTTTCATTTACTAAAGGAATAAAAGTTTCTGCTAGCTTTGTTAAATTCCATATCAAGATTGCCGGCTGATTTTTGTATGAATATCTTCCATATTTATCAATTGAACTGTAATAGATATTAGGATCATATCTATCCATAAAAGCACATGGACCATAATCAATGGTTTCACCAGATACTGTCATATTATCTGTATTCATTACACCATGAACAAAACCTATACTCATCCACTTTGAAATTAAATAAGATTGTTTATCGCAAATTGCTGCAAAAAGACTTAAATACTTATTATTAACATTAGATAGCTCAGGATAATGTCTTTTTAAGGTGTAATCGGCGAGAAGTTTTAAACTTTCAGGCTTAAAGTTATATACGTACTCAAAAGTACCAATTCTAATATGACTTTTTGCAACCCTTGTAAGAATACCTCCCGGTATTTCTTTTTCTCTATAAACAGTTTCATTTGATTTAATTGCTAACAAAGATCTAGTAGTAGGAATATTGATTGAGTTCATGAATTCACTTATTAAATATTCTCTCAAAACCGGACCTAAAGCTGATTTTCCATCTCCATTCTTTGAAAAAGGTGTTTGACCACTTCCCTTTAACTGAATATCTTTGTTATTAATTTCACCCAATAAAATTGCTCTTCCATCACCCATATTTGGATTGAAATTTCCGTATTGATGTCCAGAATACGCTTGAGCTATAGGAATTGAACTATCTGAAATGGCGCATCCAGAAAATATATCCAAACACTGTTTAGAATCTAAAAATGATTTGTTTATTCCCAATTCCTCTGCTAGTTCATAATTCTTTAAAAGAACTTTTGATTTTTCAAAAGGAGAAGGGAAGCATCTTTCACATAAACTTTGGAGCTCATCTGCATAAGAATTCTTAAAAAAAATATTATTTGAAGATTTGTTCACAGATTTTATTCAATAAATGAAACAAAAGAATCTAAATTTTCTCTTCTTGTTCTATATTGATTTATTGGTTTTGAAGAATCTTCATATCCAATAGCAATACCACACCATACAATCTCATTATCAGGATGTTTTATAAATTCTTTTACTGTTTTAGGATATATTGACCATGATTCTTGTAAGCACATGGCTAGTCCTTGATCGATTGCGCTAAGCCACAGATTTTCAAGGAACATTCCAACATGCCCCCATCCATTTTTGCCAAAAGATCTATCTATTGTAATTATCATTCCAAGTGGGGCGCCAAAAAAATTATAATTTTCTCTTATTTGGTTGAAGCGAGAATCTAAATCATCCTTTTCTATTGAAAGCGCTCTATACATGTCAGCACCACACTCATATCTTCTTTTTTTATATTCATCTGCCAAAGGTTTTGGATAGATGTCATATTCGATTTCTTCTTGAACCCCATTATCAAAGTTATATAAAGTCTTATCAGATAATCCTTTTTTTGCTTTTTCACTTAATACATAAACTTTCCATGGTTGGATATTTCCACCCGATGGAGCAGTACCCGCAGTTTTTAATATTTCTTTAATTGTTTCTATCTTTGGGACTTTTTCAGTAAAAGCTCTAACTGAAAACCTCTTTTCTATTGCTTCTCTAATATTCATAATTTTTGTTATCAAATAATCTTGGTTCTTATATAATTTATATCAAACATCTTAAGGGAGCAATTCAAATGATTGGAGATATGCAAACATGGACGCCTAATATTGCTGGCATTATTGAGCACGCTAGAGAAATTCATCCAAAGACAGAAATTATAAGTAGGCTGGTATCAGGAGAAATACATAGATCAAATTATGAAGAAGTGTGTATCAGATCTAGAAAATTGGCATCGGCACTAGAAAAGGACGGAGTAAAGCATGGCGATGTCGTTGCTACGTTAGCTTTAAACACTTACAGACATCTAGAAATGTATTATGGGATATCTGGCATGGGAGCTGTGACCCATACACTTAATTTTAGACTTCATCCAGAGCAGGCTGTCTATATTATTAATCATGCTGAAGATAAGATGATATTTGTAGAATTGCCATTTGTCCCAATTCTCGAAGCTCTTCAAGAAAATTTAACTACTGTCGAAAAATACATTGTGCTTTGCGAGGTAAATGAAATGCCCGAAACTTCTCTTAAAAATGCAGTTTCATATGAAGAATATATTTCTAACGGAGATGAAAATTATAATTGGCCTCATCTGGCTGATGATGCTGCTTGTGCACTATGCTACACATCAGGTACGACAGGAAATCCTAAAGGTGTTCTATATAGTCACAAATCAAATATTCTTCATGCTCAAGCTTCATTGACAGCTCTTACAATCCAACAAGATGATTCGATTTTGATGGTAGTGCCTTTATTTCATGTTTTGGCATGGGGTATACCTTATTTTGGTGCTATGAATGGGTTGAAGCTTGTAATGCCTGGTATGCAGATGGAGGGTGAACCATTATATGAACTTATTGACAAAGAAGACGTAACATTAGCTTTTGGTGTTCCAACAATTTGGATGGGTCTGTTAGCTTATTGTAGAGAAAATAATAAAATTTTAACTTCAGTTAGAAATACTATTATTGGTGGATCAGCTCTTTCTCTCTCAACACTGCAGGAGTTTGATGAAGTTCATGATGTAAATGTTATCCATGCATGGGGCATGACTGAAATGAGCCCTCTTGGTACCACAAATGTTCCAACGCCTCAGATGAAAAATATGTCGAAAGATGAAAAATATGCCATTCAGCTTAAGCAGGGTAGGCCTATATATGGAGTTGAACTGAAAGTTGTTGATGATGAAGGTAATGAACTTCCAAAAGATGGAGAATCGCAAGGGCATTTGTTAGTAAGAGGCCCATGGATTCTTAAAAAATATTTTAAAGCGGAAAAAGATGCTGTTGATGTCGATGGCTGGTTTGATACAGGAGATATCTCAGTATTAGATGAAGACGGATATATGACCATTAAGGATAGGGCAAAGGACGTTATTAAATCTGGAGGAGAGTGGATAAGTTCTATAGATTTAGAGAATGCAGCCTTTGGACATCCTGAAATAGCTGAAGCATGTGTGGTGGGTATTCCTCATCCTAAATGGGATGAAAGGCCAATGCTTTTTGTTGTCACTAATTCAGGGGAGCCAATCGAAAAAGACAGCATTATAGATTTTTTGAGTGATAAAGTTGCCAAATGGTGGCTTCCTGATGAAATAGTATTTTTAAAGGAGTTACCACATGGTGCAACAGGAAAGCTTCAGAAATTTGAATTAAGGGAAGAATATAATAATCACTATATGGAGAAGTAGTATGTTAAAAGTTGTAAAGACTGACGAAATTGATTCAGTTATTGGAACTGAGATTGGTGTTTCAGATTGGGTGACAATAGATCAAGATAGAATTGATAAATTTGCAGACGCAACAATGGACCATCAATTTATACACGTTGATCCTGAACAAGCTACACCAGTTTTCGGATCTACAATTGCTCATGGTTTTTTATCTTTATCATTAGTTGCTGGAATACCCTTTGATCAGGAAATTGGCATGGTTTTAGAAGGAACAAAGATGGGACTTAACTATGGATTGGATAAAGTTAGATTTTTGAGTCCAGTACCTGTAAATTCTGAAGTAAGAATTCATATGAAATGCATTGATATAAGTGAAAAAAACCCAGGTCAATTTCTCGCAAAAACTGAAGTTACCATGGAAATAAAAGGTGTTGAAAAGCCAGCATTTGTTGCTGAAACATTAAGTATGTTTGTAATATAAAACTAGCTTAGTAATTTTTTTAGAATTTCGTTAACACTCTTTGGATTAGCCTTTCCTTGTGTTTCTTTCATAACTTGTCCTACAAAGAATCCAAATAATTTGTCTTTTCCACTTTTATAAGCTAAAACCTGTTCTGGATTAGATTCAATAATTTTATTAGCAATTTCTTCTAGCAACGATTCGTCTTGAATTTGAACAAGTCCTTTTGATTCAATAATTTCATCAACATCTGATCCATTTTCCCATATCTCTTCTAAGACAGATTTAGCAATTTTTCCTGAAATAGTATTATCAGAAATCCTTTCAATCAGTTTTCCAAAATTTTCTGCTGATAAGTTTGATTCATCAATCTCAATGTTTTCTTTGTTGAGAAGGGCGCTCACATCGCCAACAAGCCATCTCGCAACTAACTTAGCATCATTTGTCTTTGATGAAGCTTGTTCAAACATATTTGCCATAGTTTTTGAAGATGAAATTATTTTTGCTTCAGATTCTTCTAAACCAATTTCTGATATATATTTCTTTTCTTTCTCCTCAGGAAGCTCAGGCAAATTATTAATGATTTCTTGTAATTCATCGTCCGAAATTACAACCGGAAGAAGATCAGGGCATGGGAAATATCTATAATCATTTGCTTCTTCCTTTGAACGCATAGATCTTGTTTCATTTTTTTCACTATCATATAGCCTTGTTTCCTGAACAACTGATTCACCATTCTCTAAGACCCTTATTTGTCTGCTGATCTCATAATTGATAGCTTTTTCAATAAACTTAAAAGAATTTATGTTTTTTAGTTCGGCTCTCGTGCCCAACTCACTTTCATTAGTTTTTTTAATAGATACATTAACATCACACCTCATTGACCCCTCTGCCATATTTCCATCACATATATCGAGAAAAGTTACCAATTGCCGAATTGCTTTAAAATATGCTACCGCTTCTTTAGCACTCGATATTTCAGGTTCAGAAACTATTTCAAGTAAAGGAGTACCTGCTCTATTTAAATCTACTCCAGTTTCTCCTTCAAAAAGATCATGAATTGACTTGCCTGCATCTTCCTCTAAATGAGCTCGAGTAATGTTTATTACCTTTTCTTCATTATTAGTAATAATTTTTATTGAACCTTTTTCTACAATTGGTTTTGTCATTTGTGTTATTTGGTAGCCTTTAGGCAAATCAGGATAAAAATAATTTTTTCTATCAAAAGTAGATGTTTGATTTATTTCTGCGCCTATTGCAAGGCCAAATCTTATTGCTTTATAAAATGCCTCTCTGTTTGCAACTGGCAGTACTCCAGGCAAGCCCATGTCTATAAGATCAACATGTGTGTTAGATTCTGCACCAAATTCAGTTGAACCACCTGAAAATAATTTTGATTTCGTTGATAGTTGCACATGGATTTCTAATCCAATTACTGTTTCCCAGCTCATTTTCGTACTCCATCAGGTGTATGCATGTGCCAATTTGTAACATTTTGGTACATGTGAGCAAAATTTAAAATTGAACTTTCATCAAGAAAATTTCCAATAATTTGTAATCCTAGAGGCCTATTATTAATGTTTCCATTGGGGAGCGACATTGCTGGCAAACCAGCAAGATTTGCAGAGATTGTAAATAAATCTTCCAAATACATTTGTATGGGATCGCTTCCCTTAGAACCCATTTCAAAAGCTGTTCCTCTTGTA
Organism: uncultured SAR86 cluster bacterium; assembly: GCA_902626385.1. Classification (GTDB taxonomy): domain Bacteria; phylum Pseudomonadota; class Gammaproteobacteria; order Magnimaribacterales; family D2472; genus SAR86A. Next base: position 97,479 of record CACOEZ010000003.1, read on the forward strand.
GTTGGAGTCATTATTACGTCAACTTTTGTAAATGCATTATCAAAATCATTTTTTATAAGTCTTCGCACTTGTTGAGCTTTTTTGTAATAAGCATCGTAATATCCAGCTGAAAGAACATATGATCCAATTAAAATTCTTCGTTTCACTTCATCACCAAATCCTTCAGAGCGAGTTTGCACATATAATTCCTCTAAATTTTTTGGATTTTCAGATCTTCTCCCAAATTTTACACCGTCGAACCTTGACAGATTGGATGAGCATTCAGCTGGAGCAATTACATAATAAGTTGGTACCGACAATGAAAGATTTGGCAAAGTTATATCTACCAATTTAGCTCCTAATGATGTGAATTCATTTAACGATTCCTCATATACCTTAACAACTTCATTGTCCAAACTGGAAAGATCAAGATCTTTAACAATGCCAATCTTTTTCCCTTTAAGTGATTCATTCAAATGTTTTTGAAAATCTGGAATATTTTCGTCTAAAGATGTTGTATCTTTTTTGTCATGCGAGCACATTTCATTAAGTATAAGTGCACAGTCCTCAGCTGAACGAGCCATTGGTCCTGCTTGATCTAAACTTGAAGCAAATGCAATCATTCCCCATCTAGAAATTCTTCCATAAGTAGGCTTCAATCCAGTAATGCCACATAGTGAAGCAGGCTGTCTTATTGATCCTCCAGTGTCTGTTCCTGAAGCTGCTGGAACTATACCTGCTGCTACAACTGCAGCTGATCCACCCGAGCTACCTCCTGGTACAAGATTTTCACCCCAAGGATTTTGAACATTACCAAAAAAGCTAGTCTCATTAGATGATCCCATTGCAAATTCGTCCATATTTGTTTTACCAACTGATATACAACCTGCATTTTCAAGATTTTTTATTACAGTTGCTGAGTACGGAGGTATAAAATTATTAAGAATATTTGAACCACATGTTGTTCTGAGACCTTTTGTACAAAAAAGATCTTTTTGAGCGAAAGGTATTCCTGAAAGAGCTAAATCAGAGGGATTATTATCTAAATGTACAGCTTTTTTTATTGAATCTTCTTCATTTAGCGTTATAAATGCATTGAGATGTTCATTTTCAGAGATGTTTTTAAAAACTTCATTAACAATTTCTACATTTGAGATTTCTTTTTTAGAAATCATTTTCTTTATTTCTTTAATTGATTTATATTTTATTGTCACTCAACAACCCTTGGAACTAAAAAGTAGTCCTCATTAGAAGAGGGAGCTATTTCAAGGAGCTCCTTTTTAAGATTTTTTGCTGTAACATCATCTTTTCTTGTCTTTGCAGTTTTTTCTAAAGGGTTTGATAATGGCTCAATATTATTTGTATCTGCATCATTAAGCTGATCTACAAACGCAATTATATTGTCTAAATCATTTATGATTTTATCTTCCTTTTCATCATCAATTTTGAGTCTTGATAAGTAAGATATAGTTGTTACTGTTTTCTTGTCCATATATAGGATATTATTATAGATTAGAGGGTGGATATTAACCTATCTAGCAAATTAATTAAATTATTTTATTTAAAGGAAACCGAGTGAAATTTAACTTATTCAAGATGATTGGAGGGTATTTCTCCAATGATCTTTCCATAGATTTAGGAACTGCAAACACACTTATATATACAAAAGATGTTGGTATTGTTCTTAATGAGCCATCTGTTGTTGCTATTAGGGAAACTAGGGGTCAAAAAACAGTAGTTGCTGTTGGGACAGAGGCAAAAAAGATGCTTGGAAGGACACCGGGTAATATAAAAGCTATTAGACCACTTTCAGAGGGAGTTATTGCAGATTTCCAAGTAACTGAAAAAATGCTACAGCACTTTATTGCAAAAGTTCACGAAAAGTTATTTATCAAGCCAAGTCCAAGGGTATTGGTTTGTGTCCCATGTAGGTCTACGCAAGTTGAAAGAAGGGCTATTAGAGAATCTGTGCTTGGTGCTGGGGCAAGAGATGTGAAATTAATTGAAGAGCCAATGGCTGCTGCAATTGGTGCAGGCCTTCCTGTTGAAGAGGCAAGTGGAAATATGGTTGTTGATATTGGTGGAGGGACCTCAGAAATTGCAATTCTTTCATTAAATGGAGTTGTATATTCAGAGTCTGTAAAAATTGGTGGCGATAAAATGGATGAATCCATAACATCATGGATTAGGAGAAATTATGGATGTGTGATTGGAGAATCAACATCTGAAAAAATTAAATATACTATTGGTTGTGCAACATCAGATTCAGAAAAATTAGAAATGTCTATAACAGGAAGAAATTTAGCTGAGGGAATACCAGAGACATTTGCTATTAATAGTGAGCAAATTTTTGAGGCTATGAAAGACCCACTTTATGGAATAGTTAGAGCAATAAGAAATGCTTTAGAACTATCTCCTCCAGAACTTGCTGCAGATATAGCAGAAAGAGGAATTGTTCTTACAGGTGGTGGTGCTCTTATGAGAGATCTTGATAAATTGATATCAAACTCAACAGGAATTCCGGTAATTGTTGCTGAAGATCCATTAACATGTGTTGCTAGAGGTGGTGGTCAAGCTCTTGAGATTATGGATAAATACAACATAGATTTATTATCATCTGAGTAGAAGAAATGGCTAGGAATGCTCCTAATCCTAGTGAAAAATTTCTTTATTTTTTTATGATTGTTTTGGGAATATCGATTTTATATATTGATATTAATACTCTAAAATTTGCAGGAATTAAAAATAATTTAAATGCTTTTAAGATTTCGTCGTCTTTTGTTCTTAAAAAAATTTCAGTAGATCCTCTAAAAAAATTATCTCAAATTTTAAAATCCAAAGCAGATTTAAGCTTAGAAAATGATTTATTAAGAGAAGAGCTCAATAAAAGCTATCTGAATAATTATTTAATCACAAAAGAGAATAGTTTTTTTATAGACCATAGCTCTATACAGAACATATTAGCTACAAATGAGTTAAACCAAAGCTTTCATTACGCAAAATTAAAAAACATTGATCCTAATATGTTTAATTGTTGTGACAAACATAGATTATTCATTGAAATAAATAATAATAAACATCACGATATGTTTGAAGCAGTTGTTTTTAATTCTCAGGGTATCTTGGGACACATTATCGAAGGTAAAGGTTTTTCAGAAGTTATACTTTTGACTGATATAAAATCAATTATCCCTGTAAAAAATACCTCAGGAAATTTTTACTGCAATGCTAAAGGTGGAGGAGAAGCCGGCTATATCATATGCTCATTTAACCATCTAGTATGGACTAATGAGCACAAAATAAATGATCCATTTTATTCATCTGGATTAGGCGGAATTTATCCAGAAAATATTAAGATCGGAAATTTAGTATCAATTAATAAAATTGATTCCTCGAAAACCAGTCTTAAAATAAAATTGATAGCTGACCCATTAAACGAAAATTTATTTGGTGTGATTAAACTATGATGATTAGCTTTGCAAGAAAACTATTCTTAATTCTGCTGATATCTTTCATTGACTATAAAATTTCTTTTGGGTTGTCTAAATTTTTTGTGATTCTCCCTTTAACATTTTTGGCATATTCATTTTATTTATATAAATCAGATACAAATATTGGACCTTTTGAAGCATTTTTTACAGGACTATTCATTGATTTTATTTCAGGTACATATCTTGGACATAATGCAATATTTTTTTGCTTTGCCTCATATCTAATAAATACATATTCGAATGCTTTTAAATTATTTTCGTATTTGCAAATCTGTATCTTTTTTAGCATTTCTGCTTCAGCATATGTTGGATTTACCCAAATCATAGTAAATTTATATAATTTTTCTTATATAACTTTATTTATCAGCTCTATATTTAATTTTATTTTTTGTGCATTGGTTGCGTTACTATCTGTTTACTTTCCAACTACTTCAAGCAATAGAATTTGAAAATGATGATAATTAAAAAATTTTTAAAAATTTTTATATTATTTATTTTAATTATATTCATAACTTTAGTAACAGCCTATTCGGCATTGATATTTAAGCCTGAAAAAATAATTAGCATCTCTAATAACTTAAATTTTTTTGAATATAAAGTTTTGTTTGACTCAGTTAGATCAAATAAAAATTATCTTAAACCTGAATATGAATTTGAAAATTTAGAAATTCGAGATATAAACAGTAATTCAGTGATCTCTATTGCTGATTTTGTGATTGGGTTAAATATAATTCAAACAATTAGAAGTGATTTTTTTTCCATAAGTACTCTTAGGACAAACAATATAATTTTAGGAAAATATCAAGATTCAAATGAATTTAATTCTAAATATATCAAAATTAAAGTCAGCAATTTTGAGATAAAAAATACTGATTTTGAATTAATTAGTTCTAAAGTACATGTCCTTCTGTCAGAAGGGAATACATCTATAAAATTTGGCTCTGGAGAGCTCAATAATAATTTTTTTAAAAAATTGAGTTTATTCATAAAGCCATCATCAGAAAATGTTTTATTTGATGGATTATTTTATTTAAGTGAAAAAGAGATAATTGAACAGGATCTTATAAATTTAAGTAACTTTAGCGATGTTAAAGTAAATTTAACTGTTTTGAGCAAAGGTTCATATGAATTTTCGTCTGGTAAAATTAAAAGCTTAAATAAGTATATATTTAAGGACTCTAGACTAACAACAGACACAGATTTTTTAATAACTTCAATTGATATGGATCTTTTCCAGGATTATTCCGGTGAATTACATGGCATTTTTAAATCTTCCATACCACAACAAAGAATAGAAGGATCAATCAATATTAAAGATGCAATTACTTTAAGAACAAACTTAAATATTAATCTTGATGACATTATTGAAGAAAACAGATATTTTTCTATTGAGGGTAATGAGGTATTTCAAGCTTTACTTAAAATTAATAGTGACAAATCAACCCTGCTGTTGAAAAGTAAGCTAAATAATACAAGATTTTCTTCAGAGATAAGTGAAATTTCGAAGGAATTCCAAGATCCATTAGTGACCACAGTTGAAATTGAAAATTTAAGATATCCAACTTATTTAATCACAAATAGAGCTTTTGAGATTTTTATTGATAGTGAAAGCAATGGCTACTTTAACTATGGAAATGGTTTTAAAAAAGAAGATATAGTTCAGAAAAATAAACTTGATGGATTTTATATATATTTAAATCTTGAAAACATCGATATAGAAAATTTAATAGTAGATTCTAACGAAAATAATACTACTAATCTGAGGTCAATTTTCATTAAAGTAAAAAAGCTAAATTTGTTTAATAACGTATATTTTAATCAACAGTTAAATGTTGAACTCTTAATAGATGAGACCATAGCAAGCTTTGAAGGGGTCAACCTTAATGGAAATATTAGAACTGATAAAACTGGATTCACTAAAATAGAGGTCTTTGATAGTAAATTTGAGTTTGATGGAGTTGGTCTAGCTGACTCAAACACAGCTTTTGAAGATCGAAATATCAACATAAGATTTATTGGAAAAAATATTCAGACATATGATGATATCTTTCAAGATGTTGATTTTTATTTATTAAGAAATAAAAAAATAACTACCATCGACAATATCAAAATTAAAAGCAAGAACTTTAACATCGGGCCTTTCAATGATGAAAAAAAAGCTTATATAAGTTATGACAAAAATAGAGATCTATACAAAGTTAGAGGCTCTTATGAAATTGAAGCAAAGAGATTTCCTTTTAAGAATTCATTTAGTTATGATTTTGACTATTTATCGACTGACTTGAATATCCAATGGAATAGCTTGACTGAATTAAAAAATTTAGAAGGCGAAGTTAATTTTTTGATTAAGGGACTTGAGTCAAAAACATCTTTGCCAGATTCTACTCTATTAAGAGCTCTAAAGATTCTTAATCTGAATGCAATTATAGAAAGCATTAATAATGATTCAGGTCTAGGCTCCTCAAATCTAACCATTAATAGAGCCGAGGGAGATTTTTATGTAAGTCAGAATAGGGCATTCATTAATAAGCCGATAAAGCTTGAGACATCTGAGGCTAAAATGGAATGGCTTGGTGAAATACTTAAAGGTAGTGATGGTATTCTAAATGAGCTAAATTTAGATTTGAATATGAGATTGAAAGTTTCAGAAAATATACCTTGGTACGCAGCAATTTTTGGAGGTTTTCCAGCACTTGCAGGAGGCTTGTTGTTTGAAAATATCATCGAGGATAGCTTAGATGATGTTTCAACTTTTAAGTTTAAGGTTTCTGGTAATATTCAAGATCCAGAAATTAAAAGACTAGATTAGATATATTGTTGCTAAACCAAGAAAAGAAATAAAGCCAATAACATCTGTCACAGTCGTAACCACAACACTACCACCAATTGCTGGATCTTGATTAATTTTTCTCAGCACCAAAGGAACTAAAATTCCAGCTATAACAGAGCTTATTAAATTTATTACTAAGGCACACGATATCAATATTGCTAAGATTTTATCCCCAAACCAAAAGAAAGTTGAGAAACCTACCAATATAGATAAGACAATACCATTAATTATCGAGACCGCCAGTTCGCGCTTAAACAACCAGCCTATGTTTGATGTATTAATTTGCTCTAGTGTTAAGCCTCTGAGAACTATTGTGAGAGTTTGAGTTGCTGCAACACCACCCATACTTGCTACTATTGGCATTAAAACAGCCAGATAAACAACTTTATCAATAGCATCTTGGAATAAATTTATTGTGCTTGCAGCAATAAATGCAGTGATTAAGTTCATGCTTAGCCAAAATACACGGCTTTTAGCTGCTCTACCAGGAGGGGCAAATGTATCCTCGGCTACACCTGCCATACCAAGAAGATTTTGATCAGCATCTTCTCTAATTACGTCAACAACGTCATCAATTGTTATTCTACCAAGTAATTTTCCTTGATCATCTACTACTGCTGATGAAACTAAATCATTTCTCTCAAAAATTGTTGCTACTTCTTTATCTTCCATATTTACATTAAGTGCGGGTGATTCTGTTTGCATAATCTCCCTTACAATCATTTTCGGTTCTTTTGTAACTATTTCACCAATAGAAAGTTCTCCAAGGTATTCATTATCATCATTAACAACAAAAATTTTATCTGTACTATCTGGTAATTTTTTTTGATCTCTCAAGTAACTTATAACTAAATCTATGGAATTATCTGGCCTTACACTGATTACGTCAGTATTAAGTAGTCCGCCTGCAGTATTCTCTGGAAAAGTAAGACCTATTTCAATTCTTTTTCTATCTATTTTAGACATGCTTGAAAGAATCATTTTCATTCTTTCTTCAGGTAAATTTTGAAGAATATCTACAATCTCATCAAGCTCAAGCTCTTTCACCGCTTCAGCTAATTCCTCATCAGAAATATTAGAAATTAGATCTTGTTGAATCTCTTCTCCTAATTCAAATAATACATCTCCTTCCTCCTCAGTCTTAAGTAATGAAAAAAGAAGATTTCTTTGTTTGGGTGGAGACGACTCTAGCATATGAGCAATTTCAGACGCATTCATTTTATTGAGCAACCTTCTAATCTGATTTAAAGAAAGGTTTGAGGACTCATCAAGAATTGTTTCAAGATTATTTTTTTGCTCAATGCTATCCATAATTTATTTTAACTTAAAAATTATCTGTATCTTGAGGATGGAATATTATTCTGTTTTCTATATTTAGTAATAGTTCTTCTTGCTAAATTAAAACCTCTTTTATTTAACTCTACTGTAATTTGTTTATCACTTTTGGGTTTCTTTTCAAATTTAATAATTTCTTCTATCAACTTCATTAATTGAACTGATGTAATATTTCGTGATTTTGAAACTGAAGGCACCATTAGTGATTTTAAAGAGATTATACCTTTTGGAGTTTCAGCGTACTTATTTCTTAAAATTCTAGAAACTGTTGAAGGGTGAATATTAAGTTGTTCGGAAATTTCTTTATTTGTAAGAGTCTCTATTTTTATTGGATTATCTTTAAAAAAATTTATTTGTTTTGCAAAAATATATTCACCAACCTTTAAAACAGTTTCATTTCTTTTTTTTATTGATGTTAACAACCATCTTGCAGCTGCAATTTTTTCTGAAATTTTTGGATTTTTATTTTTCTTAAGATCTTTTTTAATATTATTTGCAAGATTTTCATCAATTTGAATTTTTGGAAAATCATTTTCTACAAATTTTATTTTAGAGCCAGAGTCATCATTAACTATCTTTAGATCTGGATATATATATCTAGTTTCTTCAAAATTCAGACCTGGACTTAAATCACATTTTTTAATTTCTTCTAGAGCTAAATTAAATAAACTTAAGTCTTCTTCATATTTTACGAAATTGTTTTTAATTTTATCTAGGTCGTCTAAAAAATCATTAAAAACAATATTTGAACAAGAATTAAATAGTTTTTTTGATAAATTTTTACTTTCAATCTGCAACATAATGCATTCTTTAAAGTTTCTAAATCCTATACCCGTTGGAGAAAGTTTATGAATAACACTGACTAATAAATCCTCTATTTCTTTTTGTTTAAATTTATAATTTGAAATTTTTTCTAAATCTTCAACTTGTAAATCTAATCCTCCCATTTCATTAATATTTTCTATAATTAAAATACAAATTTTCCTAGAATGATCGTCCAGACCGAAATCATCGATCTGATCTAGCAAACTTTCTCTTAAAGTTAGGCGTGACGAGAACTCAAAATTAAAATCATCATTAATGTTAGATGAAATTTCATAATCCTCAATTTTTTCTATAAAAGGGTTATCTTCAATTTCTTGTTGAATTTTGTTTACAAGCTCGTACCTGGATAGTTGAAGCAAATCAATGGATTTTTTTAAAGAGGGCGTAAGAGAAATTTTTTGGCTTTGTTTAAAATTCTGAGATAAAACAATACCCATTTAGTTATACATATTCCCCAGATAGACGTCTCTTACACTTTGATTTGAAATTAATTCCTCTTTGGCTCCCAGAGCAATAATCTTACCGTCATTAATTATTGCAGCATGATCACATAATTCTAATGTTTCACGCACGTTATGATCAGTGATCAAAATCCCAATTTTTTTTCTTTTGAGAGATTTTAAAACTTCTTTAATATCTTCAATTGCAATAGGATCAATTCCCGCAAAAGGTTCATCTAAAAGAATCATCTTTGGATTCGATGCTAAAGTTCTTGCTATTTCAACTTTTCGCCTTTGACCCCCAGAAAGCTGTCTCCCCTTTAAATCACATATATCTTTTAAAGCAAATTCTTCGATAGTCTTTTCAACAAAGTCTTTTACCTCTTTTTTTTTGTTAAATGTTAATTCAGCCAAACCAACGAGATTTTCATTCACTGTTAAATTTTGAAATATAGATGGCTCTTGAGGCAAATATTTAATACCTAACTTTGATCTTTTATGAACTGGCAAATTAGTGATATTTTCATTACTTAATGAGATGCGACCATTATCAGATCTTACTAGTCCAGCTATTGCGTAAAAAGATGTGGTTTTACCAGCACCATTTGGGCCGAGAAGCCCACATATTTCTCCAAAGTTCACTTCAAAAGAAACATTATCCAAGATTACTTTACCATTAATTTTTTTTGATATTGAATCTACTTTTAACATTATTCTTGTTGAGTGAAATTTCCAGTCTGGGGATTAAATAATATTTTTTTGGATGAAATATTTATATTCTCATAGCTCATGCTGGCATCACCAATTAGATGAACTTTTTCATCATTATAGATAATTATTTTTTGTGCTTTACCTTTAAAAAAACTATTGGGATTATTTGATTCAATGAATGATGGATTACCATATACTGAGATGGTATCTTTGTCGTTATCAAAAATTGCTTCATTAGCAGTAACAAATATATATTCTGAATTAATTTCAACATTGTTTTTGAATAATATTGAATTTGATGATTTTTTGTATTCAACTAAATCAGAGCTTATGTTTATATCTTTTTCAACATAAGACAAAGCAAATCCGGCAAACGAAATAATTATTGTTAGGAATAATTTTTTCAACTAAAGAATCCTTGCTTCGATAAGGTCATGCATTGAAATCACACCAATGCTTTTGTTCTTTTTCAAAACAACAAGTGTAAAGATTTTATTTTTTTCCATAATTTCTGCTGCATCCACAGCAAGATCGTCTGAGTCAATAGTTTTGAAATCCTTAGTCATAACTGAAGATATTTTTGTTGATTGAATATCAATTTTATTATTAATACATCTTCTTAAATCACCATCAGTAAAAATACCTACAACTTTTTGTTTATTCATAACTAATGTAATACCTAAATTTTTCTTTGTAATCTCAATGAGAGCCTTATCTAGGACTGTCTTATAATCAACTCTGGGAATGGAACTGCCTGTATGCATAAGATCTTTAACCTGAGTTATGAGCTTCTTTCCTAATTTTCCAGCAGGATGAGAATAAGCAAAGTCATTTTTTGAAAAACCTTTAGCCTCTAATAAAGCTATTGCAAGGGCATCACCAAACGCTAGAGCATTTGTTGTTGAGGATGTCGGAGCTAAATCTAGAGGACATGCTTCTTTTCCAGACTTTATTTCAATGCTGATATCAGCATTTTTTGAAATAGATGATTTTTTATTACCAGTCAATGAGGCAATTTTTTTTGAATGTCTTTTTAAAGAAGGAAGTATATTTATAATCTCATCAGTTTCACCAGAATTTGAGATCAACAAAACTATATCCTTTTTATTGATAAGACCCATGTCTCCATGAGCAGCTTCAGTCGGATGGATAAATATTGATGCTGTGCCTGTGCTTGATAGGGTAGCAGCAATTTTCTGACCGATATGTCCAGATTTACCAACACCCATAACAACCAATACACCTTTAGAATTTTTAATTTCCACACATAATTTTGAAAATGAGCTATCTAATTGTTTTGAGATGTTTTTAATTGAATCAGATTCAATTTTTAATGTTCTTTTTGCTGAGGCAATATAATTAAATTCTTTATTCATCATAATTATTTGAAAATATCCAAATATTCAAATGTTATAATAGACCAATGTTGCAATTACTTAAAAATAATTTTTTTCTTTTTTTTATTCTAATCAGCTCATTTGAGACTTATTCAGAGGAAGATCCTTACAGCTTTATTGATAAAAACGCTCAAGAAATGGTTGAAATATTGATAAATGAATCTTACTTGTTTGAATCTGATAGATCATTATATGAACAAAAAATTAAAGATATTTTTGAACCGATGATTGATTTTAGAAGAGTTGCCGCGAGTGTTATGGGAAAAAAATATTATCTTATGGCCACTAAAGACGAGAGATCACAATTCGTAGAAATTTTTAAGGATTCCTTACTCGATACATATGCTGAGACTCTTGCGCAGTGGGGAGATTCGACAATAACAACAAAATTTCCTCTTGAAGAACATGAATTGGTCAAAAATGTTGAGGTAAAACAAATTCTTGATACAGGCACAAGTACCTATCCAATTTCATATAAGCTCAGAAAGAACAAAGATGGTTGGAAAATAATTAATATAATTATTAATGGCGTTAATTTGGGATTAACATTTAGAAATCAATTCCAAGCATTAGCTTTAACTCATGATGAAAATATTTCTTTGACTCTTGAAAACTGGGTTTCAGACGCTGGAACGGCAGGGATTACTTAGATGAAAGATATTATAGAAAATACAATTTTAAATGAAATCCCTGACGCGATATGTTCATTCGATGGCGATGCGTGTAACCTAAGACTAGTAGTTAAATCTGAGACCTTTAAAGACATGTCTTTAGTAAATCAGCATAGAAAAATTATGAAACTTCTAGAAAATAAATTTGAGTCAGGAGAACTTCACGCTCTTAGTCTAGAAACAAGATCTAATTAACTGTGGAAAAACTTCTTATAAAAGGCGGCAAGTCTCTATCTGGAAAAATTAGTTGTTCTGGCGCTAAAAATGCTGCATTGCCAATGATTGCAGCTACAATTTTGAGTGACGAAAAAGTTATACTTAAAAATCTTCCCTATCTTCAGGATATTACTACAATGTTTGAGCTATTGGGTTCAATGGGATCAGAAATATTACTAGATGAAAATATGGATTTCACTATTTGTTCCTCAAATCTGCAAGATATTGAGGCACGATATGAACTAGTAAAAACAATGCGTGCATCAATTTTGGTTCTTGGACCGCTTCTAGCAAAATATGGCAAAGCTAGAATTGCTTTACCAGGAGGATGCGCAATTGGATCAAGGCCTGTAAATTTCCATCTTGATGCATTAAAACAATTAGGTGCAACTATTAGTTTAAGAAATGGCTACATAGAAGCTTCAGCAGAAAAGCTCAAAGGAACAAATATAAAATTTGATGGAATTACAGTAACAGGAACTGAAAACCTTATGATGGCTGCTTCACTCGCAACTGGAACTACAATTCTTACAAATGTTGCAAAGGAACCGGAAATAGCTGATTTAGCCGATATGTTAAATTCAATGGGATCAGATATTCAAGGAGCTGGGACAGATAAAATTATAATCAATGGCGTTGATAAGCTTACTGGTACAACTTTTGATATTCCAGCTGATCGAATTGAAGCCGGAACCTATCTAGCAGCAGCTGCAGTTACAAAAGGAAATATTACTATTGAAGGAATTAATCCTAATCGGTTAATGAGAGTAATTGAAAAGCTTCAGAACTCTGGTGCTAATATCGATTGTCAGGAAAACTCGATTTCAATTAATATGAGTTTAGAATCACCACATCCGGTTGATATTACCACTGCACCTTTTCCAGAATTTCCAACCGATATGCAAGCACAATTTTCAGTAATAAATGCAATTTCAAGTGGTACCTCGAATATATATGAAACAGTTTTTGAGAACAGATTTATGCATATACTTGAGCTGAACAGAATGGGATGTGATATTGAGGTTAAAGGTAATCATGCAAAAATTAATGGGGTTAAATCATTATATGGGGCTCAAGTAATGGCGACAGATCTTAGAGCTTCAGCTAGTTTGATTTTAGCTGGTTTGTGTGCAAATGGAGAAACTGTTGTTGATAGAATTTACCATATTGACAGAGGATATGAACGTATAGAGGAGAAACTAAATTATCTAGGCGCAGATATAATAAGACTACCTAGTTAATAAATTCGTCGTTATATTCAAATTCATATGTTTTAAATTCGTTTGTAATAGTATAAAAGTCTAATTTTAAATTTTCACCTAATGTTGCGAATCTTAAAGATTGTATAAGATTGTTCCAATTACTTGTCTGATCATTTATTCCTATTATTATGTCATTTGTTTTTATGCCTTTCTCATATAGGGGCCCAATATTTTCCATTTCTATAATCCTTAGTCCTGGCGTAAATTTATTATTTATTTTTAGATTAGTTCTAGATACCCTGAAATTACCAATCCATAATGTCTTAACATTTCCAAATCTTATTAATTGAGTAGCAATTTGAACAACTACGTTTGATGGAATGGCAAACCCAATACCTTGATATGCACCTGTACTTGAAAAAATTTTTGAATTTATTCCTATGAGGTTCCCATTTTCATTTATTAATGCTCCACCAGAATTTCCTGGATTAATTGCTGCATCCGTCTGAATTAATTGAAGATATGGATTTCCATAATCACGACCAGTTGCGCTAATGATTCCATTAGAAACTGATATTCCTATCCCATATGGATTACCAATTGCAAGAACTCTGTCGCCAACTTTCAGATTATCACTATCTGCAATATTAATAGGCTTTAACTCATCTTCAGTGGATATCTTAAGAACCGCAATATCTGCATTTTTATCAATTCCGATAATACTAGCTGGGTAATTTTTCCCGTTGTATAGTTTTACATTAATATTTTGGCTATTTAGGATATGCAGATTTGTCACTATGTAACCTTCATTTGAAAAAATAACACCTGATCCAATTCCATTTTTATTGTTTGAGAAGGATGAGTTATTTAAAGAAGAGATTGTAACCACAGACCCAATTGATTTATCAGCAGCAGAAACCAATTTGTTTTTATTATCCGTTATAAAGTACCATGTGACAGCAAACGTTAAAAATATAACAAATAAATAATTTAACCCATATGTTCGAGATTGTTTCATAATGCCAGTTTCTCAAAATATCATCGATGAGCTAAAAAACCAAGGCATTCAAGTTGATTCTTCTCAAATAATTCTAATTAATAATTTATGTTCATTAGAATTAAATAAAAAGACTCTGTTCAATCTGAGAATAATAAATAAAAAGAGAACAAAATCAGGAATTTATATTTGGGGTGATGTTGGCAGAGGGAAGACTCTTATAACCCAAACTTTCATAAAAAAATGCATAGATGTAAGCACTAAGAGTTTTCACTATATAGATTTAATGAAATTTATTCATAAAAAACTTTCTGAGTATTCTGGTGAAATAAATCCATTAAAAAAAGTAAAAAAAGCACTACAAAAAGATTGCCAATTGTTATTTATAGATGAATTCCAAGTAGAGGATGTTGCAGATGCAATGATAATCGGTCTTTTAATTTCAGAGCTTATCGAAGATGGCTTAAATATTCTTATTACATCAAATGCCCATCCAAATGACTTATATAAAGATGGCCTTCAAAGAAAAAAATTTTTAGATTCTATGGAAATTCTTCAACAAAAAGTTGAGGTCTTTGAATTAAATGCAGGCATTGATTATAGGACAAAAACAATCATGGAATTTACTTCTGTTAAGAAGAATTATACTGATGAAGAAATTCAAAAACTTATTAACGGAAACGCAGATTCAGAAGCAATTTTGAGCTCAAGAATTACTATTAATGATAGGAATTTTGAATGTAAACAGGTCAACAATAATTTGCTTTGGTTAGGATTCAAAAATTTTTTTAGACAGCCAACTGGCACTGATGATTTCATATACATATGCGATAAGTATGATTGGATATTTATAAGTGACTTTATAGAATGCGATGATGACTCGTTAGACATCATAAGAAGATTTATTTCTTTTGTTGATATCGCTTATAAAGAAAAAACAAAAGTAAGATTTTTTTTCAATGAGCAAGAAATTTCAAAAACTTACTCCGGTCAAAAACTAGGGGTAATTTGGGAAAGGTGTGAGAGTCGTCTGAAAGAAATGGTTTTGTTTGATCACTTGAATCAATGATTAATTGCAATAAAAATTACTATAAATATTGATATATTTCTCACTAGACATTAATATTCGCTCTCAAATTAAATGAATATGAAAACTTACTCGCTAAAGAAAGAAGATGTTAATAGAGATTGGTTTGTCATTGACGTTGCTGATAAAGTTCTAGGAAGAGTCGCAACCAAGATAGCAGACAGAATTAGAGGTAAAGATAAACCAACTTTTACACCCCACACAGATGGAGGCGACTATGTTGTTGTTATAAATGCTGAGAGGGTTAAAGTAACAGGATCAAAGTTTGAAAATAAAAAGTATTATTCACATTCACTTTATCCAGGTGGTTTAAAGACAAAAACATTCAAGGAACTGAACGAAAAAAACCCAGAAAAAATAATTGAGGAAGCTGTTAAAGGGATGTTGCCAAAAAATAAATTAGGCAAATCTATAATCAAAAAATTAAAAGTTTTTAGTGGTCCCAAACATGATCACGAATCTCAACAACCCAAAGAATGGAATCCAAAAATATGAGCACTGACGTCCACTATGCAACAGGAAGAAGAAAAACTTCTTCTGCAAGAGTTTATTTAAAAAAAGGTAAGGGCAACATTTTAGTAAATGACCGAAAACTGGATGAGTATTTTGGTAGGAAAGTTGCTCAAATGTTAGTTATGCAACCTCTTGAACTATTAGATTTAACTGAAAAAATTGACTTAGATGTTAAAGTTAAAGGCGGTGGTAGTTTTGGTCAGGCTGGCGCCATTCGTCATGGTATTTCTCGAGCCTTGACCTCATATGACGAAGAGTTAAGACCTCAACTAAAAAAAGCTGGCCTATTAACTAGAGATCCACGAAGAGTCGAAAGAAAGAAACCTGGTTTGGTAAAAGCAAGAAAAAGTAAGCAGTTTTCGAAAAGATAATTACCTTAAATATTTAATACTTATTTTCAATTATAACTAAATTTTATATTGCATAATTATGTTATAATTTTCGCGTTATTTGAGTAGCACACAGCCTGAATGCAAGAAAAAGATAAGACAAGAAGAAAAGTACTAATTGGCTTGACTAGTGCCGTTGGTTTGTCTGGTATTCCGTTTGCAGCGACACCATTCATTGCAGCATGGAACCCTAGCGCAAAAGCTAAAGCTGCAGGTGCCCCAGTAAAATTAGATGTATCGAAAATGCAGTTTGGACAACAAATACAAGTCGCATGGAGAAAACAACCAGTTTTCATTGTGAGACACACTAAAGAGAGCTTAGCAACTTTAGATTTGAGTGTACCTAAATTAGCTGATCCTAATTCAGACTTAATTGAAGAACCTTATAAAGGCTTAAATCCTTCAAGATCAAAGGATCCCGGATATTCAGTTTTTTCAGGTGTCTGTACTCATTTGGGATGTGCACCAAAATATTTTCCTGAGGTTGAACCAAAACCTTGGGATGCTACATGGAATGGTGGATTTTTTTGTCCTTGTCATGGTTCTATGTTTGATATTGTAGGAAGAGTTTTTAAAGGTGTTCCGGCATCAACAAATTTATTAGTACCACCACACATGTTTGATGGGAGTATATTAACTATTGGAGAGGATAGGGAGTTATAAAATGACCGAAATTGCAGGCAAATTATTTTCATGGCTTAACACAAGATTGCCTATTGTTAATACTTTTGAGAGGCATCTTTCAAAGCATCCTGTTCCATCGAAAGTTAATTTTTGGTACTTATTTGGTGCCCTGGCAGCAGTAACTCTTATTATTCAAATAGTTACTGGTATATGGTTAATAATGCCGTACTCGAATACAGAGGAGCAGGCTTTTTCTTCCATTGAATATATCATGCGAGATGTCGATTATGGTTGGGTAATAAGATATATGCATACTACCGGCGCTTCATTATTTTTTGCTGTTGTATATCTCCACATGTTTAGAGGCTTATTATATGGCTCATATCAAAAGCCTAAAGAACTTGTTTGGATTTTTGGATGCACAATCTATCTTGCCATGATGGCAGAAGGATTCTTAGGGTATGTTCTGCCATATGGTCAAATGTCATACTGGGGAGCACAGGTAATCATTTCCCTGTTTGGAGCAATTCCGTATATAGGAGAATCTTTAGAATTATGGGTTAGAGGAGATTATTATATTTCAGGTATCACCGTTTCACGATTTTTTGCCTTACATGTGGTTGCTCTTCCCCTTGTTTTAATAGCTTTGGTGTTTCTTCACTTAGTTGCTTTACATGAAGTAGGAGCTGGTAATCCAGAAGGGGTTGATATAGAGGAATTTCTTGATGATGATGGCGTTCCTCTCGACAGTGTTCCATTCTTTCCCTACAAAGTTTTAAATGCCTTGGTTGCTATAGGTGTTTTTATGACAGTTTTTTCAATAATAATGTTCTTTTTTCCTGAGGGAGGAGGCTACTTTATTGAAATGGCTAACTTTGAAGAGGCTAATCCTTTGGTGACTCCTGATCACATTGCTCCAGTTTGGTACTATGCGCCATTTTATACAATGCTAAGAGCAATACCAGATCCACTAGGTGGACTAATTGTTATGGCTGCAGGGGTGGCAATATTCTTTATTGTTCCTTGGTTAGATAGAAGCAAAGTCGCTTCAATCAGATACAAAGGTATATACAGTAAAATTGCTATCACATTATTTGGTGTAAGTTTTCTTACCTTGGGATATTTAGGAACAGTTGGAGTAACTGAAGTCAGAAAAACAATGAGTGTTGTGTGTACTGTAATTTATTTTGCATATTTCTTGTTAATGCCGATATACACAAAATATGAAACTACAAAGGAAGTACCTGACAGATTATGAACTTTTTCAAGTTAGAAATAAATTTAATCTTTAAATTTGTTGCTCTAACAGTCACATTATTTTTTTCATCAATTAGTCATTCTGCCGAAGGAGGCCCTTGCAAAGATTACGGAGAATGTGACGTATTTAAATACTCACTAAATGATATTGAATCCTTGCAGAGAGGTGCTGCAACATACATAAATTATTGCTATGGATGTCATTCTTTAAAGTATTCAAGATGGGGAAGAGTAGCTAGCGATCTCCAGATACCCGAAGATATATTCTTTGAGAACCTAGTTTTTGATAAATCTATTAAACCAGGAGATTTGATGACTGGGTCTATGCCGGAAGAGGAGTCTGCAAAATGGTTTGGAGTAGCGCCGCCTGATTTGACTTTGGTTTCAAGATATAAGGGCGATGACTGGATTTATTCATATCTTAGAGCCTATTATGAAGACGCTTCAAAACAATATGGAGTTAATAACTTGGTTTATCCAGGTACTGCAATGCCTAATGTTTTGATGGCTTTGCAGGGTAATCAGAGGCTTGTTTGTAAAGATATTCCTGTTTTAGCTAAAAACGGCGGTGAAAAAAGAGATGATCAAGGAAATACTATTACAAAAGAGAAGTGTGGATTTTTGGAAGTCGAAGAGGGGACAGGAGCTTTGAACAAAGAGGAATTTGATTCGCTGATATATGATTTAACAAATTTTTTGGTTTATGTCGGTGAGCCTATTAAAGCAACAAGAGAAAGAATAGGATGGTACGTAGTTTTTTATTTTTTAATTTTTACAGCATTGTCCTCTTTGCTTTATAGAGAGTTCCATAAAGATTACAATATGAAAAAGGGGAAAGCATGATTTTATATTCAGATAGAGACGACCATTATAGTCAAAGGGTAAGAATAGTTCTTGCTGAAAAAGATATTTCGGCAGAAATTAACGAAGCTAAACCAGAAGAAACCCCAGATGAAATTTTATCAATTAGTCCATATCATAAATTACCCATCTTAGTTGATAGAGATTTAGCTATACATGACCCATCTGTAATGATGGAATACCTTGATGAAAGATTTCCTCATCCACCCCTCTTGCCAGTTTATCCTGTTGCAAGGGCTAACAGCAGGACATTAATGCTGAGAATAGACAGAGAGTGGTGTCCAATGGTGGACTCATTAATTGAGGGAAATAAATCAGAAAAAGAGTTGATGAAAATCAGAGAAGAATTACTTCATGAAATATCATCTATTGCACCTACTTTTAAAGAATTTAAATTTTTCATGAGTGATGAATTTACACTTGTTGATTGTTGTTTTGCACCTATTTTATGGAGGCTTCCATCAGTTGGAATTAAACTTCCAGTAAATAGACACCTCAAACCACTTATTGATTATCAAAAAGCAGTATTTGAGAGACCTGGGTTTTTAGATAGTCTTTCTTCTCTTGAAAGGGATCTCAAGACTGATTAGTAAACTCACTAATATTTATTTTCCAAAATTTCATATTCCTGTTTAGGCATCTATCTTTTCTAAAAATAATATCACCTGTGTTTAATAAATATGGCATATTGAATAAGTTGTTTTTTATTATTTTCTCAATAGTAATGTAATCTTCTAAAAGAAGACTTTCGAATTCTCCTTTTAAACTTTTGAATTTTTTTTCATTAGCTTTGTTTATGAATTTTTTAGGAACTGGAATTAAAATATTTTCAAAATCAGCAAGATCATTTAAGTTATTTGCATCATGAAAAATTTCGCTTGATGAGAAAAGTGAAAGTTCAATAGAATAATTTCTTAAAGATGGCGCTACAGCTTTACCAACAGCATAATCAACTAAAAAATATACTTTATCAATATCTTTTCTTATTCTAGGGTTGTGTTCAATTTCAATATCTCTATCCAGCTTTGAAATTAACAATTTTCTCTCATTGCTTTTGTTTACTTCAAGAACTTCTTGTATTGCCATATCAAAATTTTTGTCATCAATTTCGATATAAATTTGATTAGGATATTTAAGCCTTAATTTATTTACGGCGTTATCGAATTTATTTGAATAAATTATTACGACTTTCTTAAAAGAGGAATTATCTTCAAACACACTTTTTTCTAATATGCTTTTTTGTTCATCAATAAAGCTTTGACAAAAAAAACTTAATTTTGAATAAAGAACATCATTACTAATTGAATTTGATGAATTTTTATTAAAAGATATTGAAAAGGTCATCTCATCCTTTAATAGAGATTCAAGGATTATTTTTTTATTTTTTTCACTGGTGTTTATTTCAAGATTTAGTTCATTTGTTAAGACTTTTTCTAAGCTATTAAGCATTGCCTCGATGTTATTAACGTATCCTCTTTTAATGTTGCCATCATCGATACTTGAAATTATTAATTCTTTTTCTATAGCATCAATTTTCTTTAATTTGTAACCGTTTGTGAGAGCTATAACCACATCTTCGTCAACAGGATTTTTGAAATGACTATTTATAAAAAGATTATCATCCTTTTGCATTAACTTTGAAGTAGTGTTTATTTCTTCAGGAATAGTCGAGCATGAACTAATAAATACTATTAATGAAGATAGAATAAATGTTAAGCTCAATTTCATAAATTTATTATGCATATATAAATGTTAAATTTAATATCAACACCAATTGGTAATTTAGATGATATCTCATTGAGAGCAATAGATGCTATTAAATCCTCAGATTATATTTATGCTGAGGACACTAGAAGCTTTAAAAAAATTTTAAAACACATTAAATGCGAAAAAATATGTAAAAGTTTTCATGAGCACAATGAAGAAAAAATTTCGAAAGAAATCATTAAACTATTAAAAAATGGTAAAAATATTGTTCTTGCATGCGAGGCAGGAACTCCTGCCATTTCAGATCCGGGATACAAACTGATCAGAGAGATTAATAATTTAAATATTAGATATACTTTATTACCTGGTCCATCAGCCGTGATAAATGCTTTGGTAATTTCAGGACTTCCAACAGACAAATTTTCTTTTTACGGTTTTATTCCTAGAAAAGTAAATGCCAAAGAAGAATTATTTAAAAAAATCGCTATCGAAAATAAAACTTCAATATGTTTTGAATCAATAAAAAGATTGGAAGATTCTTTAAAAACTTTATCTAAATTTATTGATACAGAAAGAAAGATTTCAGTTTGTAGAGAAATGACAAAAGCCCATGAACAAATAGTCACAGATAATTGTAAAAACGTCCTTAAAGAAATCTATAAGGGCAATATTCCTTTAAAGGGAGAGGTTGTTTTAATAGTTGAAGGAGAGTCAAATAAGAAATTTAACGTTAAAATTGATAATAAGATTAAACAAGAGTTTCTGTCTAAGATGTCTACTTCTGAGGCTGCAAAATTAATTTCTTTATTGACTAAGCAAAATAAGAGGGAGATCTATAAATTTCTCAAAGAATCATAAAATCTTTATAATAATCCTTGAGTTGGTTGGATGATCGCTAATTTTTTAGAGGAAAGTCCGGACTTCATAGAGCAGGGCGCCAGGTAACGCCTGGGAAGCGTGAGCTTACGGATAGTGCAACAGAAAATAAACCGCCATTATGGTAAGGGTGAAAAGGTAAGGTAAGAGCTTACCGCTTAAATGGTAACATTTTAAGGCATTGTAAACCCCAGCCCGAAGCAAGACCAAATAGAAATCCTATAAAGCTGCTCGTTTTGGATTTGGGTAGGTTGCTAGAATATTATGGCAACATAATATCGAGATAGATGATCATATTTAACAGAATCCGGCTTATAAACCAACTCATTCTATTTTATTAAGCATTTTTATGGTTTTTCATTGTGTGAAAAAGTGTGTAAAAGTGTTGCAATGTGTGCAAAAAGTCTTTATATTTTGTGAATGTTTGGATTTAATTCATTATCTATGGATGCGAAAGGCAGAATAGCTATTCCTGCTAGATATAGAAATGATTTTAGAAATCAAAATCAGAGCGCACTTGTTATAACAAAAGATCCTCAATATCCATCTTTAAAGATTTATTCTGATAAAGAGTGGGAAAAAATATCAAAGAAACTTCAATCTCTTCAGGGGTTAGACCCAATTGTAAGAAATTTACAATGGACAATACTTGGAAATGCATATGAAACAGAAATTGATGTTGAAGGAAGGATGTTGGTGAGGATTCCTTCAGATCTTCAAGAATACTCTGAAATAACTGATCAAAAACAGATCGCTCTGGTTGGTATGGGCAATAAATTTGAGGTTTGGAATATAAATAATTGGGAAATGAGACAAACAGGCGGTTCATTATCTACTGAGATATTAGATGTTGTACTTCCGGAAAGCATAAAAGAAATGTCATTTTAAAGGGGAAATCGATGAATTTTGAAGTAATTGGACAAGCTGTTGAAAATGCAAAAATTAAAGTTGTTGGCGTTGGCGGCGGCGGCGGTAATGCTGTAATTCATATGATTAACCATAATATTGATGGGGTTGACTTTATATGCGCAAATACTGACACGCAAGCACTTTCTACAGCAGAAGGTGCTATAACACTTAAACTTGGGAATGGCCTCACCAAAGGACTGGGAGCAGGAGCTGATCCTGATATTGGTAGACGAGCAGCTGAGAGTGATAGGACCGCAATAGAAGAACTATTGAGTGGAGCGGATATGATTTTTATAACAGCTGGAATGGGTGGTGGAACTGGGACAGGAGCTGCGCCGGTAATTGCATCTATTGCTAAAGAACTTGGTGCTCTAACAGTAGCTGTTGTAACAAAGCCATTTCGCTTTGAGGGTAAAAAAAGAATGGGTGCTGCTGAAAAAGGATTGGCAGCTTTGGTTGAGGAAGTTGATAGTCTCGTTACTATCCCAAATCAAAAACTTTATGAGATTCTTGGTGAAGATACACCTATGCAAGAAGCTTTTGCAAAAGCTGATGACGTATTAAGGGGAGCAGTTCAAGGAATTTCTGACATCATAATGAAAAAAGGACACATCAATGTTGATTTTGCTGATGTAAAAACTGTCATGTCTGAAAAGGGTATTGCCATGATGGGAACTGGTAGAGCAAGCGGCAAAAATAGAGCTGAAGCAGCCGGTACAATGGCTGTTAAAAGCGAACTTCTTGAAGATATAAATTTAAAAAATGCACGTGGCGTTTTAGTAAATATCACTGCTAAGAAACCAACACTAGGAGATCAAACTGAAGTTGCAGATATTGTTGACGAAATTGTTAGCGAAGATGCAAATATAATATACGGATTAGTCTACGATGATAGTTTGGGAGATGACTTGCAAGTCACTATTGTAGCAACTGGAGTAGATCAAAGAGCACCATCATTAGTAATAGACAATGAACCATCTATGAAGTTAAATCCGGTTGGTTTAGATAAAGACAAAACAAGTCAAAAAGTTGGCACATCGTCTGCAGAGGCTATAGATTTCCTTGATGTGCCGACTTTTATGAGAAAACAAGTAGATTAAAATGCTTCACTTTCCAGTTTTGCTGGAAGAATCTATTGATTTTTTAGTTCAGAAAAATGACGGCACCTTTATAGATTGTACTTTTGGGAGAGGCGGCCATTCAAAAAATATTTTAGAAAAAATACATAAAAATGGATTCTTAACCTCTTTTGATAAAGATCCTTATGCAATTAAATTTGCAAAAAAAATAAGTCAAAAAAACTTCAACATAATTCATGATTCATTTTGTAATTTAAATAAGTATTTCAAGGAAAATAGTGTTGACGGCATATTATACGATCTAGGAACTTGCTCAACACATTTTGATGATCCTGAAAGAGGCTTTAGTTTTAATAAGGATGGTCCACTTGATATGAGATTTGATAATACCAATGGTGAATCATTAATTGAGTGGATCAACAAAGCCTCGGAATCTGAAATAATGAAAATTTTATATACCTATGGCGACGAAAAGCACGGCAAGCTAATATCAAAAGAGATTATTTCTGAAAGACAAAAAAACCCTATTCTTAGAACTATCCAATTAGCGGACCTCATCAAGAATATTTATCCAGAAAAACAAAAGAAAAATCACCCAGCTACAAAATCATTCCAAGCTTTCAGAATTTTTATAAACAATGAGCTTGATGAATTAGAAGAATCATTAAGATCAGCCCAACATATTATTAAAAAGAACGGGATAATTGTAACAATTGCCTTCCATTCGCTTGAGGATAATATTATTAAAAACTGCTTTAAACCAAAGGAAAAACACTATCCAAGAGATATTCCATTAAACAATGAAAGAATAATAACGTTCAAATGTATTGCAAAAAAAATAAGGCCATCGAATAACGAAATTAAAACAAACCCAAGATCAAGGAGTGCAATAATGAGGGTATTTCAAAAAATATGATCAATAGAAAAGAAATATCCTATTTTGTTATTATGAATATTCTTGTTCTATTTCTCAGTCTTGAAAAAATTAAGCTGTCATGGGAAATAACAACACTACATAATAATTTTGAGAATTTACAGATTGAACATGACAACTTAAAGGATCTTAACTTGAAATTAATAACACAATTTTATGTTGAAAATTCTCCAGCAAGTATAGAAAAAATAGCTAAGCAAGATCTTGGCATGGAGAAAAAAAGACCAACAAAAATTATTAAAAATGAAAAATAAAATAAAAAATTTTAATTGGAGATTTTCATTAATATCTATTTGCATTTTATTTTGCTTTGTAACAATAATTTTTAAAATCTTCCAAATTCAAATAAGTGAAGGAAATTTTCTTCAAAACGAGGGAAATAAAAGATATATTAAATATAAAGATATAATTCCAATCAGAGGCACTATATTTGATCGGAATAACTTTCCTCTTGCTGTTTCAGTAGTTAACTATGATTTGTATGCTCTTAACGGATTTAAGAAATCAGATTTATTAAAGTTGGCTGAGAATATAGATCTTGAATTTAAACTCATCGATGAAAGTTATCAAAAAAAGACATTACTTAAAAAAAACGTTTCAAAAAAAGAAATTAATCTTATAAAGAAATTAAGCTTATCTAATTTTGAAATAGAGATTAGACATAGTAGACATTATCCACTTGGTGACCAAATAGCAACTCTAGTTGGTTTTTATGGAAAAGATGGAGCACAAGAAGGTCTTGAAAAAAGTTATGATAGTTTGTTAGCAGGTGAAGGTGGAAAAAAACAATATTTTAAAAACGCAAAACAAGAAGTATTTGTCCAACCAATTGAAATTAAAAAGGCAGTTAAGGGCAAAGACATTCAATTAACAATTGATGCAACTCTTCAATTTTATGCATATAAGTACCTGGTTGAAGGAATCAAAAATAATAAAGCAAAAGCAGGAACTGTTGTTATCCTAGATAATGAAAAGGGTGAAGTTTTAGCAATTGCTAGCTATCCATCATACAATCCAAATAATCCAAATAGAAAAATTCAAAAAAATCGGGCGCTTGTAGATGCCTATGAGCTAGGGTCTGTAATAAAACCAATTGTTCTATCAAAAGCTATTGATTTAAATTTAATTTCACCACATGAGGATATTTATATTCCAAGAAGACTAAATTTAGACGATAAGATAATTGTGGACTCTAAAAATCACGAGCAATTAACACCACAAGAAATTATTGCCGTATCAAGTCAAATTGGAGCATCAAAAATAGCACTTCAATTAGGATATTCAAATTTAAAGAATAATTATTTTGAATATGGATTCACAAAACCAGTATCTCTTAATTTTCCATCTTCGGCATTTGGATATATGAATATTAAAGAGAGGGTAACTGATAAAGAATTAGCAAGTTTGGGTTATGGATATGGTATAACTATAAGTCCATTTCAGATTGCGTCTGCATATTCAGTTTTTGCAAATGATGGGTATCTAAAAGATTTTAAATTACTTAAAAATGATGAAGATATTTCTAGAAAAGTAATTTCAGCTGATTCTGCAGATTATGTCTTAGAAGCACTAAGGCAGGTTGTAAAAGACGGAACTGGAAAGGCAGCAGACATTAAAGGTTTTTCAGAGGGTGGTAAAACTGGAACTGTTCATCAAATCAGAAGAGGAGCAGGCTATGCTGAGGATATATACAGAGCATCGTTCATAGGAATAGCTCCATTGAGTGAAAAATCTTTAACAATATTTGTTTCAATTGATAGTCCTGGATTAAATTCTTACTCAGGCGGCGTAGTTGCTGCTCCAGTTTTTGCAAAAATTGCTGAAAGCTCCTTAAATTATCTTGGATATTTTGAAGATGAATAAATTGGAAGATATTTTAGGAGTGAAATTTCCAAAAGGAACTAATATTTCTCATGCTACTAACGATTCTAGAAAAATTAAAAAAGATTCAATTTTTTTTGGGTTACTGGGGACAAAAAAACATGGAAGCAATTACGTTGAGGAGGCACTTAATCATGGGGCAGCAATAGCAGTTCACGATGATAAAAATTATGAACTGAATAGCAATAAAGTTTTTTACATAAAAGATCTAAATAAGCTAATTATTAAATTCCTAAATGAATTAAAAGGCATTGACATAAATAATAATAATTTTTTTACTTTCACAGGAACAAATGGAAAAACATCCTCTGCATTTCTTTGCCATCAATTACTGAGCTATATAGGTTATGAATCGATCTATATAGGTACTCTTGGAGTTATGCATAATAATAAAGAAATACAAACATCATTTTCGACTAAAACAACTCCAAGTATTTTTGAATTATTTGATATTGTGAGTTCTGCAAATTCGGACATGGACTCCCTGAACATTTGTATTGAAGTTTCATCACATGCACTCGAGCAGGATAGACTTCTTGGCATTGAGTACTTTAATTCAGCTTCTATATTAAATATAAACAATGACCATATTGATTATCATAAATCTTTGAAGTCATATAGAGATGCAAAATTTGGTATATTTCAGACTAAGTCTAATGTGATGCTTATAAAAGCCGAGTTAGAAGATTATTCTAGTGATTATA
Organism: uncultured SAR86 cluster bacterium; assembly: GCA_902626385.1. Taxonomy (GTDB): domain Bacteria; phylum Pseudomonadota; class Gammaproteobacteria; order Magnimaribacterales; family D2472; genus SAR86A. The sequence continues at coordinate 124,394 of CACOEZ010000003.1, forward strand.
GTTATTTAAAGAAAAATAAAATTAATTTGAAAACAATCTGTAATACTAATTTATTTGCAGATATTTTTTTCAAAATAGAAAAATCTTCAATTAAACAATCTGAGTTTTATATATTACTTAATAATCCACCTAAAAGTCAGGAGCATGAAATAGGAAAAAAATATAGATTTAAATGCGATCTATTTCCTGAATTCAACATTGAAAATTTAGTTTTTGCTATTTGTTCAATTGGTTTTGATGAATTTTCTGATAGCTCAACCAATAATCTTCGGTATTTAAAATTACCAATTGGCAGAGTAGAGCTCATAGAAGGTATCTCTAATAATGTCATCATTGATTATGCGCATAATGAGCATGCTATGGATTCGCTTTTAAGCTCAATAAAAAAATATTTTGATAATCTTATAGTTGTATTTGGATGCGGCGGTGATAGAGATAAAGGAAAAAGATCAAAAATGCTTAAAACAGCCATAAAGTATTCCTCAAAAGTTATATTTACGAGCGATAATATAAGGCATGAAACCTTTGAAGAAATCTATGAGGATTCAAAAAAAGATAATAAATTGGACTCGGTGATTGCAATTAAAGACAGAAAAAAGGCTATTATAAAAGGTAGCGATATGCTTAACAAAGATGATTGCTTAGTTGTATTAGGAAAAGGCCATGAACAATTTCAGGAGATTGAAGGAGAGTTTATCAACTATAGTGATCATGAGGTTATAAATGAAATTTATAACTAACACACATGATCTTGAGAAATATCTTGAAATAAAAATAAAAAAACATTCTTCTTTTAAAAACATCTCAATAGATACAAGAAAAATTAAGAAAAACTCCTTATTTTTCGCAATAAAAGGCGACAATTTTAATGGAAATGATTTTGCTGAAGATGCTCTAAAAAATGGAGCTCTAACTGCTTTTGTCGATGATAAAAAATTTATAAATAACACAAACAAAAGAATTATCTATGTAAAAGATACCATTCAGACCCTCAGAAAAATCTGTAGAAATATTATTAAAAATTACGATGGGAAAGTAATTGCAATTACCGGCAGTAATGGAAAAACAACTACAACTAATATCATAGCTAAAACACTTGATCATTCTTCAAGCACTATAAAAAATTTTAATAACCAAATTGGATTACCATTAAGTATTCTTAATTCTTCTAGAGAGTCAAAGTATCTAGTATATGAAATAGGTGCATCCAAACTAAAAGATATTGATTATCTAAGTAAAATACTAAATCCTCATATCGGAATTATTACCAATATTGGACACTCCCATCTTGAGCATTTAAAAAATATTGAAGGTGTATTAAAAGTAAAATCTGAAATTATTAGCAATATCAAAAAGAACGGATGTCTGATAGTACCAAATTGTAATCAAAAACATCTCGCATATTGGAGAAGTATTAGAGATGACATTGATGTGATTACTTTTGGACTTACAAATTCTGCGGATTTTTATCCTTCAAATATAAAATTAACTAGTATCGGAGTAGATTTCTTTATTGAATCAAAATATCTTAAAAACAATATACAAATTTCTTCAAATTTAGAGGGTAAACATAACGTTATGAATATTCTTGCTAGTTGCGCAGCTCATTATTATTTAAAAAAGGATCTTAATGAATTTTCAAAGGAGATAAATTCCCTAAAGTTCGTTGTATCAAGATTAAAAAAATCAAAATGGATAAACAATTCAACCTTAATAGATGATACCTATAATGCAAACCCGGATTCTACAAAAAAATCTATTGATTTATTGAGTAATTACAATGGTAAAACTTATTTGATTCTAGGTGATATGTTGGAATTAGGGCGCTATAAACGAAGCTTGCATAAGGAGGTTGGTCAATATGCGTACACCAAAAAAATTGATACTTTCATTGGTTTCGGAGAGCTCGCAAAGTATTCAGTTTACGGCTTTGGGAAAAACGGAATTTTTTTTGATCAAGAAGATGAACTTAAAGATTATTTAATTCAGAATATATCAAAAAATGATGTTATCTTAATAAAGGGCTCAAGAGGAATGAGGATGGAGAGATTTATTAATGTTTGAGTATTTAGGCACAGTTTTAGTCTCAGTTGATCCTGGATTCGATGTTCTTAGATATCTTACAGTACGCACAATAGGAGGCACTCTTACAGCATTAATAATTTCTATTTTAATGGGTCCTGTGATCATAAGTTTTCTTAAATCGCTCCAGTTCGAGCAGTACGTAAGGGAAGATGGCCCATCTTCTCATCATAAGAAAACAGGAACACCAACCATGGGTGGACTGTTAATTTTATTTTCTCTAGTAACCTCAACTTTACTTTGGGCAGATCTAGGAAATAGATATATTTGGGTTGTTCTTGGAGTTACTGTTGGTTTTTCAGTTATAGGATTTTTTGATGATTATTTAAAAATTAAAAATAAAAACTCAGACGGCCTTACTTCTAAACAGAAGATAATCTTTCAATCATTTATTTCATTAATATCAATAACTTATTTATATTTTTCTGCAGAAATTATTCCAGAAATCTCATTCATAGTTCCTTTTTTTAAAGATCTAATAATTCCAATGTCACCATATTTATTTATTTTTACTGGGGTATTTGTGCTTGTTGGATCTTCAAATGCTGTAAATTTGACCGATGGTCTTGATGGCCTAGCAATTTTGCCTTCCGTTTTGATAGGTGGTGCACTAGGCCTCATTGCTTATGCTATGGGTAATCAATTAATTGCTGATTATCTATATCTTCCTCACTTACCATTATCAGGAGAGCTGATAGTATTTTGTGGTGCACTTATAGGTTCTGGCATAGGTTTTTTATGGTATAACACATATCCTGCTCAGGTGTTTATGGGCGACATTGGTTCTCTTGCTTTAGGAGCTATTTTAGGAATTATTGCAATCATACTAAGACATGAACTTGTGTTTGCCATAATGGCAGGAGTCTTTGTAATTGAAACTTTGAGTGTTGCAATTCAAGTCATATCATTTAAGACAAGAGGTAAGAGAGTTTTCCTAATGGCACCAATTCATCACCATTATGAACTCAAGGGTTTGGCTGAACCAAAAATTATTGTTAGGTTCTGGATAATTACGTTAGTTCTAATTTTAATTGCTTTATCAACATTAAAGCTTAGGTAGTTGAAATGAAATCTCTCATATATGGTTATGGTAAGACCGGTGAATCATTTGAGAGATACTTAAATAAAAAGAATTTAAGATTTGACATATTTGATAAGAATATTAAAAAGTATAGTAAAAAATATGATTTAACTAAATACGATCAGATTTTGTGCAGTCCAGGAATTCCAAAAGATATTTATCATGATATTTTATGCAAAAATAAAAATGTTCTCACAGATTTAGATTTATTTTTCCGAGAAGATAACTCAATAAAAATAGGAATCACAGGAACTAATAGAAAAAGTACAACCGCCTATCATCTCTATCAGCTATTTAAGGATTTCGATTCTGTAAATTTAATTGGAAATATTGGAAATCCAATGCTGGACAGCATAAATAGTAGTAAATATTCAATTCTAGAACTCTCAAGTTTTCAGTTGGACAAAATGATTACAAATAATTTAGACTTCGGAATTTTGCTAAATATAGATGTTGACCATTTAGACTATCATGGTGATTTCGAATCATATAAAGAAGCAAAAGAGAAGATTCTTTTATCAAAAAAATTTTTAAAATCTGAAATAGATCCTTGTAAGTTATTTAAATGGATTACTAAAACTGATGCAAAAGAGATTATTTTTAAAAATTTACCTTATAGATACCAAATAATTTCAGAGAAAGTTATTAATGACTCTAAATCTACTAATTTTCATGCACTTAAATACGCAATCAAAAAAACTAATAAAAAATTTTTTGACTCAGAATATATTTTGATAGTTTGTGGTGACCCTAAAAAAGAGGGAAATAGAGAAATAGAGATATTCGGGCCTGAGGAAATTTACATATTTGGTAAGCATTCTAAGCAGATAGATAAATGTATAAAGCACAGTAATAAAAAAATTTTTGAGACACTTGAAGAAGTTTTTAAATCATTAAATAGCAAGAAAATTTGTAAGAATATTCTTTTTTCACCCGGTTATCCAAGCGGTGAAGACTTTGCTAATTTTGAAGAGAGAGGCGATGTGTTTAATAAAATTTTCAAAAAATACTCAATTTAAATGAAGATTAACAATAATGATGTTTTCGTAATTATTCCTGTAATATTTTTACTTATGATGGGGATAATCATGGTAGCTTCATCAAGTATCTATATAGCAGATGACATGACAAATAATCCTTTTTATTTCGCACAAAGACAAATTCTTTTTGTTGGGATTGGACTTTTAATCATGACATTTTTTTTATTCATACCATCTGATTTTTTATTTAAAATTGATTGGTTGTTTATGTTAGTTAGTATATTTTTGCTTGCTATCCTTTTTGTTCCAGATGTGGGCACTAACGTCAATGGAAGTATTAGATGGATTAGACTTGGCCCAATTAACATTCAACCATCTGAGATTTGTAAATTCAGTCTAATACTGTATATCTCCGGATATTCAGTAAGAAGAATTACAGAGATTGATTCTTTGAGAGGATTTTTAAAACCTTTATTTTTACTTTTTTTAATTTCTATTTTAGTAATGGGACAACCAGATCTAGGAACAACCGCAATTATTTGTATTTTAGTAGTGGGAATACTTTTTTATGCTGGCATATCTTTTACACAATTATGTCTATTGGTTCTTTTAATAGTGCTTTTAGGATATCTTGCGATTTCTTCATCACCAATGAGGCTTGCAAGAGTATTGGCATTTACAGATCCATTCGCAGCAGATGTTGTACTTAATGCAGGTTGGCAGCTATCAAATTCTCTCATTAGCATTGGTCAAGGTGGGTGGTTGGGAGTTGGACTTGGAAATAGCTTCCAGAAGAGTTTCTATCTTCCTGAAGCACATACTGATTTTATTTTTGCAATACTTGTAGAGGAGCTTGGCATAATAGGCGGCCTTTTTTTAATAATTTTGTTTGCATTACTTTTCGTAGGATTAATATTTATATCATTTGAATCTTTTAATAAAGGTAGACTTTTTCAAGGATATGCAGTTTTTGGAATCTTTCTTTTAATTACAATACAAACTATCTTTAATATTTCAGTCAATATTGGTCTTTTGCCCACAAAAGGTCTTACTCTTCCATTCATAAGCTATGGAGGGACAAGTATTATAATAATGTTGTCTTTGATAGGAATTGCACTGAGAATTAATAATGAGAATAAGATATTTTAAATTATGAAATTTATGGTTGTTGCTGCAAAAACTGGAGGTCATGTTTATCCAGCTCAGGCACTTTCAAATGAAATTATTAGTAATGATCACGAAGTCATATTTATTGGAACTGGTTCAAATATAGAGAAAATTGCTTTTAAAGATTTGAATATAAAATCATATCAACTTTCGATTGAAGGCTTTCGAGGAAAAAGTATATTTAAAAAGATAAGGGTCATATTTCAAATTATCGTAAATATTTTTAAAGTATTAAATATTCTAAGAATTGAAAAAGTTGATGCCATGATAGGATTTGGAGGCTTTATTACTGTTCCAGTTGGAATTTCATGTTGGATATTGAAAAAACCAATTTTTCTTCATGAACAAAACTCAGTTTTAGGTTCAGCTAATAAACTTTTATCTAATTTTTCAAAAATAAATTTTTTAGGGATGCCTATCAAAAATATCGAAAATTCAATAATAACTGGAAATCCAATAAGAGAATCATTTAAAAGGTTTGAAGAGAATGAAATGACCGTTGATGATCATAAAATTAATATCTATATTACGGGTGGTAGCCAAGGTGCTGAATATATAAACTCCTCTGTTCCAATTGCACTGAAAAACTTTTCTAATATAAATATTAAGCATCAAAGTGGAAGTGGTCGATCAAGTGAAGTTTCAGACCAATATGCAAAATATAATTTGCAAGCTGAGGTAAGGGATTTCTATGATGATCCTGTTGAGCAAATTTTATGGTCTGATTTTGTTATATCTAGATCAGGAGCATTAAGTATTTCTGAGATTACTTCTCTCAAAAGAGGGGTCTTAATGATTCCATTATCAAACTCAATTGATAATCATCAACTTGAAAATGCAAAATTAATTTTTGATCAAAAAATGGGATTAATTCATGAACAAAAGGAATCATTAGAGTCATTAACAGCAAAGATAAAGACAATTATTGATAATGACTTGTATAAAGATTGGAAAAAAAATAACTCGAAAATTCATATTAATGCATCGAAAAAAATTTTAGATAATATTAATCATTACTTGAGTAGAAAGTGAAAAAATTAGAAAAAGTAAAAAATATACATTTTGTGGGTATCGGTGGTGCTGGCATGATAGGAATTGCAAGAGTTCTTTTACAAAAAGGGTATTCAATTTCAGGGTCTGATATTAATTTTTCTGAAGAATTAAAAAAAATTGCTAAAGATGGTGCAGTTGTTTTTCATGGACATTGTGAGGAAAACATAGATGGAGCTGACTTGTTGGTTGTTTCATCAGCAATTGAAGCTGATAATCCGGAATTAATTGCAGCAAAAAATAAATCCATAACTGTAATACCAAGAGCGGAGATGCTTGGAAGCTTGATGATTGGTTATGAAAGTATTGCGATAGCTGGAAGCCATGGAAAAACTACAACAACTAGCATGATTGCAAAAATTTTTGACGTTGCTGATTTAAGTCCAACATATGTTGTGGGAGGAAAAGTTCTCAGCACTGATGAGAATTCTGATCTTGGAAAAGGCAAATATCTAATTGCAGAAGCTGATGAAAGCGATGGAACATTTATACATTTACAACCTGATGTAGTCGTATTAACAAATATTGATAACGATCACCTGGTTCATTACAACAATATTTTTGAAAATTTATTAGATTCATTTGTAACTTTTCTTGAAAATATTCCTTTCTGGGGTTACGTAGTCATGAATGGTGATGATAGTGATGTCTTAAAAGTTTCAAACAGAATCGCAAGAAAGATGATAACTTTTGGCGAAGAAACTGACTGTAATTATGTAATAAGAAATATTGAGAGCAAGGGAGGAAGTCAAAATTTTACAATCTATGACAGTAAAAATAATTCTAAATATGATTTTCTGTTAAATTTACCAGGCAAACATAATGTATTTAATGCATCTGCTGCAATTGCTGTAGCGCTAGAGGAACAAATTGGTATTGAAAAAATAAGAAAAGCTATATCGGATTTTTCTGGAGTAGGAAGAAGGTATGAGAAACATAAAGTTAATATAGAATCAAAAAAGATAACACTTATTGACGACTACGGACATCATCCAATTGAAATAAGATGTAATTTAAACGGAATAAAAGAAGAATATCCAAATAAAAAAATATGTATGATTTTTCAGCCTCACAGGTATACAAGAACTGCACAACTTTTTGATGACTTTGTTAATGTTCTGATGATGGCGGATTGCTTGATATTGCTTGATATATATTCTGCAAGTGAGAAACCAATAAGAGATATAAGTTCCAAAAGGATTGTAGAATCAATTATCAAAAAGGGCCACAAGGACGTTACCCACTTAAAAGATGACGATGATATTATTGATTTTATAAAATTAAAAAAAGACTCATATGATATTTTGGTTACTCAAGGAGCAGGGAGCATTTCAAAAGTTTGCGAAAGTATAAAAAATGGATGAAATTAGAAAATTTGCTGTAATATGCGGAGGCTCTTCACCTGAAAGAGAAATATCATTAAAAAGTGGAAACGGAGTCAATGATGCACTTATTCACATCGGTCATGATTCTCAGATAATTGACTATAAAGATTTAGTAAGCTTAGACGAATTAAATAAATTTGATGAAATATTTATTGCTCTCCACGGATTTGAAGGTGAAAGTGGTATTCTTCAAGACAAACTAGAGTCAATTGGAGTTAAATATACCGGTTCAAATTCTCAGGGATGCAAGAATACATGGAATAAAAGATTATGCAAAAAGTTGCTTATCAAAAACTCTTTAGAAACCCCAAATTTTATATCTTGTAAAAATCTAGAGGAGTCATTCAATCCTTTTGTATCCTTTTATGAAGAACATGGATACTATTCAGAACTTTTTATGAAACCGTCTGAGGACGGCTCAAGTATAGATATTTTTAAAATTTCAAATTTTGAAGAGTTTGAAGATGCTAAAAATAAGTGTCATAACAAATCAAGAGAGTTTATATTTGAAGAAAGAATTTTGGGAAGAGAATATACTGTAACAATAATTAAAAATGAGTGTTTTCCTCCAATTGAAATTAGAACAAATAATGATTTCTATGATTATGATGCAAAGTATATTTCTAATGAAACAATTCTTGCTGAGGCAGATTTATCAGACAAAGACCTAGCAAAAATATCTAAAGTTGCCCTAAAGACATTTAATGTCCTTGAATGTAATGGCTGGGCAAGAGTTGATTTTATGCAAGACAAAAAAGGAAAATTTCATGTTATTGAAGTTAACACTGTCCCAGGTATGACAACTCACAGCTGCGTTCCAAAATCTGGCAGTTTTTTAGGATTATCATACGAAGAGGTTGTTAAAAAAATTCTTTGATATGTTTAAAATAATTCTTATATCTATTTTAAGCTTCTCATCAATAAACCTCTATGCAAAACAGCTTGATATCAATATAAATTTTGAATCTGGATTTGAGTTTGAGTCCCAGGCAAGATTAATAAAAAATTTACAAAAAATGCAATCAGTAAGTGATATTGAGAAATTAATTAAAGATCAGGATTGGATTCAGGATTTTTCAATCATTTCAAAACCCTTTGGAAATAAAATATTTATTAACATCAAAAATAAAAAACCAATTTTTGTACTAAACAACCAATTTTTTTACGATGAAAACTTAAATAAGTTTAGTTTTGACATGTCTAAAAGAGATTTAATTCATGTTGAAAGTTCTGAGAATAACCTTCAAGAAATTTTACAGATCATTAATCTCGTTTCGTCAAGGTATGCGACTCGAAAAATTGTATATAGCTATGCAAAAGGTTGGGAAATTTTCACTGACAGTACTGTAATACGTTTCGGAAAAGAGTTATCAGATACAAAAATACAAAATTTTATAGATACTTCGAATTATTTGTTCGAGAATGGAAAAATACCTAGTATCATAGACATTAGATATAAAGATGGAGTTGCTTTAAATTATGGCACTGAATAAAAATTCTAATATGATAGTTGGCCTAGATATTGGCACATCTAAAGTCGTCTGTATCGTTGGCAAATACAACAACGAAAATAAATTGGAAATAGTTGCTCTCGGAGCTTATCCATCAAGTGGGTTAAAAAAGGGCGTCGTTGTAAATATCGACGCAACAACTGACGCCATTAGCAAAGCTGTCGAACAAGCTCAATCGATGATTGAGGAAAAAATTAGCTCTGTTTTTGTAGGCATAGCTGGAAATCATATAAAAAGTTTAAATTCTCAAGGGGCTGTTGGAATAAGAGATAAAGAGGTAACTTCTTATGATGTTGATAGAGTAATTGACTCTGCTCAAGCAGTATCAATACCATCTGATCAAAGAGTTTTGCATGTTTTACCTCAGGAATTTGTTATTGATGGCCAAGAAGTGAGTCTTGATCCTTTAGGCATGTCTGGAGTTAGATTAGAGGCTAAAGTTCATCTAGTAACATGTGCAAATAGTGCAATCAAAAACATCGAAAAATGCATTAAAAATTGCGGTTTGGGTGTAGACGGGTTTGTCCTGGAGCAGTTAGCAAGTTCTCATTCAATTCTATCCAGTGATGAAAAGGATCTTGGTGTTTGCATGGTTGATATCGGTGGAGGAACAACTGACATTGCTATATTTAATTCTGGTTCAATCGTTTTCACAGGCGTTATTCCAATTGCTGGAGATCAAGTAACAAGCGATATAGCTCAAGCACTTAGAACTCCAACACCACAGGCTGAAGATATCAAACAAAAGCATGGTTGCGCAGTGACAGAATTTACTAAAGACGATGAAACCGTAGAAGTGCTTGGAGTTGGCGGCAGGCCACCTAGAGAATTATCTAGAAGTTCTTTGGCAGATATAATTCAGCCACGATATTCCGAATTATTTGATTTAATAAAAGCAGAAATCATACGGAATGGTTTTGAAGATAAAATTTCTGCTGGAATTGTTTTTACTGGCGGGACTTCAAAAATGGAGGGAGTTGTTGAGCTGGCAGAGTCTATTTTTCAGACATCTGTAAGACTTGGAATTCCTTCAAATTTTCACGGCATGGAAACAATTTTACAAAATCCAATTTATTCTACATCTATAGGCTTAATTGAACACGGAAACAAACAGCTCAATAATGAAATTTTAGCCGAGCAGAATCAAGGCTTCTTTTCAAAACTTCTTAAAATTGTAAAAAGTGAATATTGAAATTAAATTTTAATTCAATTAGAATGCTTTTTCCTTGGTTTTTGCATTAGGTAAAAATCTATAACCATAAGGAAAACATGAACAAATACGAAGCAGTCATAATATTAAATCCTAATCTTTCTAACAAAATGGAATCATTTATGAAAGATTTTGATTCTTTACTTTCAGATAACTCATTTAACATTTTAAAGAAAGAAGATGTCGGCAGACGTCAGCTTGCATACTCAATAAATAATCACAATAAAGGTCATTACCTTTTATTTAATCTTGAGGGAGATCCTTCAAAACTAATTGATATTGAAAATAAAATTAAATATAACGAGTCAATTATTAGACATCTTTTTATTGTGGTCAAAGAACATAATGGCGAAGACTCTCATTTATTAGTTGAATCAAAAACAAAGAAAAAGGAAGCAGATTCTGACGATAATCCTGTTGAGGATATTCAAGTAAAAAAAGATGATGAAGTAAAAAATATCAAAGAAGTTGATGATACAGAAAGTGATAAAGCATCTGAAAATGCAGAAGATGCACCTGTTTCTGATGAGGAGGTAAAAGATGAGTAAATATGAACTTCCTAAAATTTTCGATTACAAAGACGTAAACATATTAAAACAATTCATTACAGAAACAGGTAAGATCATTCCTGCAAGAGTTACTGGCGTTTCTGCGTCTAATCAAAGAAAACTTACCAGGAATATCAAAATTGCAAGATTTTTAGCTTTAATCCCATATACTGATATGCATAAATAATGAAAATTATACTTTTAGACAAAATTCAAAGACTTGGTGAAATTGGTGACATAGTTGAGGTCAACTCAGGTTATGCGAGAAATTTTTTAATCCCTCAAAAAAAAGCAGCATTTGCAAGCGAATCTAATATTGCGGAAGTTGAGTCAAAAAAAGACGAGCTAGCAGCAATGTCTGAAGATATATTAACTAAAGCTAAAGCAAGAGGCGAGTCGATTGAAGGTTCAGAATGCGAAATTCTAGTTCCTGTCACAGAAGAAGGCGCTCTTTATGGTTCTGTTGGCACGCGTGAAATCTCTGATGCATTTTCAAACATCGATATTTCTATAGATAAAAGTGAAGTACAACTTCCGGATGGTCCAATTAAAGAAACCGGTGAACATAATATTGTCATCAGTGTTCATCCTGAAGTTAGTGTCGAAGTATTAGTAAAAGTATCTCCAGAGTAGTTGTATATTTTGAAATATGATGTAAAAATCATATTCCATGTCTGATATTAATATTAATCAAAATGAGCAAGCCAGGGAAGCTGAAAGAGCTGTCTTGGGCGGCTTAATGCTCGAAACACAAAGATTTGATACAGTTATTCAAGTTATAAAAGATAATGATTTTGATGGTAAGGATCATCAAATTATATTTCAGTCCATGTCAGAACTCATTGAGGAAAACAAGCCTCTTGATCCTCTTACAGTCTCAGAAAAGCTTGATAATAAAAACTCACTCAACAAAGTAGGTGGAAAAGAGTATTTAATTGAATTAGCAACGTCCACTCCATCTGCTGCTAATCTTGAGGCATATGCTGAAATAATAAGACAAAGATCTATTACAAGAAAGTTGATGAAAGCAAATTCAGATATTTCTGAGTTAATTTCTAATCCTCAAGGTCAGGATGGCGTCTCACTTCTTGATAAAGCAGAAAGTATGATTTTCGCTCTTAATGATGAAACAAATAAAAATGACTCAAGTCTGCAGTCAATGAAAGAGTTAGTTCCTTCAACAATGGACAGATTACATGAGCTGTCTAATAAATCTGGGGGACTTATAGGATCTTCAACCGGTTTTAAAGACTTGGATAATAAACTTCAAGGAGTTCAAAAGGGCGATCTTATTGTTGTTGCTGGCAGGCCCAGTATGGGTAAAACCTCTTTCGCAATGAATATTGCTGAAAATGTTTTACTTGATGATGATTCTAATGGCGCTGTGCTTATTTTTAGCTTAGAGATGCCAGGAGAATCTTTGACAACAAGAATGTTATCCGGGATGTGTAAGCTTGATCAACAAAACGTTCGATCAGGCATGCTCAAAGATGAAGAGTTAAGAATTTTGCTTCAACAAAGTGAAAAGCTCAAAAATCTTCCGCTTTGGATCGATGATAGTTCAATACTGTCACCCATGGAGTTAAGAGCAAAAGCCAGACGATTGGCTAGAACTGAGGAAAATGGCTTGTCGTTAATTGTTGTTGATTATCTTCAGCTTATGCAATTACCACTATCAACAGAAAATAGAGTTAATCAAATATCAGAAATATCAAGGTCGCTTAAATCACTTGCAAAAGAACTTAATGTTCCTGTAATCGCATTGTCACAATTGAATAGAGCAGTTGAACAAAGGCCAAACAAGAGACCGATTATGGCGGATCTAAGAGATTCAGGGGCGATTGAACAGGACGCAGACGTCATACTTTTCATTTATAGAGACGAAGTCTATAACGAAGACTCTGAACAGGGAAATAAAGCCGAAATTATAATTGGAAAACAAAGAAATGGCCCTATAGGAACTATTAATCTCACATTCTTAAAAGAATTTACTCGATTTGAAAATTTTTCTACTGATAGTTTCTATGAATCTTTTGAATGACAACATTAAACTCTGAACTAATAATAGATCCTAATATTTTTAGGCAAAACATATCCTATATAAAAAAAAAATTAAATAAATCTTCAAATTTTATGGCTGTCATAAAGTCTGATGCCTATGGCCATCATCTTGAAAATATTGTTAGAGATATTGATGACCTTGCAGATGGTTATGGGGTAGTTAGGACTGATGAGGCATTAAAGATAAGAAAGCTCTCAGATAAAAAAATATTATTAATGCAAGGAATTTATAACGAGAGTGATTTTAAATTAGCAAGAAAAAATAACTTGGATATGGTTGTTCATAACATAGAACAATTTAATATTGCAAAGAAATTTTCAGAATACAATAATTTGTGGTTCAAAGTTAATACTGGAATGAACAGATTAGGTTTTGAGATAGATGAATTTCTAGATATTTATTCAAGATATCTTCAAGACACTAAATTTACTCTCATGACTCATCTTGCATCTTCGAATGATAAAAATTCTATTTCAAATGCTAAACAATTTTCATTATTCGAAGATCTCAAAGAAAAATTACATTCAAAGATATCACTCAGTGTTGCAAATACTGGATGTATTATGAATTATCCTGAAAAATCATATGATTGGGTTAGATGTGGTATTGGAATATACGGTGGATACATTGACGATGATAACCTCAAAACAGCAATGACTCTCCGATCTCCTATTATAAACATAAGAAAAATATTAAAAGGCGAGAGTGTTGGTTACGATGGTAGAGCAGTTGCAGAAAAAGATATGAAAATTGCATCGGTCTATTTAGGTTATGCAGATGGCCTGCCTGTCACCATTAGAGACGGCACTAAAGTTCATATTAATGATAATGAAGCAAGTGTATTTGGCAAAGTTAGCATGGACATAACAACAATTGACATAAGTGACAACAAAGACTGTAAGGTTGGTGACTGGTGTACTTTTTTTTCATCTAAACTACCTATTTCAAATATTGCTAAATCTAATGATTTAATTTCGTATTTTTTGATGACAAGTGTTAAATCTCGCGTAAAAAAGATATATAAAAATATTAATTAATCTGTTATTCTGTTATCCCATCATGAATAAGTTTAATGATGGCAAATACTAAGTATATTTTTATCACTGGTGGGGTTGTCTCCTCATTAGGTAAAGGCATAGCAGCTGCTTCAATTGGAGCACTTTTCGAATCCAGAGGCCTTTCAGTTTCATTAATAAAAGTAGATCCATATATAAATGTAGATCCTGGAACAATGAGTCCTTTTCAGCATGGTGAAGTATTTGTTACAGAGGATGGTACCGAAACCGATCTTGATTTGGGTCACTATGAGAGGTTCGTTAGATTTAAAGCATCTAAAAAGAATAATTTTACTGCAGGTAAAGTTTATGAAACTGTAATTCGAAATGAAAGGAAGGGGAAATATTTGGGAGGAACAGTTCAAGTTATTCCTCACATAACAAATGAAATCAAAAAAAGAATCAAGGAAGGTGGATTAAATAAAGATATTGCAATAGTTGAGGTTGGAGGGACTGTTGGAGATATAGAGAGTCAACCATTTGTTGAAGCTTTGAGACAGATGGCACTTGAATTACCTAGTTCTTCTTGGGCTTTTGTCCATTTGACACTAGTGCCATTTATAAATGCATCTGGAGAATTAAAAACAAAACCAACTCAACATTCTGTAAAGGAGCTCAGATCCCTGGGAATAGGACCTGATGTTTTGGTATGTAGATCTGAACAAGAGCTACCAAAAGAAGAAAAAAGAAAAATAGCACTTTTTTGCTCAGTACCTAAAGACAATGTTATATCAATGCATGATGTTGATACCGTTTATTCAATTCCTATATTGTTAAATAAGCAAAAAGTTGACGAAATAATTCTTAAAAAGCTGAAAGTTAAAACAAAAAAACCAAAATTGAATGACTGGAAAAGAGTAGTTAAAAGCAAGCTGTTGCCTGAAAAAGAGGTTAATGTTTCGTTTGTTGGAAAATACACTGAACTGAAAGATTCATATAAATCTATTAACGAAGCATTAGAACATGCTGGGATTCAAAATAAAGCAAAGGTAAATATAAACTTTGTAGAAGCTGAGGAAATTACTTCAAAAAATGTTAAAAAAATTCTTAAAAATGCTGACGCAATTCTAGTTCCTGGAGGATTTGGTGAAAGAGGTGTTGAAGGAATGATCTTTGCATGTAAATTTGCAAGAGAAAATAATATCCCGTATCTAGGAATATGTTTAGGTATGCAGGTTGCAATAATTGAATATGCAAGAAATGTTCTAAAATTAAAAGCAGCAAACAGTACAGAATTTGATCCCACAACAAAATTTCCTGTAATTGGCTTAATTACAGAATGGAATGATATGTCTGGAAAAAAAGAAAAAAGGCATAAGAATTCAGATTTAGGTGGAACAATGAGATTAGGCGGACAAATATGTAAATTAAAGAAGTCCTCAAATTCACATAAAATGTATAAAACTAATAAAATAGTTGAAAGACATAGGCATAGATATGAGGTAAATCCTAAATATAAAGATCAAATGATTAAAATGGGACTTGATGTTGTTGGAACATCAATTGATGATAAGCTAGTAGAGATGATAGAGATTCCGAAACATAAATGGTTTTTAGCATGCCAATTTCATCCTGAGTTTACATCCAATCCAAGAGATGGACATCCAATCTTTAATAGTTATATTAAAAGCACTATAACAAAAAAATAAAAATTACATGAAATTAAGAAACTTCAATATTGGTAATAATGAAAACATGACCTTAATGGGTGGAATGAATGTTCTTGAATCAAAAGATTTAGCCATGAAGGTCGCTGAAGAGTTTAAAGTAATATCAAGAGATCTAAATATTAATTATATTTTTAAGGCATCTTTTGATAAGGCTAATCGAAGCTCTATTAATTCATTTAGGGGACCAGGGATGGATGAGGGTCTTAAAATATTAGACGAAATTTCAAAAGAGTTCGATATTCCAGTAATCACTGATATACATGAGCCCGATCAAGCAAAACCTGTAAGTGAGGTATGTGAAGTCATTCAAATACCAGCTTTCTTAGCAAGACAAACTGACCTGGTTAAAGCAGCAGCAAAAACTAACTCAATAATACAGTTTAAGAAACCACAATTTTTGTCTGCTCCTGAAATGGCAAACATTGTTGAGAAATGCTCTGCGGCTGGAAATGAGAATATAACATTATGTGAGAGAGGTAATTCATACGGATATAATAATTTAGTTGTTGATACTTTAAATTTCCAAATCCTAAAAAAATTATCAAAACCTGTAATTTTTGATGTTACTCATTCGCTACAATTACCAGGCGGCCTGGGTAGTGCAACTGATGGAAGAAGGGAGTATGTTCTAAGTCTTGCAAAAGCTGGAATATCTCAATCAATTGCTGGTCTTTTCTTGGAGGCACACCCTGACCCGGATAATGCAAAATGTGATGGGCCATGCGCATTGCCACTATCAATGCTTGGAGACTTTTTGAGGCAAATTAAAGATTTAGATGAATTTGTAAAAAACCAAACAGATTTAAATATTAAATAAGTCATGGCAAATATAATTGAAACAAAAGCAATTCAGGTTTTTGACTCCAGAGGCATTCCTACAATTTCATGTAAGATTATTTTAGATGATGGTACTGAGGGTCTTGCAATGGTACCAAGTGGTGCATCGACCGGATCTAAAGAAGCATTAGAGTTGAGAGATGCAGAGAAAGAATATCTTGGCAAAGGAGTTCTCAAAGCAGTACAAAATATTAATAATGTTTTAGGACCTTCAATTATTGGTAAAAACCCTATCGAGCAGCAATTAATTGACGAAATTTTAATAAAATCTGATGGTACTGATGATAAATCCGAATATGGAGCTAATGCAATTTTAGCCATATCATTGGCTGTTTCTCATTCAGCGTCTGCATCAAATGGATCAAATTTACACGAACATTTTGCTCATCTGTATAGTAAGATTCATGGCAAGGAAATTGACCAGTCTATACCAATGCCGATGCTTAACATTTTAAATGGCGGAGAGCATGCAAATAATAATATAGATATCCAAGAATTTATGATCGTTCCTAGTGGTGCATCATCTTTTAGTCAGGCAATGCAATGGTCAACTGAAGTTTATATGAATTTAAAAAAAATCATTGAAAAATTTGGACATTCTTCAGCTGTAGGAGACGAGGGTGGGTTTGCACCAAACCTAAAAAATAATGAAGAAGCTCTTAAATTAATCATAAGTGCAATTACTGAATCAGACTTGGAACCTGGAAAAGACATTAACATTGCTCTTGATTGTGCGGCAAGTGAATTTTACGACGGGAAAAAATATATTTTAAAAGGAGAGGATAAAATATTTTCATCTGAAGAATTAGTCGAATACTTAAACGATCTTGTGGGTAAATATCCAATAATTTCAATTGAAGATGGCATGGATGAAAATGATATTGATGGATGGGAACTATTGACTGAAAAGATTGGAAAAAAATGTCAGCTCGTTGGAGATGATTTATTCGTAACAAATAAGAAAATTCTTCTAGAGGGCATTGAAAAAAACATAGCAAATGCAATTTTGATTAAATTTAATCAAGTTGGAACAATTACTGAAACAATTCAAACAATTGCATGTGCTAATGAAAATGGTTACAAATCAATTATCTCTCATAGATCTGGTGAAACAGAGGATACAACAATCTCAGACTTAGCAGCAGGACTTGGAGTTGGTCAAATTAAAACAGGTGCTCCATGCAGATCCGATAGAGTTTCCAAATATAATAGATTGCTTTGGATTGAGGAAGAAAATAGCCATATTCATCTTAAATGAAAAGGTCTTATCTTTTTTTAATTTTTTTATTAGCAAGCATTTCTGTGATGCTATTTAATAATATTTTTTTTGGAGACAAAAGCTACGAAGTAAGAAATCAACTTCAAATAGAAAATGAGATACAACTAAAGAAAAATGAAGAACTAAAAAAAGAAAATGAAATTCTAGAATTCGAGATTAAAAATGCAAAAAATTCAGATGATCATATCGAAAATTATGCACGTGAAAATTTAAATTTATCATATCCAAATGAGGAATTTATAACCTTTGAAGAAATTAAAGAGCTTGAAAATGAAAAAAAATAGCCTACTTGCAATTATTCCAGCTGCAGGAATTGGTCAAAGATTTGGCTCTGAAATTCCAAAACAATATATGTCACTTGATGGAAAATCTGTAATAGAAAGAGCAACAGAGCCTTTTATTTTGTCAGAATATGTTTCAAAAATTATCATTGCTACTTCTCAGAATGATTCTTTTATAAAAGAGCAAAGTTTTTACAACAATGAAAAAGTAGAGTTTGTAACAGGTGGGAATACTAGATCAAGATCAATCTTAAATTGCATAAAATCTATTTCAGTTGAAGATTATGAATATGTAATAACGCATGATGCTGCAAGGCCCAATATTCACCAAGAAGATATTGAAAATCTTTATTTAGACATAATTTCTAATAAATCTTTATGCTCCTATTTTTATGTTCCAATATATGACTCTATTAAAAATACGACTGAACTTGATAAAACTGAAGATAAAAACAAATTTTTACTGGTACAAACACCACAAATTTCTAAATTAAAAGAACTCAAGACCGGAATTATTGAATGTGAAAAAAATAATATAAATATTCCTGATGAGTCTTTTATTTTTGAACATGCGGGTTTTGCTTCATCAAGAATTTTAGGAAGAAGATCTAATATAAAAATTACCGAAGAGTCAGATTTAGATTTATTAAATAAATTTAGTACCAGAACAGGAGCAGGATTTGATCTTCATAGATATGAGGAGGGCAATGGAATTATCTTGGGTGGATATTTTCTTGATTGTGAATTCAAAATCGTTGCTCATTCTGATGGTGATGTTTTACTTCATTCAATAGCTGATTCAATTCTTGGTGCCTCTGGTCTTGGTGATATAGGAAAATATTTTTCAGACAAAGACCCACTAAATAAGGATATTGATAGTAAAGAAATTATAAATTTTTGTTTAGAAAGCATTAAAAATAAAAATCTAGAGATCTATAACGTTGACGCAACCATAATATGTGAACAACCCAAGCTAGATCCTCATAGAGATAAGGTCTTAAAATCCTTATCGAAAATTCTAAAAATTTCAGAAGAAAAAATAGGTTTAAAAGCTACAACTTCAGAGAAAATTGGAATTATAGGTCGAAACAAGGCAATAGCAGTGCAGAGTTCTGTTAACTTAAGGACTACATTATGAAAATTTTATTGACGAATGACGATGGTTTTGATGCAAAGAATATTAAATATCTTTATGAAAAACTCTCAAAAGAACATGATGTATGGATTATTGCTCCAAAAAATAATTGTAGTGGGATGAGCGCAGCAATTTCTTACTTGAAAGAAATAGAGATTGAAGAAGTTTCAGATAAAGTATTTGCGGTTGATGGCACGCCTGCAGATTGCACATACTTTGGTTTATTAAGTATTGTTGATTTTGAATTTGATATAGTCATATCAGGCATTAATCACGGAGCAAATATTGGTAATGATGTTTTATATTCAGGAACTGTTGGTGCAGCAGTTGGAGGAAGAAATCTAAAATATCCACCAATAGCTATATCAGTAGCATCCTATGAAGCAAAAGATATGGAATTTATTTCTAATAAGTCTATTGAAATAATACATAAGATTGTTGATAACTTTGAAGAATTTAAAGGTAAGGTTATAAATATTAATTTTCCTGACATTTCTAAAAATGAGTACAAAGGAACTAAAGCCACTGTTGTTTCAAAAAGAGGAGTTCCACCAAAACCAATATGCTTAGCTTCTAATGAAAAAAATAAGAAAAGATATCGTTATAATTATTCTGGTGAACCTATTTCAGAGGATTTAGATACTGATGCTGAGGCAATAAAAAATGGATTTATCTCATTATCGGTCCTTGATTATTCCCTAAATTCTGATTCCTTCATCGATTCTTTATCAAAAATAATAAATGAGTAATTCTGGTTTTACATTTAGAAGGGTAAGAGAGGAAATGATAGAGAAGTTGCTTGATCTTGGAATAAAGGATTTTAGAGTACTCGATGCGATTTCGCAGGTGCCTAGGCATATCTTTGTTGACGAGGCCTTGAGATCTCGAGCATATGAAAATAGATCCCTCACAATAGGTTATCAACAAACAATTTCACAACCATACATTGTTGCAAGAATGACAGAATTATTAATATCTCATACAAATACCAGGGGAAAAGTATTTGAAAAAGTTTTGGAGATAGGTTCCGGATGCGGTTATCAATCTGCTGTACTTTCTTTTTTTTGTGAAGAAATTGATGCCATTGAGAGAATAAAACCATTGGTTTATAAATCTCGTGAAAATCTATCAAACTTAAAGATTCATAATGTGAAATTTAAACATGGTGACGGATATACGGACTGGAGTAATAAAATCCAATACGATGGTATTTTATGTGCCGCAGCACCAAGATCTTATCCAGATGATCTTATAAACATTTTAAAAAACGAAGCAAAATTAGTTATCCCAGTTGGCGGTACCTCTCAAGTTTTAAAAGTTATTTCAAAAAAAGGTAAAGAAGTACAGGAAAAGACATTTGATGATGTAACTTTTGTTCCAATGTTGGCAGGAATCTCAAACGATGGTACTGATTTATGAATGAAAGATTGAGATTCTTTGTATCAGGATTTTTTATTGGTATTGCCGAACTATTACCAGGGATATCTGGATCAACAGTTGCAGTAGCATTTGGGATCTATAATAAAATCATAAAAATATTATCAAACATAAGAATAAAGAACTTTTCTGGCAACCTATCAGAAGTTTCTTCAAGATTTCATTTAGACTTACTACTGCTATTGATTTCATCAATGGCATTAACTGTAATTTTTTTCTCAAAATTAGTTTTATATTTTTATACAAACTATAACGATTTATTTGAGAACTTTCTTGCAACAATCATGATAATAATAAGTTTAATTGTTGTTAAGGATTTTATATCTATTAACAAAAATATATTATTATTTATTGGCTTAGGTCTCTTATTTGGTTATCTAATTAATCAAATACCAAATCTTGAAATAAGCACTAATGTTTTATTTTTAACATTAATTGGTTTTATAGCTTTCTCATTTTTCTTAGTGCCTGGAATTTCTGGTAGTGCAATATTAGTCACATTAGGCCAATATAGATTGATAATTGAAGCTGTGGCCGAGTTACATTTTTTCACTTTAATACCATTTGGAGTTGGCTGTCTTATTTCTTTATATTTGATGCCAAAATTGATAGATAATTTAGTCGATAAATATAACAAATATTTAATGAGCTTTTTCTCAGGACTTATATTTATTGCTGGCTTAAATTTATTTTTTTAAAGTTCTAATCTGCACGTTAGAAAACTGATTCTTTTGGAGAAATTCCATAATCTTCATTGCCCATTCATGGTATGCCTTACCTTCAACATCTAGATTAACAATCTCATCTTTTTTTAAATTATCAAGCAATGTATTTTCGAAAATTATGTTGTCGACCGTTGAAAGTTCATCGATTTTGAATTTTGAATTATTTAAAACTATTTCTCCGTTATCGTAAAGCAAAATGTTATTGGATTTTATCTCAGATGAATCAGTATCTTCTGTAGCTACTTCAATATTTAAAAAATGTACTTTTTCTTCAATGTCCTTAAAGTTTTCAGCATCAGGTAGAGCGTCTTTAGCTTCAGTAATGTTTTCATAAACATCAGCCAATTTTGCATTGATTTCAATAAATTCAATCTGATTTTCAGGAAGTTCATCATCAGCATATATTGCTTCAATAGGGCACTCTGGTTCACACAAACCACAATCGATACATTCATCTGGATGAATTACTAAAAATTCAGGCCCCTCATAAAAACAATCAACAGGACAAACCTCTACACAATCTGTGTACTTACATTTAATGCATGATTCTGTTACAACGTATGCCATAATTTGGAAATGAGATTTTAACCTACTAATATTTAAATTTACATAAAAGTGTTTAAAAAAATTAAAATTTAACTTATACTGTATAAATATACAGTAAGGAGTAAATTATGCCTAAGTCAAAAGATACAACTGGAAAGTCTCTTAAAGACACAATAAATGATATAGATAATCATTTCGGTAAAGGAACTGTTATGAGAATGGGAGATAGAGAAAATCTTGATATCCCTTCAATATCAACAGGTTCACTCGGTTTAGATATTGCACTCGGAATTGGCGGAATTCCAAAAGGTAGAGTAACTGAAATATATGGACCGGAATCTTCAGGTAAAACAACACTGACTCTTCAGATTATTGCTCAATGCCAAAAAGAAGGTGGCACATGCGCATTTATTGATGCTGAGCATGCGTTGGATCCTCAATATGCAGAAAAGCTTGGCGTAAATGTTGATGAGCTTCTTTTGTCTCAGCCTGATACGGGTGAGCAGGCTTTAGAAGTTGCGGATATGCTAGTTAAGTCTAAGAGTGTTGACCTAGTTATTATTGACTCAGTTGCTGCTTTGGTTCCGCGGGCTGAGATTGAGGGTGAGATGGGTGACCATCATGTAGGTCTTCAGGCTAGATTAATGTCTCAAGCTCTCAGAAAGATAACTGGCAACATTCAAAGATCAGGTGCAACAGTAGTTTTTATTAATCAGATTAGAATGAAAATCGGTGTAATGTTTGGAAGCCCAGAGACTACAACAGGTGGAAATGCTCTTAAGTTTTATTCATCTGTAAGATTGGATATCAGAAGAATAGGTTCTGTGAAAGAGGGCGATGAGGTTACTGGTAATGAAACTAGAGTAAAGGTTGTTAAAAACAAAGTCTCTCCACCGTTTAAACAAGCTGAATTCCAAATTATGTACGGACTTGGTATTAATCAAGAAGGCGAGATTTTAGATTTTGGAAATAAACTTGGTTTAGTTGAGAAATCAGGTGCTTTTTATAAGCTTGATGGAGAAAGCATTGGACAGGGCAAAACAAAAGCCAGTCAATTTCTGAAAGAAAATGCAAAAGTTAAAAATAAACTTATTAAAGAAATAAGGTCTTCTTATATAACTTCAAAATCCAAATAGTTTTTTTGGTACAATAATTCCTGTTAATTAATTTAATAGGAATTATTTTATGGCCGAGAAAGCATATATTGTAGAAGCAGTAAGAACTGCAGGTGGAAAAAGAGACGGAAAACTAAGTTTATGGCATCCTGCTGATTTAGGCGCTAAAGTTTTAGATGAACTTGTTACCAGATTGGACATGGATCCAGCTCTTGTAGATGATGTTATTTTTGGTTGTGTAGATCAGGTAGGCGCACAATCAGGAAATGTTGCAAGAAATTCAGTTTTATCATCATCTTTTCCTGAATCAGTTCCTGGTACCTCAGTAGATAGACAATGTGGTTCATCTCAGCAAGCAATCCATTTTGCGATTCAAGCAGTTATGTCTGGAACTCAGGATATTGTTGTTGGCGGAGGTGTAGAAGTTATGTCAATGGTGCCAATAGGGGCTGCAGTTACAGATGGATACAATGCAGGTCACGGATTACCATTTGATTCAGATGGAATGAAAGAAAGATATCCTGGCGTTTTCTTTTCTCAATTTACTGGTGCTGAGCTTGTAGCTGAGAAATGGAATTTATCTCGTAAAGATTTAGATAAATTTGCCCTTGAGAGTCATCAAAAAGCTGCTAATGCTACAGAATCAAAATATTTTGATAGAGAAATACTTCCTGTAGAGGGAAAGAACGCAGAAGGCATAAATGAAATGGTAATGGCTGATGAGGGAATAAGATTTGATGCTAGTTTAGACAAACTAGCTGGATTAAATCCTGTCACTGAAGGTGGTGTCATTACAGCAGGAAACGCTAGTCAAATCACTGATGGAGCAGCGGCTGTCATGATTTGTAATGATGCAGGATTAAAGAAAATTCAATCTAGTCCCAGAGCTGAAATTGTTTCAATTTCAGTTGTTGGTGATGATCCAGTATTTATGTTGACAGGGCCAATTCCTGCTTCTCATAAAGCCCTAGAAACTGCAAACCTTAGTATTGAAGACATAGATTTATATGAGGTAAATGAAGCTTTTGCTCCAGTTCCACTTGCCTGGGCACATGATCTTAAAGCTGATAAATCAAAACTTAATGTTAATGGTGGAGCAATGGCTTTAGGTCATCCTCTTGGAGCGACCGGCGCAAAGCTTATGACAACACTATTGCATGAAATGGAAAGAAGAGAATCAACATATGGATTACAAGCAATATGCGAAGGTGGCGGAACTGCAAATGCAACTATTATAAAAAGAATATAAGTAGTGAAACAGGTAGTCGTTTATACAACAAAAACTTGTCCATATTGTTACAAAGCTAAAGGATTGCTCAAAAAATTAGGAATTCCATACAAGGAAATTTCTGTAGATTTCAATTCTAAACTTAGAGCCGAAATGGCATTAAAGGCTGGTAAAACCTCTGTTCCTCAAATTTGGTTTGATGAAGATCACATTGGTGGATGTGATGATTTGCATAGTCTTCATGAGAAAAATAATCTATTAGAGTTATTGAATTAAGTAAGTTTTATAGACAATTGACAAGATTACTTATTTTTAAAAAAATCTAGTATTGTTTTAATATCGTCAATTGGATTGGAAGATGTTTGTCCATCCCTTCCTCTTAATTCAATTTCCTGCTTATCTAAAAATGATTTCCCAATAATTATATTTAAAGGAATTCCTATAAGCTCGGAATCTTTCATTTTTGCGCCGTAACCATCTTTTCTATCATCAAGCAGAACGTCATAACCCATATCGGTCAGATCTTCATGCAATTTTAGCGATGCAGATGAAATTTTTTTATCTTTATCAAAACCTATTGCAATTATATTAATATCAAACGGAGCAATACTATGCGGCCAAATAATTCCTTTTTCATCATGATTTTGTTCTATGGCAGCGGCTACCAGCCTTGATACACCAATACCGTAGCATCCCATATGTAATGTGGATGCTTTGCCATCAGCATTTAGTACATTAGCTTTCATAGATTCAGCATAAAGCTTTCCAAGTTTAAAAATATGTCCGACTTCAATGCCTTTTTTAATTTGAATTGTACCTTTTCCATCTGGTGAGGGTTTTCCTTCGAGTGAATTTATATCTTCACCATCTTTTAATAAAAGTTCAGTATTAATTGCAAACTCTGATGAGTCACTAATCGCAATGGTATCTTCTCCATTTTCTGCCAAGACATGAAATTCTTCAGAGCTGTCTCCACCAATTGCGCCAGAGTCTGCAGCAGAAATCTTATAATCTAGACCAATTCGCTCCAAGACTTTTTTATAAGTATTCCGCATAGTCAGATATGTCTCTTGGAGCGATTCTTCATCAATATTAAAACTATAAGAGTCTTTCATTAAAAATTCTCTACCCCTCATAATTCCGTATCTTGGACGAACCTCATCTCTAAATTTTGTTTGTATTTGATATATATTGAGCGGTAGTTCTTTATAACTTTTTACATTATCTCTGATAACATCTGTGATAACTTCTTCGTGTGTTGGCCCGAGACAAAAATATCTTTCGTGTCTGTCTTGAATTCTTAAAAGTTCTGGCCCCATTTTTTCCCATCTTTTTGTTTCATCCCATAATTCTTTTGGTTGCACCATAGGCATGAAAACTTCTTGTGCACCGGAGGCGTCCATTTCCTCTCTAACAATATTTTCTATTTTTTTTAAGACTTTTAACCCTAGTGGAAGCCATGTATATATTCCTGAAGCAACTTTTTTAATCATCCCGGCTCGCAACATTAACTTGTGACTGATCACTTCAGCCTCTTGAGGAGCATCTTTTAAAGTTGGTAAAAGTAGCTTTGAAAATAACATAGTTTATAATTTTATCTTTTTTTAGAGAGATATGCCGATTTATGACTATAAATGTTCCGATTGTGAACATCAAATTGAAGTTATTCAAAAGATTAATGATGAGCCTATGATTGTTTGTCCAAAATGCTCAAAAAGAAGTCTTAAAAAACTAGTTTCAGCACCATCATTTAGACTCAAAGGAGGTGGTTGGTACGAAACTGACTTTAAAACTGGTAAAAAAAAGAATATATCCACAAAAGATGAGCGCAAAAACGATAAATCTAAAGAAAGTTCTAAATCTGACTCCAAGAAAGGCTCCAAACAAGATAAAATTAGTAACTAACAAGGGAATAATCATGAAATCTCATTACTGTGGTGAAATAACTTCTTCAGATATAAAAAAAGAAGTAAAAATTTGTGGCTGGATTCACAGAAGAAGAGATCATGGCGGAGTTATTTTCTTAGACGTTAGAGATATTAAAGGTATATGCCAAGCAGTTGTTAATCCAGACAATAAAGAAGCTTTTAAAATTGCTGAGTCAATAAGAAATGAATATGTTATTCAAGTTTCAGGTAGCGTAAGAAAAAGACTTGAAGGAACTATAAATAAAAATATGCATACAGGTGAAATTGAGATAGAGGTTTCTGATATCGCCATTCTCAGCAAAGCAAATACCCCTGTATTTCCAATTGATGAATATCAGGATGTTAATGAGGATGTAAGACTAAAAAATAGGGTTTTAGATTTAAGAAGGCCTGAAATGAATGAGAGAATAATCACTAGATCAAAAATAACTTCATTGATAAGAAATTATCTTGAAAAAAGTGGATTTCACGAAATAGAAACACCTATATTGACAAGAGCGACTCCAGAAGGAGCCAGAGATTACATTCTCCCAAGTAGAGTTCAGCCCGGAAGTTTTTATGCATTGCCGCAATCACCCCAGCTATTTAAGCAACTTTTGATGATCGGGGGTCTTGATAAGTATTACCAAATTGCAAGATGCTTTAGAGATGAGGATTTAAGAGCAGATAGACAGCCAGAGTTTACTCAAATTGATATAGAGGCATCTTTTATAACTCAGGAAGAAATTATGTCTGTGAGTGAAAAAATGATTAAAAAAATAATCAATAAATTTTGTGGCGACAAGTTAGAAAAATTTGAGGTAATGGATTGGAATAATGCTATGAATGAATATGGCTGTGACAAGCCTGATTTAAGGATTCCTCTAAAATTAGTAGATATTGCTGATTTAGTAAAAGATGAAGAGTTTAAAGTATTTTCTGAGCCAGCTAAAAAGACACATTCAAGGGTAGTTGCATTAAAAGTGCCAGGTGGAAATTCATTAACAAGGGGTCAAATTGATGACTATACCAAATTTGTTTCTAAGCTTGGTGCAAAAGGATTAGCCTATATTAAAATTAATGATGCTGAAGATATAGAAAATGGCATTCAGTCACCAATACTAAAATTCCTCAAGAAAGAAACGGTTTCAAACATATTGAATAATTTAGATGTTAAATCAGATGACTTAATCTTCTTTGGTGCCGGTTCCGAGACAATAGTAAATTTATCAATGAGCAGTTTAATTAAAAAACTCGGTTTGGACTTAAATTTATACAATTCTAAATGGGCTCCGTGCTGGATAATTAATTTTCCAATGTTTGAAACTAATAGTGATGGAGAACTAACACCACTTCATCATCCGTTTACTTTGCCACAATGTAATTCAGATGAATTGAAAAATAATCCTGATACATCATTAGCATACGCATATGATGTAGTCCTAAATGGTTATGAGATCGGAGGTGGTTCACTTAGGATTTTTGATAAATCTATGCAAGAAACTGTTTTTGAGACCCTCAAGATCTCAAAAGAAGAAGCAACTAATAAATTTGGGTTCTTATTAAAGGCTCTGTCTTCGGGATGTCCTCCTCATGGTGGGATAGCTTTTGGCTTAGATAGAATTGTCATGCTTGTAACTGATACAACAAATATCCGAGATGTAATTGCTTTTCCAAAGACTCAAAGCGCAGCATGCCTTTTAACAGAAGCACCTAGTAAAGTTGATGAAAAACAACTTGAAGAGCTTAAAATAATCAGCACGCATAAGGAAGAGTAGAATATGGCCGGTCATTCTAAATGGGCTAATATCAAACATAGAAAGGCAAGACAGGATGCTTCGAGAGGTAAAGTATGGACTAAGGTTATCCGAGAAATTACAGTTGCCGCTAAAGAGGGACCAGATCCTAATGATAATCCTCGATTAAGACTAGCATTAGAGAAGGCTAATTCTGCAAATATGCCAAAAGATACAATTAAAAGGGCTATTGAGAAAGGCTCTGGAACAGGAGAGACAGGAGCCTTAGAGGAAATTATTTTTGAGGGGTACGGGCCTGGAGGTGTAGCAATTCTCGTCGAGACAATGTCTGATAATAGAAATAGAACTGTTTCAGATGTAAGACATGCATTTTCAAAATTTGGTGGCAATCTTGGTACAGATGGTTCTGTATCTTATCTTTTCAAGAAAATGGGAATTATTCACTTAGATAAAAGTTTTTCTGAAGAGGAGTTAATGGAATTAGTAATTGAGATTGGTGCAGAAGACTTATCTGAGGAAGAGGATTTTTTTGAAATTACAACGGATGTTAATCGATTTAACGATATTATTAATGCTTTAAAACAGAAAAATATTATTTATTCTAATGCTGAATTAACACTAAGAGCAGAAACTCTTGTTAAATTAGACCAAGATATGTCAGAAAAGGTATTAAATATCATGGAATTTATGGATGATTTAGATGATGTGCAAGAGGTTCACACTAACGCAGAGTTTCCAGAAAATTTTGAGGTTAAGGCATAATTTTGTCTATTAATTCAAGAAATAAAGGCGCTGCATTTGAAAGGCAAATCGCTAATGCCCTTATCGAAGATTTGAACCTTAAGAACCCAGTTAAAAGGATTTTAGAGCAGACTAGAACAAAAGAGCTTCCAGACTTGATGTTAGGAACATGGTGTATTGAATGCAAAGCCTATGGAACTGGAGCAGAACCCAGACCAGACTGGTGGGATCAAGTAATTGCTTCATCGTCTGGCATAAATATGAAACCCGCCTTGGTTTATAAATTTAATAATAGACCAATTAAAGTCAGGATTCTTGCAAGCTCGTTAAACAAAAACATTAAAAATAATCTAGTTACTTTGGATTTATTATGGCCTGACTTTATTCAAATTATTCTTGAATTATTTCAAGAGGACATAGAGATGCATGAAAAAAATTATCAAGTGTAAGCCATTAAATTTCAAAATATATGTTGAAGATACTGACTTTCAAGGTGTCGTTTATCATGCAAATTATATAAAATTTTTTGAAAGGGCAAGATCAGAGTTTTTGTATGCGAATAATATTTCACAAAATAACCTTAAAAGTAACAACTTAGCCTTTGTTATCAAGAGTATAAATATTAAATACATTTCGGCAGCAGAACTTGGTGATGAAATCACTGTTAAATCTAGTGTTGAAAAAAAATCTGATGCCAGAATGATATTTAGTCAGAAAGTAGTAAACATAAATAATAATATGGAGCATGCTATCGGAGAGGTCGAAGTTTGTTTTATAAATTTATTAACAAAAAAACCACAAAAATTCCCAGATGATTTATTATTAATTTTTAACTAGGTCAATGTTATGGATGATATATCGGTATTAAATTTATTTTTAGAAGCGGGCATAGTGGTAAAAATTGTAATGCTTTTGCTGTTTATTGCATCTATTTTGTCATGGATCGTCATAGTTGAGAGATATAGGTTCTTTGAAAAGATCAAATCTCAAAACAGCGCTTTCCTAAAGAGATTTTGGTCAGGCGATGATCTTGATATTCTAATGAAAGATATATCTGAAGATGAAAGAAACTATGGTGCAATAAATTTATTTAAAAGTTCTTTTGAGGAATTCAAAATTCTTAGTAAGCAAGAGAGCATGAGTGAATCTGATCTTGAGAGTATTAATAGATCAATGAGGGTATCAATAGCATCAGATGAAGAAGAGATGAATAAACATTTATCATTTTTAGCTAATGTAGGATCTGTAAGTCCTTATGTTGGTTTGCTAGGAACGGTCTGGGGAATAATGACCTCATTCCAAGGGTTGTCTGATGCGACTCAAGCTACAATTAATGCAGTTGCCCCAGGTATATCAGAGGCTTTAGTTGCGACCGGAATGGGACTATTTGCGGCAATACCGGCTGTAGTAGCCTTTAATAAATTTATTTCAGAGTCTGAATCATTTAGCCAGAGTACTTTAATATTTGCTGAGGAGTTGGCAAGCATATTTTATAAACAAGCTGTAAAAAAATGATTTATCGGCTTGGAAAAAAGAAGAATTTAAAAGCAGAAATTAATGTTGTTCCTTACATTGATGTGATGCTTGTTTTGCTAATAATTTTTATGGTTTTGTCACCTTTGCTAATTCAAGGAATAGAGGTAAATTTACCCAAAACAGATACAACTAAAATGAGTGTTCAAAGTGAGCCACTTGTTATATCGATAAATTCAAATGGTGATTATTTTATCAATGTGGGCGATGAATCTTTATCAATTGATCTTGACGAACTAAAAAGAAAATCAAAAGTTATTTTTGATGCAAATCCTGAAATTGAGGTTGTTTTTCAAAGTGACAAAGATGTTTCTTTTGATTTTGTAGCTAAAGCAATGGCTTCTGTTCAAAGTGTAGGAATTTCAAAAATTGGAATTGTGACAACTGGTTATGCAGAGTAACTTAAAGTATCTTGAAGCATCTTTTGTGTCATTTATGATTCATGCCTTGATAATTTTATATTTACTAGGCTTTTTTTATGTTGAAGTCTCAGAAAAATCAATTGTCAGCAAACCAATTAATGTTAATCTTTTATTCGAAGAGCCTTCACAAAAAATTGATGTTCAACAATTAGAAAAATTAAAAGACTTACAACTTGCTGAAGAATCTCTTGAAAAGATATCTGATAGTAACGATGTGAACAAGATTTCGTTTGATCAGAGTCTCGATCTTTTTAGTATTCAAGACTTGATTAATGAAGATAAAGAAATATCTCTAAAGTCTGACGAAAGTAAAGTAGATGCTTTCAGTTCAATGATAATTTCAAATATCCAATCAGCATGGAGAAAGCCTATAAATATTCAGGATGGTTTGATATGTGAAATGAGACTTGTCATAAATAAAAATGGAAGGATTGTTAAGGCCAACCTTATTAAGAGTAGTGGGAACATTAGATTTGATAATTCAGCTCTTAAGGCAGTTGAGAGGGTAGAGTCTTTTAGTTTTTTTGATCAGATCCCACAAACATTATATTTATCAAATTTCAAACAAATACTTATTAAGTTTAATCCAAAATGAAAAAGCTACTAATAGTTTTAATTTTTTCAAGCTTCGTTTCTTCAGAATTGGTTTTAGAGATAACCCAAGGAACAGATGACCCGTATAGAGTAGCAATCCTTCCTTTCAAAGGAGATAAGAAATTATCTTCAGATATTGAAAATATAGTAATAAACAATCTAAAAAGATCAGGAGAATTTACTGTGTTTATTGCAGCTGATTTGTTATCAGTTCCGAAAAACGAGGAAGAGATTGTTTTTAATGATTTTAGAATTTTAAACATTGATTATCTTGTATTAGGTAATATTAATAATGGCGATGTTTTTTATGAGGTTTATGATATTAAGAAAGGTTTAAAGATAAGATCTTCAACTGTTTTTGGTATTCCTAATAAGATCAGACAGCTTGCTCATTATGTGACTGATGGTATATATGAGGAAATTACTGGAATAAAGGGTATCGCAGCTACAAAAATTTTGTATGTCACTCAAAGTGACAAGTATAGTTTAGTTGTTGCAGATTCTGATGGTGAGAATGAACAAATTTTACTAGAGAGTTCTGAGCCAATAATTTCTCCATCTTGGTCTCCCGATTCAAAAAAAGTAGCTTATGTATCTTTTGAAACAGGAATGGCAAAAGTTTTTATTCAAAATATTGCCACAGGTGAAAGAGAGGTTGTTGTTGAGAATTCCAGTCAAATTAGTTCTCCTGCATGGTCCCCAGATGGAAGATTTTTGTCCCTAACGCTTTATCAGGACGGAAACGCTGAAATTTACATTCTAAATCTATCTAATAAAAATCTGACAAGGTTAACTAATCATTATTCGATTGATACTGAATCTACATGGTCACCAAAAGGATCCAAAATAATGTTTACCTCTGGAAGATCAGGATCTCCTCAACTATATGAACTTGATCTTAGAAAATCAAACTCGAAGCCAAAAAGAATTACATTTGATGGCAATTACAATGCAAAAGGTTCTTACCTACCGGACAATCAAGGTATAATTTTTGTTCATCGTTCATCAACAAATTTCCAAATTGCTCTTAAGTATTTTAACGAAAATTTTATAAGGCCATTAACTGTTTCACAGATGGATGAATCACCTAGTATTTCACCTAATGGAAATGTTATAGTTTACTCTATAAAAGATGGCGAAACAGGGCTTTTAGCTGGTGTTACTCTGAGTGGCGCTAAATTTAGACTACCATCTAATCGCGGATCAGTAAGAGAGCCCTCATGGTCAGGCTTTTTAAGATAAATCTATGGAGTAATTATGTTTTCTAAATTAAGTATTAATTTTTTATTTGTGATTTTCTTTTTAGTTTCATGCTCTAGTATGAATGTTACTGAAGAAACAATGTATTCAGGTGATGTAAAAACAGTACAAGCCTCTTCTGTCAATAATGAGAATATAAGTTATGACAGCAAAGCAATGTTTGCAAATGCAACTGTTTACTTTGATTTTGACAAAACTAATTTAACTTCCAAATCTCTTCAAACACTCAAAAGTGTAGCTAATGCTTTAAATGATAATCCTGATTTAGATGTTGTTTTAGCAGGTCATGCTGATGAAAGAGGCACTCGGGAATACAATCTAGCGCTCGGGCAAAGAAGAGCAGAGGCGGTAAGTGATTATCTCGTTTTAAATGGAATAAAAAAGGATAGAATTACTGTAAAAAGTTTTGGTGAAGAAAGACCAATCTCACTTGGACAAGACGAAGAAAGTTATTCAAAAAACAGAAGAGTAGAAATCAATTAATTAATGATTAATAAAAGGTTTTTTCTTTTCAATTTTTTCCTTTCTTGTTTCCTTATTACTGAAGTTTTTGCCAACGAAAATGAGGATGCTAAAACAGATATTTTGTTCCTTAAAATTCAAGAACTTGAAGCAGAAATTGCTGAACTTAGAAATAGGATCGAATCGCAAAATTATTTAATTGATAAACTCATAGAAGAGTCTGTTGCAGATAACAATGAGAGCTCCTCAGATGATATTGAAGATCTCGCATTAAATGCTGATATTAAATTCAAAGGCATTGAGGATCCGAAAAGCAAAGAGCAGGTATATACATCTGCTATTGATGCTCTAGAGGCTCAAGATTTAGAGAGAGCATTCAACTTATTTGCTTATTTTGTTGAAAGTTTTGATGATGATGAAAAAACACCCCTTGCTTTATTTTGGCTTGGCGAGATTTCTCTAATAGATGGTAATCTTTCAAAATCTGAAGATTTTTTTATGGAGCTGATTAGTTCCTTTCCAAGTCATTACAGAATACCTTTGGCACACAAAAAGATTGGCGATATTTATTTCAAAAATAATAATAAAATTGCTGCTAAAGATAAGTATAATTTTGTAGTAAGAGAATATCCAAACAATACTGCTTCATCCTTAGCCTTGCAGTTATTGAAAAATATGGAATAATCTCCATCTTCTATAATATATCAACGTGGGTCGCTAGCTCAGCTGGTAGAGCAGTTGGCTTTTAACCAATTGGTCACAGGTTCGAATCCTGTGCGACCCACCATTTAATAGGGCATAATATTTTTAAATGTTTCTATCCTACTTAAAGAAAATAAGTCTGAATATTAAGGCTACTTTTTCAAAAGAATCACTTATTGGAGCTTCGTTATTTTTTCTTGTTCTCTCATCTTGGTATGTTTTAAGGCCAGTAAGAAACGAAATGGCTGTTGCAAATGTAGACGACCTTCCTTATCTTTTAGCAGCAGGCGCAATTGCAATGCTTTTGATAAATCCCATCTATTCTTGGGTAGTATCTAAGACAAACTTAACAAAGATTGTTTTTTATTGTTACTCGTTCCTTATATTAAATTTGATGTTTTTCTTATCAACATGGAAATTTCTTGGGATTGGAGAATCTGTTTGGGTTGGAAGAGTATTTTATGTTTGGTGTAATGTTTATTCCTTTTTTGTAGTTTCAATCTTTTGGGTCGTAATAATAAATATTTTTAGAAATTCTAAAACCAGAAGCTTTTATGGAGTTATCATGGCAGGCGGATCTCTGGGTGCTTTATTTGGTTCGGAAATTTCAAAAAGGTTTTCAGATTCTTTTGATGAATTTGGTCTCGAGTTTTTTACTTTATCTGCCGCGATTTTACTTTTCATGGCAATGATACTTGCGATGAGAGTTACCAAATCCAAAATAAACCAAAACATCATTGAAAAACAAAATATTGGTGGTGGCAGTTTTGATTCAATTAAAAATGCATTGAATAAGTCTGAAATTAGAAATATTGCATCTTATGTTTGGATATGGACTTGTTTAATGACACTTCAATGGATAACAGCAATAGGCATAATTGATGATTGGTCTTCAGATTCGCAACAGCGTATTTCATTTTTTGCAACTATAGAACAGATAGTTTCACCACTTACTCTAATTATTCAATTATTTTTTACAAATATTCTTATTAGATCAATTGGTATCAAAGGAATTATGCTTACCTATGGTTTTTTATTTTTATTAGCCTATCTTGCTTATGGCATCTTCCCATCGATAGCAGTAGTTGCTCTAGTAACAGTTACTTTAAGAGTTTTCGAATATGGATTAAATAAGCCAACAAGAGAGATAATTTTCAGCACATTTAAAGTGAATGATAGATATAAATCATCAGTTCTTATAGATACATTTGTATCCAGATTTGGTGATTTGACTGGGAGTGCTCTAATTAAAATTGCTGGATTTACCTCAATTGCCTCTAATGCATTCCCACTTTTAGCAATTCCTATAGCTGGTTATTTATCCTTTTTAGGCGTTAAGATTTCAAATAATACAAAAATTAAAAGCCTCTAGAACCCTCCAAAGATTTTTTTATTTCAATAATTTTTGACATTATTCTTTCAGATACTTGAAAATTATTCTGAGTAAGCTGCAACGCAAATTCTAATTGATTTAAAGCCTGCTCGTCTTGCCCCAATAGAAGGAAATATTCCGCTCTGCTTTGATGGTATCCAATTATATTTTGACTGTTTCTTTGAATCTCTGACAAAAGTAACCATAACTCAGGATCATCATTTTTTCTTAGCAGTTGATCTCTGATTATTTCTTCAGATTCAAAATAACGCTTTGTAAGAAGTAATATTTTTGATTTTGAAATAGACAAAGGATAATTTTTTGGTGATATCTCGAGAAGACTATTCACAAGATTCAGAGCTTCGTTAAATTCTCTAAAATGAGTAAGATAGTCAACTTTAGTCGTATTTAAAACTAAATTTTTAGGATATTTTTTAATAAGATTATTTAATAAATTTATTCCTTCATCAAATTCATTATTGTTTTGATGTGCAAGAGCTAAACCATAGCTATTTGCATCATTAGGATTCTCAGCAAATCTAGCTTTAAATATCCTCAAAGAATTTGAAGGAATTGTTTCGTAATAAATCTCTAATCTAGCCTTCATTAATGAAAATTCAAGTGTATCTTTTTTTGTTCCCTCCTCAGATATATTTTCTGCAGCATTAAAAGCATCACTTATCCTTGAGGATGATAGGGGGTGAGTCAGTAAAAATTCAGGAGGTAAATCACCTGATAGACGCCTTAAATCATTCATGTTTTCAAACATTTCACCCATTGACTTTGGATTATAGCCAGCACTAACAAGATTCATAAATCCAACTCTGTCTGCTTCTTTCTCAAATAAACGACTGTATCTTAAATTTTGCTGTTGCAATATTGCAGGTCCAACAGCAATTGCATTAGGGTTGTTACTTATTAAAGCAATAGCTATTGAGGATACCATTACAAGAGCTGACGCCAGATTACTGTCTTTAGATTTAAGAACATTTCTTGCAAAGTGTCTTTGACTAAGGTGAGCCAGTTCATGTGCTAATACAGAAGCAAATTGACCTTCATTATCCGCATTAAGAAATAATCCACCATTAACTCCAATAATGCCTCCAGGTGCTGCAAAAGCATTTAGGGAGTTATCATCAATTAATAAAATGTTGAAGTATCGATCATTTACCTGACTATATTCGGATAACCTATAAATTAGATGCTCAGTATACTCATATAACAAGGGATCAGATATTAAGGGAGCTTGAGAGTATATTTGTTTTAAAAACATCTCTCCTAT